>CAMWJF010000067.1 GCA_947174505.1 uncultured Lachnospiraceae bacterium
ATTATATAATATAGCATTCCTCCCTTTAAAAGTAAATGTCACAACCCCAAAAATCGTCTTCTCATAAAAATTTAATAAATGTCTTCCGAAAACTTCATTCTTTTCTAAGAATTGGACAATTGCATTTTGGAAAACTGTGTCGTATAATGACAGCGTGTGCCAAAAAACACATTTTAATAAGTAAAAAGGTAACTTATTCCAAGATACCATTTGCTATATGAAGGAGCGGACAAGAAATGAGTGATATGCAATATACGCTTGGCATCGACATCGGTTCCACCACCGTTAAGATCGCCATTCTGGATGACAGGCATCAGATACTCTTTTCCGATTACAAAAGACATTTTGCAAATATCAGGGAGACGCTTGCGGATCTTCTCTCCCAGGCCTTTGAACAGCTTGGGAACCTCACGGTGCACCCCATCATAACAGGCTCCGGCGGCCTTACCCTGGCTAACCATCTGCAGATCCCCTTTGTGCAGGAGGTGATCGCCGTGTCCACTTCCCTGCAGACCTTTGCGCCTGTCACAGATGTGGCCATAGAGCTTGGCGGCGAGGATGCAAAGATCATCTATTTCGAGGGCGGCAATGTGGAACAGCGCATGAACGGCATCTGTGCCGGGGGTACAGGTTCCTTTATCGACCAGATGGCCTCCCTCCTGCAGACAGACGCGGCCGGGCTGAACGAATATGCCAAAAATTACCACTCCCTGTATACCATAGCGGCCCGCTGCGGCGTGTTTGCCAAATCTGATATACAGCCCCTCATCAATGAAGGCGCAACAAAGGAGGATCTTTCCGCCTCCATCTTTCAGGCTGTGGTAAATCAGACCATCAGCGGCCTCGCATGCGGCAAGCCGATCCGGGGACACGTAGCGTTCCTTGGCGGTCCGCTGCATTTTTTATCAGAGCTAAAGCAGTCCTTTATCCGCACCCTGAAACTGGATGACGCCCATATCATCGACACGGATAACTCCCACCTCTTCGCGGCCATAGGCTCCGCCTTAAACGCGAAAGAAGAGGCTTTTTATACCATGGAGGAGCTGACAGACAAGCTGGCCTCCGATATCAAAATGGAATTTGAGGTGGAACGGATGGAGCCGCTCTTTGCCACGCAGGCGGACTACGACGCTTTCCGCGCGCGCCACAGCGTCCATCATGTGGCCACGGGTGACCTGGCTTCCTATCAGGGAAACTGCTTTTTAGGGATTGACGCCGGCTCTACCACCACAAAGGTGGCCCTCGTGGGCGACGACGGCTCCCTGCTCTACTCCTTCTACAGCAGCAACGACGGCAGCCCTTTGAAAACCGCCATACGCTCCTTAAAGGAGATTTATCATCTGCTCCCGGCGGGGGTAAAAATCGCCCGTTCCTGCTCCACCGGCTACGGCGAAGCACTGATGAAGGCAGCTTTTCTGCTGGACGACGGCGAGGTGGAAACAGTAGCCCACTACAATGCCGCCGCGTTCTTTGACCCGGAAGTGGACTGTATCCTGGATATCGGCGGACAGGACATGAAGTGTATCAAAATCAAAAACCACACCGTGGACAGCGTACAGCTCAACGAAGCCTGCTCCTCGGGCTGCGGTTCCTTTATAGAGACCTTTGCCAAGTCCTTAAACTACGGCGTGGAGGACTTCGCCAGAACCGCCCTCTTTGCGGAGCATCCGATCGATCTCGGCACCCGCTGTACGGTGTTTATGAATTCCAAAGTAAAACAGGCGCAGAAGGAAGGAGCCTCCGTCTCCGATATTTCCGCAGGGCTGGCATACTCTGTCATCAAAAACGCGCTCTTCAAGGTAATCAAAGTCTCCGACGCCTCGGAGCTTGGAAAAAATATTGTCGTGCAGGGCGGCACCTTCTATAATGACGCGGTTCTCCGCAGCTTTGAAAAAATCGCCGACTGTGAGGCCATCCGTCCGGATATTGCCGGTATCATGGGGGCTTTTGGCGCGGCGCTGATCGCAAGGGCGCATTATGAGGACGGATACCGCACCTCCATGCTGAACCTGGAGCAGATCACCAGTCTGCAATTTGAGACAAGCATGGCCAAATGCAAGGGATGCACCAACAACTGCCGACTTACCATCAATAAGTTTACGGGAGGCCGCCAGTACATCTCCGGCAACCGCTGCGAAAGAGGGCTGGGACGGGCCAAAAAGGAAAACGGCGCGCCCAATCTCTTTGACTACAAGCTGAAACGCTACTTTTCCTATGAGCCTCTGCCGGCCAACGAGGCGAAGCGGGGCACCGTGGGAATTCCGCGCGTGTTAAATATGTATGAGAACTACCCCTTCTGGTTCACCTTCTTTACGAAGCTGGGCTTCCGGGTGGTGCTCTCTCCCGTTTCCAACCGTAAAATCTATGAGCTCGGCATCGAATCCATCCCCAGCGAATCGGAATGTTATCCGGCAAAGCTGGCCCATGGACATGTATCATGGCTCATCAAGCAGCGCGTGGACTTTATCTTCTACCCCGCCCTCTTTTACGAGCGGGATGAGTTTCACGACGCCAACAACCACTACAACTGCCCCATCGTCACCTCCTACTCCGAGAACATCAAGAACAATGTGGAGGAAATCGGGCGCGGCGAAGTGGTTTTCCGCAATCCTTTTATGTCCTTTAAGAGCCTGCAGACCGTTACGGAGGCACTGACAAGAGAATTCCGTGAGCTTCCGATAACATCTGTTATGGACGCGGTCGAAACTGCATGGACAGAGCTTGCGGCGGCCAGACAGGACATGCGGGATAAAGGCGAGGAAGTGCTCCGCTATCTGGAGACAAACCACAAGCGCGGCATCGTGCTGGCGGGCCGTCCCTACCACGTTGACCCGGAAATCAACCACGGTATTCCCGAGCTGATTACCTCTTACGATATCGCGGTGCTGACCGAGGACTCCGTCTCCCATCTGGCGGCTCCTGAGCGGCCGCTGATTGTTTCCGACCAGTGGATGTACCATTCCAGGCTCTATGCGGCGGCAAGCTTTGTTAAAACACGGGATGATCTGGACCTGATTCAGCTCAATTCCTTCGGCTGCGGCCTTGACGCCGTAACCACGGATCAGGTAAACGATATCCTTACCGGCTCCGGCAAAATCTATACCTGTCTAAAAATCGACGAGGTAAACAATCTCGGAGCGGCCAGAATCCGTATCCGTTCCCTGCTCTCAGCCATACAGGTAAGGGAACAGAAGGGTGAGAAGCGCACGATCCATTCCAGCGCCATCAAAAAAGTGCCCTTTACCGAGGAAATGAGAAAGAATTACACCATCCTCTGCCCCCAGATGTCGCCGATCCATTTTGAAATCATGGAGGCAGCCTTCAACGCCTGTGGTTACCACTTTGAGGTGCTCGGCAACGATACAAGACAGGCTGTGGATGTGGGATTGAAATATGTAAATAATGACGCATGTTATCCTTCTCTGATCGTGGTGGGACAGATTATGGACGCCCTGCTTTCCGGCAAATATGACCTGAACAAAGTGGCTGTCATTATGACGCAGACCGGCGGCGGCTGCCGCGCCACAAACTATGTGGGCTTTATACGGCGCGCTTTGGAAAAAGCAGGTATGCCGCAGGTTCCCGTGATCTCCTTAAATCTGGCCGGCATCGAGAGCAATCCAGGGTTCCATCTGAACGCCGATCTCTTAATCCGCGCCGCTTACAGCGCCCTCTTCGGCGATATCTTCATGCGCTGCGTCTACCGGATGCGGCCATATGAAAAAGAGCCGGGTTCCGTTGATGCGTTGCACACCAGATGGATCAAGAAATGCCGGGATTTTGTTTCCAGAAAATCCATGAACTATCTGACCTTCCAGAAAATGTGCCGTCGGATTGTACAGGATTTTGACAATATTCCTATTTACGAAGATTTGCGCAAGCCCCGTGTCGGCATCGTGGGCGAGATTCTGGTAAAATTTGCCCCTGCCGCCAACAATCATCTGGTAGAGCTTCTGGAAGCGGAAGGCGCGGAGGCGGTGGTGCCTGATCTTCTGGACTTTATGCTCTACTGCTTCTACAACCAGATTTACAAGGCAGATTTTCTGGGCACCTCGAAAAAGGCCGCCCTGTTCTCCCGCCTCGGCATCCGGGCGCTTGAAAAGCTGCGCGCGCAGGCTGCGAAAGAATTTGCAAAAAGCAGGCACTTCACGCCGCCTGTCAGCATCTACACACTGGTGGATTACGCAAAACCCATTGTCGATATCGGCAACCAGACCGGCGAAGGGTGGTTCCTCACCGGTGAGATGGTAGAATTAATCCACAGCGGCGTAGACAACATCGTCTGCACCCAGCCCTTCGGCTGCCTGCCAAACCATGTGGTAGGCAAGGGCGTGATCAAGGAGCTGCGCAAACGCTTCCCCAGCTCCAACATCGTGGCCATCGACTACGATCCCGGCGCCAGCGAGGTTAATCAGTTGAACCGTATCAAGCTGATGCTCTCCACTGCCCAGAAAAACCTGAAAAAGAAGCAGGATTCCCGCTCATAAAACCCATTAGAAAACCGGGTGCGCAGCTTTCACGCACCCGGTTTTATCCGGTTCTCCATTCGGTTTAATAGAAGGTTTTATCCACCTTACGGTTAATGAAGCGAATCTTATCCCGCACCTCCTCCTCAAGCTCCTGAATCGCATCGTCCGCGCTCTCCTTCTGCAGTTGGTTCACGCAGAACACGCAGGAGCCAAAAGTATCGTTGGAAAAGAATTTCGGTTTTTCCCATTTCACAAAATAGGATACACGGTGTTTTAACAAAACCTTCTCTATCTTCTCCTTGGTCGCCATGTCCTTTACCTGGCACCACTCCAATTCATTGTGTACTTTAACCTTCTGATACGCCGTCTCCATAATCCACTCAATCCCCCTGTGTCGAAGCGTTGATACATATAAATTATAATGTAAAATGCAGAATTATGCAAATCTTTTTCTGTCGGCCGGAATCCCCTCCCGAATCGGGCAGAGAAAGGTTTTCCCCCGTCCGCTGTGCAGCATATTTCCTCTACACAGGTCTGCACAGACGAAACGCACCGCCAAAATGGACGGTGCGTTCCACGTTTAAACCGATTTTCCCGCTCTTACTTTGCCTCGATAAATGCAAGATGGTTGTTATCGGTAATCTCTACCACTACATGATCGTCAGAAACCTCTGTCGGAACTGCAACCCACTCTTCATCGGTAATGCGCTGGTAAACGGTGATCGCCTGACCGGCCTTTACGCCGGGTGCATAAAAGTTAATCTTCGCTGTGCCATAGCCCGCATGGGTATGTACGTTTACAACAGTGAGAAGAGACCCCTTACCCTGCGCCAGCTCTTTAGCCGCATATACTCTCTTGAGATCCGGCTTAACCAGATCAAAGGTAAGACCGGGAGCCTCTACACCGTCAAGAACAGCGCCCTGACCGATCGCCAGGTCCTGAACCTCCGCACCAAGCATATCCCAGATATTAATAACCGCATTGTTCATGTGCTCACCGATGGTCTTATTCTCCTCGATCGCCAGTACGGTCTCTGCAGGTTCGCCGATATCAGAGCTGTCCTCGAGATATACGGCTACAGGTGCGCCTACTTCCTCTGCCATAACAGGCACAGAGAAAATCATAGCGCCTGCCAGTGCCAATACTAATACTTTTTTCATTTCAGTCAACCTCCTTTTTCGTCCAAAATTATATTGCCTTTCTGTACAGGTACTTCTCCCTTACTATATCATCTTCCGATATATAGGTCAATTGCCGGATTGGTTCACCACCATCCGTTTTTTCATCCATTAAGTAAATCTCTGGTAACTACGACCTCAGATAAAAAGCGCACCACCGTTTACAACGTGATGCGCTCCTCTGCCACACTTAAATAATCTTTTTATTTTTAGTTTGCTGCGTCTGCTTTCTCATCGGTCTCTGCATCAGACTCCTCGTCATCCACATTCTCGTCGGTCTCTGCATCAGACTCCTCGTCGGCCGCTTTCTTATCGGTCTTCGCATCAGCCGCTTCCTCGTCGGCCTTCACCTCAGTCTTCTCAGCGTCATTTTTCTCAACAACGGTTACTGTCTCTACATCGGCCTTTGAGTCCTCCTGCGCTGGCTTTTCCACAGGCGTTGCTGCCTTCGGAGCTACAGGTGCCGCTACAACTACAGGTGCCTTAATGAAAGCAAGATGTGTATTGTCAGTGATTTCTACCGCTACATGATCGTCTGTAACCACAGTAGGAACCGCAGTCCACTCATCATCGGTCACACGCTGATAAACCGTGATCGCATCGCCAGCCTTAACACCGGGAGCATAAAAGGTAATCGCTGCCGTTTCATAAGCTGCATGTGTATGTACGTTTGCCACCGCAAGCAGGGAACCTTTGCCCTGTGCCAGTGCCTTCGCCGCATAAACCCTCTTCAGCTCGGGCTTCATCAGATTGAATGTCAGACCGGGAGCCGCCTCGCCGTCAAGAACAGCGCCCTGACCGATCGCAAGATTCTGTATTGCATCACCTTCCATGTCCCAGTGATCCGTTACTGCATTATTATTGTGCTCCTGAATCGTCTTGTTCTCATCAATCGCCCGAACAGTCTCAGCGTTAATACCAATATAAGAGCTGTCCTCAAGATAAACTGCCTCAGGTGCACCTGTTTCCTTTGCCATAACAGGCATTGAGAAAACCATAGCGCCTACCAGTGCCAATACGAGTGCTTTTTTCATGTCAAACTTCCTCCTTATAAATTGATCTGTTTTTAAGTGTGGTTGTTTTTGCGCAGACAGTGAATTCACACTTCCACTTTGCCTGTCTATTACTATAGCATTTTCCAAATTAAGTGGCAACCGTTTACACATTTTCCATAATACAAAATTTTTGGGGAAATTATACAATTATTTGGTAAATATTTCCGCCGCAAAAACCTGTCAATCCATTTCTCCTCTATATGTGTGCCAGGAACAAGCCTGATCCCTTGCACGGATTATCTGTTTGTGATATCATACATTGTGTCATTTGTAATTTCATATGTATGATATAACCAGAGAGAAAGGTAGTGATTTTCATGCCCATCAAAGTAGCGGATTTACTGCCGGCGACCGGCATTTTAGAAAAGGAAAATATATTTGTCATGACTGAATACCGGGCGATGCATCAGGATATCCGTCCGTTGGATGTACTGATCTTAAATCTGATGCCCACCAAGGAAGTAACCGAAACCCAGCTTTTGCGAAAGCTTTCAAACACACCGCTTCAGGTAAACGTGGAATTTTTACAGACTGCCAGCTACACACCGCTGCATACCGATTCCAACCATATGGAAGCTTTTTACACCACTTTTGACCAGATCAAAAACCGTAAATTTGACGGCATGATTATCACCGGCGCGCCGCTCGACCATGTCCGATTCGAAAGGGTAGCTTACTGGGATGAGATCTGCACCATCATGGAGTGGGGCCGCACGCACGTACACTGTACCATGCATCTGTGTTGGGGCGCCTACGCCGCCCTTTACTTTTTTTATGGTTTAGACAGGGAAGATTTAGACGAAAAGCTATCCGGTGTGTACCCCCACAGGATTCTTAAGCGAAAAGCTCCTCTTTTCCGGGGCTTTGACGATATTTTTCATGCGCCCCAGTCCCGCGCCATGACGATTGACCCGGCCCAGATTGCCTCCGTACCGGACCTGGAGCTGATGGCCGTCTCGGACGAAGCAGGCATGGCGATTACCAAAACCGAGGACAGCAGGCACTTCTTCATTACCTGCCATCTGGAATATGACGCAGATACGCTGGCTCTGGAGTACGCCCGCGACATGGAAAAGGGAATGAATCCCAAAATCCCGGTAAATTACTTCCCTGGAAACGACCCCTCAAAGGAACCGATCGTCAACTGGCGTTCCGCCGGGCAGCTCCTGTTTTCCAACTGGCTTAATTATTATGTGTACCAGACGACGCCGTATGATGTGAGGGAGATTTAGTAACCATATTCAGCCCCAATGCAAATAAAAACCCCTGACAAATGATTCGTACATACTGCCAGGGGTTTTTAAAGTACTCTTAAATCGTATCACCGTTCATTCACTTCACTGTCAATATCCAGAACTTTATCGGAATGCTTCTTTATCTATATGGATCCCATACCGCTCCAGATCTCCGTAGGCCTCAATGTCATCACTGTCAAATGATTCCCATTGCTGCATATCAAACCGATATATCATATTAGAATCAATTACTGTTTCCCCTTGAATACACTGTGCAAGAATACTTTCCATAGGAAGCGGCCATCCCCAGCAGAAAGTACGATCCAGATTAGTCTGTCCCACCTCAAAAAAGCCAGTGTATTCCTGATTCAATTCATGGATCCGTACCAGATAATCGTGATATGCCCTCGAAACACGCACATCATATATACAGCTTAATACCAGAAACAAAACAGCCATAGGCAGGACGGAATATTTCAGATTAAGCCGCAACAGCCACAATACCAGAAAAAACATGCCTACTGCCATTGGCAATATAAGATTCATAAATCTCATACTGAAGCTGATGGATGCAATTCCGTATGCAATAAGATATACTGCAAGAGCCAGCCACACACCACATAAAACGCAGAGCAAAAATACAATACAGCACATAATTTTTTTAAAAGTCCCATCTGGTATTATACTGTATATAACAGCAGCAAGCAGCGTAACCACAATCGTACCAAGCAGAAGCCAATAATATTTTCTGTCGGCCAACGTACGAATTGACGCCTCCAAAGAAGATGTCGGCGCACCCTCGGTAGCCGCCAGATAAGAGTGATAACATGTGTATATATTAACCATAAAATGTACAGCCCACTCTCCTATATAAAGCTCCTTCCGATCCCGAAGCATCCTTACCGCCAACACCAATAACAGCACCGCCGAATATCCCACAAAATATTCATTTGCCACCGGCAGGAAAACCAGAAGAATGCCACTGATAATGCGAAATCCCCAATCCTTTCCCTTTTGTGAAAGCATATAATAAATAAGGAGAAAACTGTACATTCCCACCGCTGTGATAGATTCGATTGCAGTAAAAAATCCTGTGAAAATATTAACCATAACATAGAGAACCGCCAGCAGAGCTATATATTGTGTCCCTCCCTCTTGACCGTGTTTTTTGCAAAGACACATTGCAAGCAGTATGAAGAATCCCAGCCATATAACTGATCCGACTCCATAAAGTACACACAATATATTTATATTTGTAATTCCAAGTTTCATCCCTAACGTGATTAACAGTTCCATCAAAAAAAAGCTGCCCTGTCGTCCATCTATATTTGTAACAGCATCCCCTGCCCGCAGTATATTGTATAAATGATTTGCACCGTCTGCAAATAGATAGTTACCGCCTGCCGCTGTCGCTACACATTTGACAATGACTGTCAGAAACATTCCTGCAATCAAAATACCTGCCGCATACCGTTTAAACCGTTCCACAAAAGCTCCCATCACTCTCCTCCTTAAACCACGCACGTATCTGTTTCCATTCCCTCTTATATGGAATATTGTATCAAAAGCCAGCTTAAAGAGCAAATCCTGTATGACCCTCATACACCCTTCGTGGAAATCACGTCTTAAGGAACTTCTTCCGTTTTCTTTACAGCGGGAGCCATATACTCAGAATACTTTTTCAGCACCTCGTCCGTATTCCCAAGCTTTCTGACTTCCCCGTCGTGCAGCCACATAACCTGGTTGCAAAGTTCTTTGAGAGTGGATATGCTGTGCGAGACAATGATAACCGTCCGTTTCCTGTCGTTAATCAGCTCCTTCATTTTATTGAGACTTTTCAGTCTGAACTGCTCATCTCCCACGCTCAGCACCTCGTCCACAAGCATAATATCCGTCTCAAGCATCGCCGTAATGGAGAATGCCAGTTTGGAATACATACCGCTTGAATAGGTTCTCACCGGTCTGTCAATAAAATCCCCGATTTCCGCGAAATCTATAATATCCTGAGACCTCTCCTGAATTTCTTTCTCTGAAAAACCAAGCAGCATTCCAGACAGAATAATGTTTTCCCGTCCTGAAAGCTGCTCCTTAAAGCCTACTCCCAGAGACATTAATGACACAGAATGCCCTTTTAAGTCTATCGTTCCTACGTTAGGCGAAAACACACCCGCAATGGACTTGAGCAGCGTAGATTTCCCACTGCCGTTTTTTCCGATAATCCCCAGGATATCCCCCTCCTGCACGGCAAATGTCACGTGCTTTACCGCCTCGAACACCTCATTCCTTACTTTTTTATGCAGAAAAGTTTTTCGGATGGAAACATTGTTCATAATACTGTAGTTAATGCATACATCCTGCAACTCAATCGCATTTTTCTTTTTTTTCATGGATTCCTCCATACCAGAACATTCTGCAGCTGACAATCAACACATCCGTACAATGACTGGCTATATCACCTTCACATAAGAATTCTCATTACGGTAAATCGTAAACATCCCAACCCAGATCAGTATAACGGAAGCTGCGCACCATACAAACAAAAGTTTCCAATCCAGAACCTGCCCATAGAGCACCACATTTCTCATCTCAGCGATCAGAAAGGCAACCGGATTGGCCTTCTCAAGCACAGCACCAAAAGGGGCCGGTATCCTCTTTGCAACGGCATAGAAGGTACCTGTCAAATACATCATCATGGTAAGCAGAATCCCCGTAATATAAGACAAATCGTTCACATACACCCCATAATGCATCAGGATACTTCCCACCCCAAAGGTAATCAGAAAAAGAACAAGTAAAACGGGCACCATGCACAGTATGCTGACCGTAATTCTGACACGAAATATCACAAGCATAGCTGCAATCACCGCAAAAGATACCAGCATCTTAAACCCGTTTACCATAAGTTTTGAGAAAAGAAGAATGTACTTTGGCAGATATACCCTTGTGACAATGCTCCTGTTGGCACGCACCATTTCCACGCTTCCCGAAACTCCTCTGGTAAAAAAATTCCACATGGTAATCCCGATAAAAATAAATACTGGAAAATGCTCTTCCGCTGCATCAAACACAACGCCGAACATCACTGTATAAATAAGCATCATACAGAACGGTTCGATCAGCCACCACATCCAGTCCAGAAACGAATTGGTCACTTCCGCTTTCAGATCTGCCTTAGCGGCGCGGACAGCATAAGGAAAATACTTTTTCATATCAGAGAAAAACCTAGCAGAATGCCGTTTTATTTCCGCCATGGTAATACCCTTGTTCAGAAAACCGCATAAGACCCACGGTATAAGCATCCCCAATAAGGTGCTGAGTGCAATATATTTAATCCGAAAGGAAACGGTGGTGGTAAAGGGATTCCACCTACGCATATCAATGCCGCGGTAGGATGACACAGCAAAGGTAATGGCATTCAGGAGGAAAAAATACACTGCTATAAGCTTTATATTTCTCTTATCACCTGTATCCACTCCCCTCTTTCTGCTATGTATTTTCCACGCCGTGAGCGGAGCGATAAAAAACATTGCTATGCTGATGAAAAACATGTCCTGTTTTTACCTCCAAACTATCTGCTGCTGTGTCTGTCATCGGCCTTTCTCCATTGTACTGGTGATTTTACGCGGCAGCCATGTGAGAGCCCTCCCTATTTTCCATGAATAGGAGTTCGTTATTTTTTCTGTTCTCTCCTGCAGATTTTTTATCTCTTTTCCCAATTGTTCTATCTCTTTTTTTGTAATCTCAGAAAGCTCGAGCACATAGCCAGACTGCTCCCTATACCGCTTTTCTAAAACATCTGTGTTTTCTCCAAGCAGAATCTGCTCAAGACTATCGATTCTCTGCCGTATCCGATCATTATTTCTGTCTGTGCGTTTCCACAATTCATCAATTCTTCCATCCGCCATATCAAAAGTTGACAACGGCTTTTTTATCTTTTTCCCTTCTTCAATTGCGTTACACAGCCATTGCAGGGATTTCTCCTTTTCTACTTTTAAAACCCTGTCCACTCGCTCATAGTCAATAGTCATCAAAGACTCTAGCTTATCCCTCAGCTCGACGCTTGAATAAACCATTCTCTGCTCTAACCCCAAAAGAGTCAATAGAGAAACAAACCGGGTTTCGCCACGCAGTTTGTTTACGATTACAACAAACTGTTTATGATTGATAATGGCCAGACACATCCCATGAAAAGAATCCGTAATTACAAAATCACTCTTTGCAATATACATAATCCAGTTTTCCATACTGACATCTGATTTCGTATCTATATCCCACCGGTTCTTAATATAATCATCCGTATAATAACAACCTCTGTCTGTAACTGCTCTTATAGTAAGGTTATTTCTATCTGCATACTCTCTTAAAATAGTTTCTTTTTCCCTGTCAGGATCCAGAATATAAGCAAACAGATAAGGCTTGTCCGGCACAGCTGCACTGCTTCTGTCAACCAGTTCCCTGTATCTTTCAGGCTGACACAGAAATACTGGATCCAGCGTCTGGACGGCGTCAACGCCAAATTCGTTCCTGCAGATTTCTACGCCTGACTTTTCTCTTACAGAAAAATAATCATACTTTTTCATAAAAAAGGACTCTGCCGCCCGTTCCCGCTCTGTTCCCCAGATTCTGTCGTGTCCAAAAGAAGCTGCATATGCGATTTTGCAGTGATTGTCTGTAACAAAGTTCTGAGTCATATATTTATTATAGTCTTTGTATAAATTATTGTTGAACATCTGATCCGATCCGGTTATGAAAACCTTGCACTGCAGATTCAAGAATTTCATCTCAGCTATATTGGGAAAATATCTGCTTTTATCCCATTCTGCATAGGGATCCTTCTCAAATAAATGTGCCCCTTTCGGATTCGGTTTCAGCCTAGAATCCAGAGGCTGCGCTATCATGAGTACAGAGTACCCAAAATCCGTTAAAGTCTGGTATAATGCATACTGTGTCAGTTCCCCTCCATAATTATCAGCTGTATAAAGACCAATCAGCCCAATGTCATATAATGAATGCCTACACTGTAAAACTGCGTCACTGAAAGAATGTCCCGGATATAAAAGCTTGAAACGTTCCTTCTGCGGATGCGCTTCGAACTGCTCCGAAAGCCGATTGAACCTGGCAGCCTCGATCGGTATCTTATGAATGTCATATAAACTTCCCTTTATCCGGTTTAAGATCTTCCTGCCGTGCTCATTATTCACAAGCACGACACTTGTCCCTCTTCCGTCATTCAGGCTCGGATCATACTCCTCCACTCTCCAAAAATCACCGATTGTGAGATCCCCCTGCCTGCGTTTCCCGCAAAATTCACACGCCTCACAACCATCCCTCAGAGAGATATTCCTTTGAAATCCTTCCTCATAAGCACTCTCCGCCCAAGGAATACGCTGTGACGTATTGTCTTTATAAAATACCCTGAGCTGGTCTGACCTCCATCCATTCAGTTTGCTCCTGAACTGCAGGCCGCTTACTTGGTCAAGGTCAAAGTTTTCCCTCATATACTCTTGTAGCATCTGCACAGACGGGACACCATGGCACAGCAAATCCACATACAAAATTCTTTCATTCTCCCCAAAATATTTACGCGCGGCGGCTACCTGGCAAGGACACCCTGTAAAGAGCAGCAATCTACCCACGGACAAATATTGACTAATCTCCCGGTAGATCAGTTCCATATCACTCTGCACATACTTCGACTGCCTCAGCCTGTCCAAATCCGCTTTACAGTCAATGCATATGTGATGTACCCTGAAATCCTGTTCCATGGCTGCCCCGCACACCACACCGCCCCGTTCGAGTACATATTCTGCCAGAACCGTAAAAATTCCGCCCGACGAGCTGACCTGTCGTATTGTGTCCTGTGCTCTCGCAGCATAACAATCCGGGCAATCTGTGTTTCCCTGATAGGCATGTAATTTGGGGCAGATTTTTTCGCATTTCTTGCAGTCGATGCATATATCCGGATCAACCATCGGATAGAGAAAGCCCTGCGCATTCTTTTCCATATGGATTGCATCTACGGGACAGATGTTTAAACAAGCACTGCATCCTGTGCACTGTTTTCCCTTCGTTTCAAGTATTCCTAACAAATGGATCATAGCCACCTCCTTTTTCCCAAAAATTTATATTCAAAATATACACTATAATATCTCATATTGAGCCAAAAACATTTTTCCACCTCTACTGACTTGGATACCGCTCCTTCACATCACTCGCTCCCGAAATATAGTCCATGGACACATCGTAAAATCTGGCAAGCACCAGCAGACTCTTCACCGGTATCCTCGTCTTGCCATTCTCATAATCTGCATATGTACGCTGCCCCACTTCCAGCATATCTGCGATTTCCTGCTGTACCATGGATTTGTCCCTCCTAAGCTCCCTTATTCTTTCATTGTAATCCACGATATGCACCTCCTTTTCTCTGTCCGTTCTTTCCTCATTTAGACAGCCATAAAAAAAAGATTTTTTCTTCATTTCCATATACAAAAAACCGACATCACCAAATACAATAAAACTACCATCACCCTTTGTCGGAAAACATATGCGTAATCTTTCAATCCCAGAAAATCCATCCCCTACATTTTTCATTTATCTTAATTACTCCCCATGATATGATAAATGTGATTGTAATAAAAATCATATATCTGAGTTCCCATCGATTCATGGAAACTGTTTCCCATAACCTTTCATCAATCAAATGATTCCACAAAATAAAGAGCAGCATATTACTCACAACCAGAAAAACCAGCGTATGTTTTCCTATAAAAATTAGCGGTTTAATATCTATCCCTTCCTGCGAAACCAGTTTAAAAATAAGAAAATAGAAATATATGAACAAACTTCCACCACAAATCCACCATACCGTCGGTGGAAACCTTCCCGGCAGGATTCCGTTTGCTCTACAAAAATTGAAAAAGGCTGCCGTCAAAATACACGTTATCAAAAATAACCATTTAACAAATACAATCTGATATTTTGCCAACAGGCAGCCCACAATAAAATATCCAAGATAAGCTATCAGCGGAAAACTGTAATATGATGCTGTCCCAAAAATACTTCCAATAATCGGATCGCTGACAATGTCAAATGGAAAAGCAGCTGTAACGGCTAAGGATATCACTGAAATTACAGCACCGTTTCCCCAAGTCAGCCTCTTTAGCTGTTTCCTGAAAATCAAAATCATAAGATACATAAGGCAAAAACTGAATAGAAATTCTGTCATCCCCGGAAGTCTCTGCAAAAAAAGCACACTCTCCCAATCCTGCAAGGTGCCACGTATGTACGATCCTAATCCACATATATAAAACGCTAATAAAGATTTGAAAGCCCCTTTTCCCAGCCTTTTTGCCACATCTTCTCTCTCCTTTTCTATGTATGCTTTCCAGCACGCATATCCAAAGCAGAACATAAATCCCGAAAAAGATGTCAGATTCACATATATATTAAATTTATGACTCCACCTAAAGGGAACCACATACGTTAAATGCGACAAGACCATAAAAATTGTCAGCCAGCCCTTCATCATATCAAGGGCATTATCCCTTGTTTTTGTGGGGTGGGGGGGTTGTGGGGGGTGTGGGTGTTGGGTTGGGGGGTGGGGGTGGGGTGTGGGGTGGTG
>CAMWJF010000068.1 GCA_947174505.1 uncultured Lachnospiraceae bacterium
AGCACGCGGCTGTTAACCGCGGGGTTGTAGGTTCGAGCCCTACTCGGGGAGTTGAAACGGATAGCTTAATGGAAAGCCTGTAGACATTATCGTTTACAGGTTTTTTTGTGTTTCATACAGCAAAAAGTGTGAGCGTGTTGCAGGTATATAAAAGAATAGATATTAATGACAAAGGCAGATGGCCATGTTATACTGTTTCATAATAGGAAGGCAGTGAGAATTGACAAATCAAAGGAGGGACACCATGCAGTATCGCAGACTGGGGAAAACGGAATTGATGGTGAGCGAGGTCGGCTTTGGGGGAGAGTGGCTGGAGCGGCACAACTACGAAGAATGTAAGGCCATGATTGACCGCGCGGACGAGCTGGGAGTCAATATTCTGGATTGCTGGATGTCAGAACCGAATGTCCGCACGAAAATCGGGAAAGCGCTGGCGGACAGACGGGAGCGGTGGTATATTCAGGGACATATCGGTTCCACATGGCAGAATGGCCAGTACGAGAGAACACGCGAAGTGGAGAAATGCCGGGAGGCTTTCGAGGATCTGCTGGCCCGTCTGCAAACAGATTACATTGATCTGGGCATGATACACTTTATAGATCAGGAGGACGATTGGGAGAATGCCATGAGCGGTCCCTACATCGAGTATGTGAAGGAGCTGAAGGCGTGTGGAAAGATCCGTCATATTGGCATGAGCACGCATAATCCCCTTATGGCGAAAAAGGCTGCGGAGAGTGGGCTGATAGAGATGATTCTGTTCAGTGTGAACCCGGCGTTCGACCTTCTGCCGCCCACGGATAATATTGACGATTATTTTGTGGAGGAATATGAGGATGGATTTGGCGGCATCGATCCGATACGTTCGGAGGTCTACAAGCTGTGCGAACAGAACGACGTGGGCATTACCGTTATGAAGCCTTATGCGGGAGGCAGGCTGTTTGACGCAGCGCGTTCTCCTTTCGGCGTCGCATTGACGCCTGTACAGTGTATTCATTACTGTCTGACGCGTCCGGCGGTTGCTGCCGTTTTGGCCGGGTATGATACGCCGGAGCATGTGGAGCAGGCTGTGGCCTATGAGACCGCTGACGAGACGGATAAGAATTATGCGGCGGTTCTGGCAAAGGCGCCCCGCAATACTTTTGGTAAGGGTGAATGTACATACTGTGGGCACTGCAGGCCCTGTCCCAAGGAGATTGACATTGCGATGGTAAACAAATACTATGATCTTGCTGCTATGCAGGAGGAGGTTCCGGCTACTGTGAGAGAGCACTATCTGGCGCTGGAGCATGGCGCGGATGCGTGCATCGGCTGTAAAGCCTGCGAGAGCCGCTGCCCTTTTGGTGTGGAGATTGCGGAGCGGATGGAAAAAACGGCAGCGTTATTCCGATAGGGACAGTGAATTATGTGCTGGCTTTATAGAAAAACGGGAATATAATATATAATAAGAGTAAAGAAATGACAAGTACGAAGGCAGTTAGCTTCAAAAAGAGAATGGGGATCAGAATGAGTAAGAAACGTGATGAAAGTAAGAGAGATAGAGGAATTTCATTGCTTGTTTCTATCATTTTGATCTTTCTCGTTTTAGGAGTAATCGTTTTTTCTGTTTCACACAGGATATCCAAGGATATGGCGTCATCGGCGACGCAGAACCTGAATGAGAGTCTTGACCTGATCAAATGTACGATCGAGGCGATCCTGAACAAGGAGGCGGAATACCAGAGACTGATGGCGCAGGGAATTGCCGTGATGGAGGAGCCGGAGGAGTATGTCCGCAATTATAAGAAGAGCGAGACGATGGTGAAGCTTGCCCTGATACGCGCGGGGGAGACGACAGGCGTATCCAGCACAGGCGAGGCATTCACGGAGGAGGAGCTGGATTTCTCTGCCGGGGGGATGATCAATGGTCTTCCGGTGTCCCAATCTTACCTGAACTACATGGGGACATGGGCTTACTGCATCAAATGTCCTGTAATAAAGGGCGAACAGGAAATTGGTACGCTCTATGTGGAATATATTTATGATACCTTTGACAAGTCGCTGCCGGAGGGCTTCTATAATAAAAGGGCGATGCTCTATATTATGGATGCGGAGACGGAGCGGTTCGTTTTAAAGCCCAAGGGGATGGGAGAGCGGAGCGCGGGTCACCTGAACCTGACGGATTTTTACCGGGCGAATGATATTCAGGAGGAAGGACTCCGGGAAGAGGTGGAGGACTGCCTGAAAAACCATAAGAATATCATGTTCTACCATGATATCAGAAATAAGGATTCGCTCAATTATATGTGGTCGGTTAACGGTGGCACTATTTATCTGATCGGGTATGTGCCGATTGAGGCAATCCAGCAGGAGGGCAGGGCAGTCAACCAGAATATTTTTATTGTGGTTGCCGTTATGCTGATTGCCTTTTTCCTGTGCTGCACTCTGTTTTACCTGAACCAGAGACAGCAGATCAGAGTAAGAAAGGAGCGGGAGGCGGAGAGAGAAATCAGTAACCGTAAGCTGGCGGAGGCATTGCAGGCGGCACAGATTGCAAGCAATTCAAAGACCATGTTTCTTTCCAACATGTCCCATGATATCCGTACGCCGATGAATGCTGTGCTGGGCTTTACAACACTGCTCTCCAGGGACGCGGAGAACCCGGAAAAGGTGCGGGAATATACGAAGAAAATTATGGCGTCCGGGCAGCACCTGCTCAGTCTGATCAACGATATTCTGGATGTATCTAAGATTGAGAGCGGCAAGGTGGTTCTAAACGTGGAGGAGTTTACTTTAAACGAGCTGGTTTCTTCCGTGGATGCGATTATCCGGCCTATGGCGGAGGCAAGGTCGCAGAAATTCTATGTGGAAGTGACGGGAATCAAGCATGAGTCTCTGCTGGGCGACGAGACGCGCATAAATCAGATTGTAATTAATCTGCTGTCCAACGCCATAAAGTATACGCCGGAGGGCGGCACGATCTGGTTTCGGATGATCGGTCTGAAACAGCGTTCCAGCCAGTTTGAGCATATCAGGATCGAGGTGCAGGACAATGGGTACGGTATGACGAAAGAGTATCTGGAAACCATATTTGATGCCTTTACGCGGGCGGAGAACAGCACCACAAATAAGGTACAGGGAACAGGGCTTGGCATGGCGATTACCAAGAATATCATAGAGCTGATGGGCGGTACGATTGACGTTTTCAGCGAGGTGGATCAGGGCAGCCTGTTCAGGGTTGAGCTGGAGTTTCGTATTCCTGAGGAACAGGCAGACAGGCAGTTTTGGACAGAGAAGGGCATTTCCCGGATTCTGGTGGCGGACGCCGACGAGGAGACTTGCGGGAATATCAGGACGCTTATGGGAGACGTAGGTGTGGAGGCGGACGCGGCACACAGCATGGAGGAGGCGCTGTCTCTGCTGGAGGACAATGCGGGCGGTTATCATGTGGTGCTGCTTGGCGGAAACACGGTGAAGAATGGAACGATGCAGGCGATCAGTCAGATCCGGGAGCAAACCGGGGAGACGCTGCCGATTCTGTTTATGCCGGATCATGGCGAGGCAGTCGGCGGGGAGGTTTATCAGGCGGAACATACGGGCGTTCTCATAAAACCGTTTTTCGCGTCAGCTTTTAAAGAAAAGATACAGGGGATGCAGGCAGAGTCAAAGAAAGCCGGAGAACCGGAGGCAGAGTCCGTGCATAATCTGGAGGGACTGCACTTCCTCGCGGCGGAGGATAATGAGATCAATGCGGAGATACTGCGGGAAATCCTGGCCTTTGAAAAGGCCAGCTGCGAGATTGTGGAGAACGGCCAGCTTGCGGTGGAGCGGTTTGAAAAGTCACAGGAAGGCGAGTTTGACGCGATTCTCATGGATGTACAGATGCCGGTTATGAACGGTTATGACGCCACCAGAGCGATCAGGGCATTGGAGCGGGAAGACGCGCGGACGATTCCCATCATCGCCATGACGGCGAATGCCTTTGCGGAGGATGAAAAGGAGGCGCTGGCTGCGGGGATGAATGTACATCTGGCAAAACCGATTGACATAGAGCTGTTAAGGCAGGTAATCAGTCAGTATACGAAACAGGAAAATTAATATGAGGGCAGAATCACGAGAATAATTTTTGAAAAATGGAGGAGCTATTCATTTGATTAGGGAGAGAAGTTTTAGAAAATTGGGCTTATTGTGTATAGTCGGGGCAGCGGCTCTTTTTGTGGCGGCGTGCGGTGAAAACGGAGGGACGGGCAATAATCTGGTCGTTGTGGAAGATAATGAGGAACGGGAAGTGAATCTGTTCAGTCCTATGGAAAAGACAGAGGCCGACGTGGAAAATGTTGCCAGAAGCGCTGTGGATAAGACGATCATTCTGGCGGAAGAGAAGCTGGGTGTAAAGGTACAGTATGTGACGTACACGGCGGAGGACTATCAGGACAAGACGTACGATGACGTGACGCTTGACAGGGCGCGCAGCAATATGGATGATATGTATCTGCTGAACCCGGATACCATCCGCACGCTGGCGGAGGAGGGGGAACTGCGGGATCTGTCCGGACTGGGCTGTGCCAATAATCTGCGGGATGTGGTGAAGGCGGCAAATGTGGTGGACGGAAAGCTGGTGGCAATTCCGCAGGAGGTAGTGGCATACGGACTGTTCATCAATAAGGAGATGTTCGATCAATATAATCTTGCTCTGCCGGAGACGCCGGAGGATTTTTTAGAGTGCTGCAGCGTATTCAAGGAAAATGGCATTGAGACGCCGGTGGGAGCCAACAGATGGTGGCTGGAAACCTTTGTGCTGGCCCAGGCTTACGCGGATTTATACAACGACGGGAATACGGAGGCGGAGATCGCGGCATTAAACAGCGGAGAGAGCAAATACAGCGATTATATGCGGCCCGGATTCGAATTTCTGCAGGAGATGATTGACAAAGGGTATGTGGACGCCGAGAAGGCCCTTGTGAGTGAGGCGATTGAGGGGGAGGGAGCTGATTTTCTGGCCCAGAAAACGCCCATCGTCATGGCGTATTGGGGTGCGGCCAATGCGGATACCGCCTATGGGAAGCCGGATTTTGAGATGCTGGTGATCGGTTTTCCAAGCAGCCGCGGACAGATGCCGGTTATGCCCATGACAGGCTTTGGCGTAGGCATCAACGCGGAGCACGGGGAAGATGCGCTGGCTGTTTTGGACGTGATGCTTTCTGATGAGGCGATGCAGATTTATGCGGAGACGAACCGGGTGATCTCCCCGTCTAAAAATGTGGAAGTAGAATGTATCCCGGCCCTGAAGCCGTTGAACGACAGGATTCAGGAAAATGTGTATGTGCTTGGTTCCAATGCGGGAATGGAAGTGGAGCAGTGGGGAAATACCTGTCTGATAGTGAGGGAGCTGTTGGGCGGCGCCACGGTGGACGAGTGTATGGCGCAGTTTGACCGGTTGCAGGAGGAAGCGCTGCACAGCACTGACCAGTAGTGGAATGCTGATATTTGTTAACCAGTGGAAAGGTTAATCACATGATGGGAAAAATCTCAGTGAGAGGAAGTATGCGGAATAAAATTCTGCTGATCTGTATTTTTTGCACACTGATTGCGCTGGTATTGCAGACGATATTTCTCCTGAACGTCAGCTCCAACATGGTCTATGAGCAGGCGCGTGACATTGCCTACAATTCTCTGGATAATATGCAGAACGAGCTGGGAAGCTATATCGAGGGCATAGAAAACAATATGGTCAATATCTACAATGATAAAGCTTTTCTCGGCGCTCTGCGGGATTACGGGACGGTGGAGGAACTGCGTCAGGATTACTATCGCTATGCGAGAGATTATGCAGAAAAATATTTCACGGCAAACGACGGGATGATGGCGCTCTATTTTTATAACAGCGCCCATGAGATTATCAGTGTGTATAGAAAGGCGTCAACCCCGAAGCGAAATTATGCCGCCGATATCTATGAGGAGGCGGAGGTCTATAATGCGGAACGGGTGAAGGCATATACGGAATCCTCGGAGAATAAAATGCTCATTTCCAGTTATCATAATTCCTCCACGGATGCAGATATGATGAGGTTTGTGTTAAAGCTCTATGATACATCAAGCAAAAAGGACATGATCGGGTACATTGTCTGTGACGCGGATGTTAAGGCGCCCCAGAAGATTATGCAGAAATATCAGCTGGGGGATAATACTTTCGTCTGGCTGCAGCCTGCGGGAGACAGAGCCTTTGGGCTGGTGGGCGAACCGGGTGAGAGCTATGCCGATTTTTATGGAAGGATGATGGAGGACATTCAGGAAAACAGGCGGGCGGCGGTCGATATGGCGGACCCGGAGAAGGTGTTTTTTCATTTGCCGATTAAGAAGTATGAGCTTGCCGTCTATGCGGTTATGCCGCAGTCTGTGTTGAAAGCAAGTCAGAAAATACTTGAGAGAACGCTGGTGATAAGTGTGACGGCTTTGAGCGCTCTTATGATTATTCTCTACACTTATATCACAAAACGGCTGACGAATCCTTTGGCGAATCTGATGGATACGATCGGAAGGATTCGTGGAGGAGATACGAATCTTCGGGTCAATTATCAGGTACAGGATGAGATTGGAAAGCTGGGAGAAGAATTTAACTACATGTTGGATTCTATCGAAAACCTGATCGGGCAGCAGTATCAGGATAAGCTTTTGCTGAACAGGGCACAGTATCAGGCCCTGCAGGCGCAGATTAACCCGCATTTCCTGTATAACACTTTAGATACCATGAGCAGTATTGCCAGCATTCAGAACTGTGATCTGGTTAGCGACCTGTGCCAGTCGCTGAGCAATATATTCCGCTACAGTCTGGACATGAAATATCCTTACGCCACGGTGTCAAGAGAGATTGCCCATCTGAAAAATTATATCTTCGTCATGAATGTGCGCATGCGGCAGGAAATTCGTTATCATTTTGATATTGACGACGACGCCCTGCTATACTCTGTGCCGAAAATTTCCATACAGCCGCTGGTGGAAAACGCCATCAACCACGGCTTGAAGAACAAGCGCGGGGAGAAGAACGTTTACATTAAAATCTGGCAGGCGGAGGGGAAGCTGTATGTCATGGTAAGGGACGACGGCGTGGGAATGGATGCGGAAAAGTTTAATCGCCTTCTTAAGGAAAACGATACGGGTCTGGTGGAGGAGGGAGACTCCATAGGATTGTTAAATATCAATGCCAGACTGAAAATGATCTACGGGGAAGAATACGGCCTTTTCATCGAGAGCGAACCCGGTAAGGGCTCCTCAGTGTATCTGTCGGTGGCGGCAAGGAAAGAGGATGAACTGTATGGAAAGGAAAATGTATAAACTGCTGATTGCGGACGACGAGTACTGGACCAGAGAAAAGATCCGCAGCATGATAGCCTGGGAGGATTACCAGATTGATTTTATGCCGCCTGCACAGGACGGGGAAGAGGTACTTCAGCTGATGGCGCAGGACAAGCCGGACATTCTGATAACGGACATCAATATGCCTTTTTTAAATGGGGTGGAATTGGTAAAAAAGGTGAAGGAACGATATCCGGAGGTTGTGGTTCTGGTTCTCAGCGGCTATGACGATTTTTCCTATGTCAAGGAAACTCTGGTGGCGGGCGCGATCAACTATCTGTTAAAGCCGGTGTCCAAGATTGATCTGATTCAGGCGGTATCGAAGGCGTTGGAATTGATCAGTGAGAAGGAAGAAAACGAGAGACAGAATTTGAAAGCAGCTTCCCTTTTGCAGGATCGGGAGTTGAGTCTTTTAATTGAAAAGGAGCGGATCCGGCTTTCCATGACGCCGGTTGCGGGGACGGCGCTGGATTCCGCAGGCTGCAGTATTATGCTTATTAAGATCCATGATTTACAGACACTTATGGCGAGATACCAGTATGATATGAACTATCTGTCTTATTCCATTAAGAAGAAACTGCGAGAGCTGGATCAGCAGCAGAAGCTGGTCGTATTTAACTATATCAACAGGAGCAATGAGTTTTTGGTGGTCACCGAGCTGGACGTCGGCGAACAGCAGGTGTTGGCGTTAAAGATTATGAAGCGGCTAAGGGAAGAGACGAACAGTCCGATTACCATTGCCGTCAGTGAGCAGTCCTATTCCATGGACAGCCTTCATGACGCCTATGTGCAGAGTATTTCTGTGTTGATGACAAGACCATACAATACTGAGAGCGTCATTCTTTTCTGTAATAAGGAAAAGAATAGTATGAATACACAGGTGACAGATTGCTTTAGTCAGGAATCGGAGCGCCGGTTAAAGACCGCTTTAAAGACGGGAAGTGAAAAGGCGTTGAAGGAGTTTCTTCTGGAGGAGGCCGGGCTGGGTTCCTGCGAAAAACTGAATTTTATGGAGACGAAGCAAATTGTAAACAGGATTTCCGCTGTATTTCTGGACTATCTTGCGGGACAGGGCGCCTCTGAGGAAAGTCTCAAAGAGCTGGGGCGGCTGGAGCAGATGGCGGACAAGGTGGTGGAAGGTCTGGACGTGGGAGAACTGCTATCTCTGCTCACGGAGATGCAGAATGTGGTGTTGGGAGAAAAGAAGAGTGAGATCACCGGAAATATTCGGGATTATGTGAAGGAGGCTGTTGCCTACATCAATGAAAACTATTTTGAGGAGTTGACGTTGTCCGGGCTTTCCGAAAAATATGCGGTGGAGAGTTCATATTTTTCAAAACTTTTCAAACAGGAAACAGGGGAGAATCTGATGCTCTATATTGCATCGAGACGTATGGAAAAAGCGAAAGAGCTGATGCAGAGGGAAGATATCAATATCGCGGAGGTAGCCTTTATGGTAGGATATGATGACTATACTTATTTCAGCAAGGTTTTTAAAAAGCATACCGGCGTAAGCCCCAGAGAGTACCGAAACCGTCTGTTTCAAAATTTTACAAGTTAGATTTTCAAAAAAAGCATAGTTCTTTTTATGGGTAAGATTATATAGTAATAATATCAAAACAAACTATTCATTTTACGGAGGGAGAGAACTATGAAAAAGAAGGCGTTAAGTTTACTTTTATGTTCGGCAATGACAGTGAGCATGCTGACAGGATGCGGCGGCTCGGGAGATGGCGGCGCGGCAGAGACACCTGCGGCGGATACGGAACAGGAGGCGGAGGCCCCTGCGGCAGCAGAGGAGGCCGGTGAGACGGAAGCGCCTGCGGCGTCCACAGACGGCGAGGAGGTAACCCTGACAGTGTTAGCGGGACAGTCCACTACGGATGCGGGCATTGAGGATATGATTGACGCAGCGTTGGCTGAGAAATATCCCAATATCACACTGGAGTGGGAGTGCACAGGCTGGGACGGCGAGTTCCATCCCAAGATGCAGCAGTATATGCAGTCCGGTCTGCCGGATATCATTATCGGTAAGGCACAGGACGTAAACACATATGCTTCGCAGGGCCTTCTGGGAGAAATTGATGCCACTTATCTGGACAGAGGCTTGGACGCGGCGAGAGAGAATGTAACGTTTGATGGCAAGACCTACGGTCTGGTATATAATGCGTTGTATCAGGGCGTGTATTACAACAAAACAATGTTTGCGGAGAATGGTTGGGAAGTACCCACCACACAGGAGGAGCTGCAGGCAATCATCGACGACTGCAACGCAAAGGGTATCGTTCCTTTCGCAAGCCATATGGTAGATACCTGGTCCATCGGTAATGTGACCATGCAGTTTATGATGAACGATGTATTTAACAACACGCCTGACTGGGGCGACCAGTTCAGAGAGGGTAAGGTATCCTTCGCTGAGGATCAGGCGGCACAGACGGCTTACTCTTATAATAAACTGATCTTTGACAATACCTATCCTGAAACCTTCTCCACAGAGCAGACGGACTGCGACGCGAGAATGGTGCTGGGTGAGGCGGCTATGAAGGTGTCCGGATCATGGTCGATCCAGAACTTCCTTGATATTGATGAGAGCTTTGATTTTGGTATTTTCCCGTTCCCGAATCAGACGGGTGATTCAAAGCTGATCTTCGAGCCGAACATTGCGATTATGACAAGCGCGGAGACGGAGCATCAGGATGCGGTAAACTGCGTGCTGGATGTACTTTCCGGTGATAAGGAACTGGCAGTGGAGATCGTGGACTTTACCAAGACTGCTTCCATGTTAAAGGATGTGACACCTACTTACACGAATCCCAGTCAGGCGGATATTGATGCATATGCGGCTAAGGGAATGATCGTTGACGTGACGCTTGGCAACAACCAGCTGGTATGGGGCGGTTTCCAGGAGGAGAACGCAGCGGATATTGCGGCATATTTGCAGGGAGACATCAGCTTCGAGGATTGTCTGGCGGCTTCCGACGCGAGAGTCGGCTCCAGCAGCGCTCAGTAAAACGGTGAGTCATGGAGGGGAGGAGAGTATTCTTCTCCCCTCTTTTCCATAAGTAGAGAGTAGATGGAGAGGGTTTGGTATGAATAAAAAGAAAACGATGCAGGATAAAATGAATCGCCAGTATTTTCTCTTGATAGTACCCGGTATGGTGATTTTCACCATAGGCGTGATCTTACCGCTGCTGCTGGCGCTGCGGTACTCCTTTACCAGCTGGGATGGCATGACTGTTGAGAAGGAGTTTGTGGGAATTTCTAATTACATCAATCTCTGGAAGGACGCCAATTTCAGGCAGGCTTGGTGGTTCACGATCAGGTTTACCATTGCCAATACGATTGTACAGAATGTGTTTGCGCTGCTGTTTGCGGTGGCACTGGATAGCGGTATCAAAGCCCAAAAGATATACAGAACAATTTTGTTTATTCCCTGTCTGGTCAGCGCGGTTATTGTCGGTTTCGTCTGGTTGAAACTGTATTCCAATGTGCTGCCCGAATTGAATGAGATTTTTGGGACAAATATTAACTTTTTACTGTTCGGCGACGGAAAAACCGTGTTGAGAGGTCTGGTCATTGCAAACAACTGGCAGTGGATCGGTTACTGGATGTTGATTTATCTGGCGGGTCTCCAGTCCGTACCCTCCGATCTTTACGAGGCGGCCAAGGTGGACGGTGCAAACGCCGTACAGCGGTTTTTCAATGTGACCATTCCAATGCTTGCACCGGCAATCACTATATGCGTGGTGGGCATCACAACGGGTTCTCTCAAGGTGTATGATTTGCTGGTATCCTCCACAGGAGGCGGGCCGGGCAGAGCGTCCACCTCCGTGATACAGATGATTTACGCGACAGCCATCAGCGGCAGGCAGTACGGTTACGGTTCCGCCATGTCGGTGACGCTGGTTGTGATTTTGTTGATGGTAGCGATGATACAGGTGAAGGGATTAAAGAGTAAGGAGGTGCAGTCATAATGGCAAAATTCGGACGCGCAAAACAGGCCGACGATATTACCAGCAAGCCTTATACGACGAGTACCTTTGTGGTGCAGGTTGTGATGACGGTTGTGGCGTTGGTTTTTCTATTTCCGCTGTTTGTGATATTGAATTACTCTTTTAAGACGAAGAAGGAGCTGTATCTGACCAGCCCCTTAAAGCTGCCGGATTCCCTGCAGTGGGCGAATTACGAGGCGGCTTTAAAAAAGCTGAATCTGACGACCACCTTCACGAATACTTTTATTTACACCGCTGTTAGCGTACTGCTTCTGGCGCTTCTGTGCGGTGTTACGGCATGGGCGATTTCCAGAGGAAAGGGTAAGTTCTTTAAATTTTCCTTTGTCTATTTTGTGATTGGTATTCTGATTCCTTTTCAGGCGCTGTTTTTGCCGATTTATACGATCGGTTACAAAATGCACCTGACGAACACAAGATATGGTATTATATTTATGTATGTTGCGACAGGTATTTCCTTTGGCGTATTTCTGATGAACAGCTTTATGTCTACGGTTCCGCTGGAACTGGAGGAGGCGGCGCGCATAGACGGCTGCTCCGTGGTGAAAACCTATTTTGTGATTGTGTTCCCACTGTTAAAGCCGGCTTTTGCCACACTGATTATTATGCAGTCGTTCCAGATTTGGAATGATTATCTGCTGGCGAGCCTGTATGTGAGCAAGAAGGGATTAAAAACGCTGACGGTGGCGATACAGTCCCTGTTCTCGGCGCAGGCCAGCGATTACACGACAGCGATGGCAGCCATTGTGGTGTCGGTGCTTCCTATTTCCGTTTTATTCTTGAGCCTGCAGAAATACTTTATCAAAGGTATGACGGTGGGAGCTGTCAAAGGTTAACCGTGTGAGAAGAACTTCTAACCGCTCACAGCAAAGGCTGTCTCGCGGAGAAGTTCTAAGTCTCACACAAGAGAATGCCCAGACGGGCATTCTCTGCACGTGTTGAGGGCAATATGTTTGGAGGATTGGATGAAAAAATTATATAAGGAATTTATATTAGGGGATATGCGGGCCTGCTATGTGCAGGACGAGGAGACGGGGAGTATGGAGCTTGTTCTGCTTCCTGCAGATATGGCTTACGAGGTGGCTTACAGGGAGAAACCTTATCCGGATTCTCTGGTGCAGGTAAAGCTTGTGGGGGACACCTATGCGGGCGGTTACGCCGGGGGAAAAACCATGCGGCAGAATGCCTCTGTGGCGGCGCTTGTGTTTAAGAATCAGGAGAAAAGGCAGGATAACGGGGAGACGGTGATCTGTACCACTTTATCGGATGCCAGAGGTTATCAGTACAGACATTTCCTGCATTGGAAAGAGGGAAAGAAAAGTCTGATCTCCCACACAGAGTTTGAAAACGCATCGAAGGAAAACGTGGGATTGGAGCTTCTGTCCAGTTTTTCTCTGGGCGGGATATCGCCCTTTGTGGGAGCGGACGAGAGCGGGAAATTAAAACTTCACCGTATCAGAAGTGTGTGGAGCATGGAGGGGAGAGAGGAATCCCAACTGTTGGAGGATTTACAGCTTGAGCCTTCCTGGGGCGGCCATGCGGTGCGCTGTGAGCGTTTCGGGCAGGTGGGTTCCATGCCCGTAAACGGATATTTCCCCTACGCGGTGATGGAAGATGTGAAATCAGATCTTTTCTGGGGCGCGATGGTCTGTCATAATGCAAGCTGGCAGATGGAGGTCTACAGAAGGGGCGATGACGTGAATCTCTCCGGCGGACTGGCGGATTATGATTTCGGCCATTGGATGAAGGAGATCGCGCCGGGAGAAACCTTTGTGACGCCCATGGCCATCCTGTCTGTGTGCAGGGGTGGCGGCATTGATGAAATTTCCCAGAGAATGACGGCGGCGGTAGAGGATGCGGTGAATCAGGGCCCGGTGTCGGAACAGGAGCTTCCGATTATTTTCAACGAGTACTGCACCACTTGGGGCTGTCCTTCCCATGAAAATATATGCGGCATTCTGGACGCCATTAAGGATAAGGGTTTTTCTTATTTTGTGATAGACTGCGGATGGTATAAGCAGGCGGGGGTTCCCTGGGATGTGGCGATGGGAGATTACCTCGTGTCGAAGGAATTGTTCCCGGAGGGGCTTGAAAAAACAGTGGATGCGATCAAGGCCAACGGTATGAAGCCCGGTATCTGGTTTGAGATCGACAATGTGGGAGAGAAGGCGGAAAGTTACCAGAAGACGGAGCATCTGCTTACGAGAAACGGCGCGCCGCTCACCACGTCCATGAGAAGATTCTGGGATATGCGGCAGGAGTGGGTGCAAAAGTATCTGGAAGAGCGCGTGATCGGCACTTTGGAGAAGTATGGTTTTTCCTATATGAAGATGGATTACAACGATACCATCGGCGTGGGCTGCGACGGGGCCGAGTCTTTGGGCGAGGGCCTACGGCAGAATATGGAGGCGTCGCTTGCCTTTATCCGAAAGGTGAAGGAGAGAATCCCCGGTTTTATTTTGGAAAACTGTTCCTCGGGCGGACATAAGCTGGAGCCGCTTATGATGAGTGAGTGCAGCATGGCCTCCTTCTCGGACGCCCATGAATGCGAGGAGATTCCGATTATCGCGGCGTCCCTGCACCGCGTGATTCTGCCGAGACAGAGTCAGATCTGGGCCGTTATCCGCGAGGAGGATTCCCTGAAAAGGATAGCCTACTCCATCGCCAACACTTTTCTTGGCAGAATGTGCCTTTCGGGGGATGTGACGAAGCTGACGGCGCAGCAGTGGGATGTAATCGACCGCGGTATTGCGTTCTATAAAAAGGCGGCGTCTATTATCAAGGACGGATACAGCAGGCTATACGGGCCAGAGGTGGTAAGCTGGCGACACCCGGAGGGCTGGCAGTGTCTTTTGCGTACGGAGGGCGGCGTGGAGCATGAGCGGAAGGACGGTCTGCTTGCTGTATTCCATAGCTTTAATGGGGAACATGACGGCGCGCTTGAAGTGTCTCTTCCTTCGAATGGGGCGTATCGAATTGAGGAAGTTTACTCAGACGCGGAAGCGGATGTCAGGATTGTTGACGGGAAACTGGTGTGCCGGATTCCGGAGGATATGCGGGCGGTGGCGGTCCGGGCGCGGAAAGTCTGAGTGCATGAAAAGAAATAAGGAAACAGCGGTAAATCTGTGTGACAGGATTACCGCTGTTTTATCAGGCGTTTATATCTGTAGTTCACCTTTTGCGATTTTTTCAGTAAACTCTGCGAAGGAAGTGGTGACAAATTCACATTCTTCAAATTCCGGTTCTGCGCCCCGCACAACGGAGCCATCCTTCATAGAAATGGCATAATAAGAGTAGCAGCCTTTTACGGACATGATAATGGGAAGGTGATTATCCCAGAAAGTTTTGATTTTGTATTCCCACTCTTTATCGCCGGCTGTAGATGCAAGGCTGATCTTTTCCCACTCATTCCATTGAAAAGCGTCGCCGTTTTGTGGGTTAAAATCATTTGCGCATAAGAACCAGACAGTTTCTTCGGCATTCATCATGCACTTGACTGTTCCGGCAAATTCCAGCCATTGTTCGGGGATATTTGTGTATCTGGCGGTTATTTCATTTGAAAGATTATTGTTCCGATTTTCATACAATGCAACCTGCCAGCCGTTTTCTTTCATATGCTTTACAAAAGTATGTAACAATTTCGGGTTCCTCCATGCGTTTGATTTTTGTGACGATACTAGAATTATAGCATACTCTATTATAAAAAAATATCCCTGTCACGCTATTTCCCCCTTGCCAAATGCCGCGGGATATGGTATTATAGCATTCGTTAAGGCTACATGAAGCCTTTCGTAGGGCTCCATGGTCAAGCGGTTAAGACATCGCCCTTTCACGGCGGTAACACGGGTTCGATTCCCGTTGGAGTCATCGGTCGAAAGACCATAATCAGGAGGTAATTCCGCAGGAATTTACTCATATGTATTACGGCGCAGTAGCCAAGCGGTAAGGCGTGGGTCTGCAACACCCTGATTCACCGGTTCAAATCCGGTCTGCGCC
>CAMWJF010000069.1 GCA_947174505.1 uncultured Lachnospiraceae bacterium
GCATAAACGCTGGGGTCGTGGGTATTTTTTTACCCACCATTACCCCTGAAGAGCCCAATTTTTTCAAATTTGTTCTTAAATGTATCTGCATCTCTGAAAGATACAGGACTTTACCAGTGGATGCAGCTTAGTACTCCGCATCCAATCAAAAAGCTGCCTGATCAGATCCGGCACATAATTTGCCGTCGAACCAGCATGAATCAACTGCTCTCCTGCATATACACCTACATTACCGCCACGGAAACATCCCGCCTCCTTCCGGATCCACTTTTCCGAAATTACCCTTCCACATACTTCATATAATAGCCATAGTCTTCCTTTTTACAGTTCACCCGCATCCGCACACCCTCCTCCGCGTATTCCGTCTCAAAAACCACCGCGTTTTCATTCAGGTAGGACACGGCGCGCCCATCCGTGTAGGGAATCAGGAGGGTGCACTCTTTATATCCGCCGGAAAGCTTCTCCTCAACCAGACAGACCAGCTCCTCCATCCCGATCCGCTTTTTCGCGGAAAGATAGACTGCATCACCCGTCACAACAGGTAAATGCGCCGTAAGCTGCGCCTCCTCCACCCCGGAAAGTCCCGGCAGCGCATCCGGAGAAACCAGATCCGATTTATTGTAAATATAGAGCATGGGAATACCGTCCGCATGCAATCTCTTTAAGGTCTCGTTCGTGACGGCAATCTGCTCCTTATAGTGCCCGTCACTGTAATCCACCACCTGTATGAGGAGATCCGCCTCCTTCGCCTCCTCCAGCGTAGACTGAAAGGCCTCCACCAGATTATGCGGCAGTTTATGGATAAAACCCACCGTATCCGACAACAGAAAGGCGTGATGCTCCGGGGGCGTGATCTTGCGCACAGTCGTATCCAGCGTGGCAAAGAGCATATCCTTCTCAAAGACATGTCTCTCTGCATCCTCCCCCTCGTCCGCACCGTAAAGGTCGAGCATGGCGTTTAAGAGCGTGGATTTTCCCGCGTTGGTATAGCCCACCAGGGCGACCCTTGGAAGTCCCGACTTCACCCTGCGTTTTCTCTGGGTCTCCCGCTCGTTTCCCACTTCCTTCAGTTCCCGCCTAAGCTCCGACAGCCTCTTTTCCAATACACGCCTGTCCAGCTCCAGCTTCGTCTCACCGGCTCCCCTGTTACTCATGGAACCGCTGGCGCCGCCCTGACGGGAAAGCGCTGCATGCAGCCCCACAAGCCTGGGCAGCATATACTGCAGCCTTGCCACCTCCACCTGCAGCTTAGCCTCCCTTGATCTGGCCCGCCTCGCAAAAATATCCAGAATCAGTGCGCTTCTGTCCAGAATCGGTTTCTCCAGTCTCTCCTGCAAATTCCGCATCTGCATGGGCGAGAGGGAATTGTCGAAAATTATGACATCTACGTCACAATCCTGCGCCAGCCGTTTCACCTCATCCACTTTTCCCGTACCGATATAGAAAGCCTTGTGCACCGCATCCAGTGTCTGGGAAGTTACACCCGCCACCTCCATATCGCAGGCTTCGGCCAGAGCCCCTAGTTCCTCAAGCGAAGTCAGATAATCCTCCCTGTCATTTAAGTTGGCACCCACTAGCAAAACCCGTTCCATGAATATCCCTCCATGTCCTAACTCAACATTATACTTTCACAATTGCACGAATGGCATAATTAAAAGCAGACCCTTGGAAAACGCCGGTACTTAGCGAGGTCTTTTCGAGCTTAGTACCGCTGCGTTTGGAACGGAGCGCAAGCGCGTCTGCGTTGATTATGCCATTCGCACAATCTCAATGCTAGAACTCCTCTAATCCTTTCAAAAACTCCCGGAATGCCTCTTTTGCCCGGTCGATCGCTGCAGGTTCATAGGAATCCAGTGCCTGCTCAAACTTGTGCAGCTCCTGCTCGATCAGATACCGCTTGTCTCCCAAACTCTCCTCATAAATCCGCTCGCCCATCAACAGCAGATATTTATTCTCCTCCCGGTCTCTCGGGTGAATCTTTAAATAGGACAGGGTTTCAAAACGCGCCGCAACCTCCTCCGGCGTCATATCCGCGTTTTTACCGCCGAATACCTGTTTCTCCTTCTTTCCTGTGGACACTACCTTCACCTCCACCTCCAGAATGGAATTGATGTCATAGGTGTAAGTCACATCCACGGCCTCCTCCCCCGCCGGGGCGGACGGCACCTCTATATTCAGTTCACCGAGTGAAAGGTTATTGCGCGCAAACCGGCTCTCTCCCTGCAGCACATTGACCCTGATCTTTGTCTGGTCATCCCGCACCGTGTACAGCCGCTCTGTGCGGCTTGCCGGAATAACCGTATTTCTCTCGATAATAGGACAGAACACGCCGTTCTCAAAATAGCCCTTCTCCCACTCCCTGACCACTTCCGTACCAAGCGTAAAAGGGCAGACATCAGTTAGTATGACTTCTCTGATCGCCTCTTTCCGCTCCTTCATGGCACCTTGGATCGCCGCGCCCAGCGCCACCGCCTCATCCGGATTGATATTGGTGTCCGGAATCACCCGGAACAGCCTGCTCACAAACCGGCGGATCACCGGGCTTTTGGTAGCCCCGCCCACCAGCACCACCTTGTCGATATCAGTCAGCCGGATATGCGCGTCCGAGAGACTGCGCCGCACAGGCTGTCTGATCTTTTCAAGCAGCTCCTCACAGGCATGTTCATAAGCAGAAAGCTCCACCGTGAAGGAAAATACCTCCTCCCCGATTTTACACTCCATAACAGAAGTCTTCCCCTCCGAGAAGCCGATCTTACACTTGTCTGCCTGCTTGTGGATATGGCGCAGGGTCTTTGCATCCAATGAAAGTCTGTCAAACTGTAAGAATTTTTCGAAAAACATTTCCTCCAGCACATTTGTAAAATCCTCGCCGCCAAGGAAATTATCTCCCGCTACGGCGCGCACCTCCAGAATGCTGTCAATCCGCTCCAGTACAGACACATCGAAGGTGCCGCCGCCTAGGTCAAACACCAGAAACCGCATATGCCCCTGACTCTGATATAAGCCGTAGGCAATGGCCGCCGCCGTGGGCTCGCTGATAATCCGCTCCACCTTAAGTCCTGCCAGCTCACCGGCCCTTCTGGTGGCGCGCCGCCTCTCGTCATTGAAATAGGCAGGCACGCTGATTACCGCCTCCGTGACCGGCTCCCCCAGAAAGCTCTCCGCATCTTCTTTTAACGCACGCAGCACAAAGGAGGAAAGTTCCTCCGCCGTAAAGGTTTTATGCAGGAGGTTAAATTTCCTGCCGCTTCCCATGTCCCGCTTGAAAACAGAGGCCGCGCTGCCCGGATAGAGAAGCCCTCTCTCTACCGCTAGGTCTCCCACATAAATCTGCTCCTCCTCATCCATGCTCACTACGGAGGGCGTCAGCCTCTTTCCGAGGCGGTTAGGTATAATCTGCGGCCCCTCCTCCGTGAAATAAGCCGCCAGACTGTTCGTCGTTCCCAAGTCAATTCCGATAATCATTTTTCTCCAAATCCCTTCACACTTTCTGGTTTTTCGATTTTCCTGTCAATTCTGCCCTGCAGAGCCGTTTTATTTCATGGGCCCCTTTGTTCTGTGGATCAGCCGTGCCACAAATCCCTGTTTCTGCCCGCTATCCTTGTCATTCGACTGCATACGCCCACCGGATTTTCCGGCAGGTCCACTGTCACCATTCCTTATTTTTTCCAACAGGAACTTCGCCTCCAGCGCATCCACATCCCTTGCAAGTGTCTCCTCAAACAGCGCGGCGGCCTTTTCAAGCTCCCCCTCACTGTAATAATAGTACCCGAGCCAGAGGGAGGACTCAAAACACTTTTTGTATGCGCAGCCGGCACAGGGCCGTATCTGCTCCATCCTTTCGAAAAGCCCCTTCGCCTTCTCCTTCTCTCCCAGCGCCAGATAACACCATGCAAGCCACCCTGACTGCATGGGCGCATATTTTGTATAGGCGAGATAATCTTCCTGCGTTATATGGCTCTCCTCAAGTCGTTCCAGCGCCTTCTTTGCGTGGCGTGCCGCCTCCTCACGCTGTCCCGCCATATAATAGTTTTTCGCCGCACGCCATTCCATCTTGAATTTTTCCCGACTGCTCCCGTACAGCGTTGCCGCTTCCTGATATTTTTTTGCCGCCTTCTCGTAGGCAAGCACTTCCACCAGATTGTCAGCCCACTCCTCATACAGTTCCGCCAGCTCCTGCCTGTCCGCAGCCCGCTTGAAATACGATCTCTTAGCCTCATCAAAGACCGCCAGCCCTTCCTGTATCTTTCCCATCTTAATCAGCGTAAAGGAGACGTCTCCGTAATAGTCCTCGTTATCTCCCACCTGTTTCCGTCTTTCCTCCTGTATCTGCAGAACCTCCTCCAGACGGTTCATCTTCGAGTAGCAGGCAGACAGCGTATCCCACAAATCCTCATCACCCGGAAAGACATCCAGTCCCTCCCTGCAGCAGGCAATGGCTCTCCTGTAATCTTCCAGCTTCCGTGCGCACTCCGCCATGCCCCTGTAGCCCTTGGCAGATGTGTCCTTAGCACCCATCGTTTCCACCGCACGCCTGTAAGCTTCATACCCCTTTTCAAACTGCCTGTTATTCGTGTAGGCAAGACCAATGTTCTGCCAGAGAATATAAACTTCATCCTCCGGGACGGTTCCTGCCGCTATGGCCGCCTCGTAGTCCGCCACGGCAAGTGCCGTCTCCATCGCATCCGAATACAGATTGCCCCTGTCCCAGAGACGGTATCCCCGGTTTTCCGTAATCTCCAGCTGCTTATTGATATAGCGCATGGCCTCGTCATAATCCGCCTGCTTATACTCCGCGCGGTATAAATTCTCATAGCATCGGTAAAGCCTCAAATTCGTATCCCGGTAGGTATCATCCTGCTCCACCGCCTTCGTGAAGTAGTCCGCGGCCTGCCGCCATTCCTCCGCCGCCTGACAGCAGATGCCCATGCCAAAATAAAATTCCGTGTGGTGGTAAATTTTCTCCACCCTTCTGTACTGCACAAGCGCCTCGTCATACCGTTCTGAATCCCGTAGGAGATTGCCAAGGACAAGCACATAGTAAGGCTCCTCCGGATCCATCTTTATGGCCTCTCTCACCAATGAGATGGCCTCCCTGGGCTTCTCATCCCCCTCAAACAAAAGCCCCTTCTCAAAGACCAGTTCGGCACGGTCAAGGGCATCCTTATCCTCCGCGTCTTTCTCTGCCATATCCTTCGTCTCTTCAAGCAGCGCATCCAGTATCTCCAGAGGACGTTTCCTGCCCTCCTCATCCTCTGACAGCATCCGCAGAATCTTCGCCTCCTGAAAACGCAGCTTTTGGGAAAACTCCACCTGGTTTTCCCTGGCTCTCTCTATCACACCCAGTGCGTCCTTGTACTGATTATAATCATAGAAGATCATAGCCGCATAGAGGTACGGCCTGTCAAAGCCCGCATAAATATCTATGGCGCGGTAATAGTCGTCCACCACCTGCTGCGCCTTCCGCATATGGTAGCAGGCCTCCTGCCTGACCAGATAGGCCGGATAAAATCCGTCGTCCTCCGAGAGCACCTCGTCGCAGACCTCCGTGGCTCTCTCATATTCCTTGAAGTAAAGATATCTGTCCGCCAGATAGTACTTACAGTCGATGCGTGTTCTCTCATCCGGCTCCAACTCAATGGCCGTCTTCGTCTCCCGCTCTCCTTCTTCCCGCCTTTTTGTGCAGAAATAGCAGACACCGAGAAGCCGGTGGCTCTGCGATGCCTTAGACGCCCTTTTCTCCTCGTCATCCCCATTTTCTTCCACACATTTCAGATGCGCCTGATAGACAGGAATGGCCTCCTCATACCGCTCCAGCCGGTAAAGGCTCCATGCCTTCAGCTCAAGGCCGTCCTCCTCCGTCTCCAGTTCGCCATCCTCCGCAAGCAGGGTAAGAATATCATCATACTGTTCCAGATCAAACAGCCTCCACCCCAGAAAAGACCGCAGCTCCTTCCCCGCAAGATCCTCATAAGGCTCTCCCTTGTCAAGAGCCTCCCGCAGCAGGGGAACCAGCTCGTTGTCAATCTCCTTCTGTAATCCGAGAAGCTCTTCATCCCGCCTGCTCACCTTAATCAGTTCATTCACATATTTACTGGCCTGATACCAGCTTTTCCGCTCTGCCAGACAGTGCACGGCAAAATACTTCGCCATATAATAATCCGGCTCTTCTGAGAGCACCGCCTGCCACTGCGCGAATCCTCTTTCCCGCTCCCCTGTATCATAAAAGATTTTTCCCGTCCAGACCCGCACGTAGCTGTCCTCCGGGTACCGTTCTATCAGCTTCTCCGCCAGTTCCCGTCCCTTTTCGCACTCTTCCCTGCGGATATACAGACGTAAAAGCTCCACCTCCTCATAGGGGTGGTAAACACCGTGTCTTTTCATATCTGACAGGCTCTGGGAAACACCCTCCGTCTCATCGTTCTCCAGCTGGCTCTTGATCTGGAAATACTCCCTTATATAATCATCAATCTCCTCGTCGTTCTCCGGCAGATAACCGTCCTGCGTCTCGAACAGACTGTAGTCAAGAAAGTCCTCCGTATTTACATGGTACGCAATATGCTTTAAAAAATTTACATGAAACTCCTCCTTCAGCGCGTCAAAATCTTCCAGCACATGAAATGCCTGATCAAGCAGACACCAGACTGTCTGCGGCAGAAGGGCATGTCCGGAAAGGAAGCCGAGAAGCTGTCCTCTAGCCTCCAGAAAAGTATCCAGACCGACGCAGATCGGATCGTCAAAAAGTGCCTTCCAGTTATCCGCCTCCCTGCGCAAAAGGATATCCCGATAAACGCCCCGCACGCGCTGCATCCACAGTCCCACTTCCCCCTGCGGCTGTTCTTCCTCTTCCTCCTGCTGCCCGGCGAAGCGGAGCGCTTCCTCATAGGCCTCCCGCAGACGCTTAAAGCCTTCCGGGTCGTCTTCCGGGTTCGTATCCTTTAAAAGCGTAAGGTAACTCTGCCTGATCTTCTCATCTTCCTTCGTCTCCGAAAGCCCCAATATCTGAAATGCCAGCTTTTTATCCATATCCTCAATCCCCCGTCACCACACATGTCCTAACAGCCCGGCAACACTCTTGCCGAAATCACCATCAACCGCTATGATTTTATCATATCACGTGTATCCACCTGTATGCCACTTAAATTTCTCAACATCAAAATTTTTGCCTTCTACCTTTTAGATGGTTAAAAACTAAATAAAAGCCCACGATACAACTTGTGTACCGCGAGCTTCCGCAATAATCATTTGGATTGTCCGGGGAATCCGTCTTCTTCACTCCGCCAAATAACACTTCTGTCCGTCCTCCGTCGTCACAGCAAACACTTCTCCATATCCCCTTACAGACTGCGCGGGGATCTTCCACTCGCCAGGACTCATATCTTCGTCGATGAAAAAGGCATATCCATCCTCGATGACCATCGCTTTCCCATTGTAAAACTGTGCCGCCTCATCAAACATCCGCACCACCTTCCCGTCCTGATCAATATAACCCCATTGTCCCTCCTTCTGATACAGCCAATAAGCAGTATCGGCAATTCCTACAAAGTCGCCCTCCGCCAGCACCGCCTCGTCCGTCAGGAAAGTCTGAATTCTGCCGTTCCCCTCCTCCCGCCTCTCCAGCTTCGCCGTGTCGAGCAGATATGACTTGCTCTCCCCGCCATAGGATACAGAAACTGCCATTTTCGTCTTATTGCTGTAGCAGTAATTGCCGTTGTGATAAAATGCGCCGATATTCCAGCTCAAATCTCCGCTTCCCCAATTATACGGATACTCTGCACGCTGGGCAACAGACTCCATTTTCAGCCAGTACTGCTCTGTCCCCTGCGCGTTATACACGTAGAATTGTCCGCTGGTATCCTCGAAATAGTCGATTCCTCTGTCCACATAATATCCCTCATAACAGGCTCCTATGGGATAGTAATAATTAAAATCACTGCTGGTCACACTGACCACAATATCAGAAGATACCGCCTGCTCCTGCAAAAGCTCAGGATGGCGCAGCACCTCACGTTCTTCAAAAACATCATCAGTCGTACCGTCCAGGGAAATTCGGTATTCTGTCCCCCTGTTTCCGTTGCTTGAAAAGGCGTAACCCTCATTAAAGCCGACTGCTCCCGCCTGTCCGCTGTAATCTGCCCCATCGGATTCAAACAGCGTTGTACCGTCCAGCTTCACATAACCGAAATGATATATATCGTCCTCACTGACCTGCGTCCACAGCACAATGCCGTCACTGACCGCCTTGATCGGCTTATCCGTCTGAAAAATTTCATTTCCCTCTCTGTCAAAGACCTTGAAATCTCCTTCTCTTCCAAAGAAGGTCTGTCCGTCGTTATTGGGCGCCGTACAGGCAAAATCGTATTCTATCGGCACAATCACCTGATCCTCGTAAGTGACAAGCCCCCATTTATCCCCGCTGCAGACCACAATCACGCCGTCTCTTCCCAAACCCATCTGATCGTACTTGCCGGAGATTGCAAGCTCCCCGTATTCCTCCTCTTCTTCTGCCGCTTCCGCTTCCGCAATCTCTCCGCCAGTCTCCGTCTGCATCTCTTCATCACTTTCCGCCTGTGCTTCCTGCGTCTGTATCTGCGCCTGTTCCTCCGGCTCCTGTGCCACATCCGGGCTGCGGAAAATAATCACGCCAATCACAGCGGCGGCCACGATGACTGCCGTCGCCCCAATCAGAATCTTAGCCTTCATGCTAATCTTCACCAGGCTGCCGAATTTCGATGAGCCGCCCTCACCTTCTTCCTTCGCGCTGTTTTCCCGTGCAGTTTCCTTCAACTCTTCCGACATGGGAACGGCCACGCACGCCTCTGCCTCCTCTGCAAAGAAGAGCAGCATAAACGGCGCCAGTGTATAAAGCTTTGTATCCTTCTCTTTCTCCAATGCCAAAACCTCCTGTTTGATCTTCGCCTTGGCACGATTTAAATGGGATTTAACAGTGTTTACCGGAATACCCAGCTCTTCGGCAATCTCCTCCTGTTTTCGTTCCTGATAATAATAGGCAATGACACACAGCCGCTGCATATCGCTCAAACCGTCAATAATCTCCCGGATCAGACGCCTTTTTTCCATGTCCTGCAGGATAGACTCCGGTATAAAAGCCTCATCATCCGCGACACTGGCAATAAATTCCTCTCCGTCCTCTCCTTCATTAGAAAGAATCCACTTGTCCGCCTTGTTAAAATAGGCATAGCAGCGTCGCCTGGCGATCGCCGCCGCCCAGCTCAAAAAATTCTCCGGGTTCCGCATCTGAGAAATATTTCTTGTAATATCCAGATAAGTCTCCTGCAGCATATCTTTTGCCGCATCCTCGTTCTTGACAAGATGCTCTATACAGACATAAAGATATCTGTGCGACAGCTCATAGACCTTATCAAATTCCTCCCTATTTCCGCTCTGATACTTACGCACAGCCTCTTCCAATTCCGCCGGTGTCTTCATCAATCATTTTCCTCCTCATGCCATTTGGCACTGTGTGTCCCCACTATTATACTACTATCATATTTCTCTCACTATGGTGCCTGATATATATCTCTATTCAGAATGTCAAACTTAACAGTTACATCCCCGCCGTATATACCTGTTCCGCTCACCGTCACGCTGCCCTTATTCTTACCGACTGCCACATTTGCTCCATAGGTCAGGATATAATCACCCGCCGCTTCCTTTTTCTCCGTCAGTTTCCTCAGTCCATAACTACCGCCTGTCAGCTTAGTCTCATCCGTCACCTTGTCACTCTTCGCAGCCTTAACCGCATTGGCATTTCCACAGTAAACCGTAACATCCGGCCTCACTTGCTGCCCGTTATAAGTGGTCTGCGTTTCCGTCCCGGACACAACCACATATAAATTACTGTCGGTCAACTTCGTCTTATAGACGTTCAGGTATACCGTAATTTCATTTCCCGAATCTGTCTTGTAGCCTTTTCCCGCTACCGCCCTGATCACTGCCCGGGGAGCCGTCCTCTGTATCTCTTCCCATGCCACGCCGCCATTATCCGCAGCATTGGCGGGTGATCCCAGCGCCTCCAGCTTTTCCAGATAACCTTTTACTGCTGTCTGGCCACAATTCTCATATTTCACTTCGTAATCCTTATTGCCGCCCAGCGTCTCTTTTCCATCCTTTACCGTAATCTTTGGCATATACTCGTAGTCGTCCTTTTTCCTGTCGTCGAACGCCACCGGCGCGGCGGATACAGCCAGGTTGGCTGCGCCCTGCTCCATTGCTGCCTCGCTGATGGTAAAGGTAACTTTCAGGCTGCCCGTATAGTTTCCTTTGCCCTTGAAAGTCATTGTCGGAATCTTATTTGCCAAACCTGCGGACGCCAACACTGTGTTATTGCTATAACTCACAGTATAATCTATCCCTTCCTTCAGCACAACACCTGTCTTGTTACCCGCTTCGTCAAGCAGGCTCAGCAGGATACGCCGGGACGGCTTTGCGCCCTCTCTCGTGTACAGCACCGTGCCGTTCAATCCATAAGTCGGATTTCCCTTTTCATCCTTAATCGCAGATGTAAGACTATCCTGCCCATTCTCCGCACTTGCCGCTTCCACTTTCACAGACTTATCATCCGCCAGCAACACTGCACCGATTTTGAATGTCCTTTTAAAGCTTCCGCTGTAACCGGACTCCGGCCTTGCCGTAAAGGTCATGGTTGCGGTTCCCTTTTTGATATTATTTTTGTAGCTGATGGTATAGTGCCGTCCATAGTCGAGTTGTTTGGATACAGGATTCTTACCGGTCACTTTCGTTGCAAGAGTTACTTTGTTCTGGGTCACCGCTCTGCCTGTATAGGGCATGGATGTCTTGAGCTCCTGTACGTCTATTGTGTTCGCCTTGAACGCCTCACCCGTAATCTTGAACGTGATACTCTTGCTGCCCGCATAGTCTCCAATTCCGGTGACCGTCATAGTTGCGGTTCCCACCGCTATGTTGTTGGCGTAAGTGACGGTATAATCCTCGCCATACCACAGACAGTTGTTGTTAATTTTAACGGTAAAGAGATTGTCACCGTTCGCCTCTGGGTTATCCCAATCAATAGATCCTTCATTCTTATAATATTTCCTGTCATAGCTGTCATAATATCCCGGCACAAGCGTCACTGCCATACCGTTATTATAAGGTTTGTTCTTCTGATTTTTTCCTAAGGCAATCGCTGCATTCTTAAGCAGATACGCTTTGGACTTCACATAAACGGTTTGCCGTATCTCTCCCGCATAATTCCCTTTCCCGGCTATGATAAGCTGGAAAGCACCCTGATACTCTTTCGCTATGGCAGGTATCCACTTATTTTCCTGACTACCCGAAACGCTCCAGTTTCCCACCTTCTTATTCTTAGTGTCGTATGCGTCTACCGCACGCAGAGTCACCGTATAATCCGTCCCCGCTTTCATTGCCTTCTTATATTTCAGCGAGGAGAAGGGGTTCTGGTCTTTCTTTGCATTATACACAAGCTGGTCGCTGTATTTCAAAGTAAAACCGGCTGCCGCATTACCGCGTGCATCCGAAATGGAAACCGGCCTGATATGGAAATTCTTATAGATCGTTCCCGTGTGATTGCCTTTTCCGCTGATAACAATGTAAGGAAGTGCTTTATTAAAACTGCCCGGCGCTTTCTCCGGATCGCTGCATGTTCCTCCCTCCGCTGCCACCTGGTCAGCATCACTGTTATTGAAATATTTAACCGTGTAATCTTTGCCGGATTTAAGCAGCGTCTCTCCGTCCGCCGCATAGACAGTCAAAGCAGGCTTGATTGCACTTCCCGTATAATTCTGATCTTTGATTTCCTGTATCTGAATGCCGCCCTCTGCTGTCTGCACAGTCCAGCGCGCATACAGTGTCGTGTTCTCCTGCACGGTATCTGCCTCAAAATTCCACGCCTTTGTACACGCGTGATCCTTATACCAGCCGGTGAACCGATATCCCTCCGCCACAGGCTGTGTCGGTTCCATGATCAGACTGCCTGACCTGACTGACCTGCACGGCTTTATCTCCGTCCCATGTCCCATCATGTCAAAGGTAACCGTATAGGCGACCCGCTCCTCCGCGACAGTGAGGATACCCGGCTGATACCCGCCTTCTGCGACAGCATAGTTAGTGCCGACCTGCGCGTCTTTTGGAATAATCTGATATATGCCGGGCTTGCTCGTATCAATAGCCGCCACGGCACTGCCATCCTCATCCGCAAAAGAAAACAACAAACCTGTCACTTCTTCTTCGCCAAAAAAACCGTCCGCATCATAAGCAAATGTCTTCGGCACCTCATCATTTACCGCAATAACAGTATCCTGCACCTTAATTGTCAGCTTTGCCTGTCCAATGACAAAAGGAGCGGATACATTTCCGCTGTAATTACCGATCCCCTCGACCCTTACCTTCGCCTGCGTTCCGGCATTGATATTGTTATAATAGGACAGTCTGTAATCCGTACCTTCCTCCAGTGTCACGCTGTTACTGTCCTTGGTCGTAACGACAGGCACAGGATTGTGCGGATATCCGTTGTAGACATAGGCTGTCTCTGTCGGCAAGGTAACTGTCACGCTGTCTCCGTTTATAAATATTGTCACCGTCAGCTCAATCTCCGCCGTCAGCGCCTTACCTGTCTCCGGCTCCGTATACGTCACTACCAGAATTTTTATGCCCGGCGTGGACATATCGATATCCGATGCGTTGGTTGTGAAACCTGTGGTGAGCTTCCAGATCGCTCCCTGCGCATTACAATAATTTACCGTAATGTCATTCACGTCTATCGGCTCGCCGCATTGGTACGCCGTCTTTCTCTTCGATACCAGGATTGAAGAAGCACCGGCCGCCGCCGGTTTCGTTTTTGTAAGCACTATGCTGTGATCCAGATTCTGGGGCAGCTCATGTACCGCCGTGCCGTCCGCCATATACCATGTCTCCGTTGTGGAATTACCGTCGTGAACGTATTTCAGAGGCACTTTCTTCTTTAAATTTTTAGGTGTATAGATCGTCTTCAGCTTTCCATCCTTCCAGTTCGGCAAAAAGGACGACATATCCTCACTCACATTGCCGAGGTCAAAGCTGCTCAAATCCAAGACCTCCAGGGAAAAGCTGCTATTGAACATCCCATCTATGTCGGTCACATTTGATGTATCAAAGCTGCTCAGATCCAGATGGGTTCTATAATAGTTCTTCGCAAACATACACCACATACTACGGACATTGGATGTATCAAAACCGCGCAAATCTAAGTCTACACTGATGCCCAGAAACATCTCGCTCATATCCAATACACGTGAGGTATCAAAACTGCTTACGTCAATACTTTCCAATGCGCTACAGAACGTGAACATATTGTTCATTCTTTCTACTCTGGATGTATTAAAACGGCTTATATTGAGACTTTCCAGCTCATAGCACCTATCAAACATATACTGCATATCTGTTACATTAGATGTAACAAAACCGCTTAAATCAAGGCTCTTCACACCGCAATCAGCAAACATAAAGGCCATGTTCGTAACTTTCGACGTATTAAATTTACTTAGATCAAGACTTTTCAGTTTCCCACATCTATAAAACATACCTTCCATGTCCACTACATCAGATGTATCAAAGGCGCTCAGATCCACTTCGGCCAGGAATCCACATTCAGCAAACATATACGATGCATCTGTCATTCCCGTCACTTTAATCTCGGCAGTTTTAATTTCATCCCGATCGTCATACCATGGCGCATATCTCTGATCGTAAGCGTCACCGCAAAATTCCCCGGTGCCCTCTACCACCAGCTTCCCGCTCTTATCGATATACCACACCGTATCGGAGCCATTCCCTGTATAGCTTCCACTTGCAATCACCTCCGCCGGTATGGCTGTCGCCAAGCTCAGGCTGTTTAACGCTTCGCTGTCTTTCCCGTTAATCTCCGCGTTATATTCATCCCCGTCCGGATTCTTCTCCGGCGCCTCCGTCTCAATGTCCTCTTCGAGTTGATCCGGCACATCCCCTTCCTCATCCTCCGTATCTTTCGAATCGTCAGTATTCTCCGGCTGCGGCGCAGTCTCATCCCCCGCATTCTCCTCCGGCGGTGTCGGCGTCTCTTCCTGTATATCGTCCTCATCCGTACCGGCATTCTCATTAGAGCTGCCGTCCTCTCCCGTACCCGCATTCTCATT
>CAMWJF010000070.1 GCA_947174505.1 uncultured Lachnospiraceae bacterium
TCAGATTCATGGTACAGTTATCAGTTCAGATACTGTTCCGTGAATAATTTAGGATTAAGTTATTTCCCAGCTGTTTACAGCCGCTTTTTCTCAAGGCTTTTCAAAAATGTTTTCTTAAGTTCCTGCGGTTTATAAAAAAACTGTTCTTCTGACCTGCTCAGCCTCTTCTCGTTTTTCTTAATCCGCAGCAGTTCCATGGTACAGATAAAATCTGCCGCCTGCAGCAGCCTGTATTTCTGTGGTTCCGCCTTCCTGAATTCAACACTGTGGAACCGGATTGAAAAAACGGCATTTAAAATAGCGCTGAGTTCGCTCTGCCCGTTATCGTAATAGACGGTGATCTGGTCAAAACCTGCAAAAAAATCCTGATGCCTGTCTATTGCTGTATTGATTGCTCTCGCCAGCCTGCCTGACAGGGAAACCTTGTCTGAGGCCTCTTTCCTGTCCACCACGACCGTCAGGTATGAAACCGGGCAGGCATTGACAAAATTCAGCATCTTATACAGTAACTTCCTTCTCTCATCGATAGAATACCCTGCAAAGATTTCTTCCCTGCGTATCACCGGTCCGGTATGTATATACTCCACATCAAAACCGCCGGTCCTCACGCTCTCTTCCAGTTTTAATACCTGTTTGTCTATACTTTTATTCTGGTCATGAAAAACAAACGTTACCAGGTAATAGGCAGGACGTTCCTTTATCTCCCCAAAATCCCCTGACTCATCAATAAAAATACTTAGCTTCCCCATCCGGCTTTCCCCTGTATAATTAGAAATGGCGGGAAATTCTTCCCGCCTGCGGTGGTCCAAAGAGCTTCCGCCCAGACCAAAGCTGTGCAATGCATCACAGTTTTTATTCTATTCACATCATACCAGATTTATACCGGTACTGCAAGTTTTAAAATCTGCCTTAAATCCTCTGTCATCCTGCTGTCTCCGTCTGCCACATAAATATTAATCCTCTCCGCGTCACTGCTCCTGTCCTTAAACGCCGGGAAAAGGAACCCGCATTCAGGCGCACCCGGCTCATAATCACCGTTTACCGGACAGACTGCACAGATCAGGAACTGATAGACCTCTTCCGATTCCCACAGGCTCTCCTTGTCGTTTGCTTTCAGCGGCACATCATAGCTGCCATGAAAAAAGTAAACCGCATAACTTCCACCGGCATGATACCTGCCGCCGAATTCCTCATAAAACACGTCCAGCATTGCGTCATTTTTCAGCCCGCATTCCTTCAGCGCCATCAAAAGCTGCCAGATACTCCCCGGCTTCCTGTCCGCTTCCCCGAAAGCATATTCCTGCAGCTGCACGTTTGTCTCTGAAAAAGGGATCGTTTTTGCGATATCCAGATTGGCCTGCTGGTCTTTTGCCGACAGTTTCAGGAAATGTTTGTTGAACGTCCCGTCCACAAATCCCTCTTCGTCCATATATGCCCCTGCAATCCGGTCAAAGCAGTTCCGCTTCAAGGTCATTCTCCTTGTCAGTTCCAGCATATCCTCCCGGTTGATCTTTCCCATATCTTCCTGCACACTCCATACTTTCCGTCAAGAGCCGCTGCATACCGGATTGATACGCAGCAGCCCTTTCCTATTTCCCTATGCAAAATTATAACGTATTTTCTCCGGACAGACAATGCTCTTCCTTACTGCCGGAAGGGCTATCTGTACCTGTATTATTTATTCTTCCGTGTATTCCTCCCCATCTTCTCCATCCTGTCCGCTTTCCTCATCCTCATTGACATAAGCGCCGCCGTCATAGAATTCGAGGTCTTCACTCTCCGCTTCCTCTTCCTCACGTCTGGGCTTTAAGATCTTAAAATAATAGTAGCCTCCCACAACGCCTGCGCCCAGAACAAAAATGGTCAGCACTGCACCCATGTTCATGCCTGCCTTTTCCGGTTCCGGCTGGGGTTCTTCCTCCACAGGCTCAGGCTTGGGCTCCTCTATGATTACCGCAGGTTTTTCCTCCTCCACAGGCTCCGGCTCTTCCTCAAGAAATTCCGCCAGATCGTTCTCATCAACTAAGGAGAGCATATAAACATTCTCCGAATTTCTGGAACGGTCTATGACCATGAAAAATGTATTACCGTTCTTCGTCTGCACGGTGAGGAACTGTTTCGTTTCATCATCCGTGATGTCATCCAAAAGCTGCCCGTTCCCAGCCACGGAAAAGGGGGTATTTTCTGTCTCTTCCGGTGTTTCTTCCATAATCACAGGCTCCTCCTCAGTCTCGTCCACATAGGCGTATGCCGTCATCGTGCCGGATGAAAGGATCATCACCATCATTGCAAACATGACTGCCAGTTTCCTAATCTTTTTCTTCATCTTCTTTATCCTCTCTTTCTGCCGGCTTTTCTTCCGGCTCACTGTTATTTCCTGTCTCTCCCTGTTCTGTTTCCGGTTTCCCGTAATCTCCCGCCTTTCCCGGCATACCCTCTGCCTGCCATGCGCCCGCATTGTCCTGTACCAGCGTTACAGGCACCGTGCCATTTTGAATACTTTCCAGAAAGGCGAGCATCTCCCGGCTCCCCAGCTTCATGGAGCGGACGGTCTTTATGATCTCCGCATCTTCGAGCTGCTTTTTCCTGATATTCAGTTCTTCCAGATGTTCCTGCCATACGGCAATCTTTTCTTCCGTCTTTGCGATCTCATCTAAGACCCTGCTTAATTTTGTATTCACTTTCCACCTCATTTCTGCCGGTATCTGTTATCCGTTTAGTTACCCGCGGGGAAGTAACATCAAGATAATCAAATTCAAGCTGGTTTTCATTTTTATCAATCTTAATTGTCACTCGACATCCTCCTTTACCCGATTCTCCCGTAAGATAAAAAATGCCCCTGCCAGTACGGGGTATTGATGTTTGAGTATTTGATTGGGTTGCCGCAGTGTATCATCATGCCGTTCCCGACATAAATCCCCACATGGCTTGCCCCGGATGTATTGTAAGTCCCCTGAAAAAATATCAGGTCGCCCGGCTTTGCCACCGAAACAGAGACGGCAGTGCAGCTTCTCCTAAGTCCCTCCGCCGTCTGCCTGCCCACATCCCAGCCGTTCCCACAGTTATTGATGACCCAGCTCACAAAGCCGGAACAGTCAAAACCTGTCTCGGGCGAAGCGCCGCCCCACACATATGCCATTCCCAGATATTTTTCCGCCTCCTGTATCATGCGGGCAAACTGTGCATCGTTCAGTGCTTCCGCCGGAATCTCATAGTCAGAACCGCCGGGATTGTCGGCGGGAAGCCCGCCCACGTCAAACAGATAGCTCCGGTTCCCGTAGGTCATGTTGTAGGCATCATAAAGCGCCGCCTGCTCCTGCGTCATATGGCTCCTTGCCACCGTGTCAAACCCTTTGTTGGTCAGACAGATGCACAGGACATGCCATTCATACTCCACTTCCACCTCTTCTTCTGTCTCTTCCCCGGTCAGTGGATCTGTTACAGTCTGTGTTTCCGTCCTCGTCCGTATCTCCGTGACCTCTTCCACCGTAAGGCGGTACTGCTCCGAAAAGTATACCGGGAGCATATCCAGAGCCTCTATCTGGTCATAGGTAAACTGCTCATACAGCACGGTAAGAAATGAAATTAACTGGTATGGGTTGTGGGTAATCTCGTCCACCTGATAGCGGTATTCATCGTAACCCGGATGGGTAGTCTCCATGCTGTTTATCTGCTCATCAAGCGCCTCTTCCAGTTCCTTATAAACTGCCTCTGCAGCGTAGATATCTTCATCTTCGCTGGGATAAGTCGTCCCGATAAAAGTAGAGGAAGTTCCCTGCACCATGGCACTGCAGCTGGAAAACCCCGCGGCAAAAAAGAGAAACAGCAGCATGACAAGCGCAATCGCCATAAGCAGCCCTTTTTTACTCCTGAAAACTTCTGCCGCAATGTCCTTTGCCTTCCCTAAAAATGTGCCAGCTGCCTCCGCACCCCCTTTGGCAGTCTTTTCTCCCCGCTTTGCCTTTGCGTATGCTTTTTTGATCCGCTGTTTCTGGTAGAATTTATTCAGCTCCCTTTTCCTGCCGGATTCCGGGATTTCTCCCACTGCCAGATGTTCTCTTTTCTGCATCCGGCGGCTTGACGGGCGCAGTGCATAGCGGAGCGCCTTATCCCCCGCCCTTCCTGCATGGTACAGGGCTTCGGTCTCCATATCCTCCTGCGCCTCTTCTGGTTCGTCACCTGCAAGGACGGACACCGCCCGATTGGCAGTTTGACGTGCCGCCCTGCCTGCCAGCCTTATGCCTTTGCCTTGCACCATTCCGCCCTCTTCCTCAAACTGAAGGCGGTCGGCTTTTTTTCCCTCTTCCCTATGCAGCCTCCCATGAGCGCCCTTTTCCTCTGTTTTCTTCTGTTCTTCCGTTTTCCGGGCATAAGCGTATACCTGTTTTTTCTTCCGGATATGGGAACTGTCATAGTCTGCCCCTTCCCCTGTGCCGGAATCTCCGTGCCTTCCTGCAGACTGCTCCCTGACATTCCCCATATGGGAAGACTGTTCCCGCCTGCCATGCACAGAATCAGACACATGGAAACGGTCTCCCGCCATATCCGGCGCATTTGTCTGTCCTGTATCGGGTCCCTCCGCTCTGCCATAAAGAACTTCCTGCAGCGTACCCTTCCCCTGTCTGCGGCAGCGTACCGCTGACGGTTCCGGAATATCGTGTTTCTTCCTTACGGAGGTTCTGCCAGAAGAAGATGATGGACTCTGCCTGCCTGAAGTTTCCCTTATGCCCGATTCCGGCTCCGAAATATTTCCTTCTTCTGCCCCTGTCTCCCGCACATTTCCCTTGTGTGCTTCTGGCTCTCCTGCATATGCTTCCATCTTTGCTGTATCTTCGTTATATAAAGAGAACTCTGTTTCTCCTGTATCTGCCTGTGTCTGGTAAATCCCGGACTGTACATCATCTGCTTCGCCAGCCTCCGGTCTTTTGAAATCCGGGGAATATCCGCCCCTGTGCTTTCCGCCTGCCCCTCTGTCATCTGCCCGATGCCCGCGCCTGCTCTGGAAATTCACGGAATCACCGACCATCCCGGGGAGCGTCAGATGGTCAGTTTCCCGGCAGCTCACCCGAACCGCCTCCCCGCTCCTTAAGTTTTCTTCCGAAAGCCCATCCCTGCCCATTTTCCGGACAGTTTTATCCCTTGCCCTGTAACGTTGTCCACGCATATTTTTTACTCCTTCCCATTCCATACAATCCCGCACATTTTCTTTACTGTTTCCCTTTACGGCTCCGGTACCACTCCGCCATAAATACACTGCGCTGCGGAAACGGCGGCAGGGAAAATCCTGAAATACTGTCATTCAGACACCTGCGCCCGGCTTCCACATAAGAAAGGACTTCCCTGTAATAAGAACTGTCCGCCTCCCTGTAATCCGGGCTTCCTGCCTCTTCCTTTTCCATCAGGGAAATCTCGCAGAGTGCAAGCCTCTCCAGAGCGCATAGCGTAAGGTGGACTTCCAGATAGCCGTAAAGCCCCGCTGCGTCTGCCTTTCCATTGCCGGAACTGATATTGTGTTCCAACAGTTCAAGAAACTTCTCTGGTCTTTCCCCGACCATAAGAATCCCTGCTGCAAATTTTTCCGAACCGCCCCGCAGATAATCCACACGGTACAAAACTTCACTCCCTGCCTCCGTCCTGCCTTTTAAAGTGCCGTCTGCCATAGAAAGCGGGAGAGGCTCCATAAATACAGCATCCTCTCCCTCCTTCACCACAAAAGAAACAAATGGGACTCCCTTCTCTATCTCCTCTTTGGGAATATCGATCCCGGCAAATTCCATAAGCGCTTCCTCTATGGGCATTTCTTCCTTATCTATGTATTTCCTTTTAATAACCTTTCACCCCTTCCCGGCTCCTTAGATTCTGCTTTCCATCCGAAAAACCGTCTCCCATTATCTGCCCTTCCTGTAGCTGCCCGGATCATAATCCTTAAAATCCTTCACGGAATAAAACAGCCTTCTATTGTTCACCCACCTCTGCAGCCGCCGGGTTTCTTCCGGTGCGGTGGGTTTTTCGTACACCATCACATAAGGGCTGTACCCCATGTCACGCAATGTATAGATCCGGTATAAATCCTGCTCATGGGTGCTGCCATAGTTGGTAAGGACATAGACCTGCCTTTTTCGCTTGTCCTTTACTTTGGTAAGTTCTGCAAATCTTTTAAAATACGGCCGCAGGTCATCCTCCGGGTTATCCCATGCAAAATGGAGCATTTTTGTCCTGACTTTATTTAAGGCCGCCACCTTTTCCGGCGTGGCAAGCCGCACGTCAAGCCCCTGCGTGAAATCCACTGTCGCCCTACTGTCTGCAAGCTGCAAAAGGAGCCGCTCCCAATCCGGGCAGGCTAAGATGTTTGCGTCTAAGAGCCTGATCTCTTTTTCACCGCCCCAGAATTCGGACAGGTCAGCCACAGCCTGCGTCCTTTTCCCTTCCTTTTCGGCAACAATGCAGAATCCGCACCCCCGTGGGCATCCCCTTGAAAGAAAACCGTAGGCTGTACCGGCAAACTGCGGGTACAGACCATAATCCGGGTGTGCATGTTCTACGGCGTCCGGCAGCTTATTGTCAAGACCGTACCCTGTGCCGCCTTTTATGACACGGTCCGCCTTTATGCTCCGCTCATAATCTCTTGAATAGGTATCTGTAAATACCCTGCTCATGTATACAAGGTCGTACTGCTTCCCCTCAGCGTTCCACTCCACCATATCTCCCCTTGCCTTATGGTAAGCGGACAGCTTCATCAGGCAGAGGTTTGGAAAGTTATGCCCGTCCACATCAATCAGCCCTATTCTCATGATTTCTTCTTATCCCCCATTTCCGAGGGCTTAGTCGTCATCAGCGTATACAGGCGCAATGATTTATCAAATTTGTCCTTAAAAGGAATGATCGTACTGCCATAAAAAATAAGCCCTTCCCCTTCCCCGCTGTTGGTCACATAAGAAAGCTGGTGCGGTGAGATATTAAGCTGCTTCGCCAGTATCTGCCGGTCCCCCGCCGCCTGGTTCAGCATGTAGATAAAGTCAGAATTTTCAAAGATATTTTCGATCTCCCTGCTTGCCAGCAGATCCTTGATATTCTGCGTGATGCCGGTGGGCAACGCTCCCCATTTTCTGAACCTTTTCCATATCTCAACGGAGTAGGCTGCTGTCTGCTCTTCCTTCAAAAGAAGGTGGAATTCGTCTATGTAATACCGTGTGGATTTATGTGACATTCTATTGGCTGTCACCCGGTTCCACACCTGATCCTGCACGATGAGCATACCCAGCTTTTTAAGCTGTTTGCCTAAATCCTTGATATCGAAGCAAACAATCCGATTATCCAGATCTACATTCGTCTGGTGGTTGAACACCTTTAATGAACCGTTCACATAGATTTCCAGCGCTGTCGCGATCCGCTGTGCCTGCACTTCCTTCTGCTCCCGCAGGCATCCATATAAATCCCCCAGCACAGGCATATTTTCCGGCACAGGGTTATCAAAGTATTTCCGATAAACAATCGGAAGGCACCTGTCTATCACAGATTTCTCCTCTGCCTCGATCCCGTTCCTGCTCCCCATGATCAGTTCGCATAAGGACAAGATAAAATCACTCTTTACGCCCAGCGGGTTATCATCTTCCGAATAGTCCATGTTGATGTCCATGGGGTTGATATAATCATGGCTGGTGGCAGAGATATGGATGACCTGGCCGCCAAGGGCATTGACCAGAGGGTAATACTCCCCTTCCGGGTCCCCGATGATGATGTCGTCCTGCGTTGCAAAGAAAGCATTCGTGATCTCCCTCTTTGCAGAGAATGATTTTCCGGACCCCGGCGTGCCAAGGATCAGCCCGTTAGGGTTCTTCAGCTTCTTCCGGTCCACCATGATCATGTTGTTACTTAGGGCATTCAGGCCGTAATATAACGATTCTCCCGGCATGAAAAGTTCCTGCGTGGTAAACGGCACAAAAATCGCAGTTGAAGTGGTGGTAAGCGCCCGTTTAATGGGGATCAGGTTAAGCCCCAGCGGGACGCTGCTCATCAGCCCCTGCTCCTGCATATAGTCAAGCCGTCGCAGGGAACAGTTGTATTTCTGCGCGATACCGGCAGTCTGGAAGATTCCGTTATCTAACTCCTGTTTTGTCTTTGCCGTGTTTAAGAAAAGCACGGTCACAAGGAACATACGCTCATTCCTCGTCTGCAGGTCCTCAAGGAGCCGCTTCGCCTCCCCGCCGTAGGTAGTTAAATCCGACGGGATGATGTCCATATCGTAACCGCTTCGCACAGCTTTCTTCTGCTCTTCCAGCTTCATGCGGTCGATGTCCGTTACCTTGCTCTTCACCGTCTTGATGGCTTTAAGCTGGTCTATGGACTGGATATGCATATTTACCACAAGGTTGCGGTCCATATCCAGAAACTCCGCCAGCATACGGTCCGTCAGCTCCGGGGCAAGTATCTGTAAATAGGAAACCGCCCCAAGGGTGTTCCCCATCTGGAAATCTTTCCCATTCTTAAAGACAAAACTGGAAGGCGCCACAAAATCCTTTGTCCCCATGCCGGAGCGCAGCACCTGGCCATAGGAAAACCGGAAAGGTTCCCTCTCCTCCTGATTGAACGTCTCGTATAAAATCTGCAGCCGCTCCTCCCCGCCAAGGGGATAGGCTGGCACGCCAAGCACCTTGAAATTGTTCAGGATATCCGCCTCGATCCTCTCAAGGCGCGGCTTTGCCTCCCGGATATTCTCCGCCTCGATACCGAAGGTAATATACTTTGTCCGCACCAGCCCGTTGTTCCCTTTGGCAAGCTGGTTCTTCAACATCTGCGCATACTCCATGCGCACATCGTCAAAGGCATCGTTCTGGGGCATGATCTTTATCACCGACTCGTATTCCTCCATGCTGCTCCTGCGGTTTACAAAGGACATCTGGAAATGGATGGTACTGTCAAAGTAATTGAGGAAATCGCACCAGTTCTCAAATATGGCGTTCTTGTCCTCATTCTGTGCCAGCTGGTAGTTGATGTCATAGAACCGGATCGTTTTGGAATAGTATTTATCCAACACCCGGCATATCCCGTCCTTTGCCATCTCCCGATACGGGATTGACTGCTGGGCGGAGATCCGCTTCTCTTTTTTCTTATCCTTCGCTCCCTTTTCTGCTCCCTGGCCGCGCCTGCCGCCCTTTCTGCCTGCACTGGAATTTACGCTGGCACCGGCATTGTCACCGGCAGGATTTTTACCTCTGTCTTTCCTGTTACCGCTTCCTTTTCTTCCCACTCTTCTTTCCTCCCTTCTTCGGTCCTGCGGATACCGCCCGCTTTTCTCCACAGGAATCCTCATACAAATTTTCCACCTCATACCTGCGTATGGCCGGGCGCAGTATCTTCACGCTTATCATGTTCAGCAAAAGCTTCTCAAAGGGAAGCCCGTCCTTCTCATACATGGCAAAGAAAAACGCCGGGAGCATGATAAGGACCATGCCCGTCGCCGCATTGCTGGTCCCGATATGCCCTTTTGTGAGAAAATAAAAAGGCAGCCCCAGAGCCGCCGCACTCACAAGGCAGATGATCTGTCTCTTTGTCAGGTTGAACATTACCTTGCTCTTTACTTTTGTAAGGTCTTTCGGCACGCTCACATATGCCATTTCTGTCACTGCGGCAGAAATTTATCAGGCAGGGGATAGCCCTTTCCTGCCGCTTACCCTTTCTTTTCATTTCCCCTTAATGCGCCCCGAAAATGGCTTTTGACAGGTTCCCCGTCTTGGTAAGCCCGAAGCACAGCACCACCGTATATGCAGCCGCTTCAAACAGTGCGGAATGCATATCCGATGAAATCTGTATCGATGACACTAATACGGCATAGATGCCCACACATATCATCATAAAAAATCCCTGGAAGCCGAGGGCGAAAAGCCCCCGGAAATAGTTGTTCCCCACCTGTCCCCATTCCCTGTTTGACAGGGTGGCAAAGGGGATCGGCGCGACTGATGTATAAAGGTAGATCTCGATCATCCTGACAAACAGGATAACGGTGATGATCACCGACATAATCTTCATGCCAAGGCTCACCAGCATAGTCTCCAGGGCTAACACTGCCAGCTCACCGACCTCCATGGACACCATGGCAGCGTCCATCTGGGCTATCATGGAATCCACGTTGACGGCAGTCTGCCCGTTTATGGACGCACCTGCCGCGTTTACCACATGCTGCCCCACATCAAATACCGCCATGGTAATATTGAAGGTGTTGCTCACAAGGTAGACCGCCACCCACATCTTGAAGAAATATTTGAAGAACATCCATGTATCTATCTCATGCATGTTGTTTTTCTCCGTCAGCATGGTGATCAGTTCATAACACAGCACAAAAGTGATGATCATGCCTGCTATGGGCATGATGACCGAATCAGACAGGTTCCGGATCAGGCTGAAAATGTTGCCATTCCAGCCCTGCGGAGTCTGTCCCACCTGCGCGGCAATCTCCCCAGTCTTTTGGTTCACGCCTGTGAACATGGTGGACAGGTTGGAGCGGATCATGCCGGAAAGTAATTCCCGCATCCACTCCTCGATTGCCTCAAAAATGTTGTCAAACATGGGCAAAACTCCTTTCCCGCCTTATCCGAACAGGTTCGCAAGAAGCGGCACGAGCTGGGTGCCGATGAGCGCCACCCCTCCGCCTGCCATAAGCTGCTTGATTCCCTGGCTCTTGGCTCCGGGGTTATCGTTGCCGTACCCCTCCAGAAGGTTGATCACGCCCCATACCGCAAGGCCCGCGCCAATCGCCACTACCAGAGTCTGTAAGATTGAAATTGCCGAACTGAAAAATGCCATATTGATTTACGGAACCGGAATTTCTGTTTTCACTGTTTTCCTGATTTCCTGCAAAAGCCACGGGAAGGGATGGGCAAATCCCGTCATTTTCCGGGACCCATCATCCGGTCCTCTCTCCTTCCTTTTCCATGCATACGCTTCCTTCCCTGCCGCGGCGCTGCCCTCATCTTAAGTCCGTCTATTCTTTATCCTTTTTAAGTACATGGCACATTCCCTGCATGATATAAGCCGCACAGGGAACCGCAATGCTGTTGCCAAGCATCTCATACCGCCTCGTATCACCGATCTGCCTCCCGTCATGCCTGTACCTGGTCCAGTCATCGGGGAATCCCTGCAGGCGTTCACATTCCAGCGGTGTCAGACGGCGCGCTGCATATGTCCGCCCTCTCCCCTCCGCCCTCACAGGTGCGATCACCACATGGCGGTCCACTGTCGTAAGGGTATAAGACAATTCCTGCTGGCAGCATATGCCATGCCCGCCATTCTCCGGTTTACGCCCTATCGTGTTCCCGGCGATACAGTAGACGTCTCCCTCCGCTATGTCCCAGCCTGTCAGCTCCCCGGTATCTGCGTCATGCCCTCCGCCTGCCTTTTCAGCGTCTTCTCCGCCAAAGGCGGAAACGCCCTGCCAAGGAGTGCCGCCCGCCTCAAAATACCCGCGCAGACTTTTGGGGTTAAAAAGTATTTCCCCGGCACATCTGCCTCCAAAATCCGTGACAAGGAACACGCGCCTTCGCCGCTGTGCTGTTCCGAAATATTGGGCGTCGTACACGCACCAAGCGAGGTCAGCTCCTCCGCTTCGTACCATCCCGGCGTTTGCCCATTTCCCGGAACGAGGCATTGGAACTTCGCTCTCTGTGAGCGCTTCCAGCACGGCTTTAAAGTCACGCCCTCCGGCAGATGACAATGCGCCGGGGACGTTCTCCCATAATGCAAACCTTGGATATTTCCCATCAGTCGCCTCCTTCATTTCATAAATAACCCTTACTGCCTCCAGAAACAGCCCGCTCCGCTCATCTAAAAAACCACGGCGCTTTCCTGCCAGCGACAATCCCTGGCAGGGCGAGCCGAAAGTAATGATGTCCACGGGCGGCAGCCTTCCGCCATGGAGTTTTGTGATATCTCCTGTATGGCACATTTGGGGGAAATGCCGCCTTGTAGCGGAAATACAATCCTCCATGACTTCGCTTGCCCACAGTGTCCGGACGCCATAAAATGACGCCGCATAAGGGAATCCCCCTATGCCGTCAAAAAGGGAACCTAACGTAACCTGTCCCATAACCACCTCCCATAAAAGAATGCAATCATGCCTGCACATGGCCCTGATTGACCAAAAAATAACAGCAAGGAATCCCTGCTGCTAAAATCCGCAATCATGCGGTTTCCCTGCGCTGTATTTTTACAGCGCACCATATCCAGTTACACAAATACTCCCTGTCTCTGGTCAGGGGCGCGGATCATGTATACACTTTTCCCTGCCATCCTGTTTTCCCTCCTTCTCCGCCGGACAATTACCCGGCCTCTTTTAAAAATCAACCACTTCTTTCTCCGGGAACAGCCTTTTTAATTTCTCCACCGCTTCCCATACAAGAGGGTTGTTCTCCGCCTCCGGCACATAATGAATCAGGCCGATCTCTATTGTGCCGCCGTTAAGGATATCAAGCTGCAGATCCTCATTGGCCGGCTGCCCCTTCCTATGGAGCGTAATGCCGATTGCCGGAATGCCGTGCATACGCCCCGGCGGTATGCTACGGTAGATGGCGGCTGCTTTCTCCACCGTTTTGATATTTTCATGGTATTCCCCCAGATTGTGGAACTCCCCGCACTCCGCTACTGTAAAACGGATGATCATATCCCCTTGTTTCTCTGTTTTTTTCTGTTTCATACTCTTTCCTGCCATAGCTCCTCCATTCCTGAAAGGACATTCACCACAACATTTTCTGCCAGAATGAATGTCCTTATTGCCCGTCTGTTTACGTCCTGCCTGCCCTATGATGTATCACACCGTTACATCGATCCGGTATTTCCTGCCGTGCCTGTCCGTTTCCACATTCCCGGCTTCAGATTTAAGGATCGAAAATACCTTGTCCCTGCCACTGGTACCCATGCGGACATCCATTACAAGCGTCACCGCCTCATCTTCACCATAAAGACACAGTCGGTAATCGTCCTTATTAAGATCATCAAAAACATATTGCCCGTCCTTGTCCGTCTGCGCCTCCATCATTTCATCTTCTGATCCCATCAAAGAAACTCTTACGCCGCACACAGCATTTTGATCCCTGTCCAATACGGTTCCGCCCACCGTCCGTTTTCTATGACAGAACAGCCACAGCCAGAAACCGAAAACGCCGATCCCGCTACCAGGCAACAGCAGAAGCCACAGCCATCCCGGCATATGCCATTCTTTTCCCGTATCTTCCGCTTCCACTTCCTGCGGCATTTCCTGTTCTCCCGGCTCCTCTGCCTGTACCTCTTCCCCATTTTTTTCCTGCTGTACGGGTGCATCAGATATTTCAGGAACCGGAAATGCAGGCTTTTCTCCACACACTGTCTGGGGAAGTGTGACCAGAGGCGGTATCTTCTTTTTGGCAGGAACTCCCGGCACTGAAACAATCGGCATCCCTCCGGCATCTTCTACAGATTCACCGTCCGGCTGTCCGCCATCTCCATCTGTCCCATCGTCCGGCTCCTGCCCATCATATCCGGTTCCCGGCTCCTGCCCGTCATCTCCCTCGTCTCCATCGCCGCCTCCCGGCTTCTTCCCGTCAGGGTCTTTGTCCTTTGGCTTCTCTTTATCCTTTTCCTCTTCCTTCGGCTTCTCCTCGTCCGAATCGTCCTCTTTCGGTTTCTCCTCACCCGGATCGTCCTCTTTCGGTTTCTCCTCACCCGGATCGTCCTCTTTCGGTTTCTCCTCA
>CAMWJF010000071.1 GCA_947174505.1 uncultured Lachnospiraceae bacterium
GCCTGCTCAATCCTTATTTTATTTCCGATATTCTTGAAAATTGAATTCCGTGAAATTTTAGCAGTATTAGAACAAATGTTCTGAAAATGCTTGCAATGGATGTGCCGCTGTGTTAAGATATGGAAAAGGAAGAACGTACGTTCTTCTGTAGGGTTTTCCCTGACTGCCATATATGGTTTGGGGAGCATATCGGGAAAGACACGGATAACGCAGGGGAGTGTGAGAGGGATGGATATTCGAATTGCGCCGCAGATGTCGGTTATGGATAAACTGAAAATACTCGGTGAGGCAGCGAAATATGACGTGTCGTGCAGTTCCAGCGGCTCCTCCCGGAAAAATGACGGGCAGGGCATTGGCAATACCGTGGCGGCGGGACTGTGTCACAGCTTTGCGGCGGACGGCAGATGCGTTTCCCTGTTGAAAATTCTTTTTACCAACGAGTGCATTTATAATTGCAGATATTGTGCCAACCGCTGTTCCAACGATGTGCCCCGTGCTTCTTTCACACCCGATGAAGTCTGTGAGCTGACCATGGAATTTTACAGGCGCAATTATATAGAAGGTTTGTTTTTAAGCTCGGGTATTTTATATAGCCCGAACTACACCATGGAGCTGATCTGTGAGACGGTGCACAGGCTGCGCACCCTGCACCGCTTTCAGGGCTATATCCATATAAAGGCGATTCCGGGGGCAGATCCGCTTCTGATTCAGCGGGCGGGCTATCTGGCTGACCGCATGAGCGTGAACCTGGAGATGGCCACGGCGGAGGGCCTGCGGGCGATCGCGCCCAATAAGCACCGCAAAAATATCCTGAAACCCATGCGCCAGATCCAGAACGGCATTACGGAAAATAAAAACGAACTTACATTATATAAACACGCACCGCACTTCTGCGAGGCGGGACAGTCCACCCAGATGGTGATAGGCGCGCTGCCGGAGAGCGATTACCAGATTATGTCGGTGGCGGAAAATCTCTATGATAAGTTTTCCTTAAAGCGGGTGTACTACTCGGCTTTTGTGAACGTGAACGAGGACAGGGATCTCCCTGCCCTGGCAGGCGGGCCGCCGCTGCTTCGGGAACACAGGTTGTATCAGGCGGACTGGCTTCTACGGTTCTATGACTTTAAGGTGGACGAGCTTTTGACGGAGGACAGACCGAATTTCAATACGGCCATCGACCCGAAAGCGGATTGGGCCGTGCGGCATCTGGAGTGCTTTCCAGTGGAGATCAACCGGGCGGATTACCATCTGCTTTTGCGGATTCCCGGGGTGGGTGTGAAGAGCGCCAGACGGATTGTGGCGGCCAGACGGTTTGGCAATCTGACTTTTGAAGATTTGAAGAAGATTGGCGTGGTATTGAAGCGCGCGCTCTATTTTATTACCTGTAACGGCAGGATGATGTACCCGACGAAGCTGGAGGAGCAGTATATCGTGCGAAACCTCACCTATCAGAACCAGATGGGAAAAGGGGAGAAACTGCCTTTTATGACGGACGGCACGACGTACCGGCAGATGTCCCTGTTTGACAACGATGCTTTCGGGAGAAACTGGAGAGCGGTCGGCGGATAATTTTTTGAGAACGTTTTTGGAGAAGGAGCGTACAGTTATCTATGGAAGAAAAGTATTTGATCTGCGAGGATTCTCTGGAAGGGATTTTTACCGGGATTTATGATGCCTATGCCTTGAGGGAGGGGCATGCGCATGTGCATATTCAGGTGGGCGAGGAGGAGAACCTTCGGCTGTTTGCAAATTATATGCATATTCTTCCGGATTCTGTTAAAACTGAAAAAGTAGCGGATACGCTTAAGAAGCGTCTGGGTGAGCATGTGTACCATTCCCTCTGCCGTGCGGCGGCCTCCTGCCATCCCGATAAAGGAGAGGCGGTTTATAAGACGGTGGTGGACGCACTCACGGCGGGCAGCGGCAGCAGGGTGATGGAAAATCTGCGAAATCCTTCTGTAGCAAGATGCTTTGAATTGGCGCGGTTTACGGCCAATGAAGCGCATTATGAGATTGAGTTTCTCCGGTTCCAGGAGCTTGCTGATACAGAAAGCGCAGAAAGAGGAGTGCTCTTTTCGAAGATCGGGCCGAAAAATAATGTGATTCCTTTCATTATGCCGCACTTTGCGGACAGACTGAGCATTGAAAATTTTATGGTCTATGATGAGAACAGGAAACTTTTCGGCGTGCACCCCGCGGGGGAAGCGTGGTATCTGGTGACGGCGGGGGAGGCGTTTGTCCTGCAGGAGCCAGTCTGGTCAAAGAAGGAGGAAGGGTATCAGGAGCTGTTTCGGGCATTTCATCGGACAATCGGAATTAAGAGCCGCGAGAATAAGAAGCTGCAGAGACAGATGTGCGCGTACCGTTACCAAGATTATATGGTGGAATTTGCACAAAAAGGATAAATTGTAGTTGCGTGTGCGGGCACAGTTTGGAGATAATAGGCAGATTTCACAAAAATTTGTTTGGGTTTCAAAATAATATTGTAAAGTTGTAAACAGTGCCCAAAAGATGCCAAAATTGTACAATAATAGGAACAAAAATCCCCCTTTACAAATGAAATGAATGGAGTATAATCTACTCAAATGAGGAGCTTGAAAACGTTTTTCTATGTGTGCCTTTCGCATACATAAGTGAAAAGGAAGGTGATCGTTATGCAACACAAAATCAAATTGAGGCCGGATGAAGTAAAGGACTTCGTGTCCGCAGCGACCAGATGTGACTGCGACGTGGATATCTTTTATAACAGCTTTATCGTGGATGCAAAATCCATCATTGGCGTGTTGGGACTGAATTTCAATCAGATTTTAACCGTTGCGTACAATGGCTACGATGCAGATTTTGAGAGACATCTCAGAAAATGGGCGGTAGCGGTATAGATTCCGGTTACATCGAACACATTGACTCCCTATGTAAGATAACGTAAGATTATCTTATGTAGGGAGTTTTTGCGCGCATAAGCAGAGTCGGAAAGGTTTTGAAATATGGAAGTACGGATTTCCGTGCGGAGTCTGGTGGAATTTATTCTCCGCTCCGGCGATATCGACAATCGAAAAGCGGCGTCGCCCGAAAATGCCATGCAGGAGGGCGGACGGATTCACCGCATGATTCAGCGGCGGATGGGTCCTTCTTATCAGGCGGAGGTGTCTCTTTCCCATGCCTATGACGCGGGGGCGTATGCGATCGTTGTGGAGGGGCGTGCCGACGGCATTATTACGGAATACGTGAGAGAGGCGCTGCCGCAGACTGCGATTGAGGAGAAGTCAGACGGCAGCCCGGAGACGCGTCCGGCTGTGACGCTGGGGCAGGAGCAGTCGGTACAGAAGCTGACGGTGACCATAGACGAGATCAAGGGCACCTACCATGATTTAAAGAAGATGAAGGGGCCGGTGCCCGTGCATCTGGCGCAGGCAAAATGCTACGCCTATATGTATGCCGCGCAAAAGAAACTGTCGGATATCCGGGTGCGTATGACCTACTGCCACATAGAGACGGAGGAGATCCGCTATTTTCATGAGGAATATCTGTATGAGGAGCTGCAGGCGTGGTTTGAGGAGCTGATGGGGCAGTACCGGAAATGGGCGGATTACCAGTTTGCGTGGCAGAAGGGCAGACAGGAGTCCATCAAAAAGATGGAGTTTCCTTTTCCGTACCGGGAGGGGCAGAAGGAGCTGGCGACTTATGTTTATCAGACGATTTACCATAAGCGTAAGCTCTTTATCGAGGCGCCCACGGGTGCGGGCAAGACGATTTCCACGGTGTTTCCGGCCCTGAAGGCTATGGGGGAGGGACTGTGCGAGCGTCTTTTTTACCTGACGGCCAAGACTATTACCCGCACGGTGGCGGACGATACCATTACGCTGCTGCGGGAGCGGGGGCTGCAGCTTAAAAGCGTGATATTGACTGCTAAGGACAAAATCTGTTTTATGCGCAGGCCCGCCAGTGGAAATCTGCCGTTGGCACAGCAGGCGGACAGTGCGGCGGGCGGGGAAAGACGCGGCTTCGCCCGATTGGATGGACCCGAGTGTAATCCGGTCAACTGCCCGTATGCGAAGGGGCACTACGACAGGGTGAACGAGGCCATGTACGACCTGTTGACTCATGCGGACAGCTTTACGAGGGAACGGATAGAAGCGTATGCGGAGAAACATCAGGTCTGTCCCTTTGAGATGTGTCTGGACATGAGTCTGTTTGCTGATGCGGTGATCTGTGACTACAATTATCTTTTTGATCCTCATGTGTATCTGCGCCGTTTCTTCGCGGAGGGGGTCAGGGGCGAATATATTTTTCTGGTGGACGAGGCGCACAATCTGGTGGAGCGGGGCAGGGAGATGTACAGCGCCCTGCTCTGTAAGGAAACGTTTTTGGAGCTGAAAAAAACGGTCAGGGCCTATGATGAGAGGATTGCCAAAAATCTGGATAAATGCAATAGGGAAATGCTCGCCCTGAAAAGGGAATGCGAGGGGTTTCAGGTGGTGGAAGAGACGGATGCGCTTGTCCGCGCGCTGATGCGCCTTGGGGCGGCCATAGAGGATTATCTGGAGGATCACGAGGACAGCCCCGTGCGGGCGGATATCCTGTCCTTCTATTTCGAGGTTTCCCATTTTCTGGAGATGTATGAGCTGACGGATGAAAATTATGTGACGTATTCGGAGATTCGGGAGGACGGCAGCTTTATTGTGAAGCTTTTCTGCGTGAATCCGGCGGGTAATCTGAGAGACTGTATGAGGCGGGGACGCAGCACCATTTTGTTTTCCGCGACACTTCTGCCGATCCAATATTACAAGACGCTTCTGGGGGCGGAGGAGGGAGACTACGAGGTATACGCCAGATCGGTTTTTCGCCCGGACAAGCTGGGATTATACATAGGAAGCGATGTGACCAGCCGCTATACCCGCAGGGGAGATGCGGAATACTATCGCATTGCCGCATATATTCACAACATCATAGAGAAGAGACAGGGCAACTATATGGTTTTCTTTCCTTCCCATTCCTTTTTACAGCGGGTTTTTGAGATTTACCGGGATTATTTTAACGGGGAGGGGGCTGTGGAGTGTATTTTGCAGGAAAGCCATATGAATGAGGAAGCCAGGGAGGCCTTCTTAAACCGGTTCCGGGGGAACGAGGCATGCGATCTGCAGAGTCTGATTCAGATGGACATTGAGATGGAGGAGGAGCAGAGCCTTCTGGGGTTTTGCGTGTTGGGCGGTATTTTCAGCGAAGGGATTGATTTAAAGAACGACAGCCTGATCGGTGCAATTATTGTGGGAACGGGTCTGCCTCAGGTGTGCAATGAGCGGGAGCTTCTGAAAAAGTACTTTGACGGCTGGGGAGAGAATGGCTTCGACTATGCATACCGCTATCCCGGCATCAATAAGGTATTACAGGCGGCGGGACGGGTAATACGCACGGTGGACGATTTCGGAGTCGTCGCGCTTTTGGATGAACGGTTTTTATCCCCCGCCTATCAAAGACTATTTCCCCGTGAATGGCAGGAGCGGGTGGTCGTTACAGTTGACCAAATAGGTCGAAAAGTGGAAAGATTTTGGGATGAATGGCTGTAAAGCGCGAATTTTTCCGTTATCTTAATGAGTCAACGGCGAAAAAGACAAAAACTTTGTGGAAAAGACAGGCTATGTGGATTGACTCGCACGTTAAGAGACAAAATGCGATTGACTTCTTTCGGACAGGATATTACAGGACTGGTCAATCATTCCGGCAGGAAATGAGAGCATTCGACAAAAAGCTGTAAGAAAAAAGCAAATATGACAGACAGTTTGCGAAGAAATGGTACAGGATGCGACATGAAATGACAATGCTGTCAATGTGGATAACTTTGTGGAAATTGGGGATTTCTCAGATGTTTTTGGGTGATTTTTAAAAATTTGGGTTGCAAAAATGGTGGAAAAGTCGACACACGGTTTCGGGTCTGGAAAAAAACAAACCTGTCAGGTCAATCTGTCGGATGAGAAAAAGAAGAACATGTTTGACGTAGAATGGCAAATAGTGGTATACTAATCCATGGTAAACTACAAGATGTTGATACCGAAGCATAGGCTGAATGAAAAGCAGTGCGAGGTGTAAAAGGGAAACCGGAGGCAGGACAGCCGCGGGGGCTGTCTGTGCATAAAAGGGGTTTCGGAACGGAGGAAATTATGTGGGCATTTGAGAGTGTATTTTATCAGATCTACCCGTTAGGGTTTTGCGGCGTGCCCTTTGAGAACGACGGGCAGCTTGCGCATCGGATCTTAAAGGTGAACGACTGGATTCCCCACATGAAGAAGCTGGGAATCAATGCGATTTACTTTTCCCCGGTGTTTGAGTCGGACACCCACGGCTATAATACGCGGGACTATCACACCATTGACTGTCGGCTGGGAACCAATGAGGATTTCAAGGAAGTCTGCAAAAATCTGCATGAGAACGGCATCAGGGTGGTGCTGGACGGGGTGTTCAACCATGTGGGCAGGGGCTTCTGGGCATTTCAGGACGTGCTGAAGAACAGGGAAAACTCCCCTTATTTAAGCTGGTTTAACATTAATCTCGGTGGAAATTCCAACTATAACGACGGCCTGTGGTATGAGGGCTGGGAAGGCAATTATGATCTGGTGAAGATCAATCTGCGCCACGAGGATGTGATCAACCACATTCTGGACAGCGTGAAGGGCTGGGTGGAGGAGTTTGACATCGACGGCCTGCGTCTGGATGTGGCATACTGTCTGGACCATGATTTTGTGAGGAGGCTCCGGGCGTTTACGGACGGCCTGAAGCCTGAGTTCTATCTGCTGGGAGAGATGCTGCACGGCGATTACAACCAGCTGGTCAACGACCAGATGCTGCACTCCTCTACGAATTATGAGTGCTACAAGGGGCTGTTCTCCAGCTTTAACAGCATGAATATGTTTGAGATCAACCATTCCCTGCTGCGGCAGTTCGGGCCGGAAAACTGGTGTCTCTACCGGGGCAAGCATCTGCTTTCCTTTGTGGACAACCATGATGTGAGCCGGATCGCCAGCAATCTGACGAACGAAAAGCACCTGCCGCTGATCTACGCGCTGTGTTTCGGTATGCCGGGCATTCCCTGTGTGTACTACGGCAGCGAGTGGGGGGCGAAGGCCAATAAGAGCGAGGGTGATCCGGCGCTGCGTGCCTGCTTCGATGCACCTTTGTGGAATGAATTGACCGATTGGATCAGCAAACTTTCCGAGGCGAAGAAAGAGTCGAAAGCGCTCAACTACGGTGATTTCCGCTCGGTGGTGCTGACCAACAAACAGTGTATCTTCGAGCGCAAGTGCGAGGATGAGAGAGTGCTTGTGGCCATCAATGCGGACGGCGAGGATTACACCGCCCATTTCGATGCGGGCTGCGGCACAGCCGTGGATCTCATTACAGGAGAGAAACACGACTTCGGCGGCGGAAGTACCCTGCCTGCCTACAGCGCGTATTTCTGGAAGATGGAACGCTAACAGGCGCGGCTGAACTGTGCGGCCTGGCGGGTGCGCTGATATGGAACGAAGGGTAAATCGTGCCTGCACGAATCGGCAGACAAGCGATGCCGTTCTTGAAAAAAGGCATTGACAAAGACAGCCGTATGTATTAAGATGGCAAAAGCATCATAACAACGAAATTCAGGAAAGGAGGTAATCTTATGTTTATACACACTAAAAAGCAGACAGTCGATAACAAGAGAAAACTGCATAGGGAAATGCTGCATGAAATTACCTCCGCATATAGACGAACCGGCAGGAGCAGGGGATTTTGACCCGTTTAGTCGGTAAATAGATATGCTTGGCTTTTAGAGTTATTTGGGCCTGTGGTAATTTTACCACAGGCCCTTTTTGCGCGCATAGGCAGAGTCAGAAGATATACGGAGAATGTGCCTATACGGGAAGAGAGTCAGAAGCGGCAGAGGGGGAAACATAACATGAAAAAAATTACAAGTTACATATGGGACTACCGGTTCTCCTATCTGGGAGCCGTGCTGTCCCTGATCATCGCGGTCACACTGGATATGCTTGCGCCGAGACTGACGGCGCATGTGGTGGATGATGTGATCGTGGGAGGAAAAACCGGGGAATTAAAGTTCCTGCTGCTGGGTTTTTTGGGAGTGGGGCTTGGCAGATGCATCTTCCAGTATGTGAAGGAATACACCTTTGACAAAAACGGCGCCAGAATTTCCGGGGATATGCGGCGGAACCTGTTCCGGCATATCCAGTCCTTAAGCGCGGATTTTTTTGACCGCACGAATACGGGAGAGCTGATGGCGCGCGTCAAGGAGGATATCGACCACATCTGGGATGCGGTTGGCTATGTGGGTATGCTGCTGATCGAGGTGGCCTATCATACGGGGATCATTCTGGTCTGCATGTGTATGATTAACTGGAAGCTGGCAATGCTTTCCGCGGCGGCCATGCTGCTGTGCGGAGCCGTGGCGGTCATTATGGAGCGGAAGCTGGGAGCGGTCTATGAGGCGATCAGCGAGGAGAACGCGGTTCTGAATACGGTTGCGGAGGAAAATCTGGGTGGCGTGCGCACGGTCAAGGCCTTTGCCAGGGAATCCTTTGAGATCGACAAGTTTCTTTCCCACAACAAACGGTACTATGATCTGAATATGGCGCAGTCCAAGGTGCTTGTGCGCTACTACCCGGTTTTCACGGTGATTTCTACGATCCTGCCTTTGTTGACCTTATTGGTCGGCGGCCGGTTTGTGATTGACGGGGAGATGACGCTTGGGCAGATGACTGCATTTGTGGAGTATTCCATGAATATTGTGTGGCCCATGGAGATGCTGGGCTGGCTTACCAACAGCTTCTCCTCAGCGGTTGCATCCAACAAAAAAATAAAGAAAATATATGAGGAAACGCCCACGGTCACGGAGTCGACCGATTTGGTCAAACTTGAGAAAGTGCAGGGAAAAGTGTGCTTTGACCATGTTTCCTTCCACAAGGCGGATCAGCATGAGATTCTTCATGATATCACGTTTACCGTGGAGGCGGGAGGGACGCTTGGCATCATGGGCGCAACGGGGGCCGGAAAGACTTCGATTATCCAGCTTTTGCAGCGTATGTACGACGCTACGGGCGGCGCGGTTTATCTGGACGACGTGGATATCCGCAGCCTTTCGCTGGAACAGCTCCGTACAAGCGTGAGCTTTGTCATGCAGGATGTTTTCCTGTTTTCAGATACCATAGGCGACAATATTAAGCTGGGGAAAAAGCGGTATCTGGATTTCAGGACGGTGCGCAGGGCGTCCACGGACGCGCAGGCCAGCGGCTTTATCGAGCGGATGGAAAAGCGGTACGATACGGTGATCGGAGAGCGGGGCGTGGGACTGTCCGGCGGACAGAAGCAGCGCATCAGCATAGCCCGGGCGCTTTCCAAGAAAAATCCGATTCTGGTGCTGGATGATTCGACCTCCGCGCTGGATACGGAGACGGAGCAGATGATCCAGCAGACACTGCGCACTTTGGAACATACGACGAAGATTATCATCGGGCACAGAATCAGCGCGGTGCGCCATGCGGACGAGATTCTGGTGCTGGAAGACGGCGCCATTGCGGAGCGGGGCACCCACGAGGCGCTTCTCGCAAAGCGCGGCCTGTATTATGAGACATATCGGTCCCAGTATGGGGAGGCATCGGCTGCGGAAGCAGCCGGAACGGAAACGATGAGGGCGGAAGCAGCCGGAACGGAAACGATGAGGGCGGAGACAGCCGGAACGGATGCAGACAGGGCGGAAACGGGCCGGACAGACACAGACAGGCCGGACGGGGAAGGACGGCGGCAGATGAGAGGGGGAGGTGAGGCAGATGGCTTTCAACTCGTATAAAGATGATGAGCAGAGTACGAAACGGAGCAAGCTGCAGACCTTAAAGCGGCTGTTGGACTATCTGTTTGCGTATAAATGGCAGATTATTGTGGTGCTTGCGGTTATGGGGTACGGCGTGGCGGTGCGCCTGGTGAACCCGCTGATTATAGAGTCCGCCATAGATGACTATATTGGTCAAAATGATATTGAGGGGATGTACCGGCTGCTGGTGGCGGCGCTTATCATGAATCTGACGCTGGTGGTGACCGTGAAGCTGCGGATGTATATTATGGCAAAGGTGTGCAACCGGATTCTCCTGACAATCAGGCAGGAGCTGTACACCCATATCCAGAAATTGGATTTTGCCTTTTTTGACAGCAGGCCTACGGGAAAAATTCTCTCCCGCATCATCGGGGATATCAATTCCCTGAAGGACGTGCTTTCCAACTGCGTGACCACGCTGGTGCCGGACGGTCTTAAGGTAATTGCCGTGATTGTCATTATGGTCTGCAAGAATCCGGCGCTCGCGTTTGCGTCCCTGCTGACTTTGCCGTTTATGGCGGCGGCAACCTTTTACATTGAATACAAGGCGCATCCGCGCTGGCAGCTTTTCCGAAAGAAATCGGCTAACCTGAACGCGTTTATCCATGAGGACATGGCGGGTATCCGTATCATTCAGAGTTTTCATGCCGAGAAGGAGACGGAGGATACCTTCGACGAGCTGTTAGAGGAGCACAGGAACGCCTTTTTCGATGCGGTGCGCATGAGCGATTCCTTCGGCTCCGTGATCGACCTGTCATGGGGGCTTGGCTGTATTTTCCTGTATTTTACGGGAATCGTGGTTCTGGGTGTGGATGCGGTATCGGTGGGTACTTTTATCGCTTTCGGCACGTACCTGAATATGTTCTGGCAGCCCATCCGCAATATCAGCAACTTTTATAACCAGCTTGTGACCAACATTGCGGGGGCGGAGCGGATCTTTGAGATTCTGGACACGGAGCCGGGCATTGCGGACGGCGCGGCGGCGGTGGAGATGCCGGAGATATCGGGAGAAGTGGTTTTTGACCATGTGGATTTCTCCTATGACGACAAGGTGAAAGTGCTGGACGATGTGAGCTTTACGATAAAGCCTGGCGAGACGATTGCGCTTGTCGGCCCTACGGGAGCGGGAAAGACTACTATAGTCAATTTGATCAGCCGGTTCTATGAGGTGACCGGCGGCACGGTCAGAATCGACGGACGGGATGTGCGGGAGGTGACGCTTAAGAGTCTGCGCAGGCAGATGGGGATTATGACGCAGGACAATTTCCTCTTTTCCGGCACGATACGGGAAAACATCCGCTACGGCAGACTGGACGCCACGGATGAGGAGATCGAGGCGGCGGCCAGGGCGGTCAATGCCCATGACTTTATCATGAAGCTGGAAAAAGGATATGACACGGAGCTTTCCGAGCGGGGCGGCGGGCTTTCCGTCGGACAGAAGCAGCTTCTGGCCTTTGCCAGAACGATGGTGTCAGATCCGAAGATCCTGATTCTGGACGAGGCGACCTCCAGCATAGACACGAAGACGGAGCTTTTGGTACAGGAAGGCATCGAGCATCTGCTTGCGGGCAGAACGTCCTTTGTCATTGCACACAGGCTGTCCACCATCCGAAAGGCGGACCGCATTTTCGTGGTGGATGACGGAAAGATTCTGGAGGAGGGAAATGCGGAGGAGCTGATGGAAAAGAAGGGGCTTTATTACCAGCTTTACCAGAACAGTATTTTGTAAACGGCTTGACAAATGTTTATTTTACTTTATAATTTAGGTTGGTTACTTAAATTTTAATGGGGTTGGGGGAAGATGGCTAAAGCGGTTAAAATGGCAGATATTGCAAAGGAGATTGGGGTCAGCACGGTGACGGTATCCAAGGCGCTGTCTGATCAGAAGGGCGTCAGTGAGGAGCTTCGCATTAAAATCAAGAAAAAGGCGGAGGAGATGGGCTATAAATCGGCATCCGCCAGATATAAAGAGCGTTCCGGGAGTGCCGTAAGCTATACGTTCGGCGTGATCGTCTCGGACCGTTTTCTCGCGAAATATGAATCCTTTTACTGGAATCTGTATCAGGAGGTGGCCACCGAGGCAGTGCATAAGGGATGCTTTACCATGCTGGAGGTGCTGCAGGCGGATGATGAGGACAGGCTGGTTATGCCGAGGCTTCTCGGGGAGAGAAAGACGGAGGGGCTGATCATTATAGGCAGGCTGAAGATGGCTTATATGGAAAAGCTGATGGAGCAGATCGGGCTGCCTTTCATCCTTCTGGATTTTGTCGACCGGAACGGCGCTTATGATTCGGTGATTTCCAACAGTTATTTCGGTATGTACCGGATGACCAATTATCTGTTTGATCTTGGGCATAAAAAGATTGCCTTTGTGGGAAACGTACACTATACGGATTCCATCACAGACCGCTATTTCGGGTATATGAAATCCCTGAGCGAGCATGGGCTGGAAGTGAGGGAGGACTGGGTGCTGGACGACCGAAACAAGGAAACGGGCCGGTCGGACGAAGGGTTTGCGTGGAAGCTGCCAGAGGATATGCCTACTGCCTTTGTGTGTAATAATGATGTGGCGGCAGCCAATCTCGTCAATGAGCTGGAGCAGCACGGTTACCGGGTGCCGCAGGATATTTCCGTGGTGGGATACGACAACTACCAGCCGCCCGGACTGTGCGATGTGAGGATCACAACCTACGAGGTAAATATGACGGAGATGGCAAAGCAGACCGTGAAAAACCTGATCCGCAAGATTTCCGGGGAACCTTACAGGAAAGGCGTGATCATTGTGGACGGCAGAATTGTTTATAAGGAAAGTGTAAATGAGGCGCATCATTTCTGATGCGCCTCTCTGTATGCCTGCGGCGTGGTGCCGTATTCCTTTTTAAAGAGATGAATGAAGTGGTTCGTGTTTTCGCAGCCGATATCCAGCGCGATCTCATGAACCTTTTTTTCTGTGGAAAGAAGCAGATTCTCTGCGGCTTCCATCCTCTTTTTGTTCAGATATTTGATGGGCGGCAGACCGAAAACGGCGGAAAATTCATGGCAGATCCGGTATTTGCTCATGTGACAGTGCCTTTCCAGATCCTCCAGCTTCAGGGGACGGTCCAGATGGTTGTCCATATAATGTTTCAGCTCCCGCAGATAGGGAGCGCATTTTTTTTGTCCCTCTTCAGGGGACTCCTGATCGAGCGTTCCCGCAAAAAGCTCTGTCAGAATGGCGGTTATGAGGCCGGCATTCCGCAGCTTGTCCGGCAAAGCCGTGCCGATATCTGCAGCGAGAAGCTGTTTTAAGTTCCTGAGTATGGAAGAATGCCTGTCAACCTGCGCAAGCAGGAAGGTATCAAAGGCGGCCATAGATTCATAGACGGGAAAAAGCCCCCCCCCAAACGAGAAAGTGATAAAGCGCCAGGGGCGCGTACCGGTGTGCAGGGAAAAAGAGCAGTTGCTGCGGTCCAGATAGAGAAGCGTACCGGTATGCAGCGGGTGGCGCTTCCCTTCCAGAAGAAGGGTTCCGTCGCCTTCCAGCGTATAGAGGAGCGTACGGCAGTCCAGAGGCGCGTAGGAAAGTGTGAGAAGATCGCCGATTTTCACACTGCCGCCGCAAAGAACCGTGGGAATCTGACCGTCGCAGTCTTCTGGCTGCTCATGGAAGACGCCCGCAAAATAGGCAGCGGCAGGCAGGGTTTCCGATGGGGCTTCCGCTCTGACGGTGAGCGCGTTCTCATACTGTTCCCGGAATGTCATAGGAGAATCCTTTCTGTTTGACATGAATTGGTGCATGTCAATCTATTTATTCTATAGGATTAGGGTGTCAAAAGGTTACTGACCTTTGATACAAATTTGT
>CAMWJF010000072.1 GCA_947174505.1 uncultured Lachnospiraceae bacterium
TGATAGTTATATTATACCAAATATAGACGGTGGTATCTACTTTTTCAGTGGCCTCATAGTAATACGGGGGTAGTAAATACAAGGTGTGCCATGTACGGAAACTCTGAAAGGCTGGACAATTCCCTGAAAGTATCTATAGACTGGATCGCATTCACATCTACAATCATAACTGAAGTATCTGAAATGATTTCCTTTTTGGGATATATCAATGAAGACTTTGTGCTGTTGCCGAAGGGCGCGAACGGCTATAAGAAGATGCACAGACTGGAGAGTGCCCCGGTCACTATCCTCTCAGACGGTAACGAGGATATGGGCATACACGTTGTGATCAGCGGCACGGCGATCCCGGATCTGCTGGAGCATTTCCGGGCATCCATCACGGGGGACACGCCCTTTTCTGCGGATGCGGTCTCCCTCAGTGACTTTGACAACACCATCATGGTCGAGTTCCTGCAGCAGGTGAGGCGCCTGGGATGGCTCACACGGTTTGACCTGGCTGTGGATGACCTTGGCGCACAGTATTTCACGCTGGATGACGTGAAGGGCTTTCTGGACAGGCAGGAAGTAGTAAGCAAGTTCCGGGTGTATAAGAACGTGCTGGAATCAACGTTTGCCAATGAGAAGACCGGGCACACAATCTATTTTGGTTCGAGGCGTAGCGAGGTGATGCTGCGCGTATATGATAAGCAGCTTGAACAGAACCAGAAAGCAGCGGACGGGGAAGTGCTGGAAGAACCTTGGGTAAGATGGGAGATAGAGCTCAAGAACGACCGGGCAAACATAGCTGCGGATTATCTGATCCAGCGGAAACAGCTTGGTGAGATCATCATGGAGATCCTGAACAACTACGTCCGGGTGATAGTCAATGACGACTCCAACAGGTCGCGCTGCTCCGCGCACCCGTTATGGGAAAAGTTTGTTGGCATGGTGGGAAAGCTACGCCTGTATGTGGAGTCTGCACAGAAAACGATAGACGAGAAGAAACGCTGGCTGATCCGGCAGTGTCTCCCTACGATCGCGGGTGTGATCATTGCGGACGGCGGAAGTTTCGATATCATCACCCAGCACTTCGATGATGCAGTATCACGTATGAGTACCAGCATGCAGCATCTTGTCTCAGAAAAGAACCCGGGATGGATGGCTGACTATGATGCAGCATACGCATGAATTTAGTAAATCTGTACAGCCGGGAGTTCGTGTTCCGTTCCGATCCGGCCCGCAGCGGGAGCAGTCGTTTGTGCAAATGTGACAAAAACATACAGGTTTTGCCAATTCCGACAAGATGTGATATGCTTGTCTTGTTGTCATACCCAATCCGGCAACGGAAAGGGGGTGTGTTAATGTACGAAGTGCTTTTATCCATAATAGCTGCTGTCGTGGGTGGTGTGATCTGCCATTACATCATCAAATGGTTAGATGGTGGCAAACATGACAACTAACCTCGGATCGGTTCCCCGTAAAGGAACAAGAAACCCTCAGAGCTGCCACTCTGGGGGTTTCGTTGTGGTGCGTTAAATGCACGACTTCGCTCATATCCATTTGCCTATCGGCATTATAGCATATGCAGAAACAGAATGCAAGATACGCTGGCAAAGAAAACGGCATATTAACGGTGCCGGTCTAGCCAGTCCTGGTAACTGATACCCCCGGACTATTGAGCCGTCCGTTTTTCTGTTCGTATTGTTCGACATATTGCTTTATTATGCGCTCCAGTTGCTTGCTTACTGGTCGATCTTCAGCTTCTGCAATCATTTTAACTTTTTTCATTAGTTCATCATCTATTCGTAGTGAGTACGACTTATTTTTGTATTTTCCCATAAAAGACCTCAACTTAAATAGATATCTATTGACATCTACTGGTTGATATGATATCTTTTGGTAGATATCTATAGATGTCTATAGATTTCTAAAATGTTTCCTTCTCCACCGCAGGGCGGCACAATACCCCTACCGTGCACCCTGCGGGTCATGGAGATACATAGTCATAATAGCAGAGAAAACGGAAAAAGGCAAGGAGCGGAAAATTATGATGGACACGGAATATATCTACACGGTAGTCAGGGAAGATTTCCATACCGGGGAACGGGCAAAACGTACCCGGAAGTACTACACATTCAAACCGCTCACAGTAGGCGGCCTGTATACGCATCTGGGAAAAGGCTATCCGGGATGCCAGCGCGTCCTGGATGTAAAAGAACGTCCTGTCCCGGCATATGACTGAAAACAGTGATGCCAGTGCCGCTACCGCAGCGGCATTCAGCATAGAGGTAACAGGAAAACAGCATTTGAAAAGGAAAGGAAAAGGTAAAGGAAATGGACAAGGTAAGATTTCAGGTGTTGGGGTACCGTAACTTTAACAAAAAAGCCGATGGAAAGCCGCTGACAGTTCTGACGGCGTTTTACCAGTGTACGCCGCAGGACAATGAGCGCGGTTCGTTTGGTATGAAGTATACGGACTTCTTTCTGCCGGATGATAAGGTCGGGACGCTGACGCCTGACTGTGTCGGCAAGGAGTTTGTCCCCCAGTATGGCATCAATGGATTCGGCAGGCCTACGCTGGAGGATTTCTCTTTCAAGGAATGGAAGGCATAGGCGGCCATGGAAGGGTATGAAATGGATTATGGCCTAGAAGAACCGGCGGACCAGGAAGAAGAGACAGGGCCGGAAGAGATTGATTCAGATGGGACAGAAACGGAGCCGGATCAGGAAGATGTGGCAGACCAGGAAGAAGACCCGGCAGAAGGGCAGCCGGAAGAAGGGACAGATGAGACTGTCCGGGATCCGGAAGAGGAGCCGGAGGAAGAGCCTGCAGGGGAAGAAGGGGATCCGGGGCAGGAAACGGTCAGCGGAAATGACCTGGTAGTCAGTGGCGATGTGATCGTCCTGCCGGAAGAGTATGACTTCTCCACACTCGGCGGGGAACCTGCAGATACAGAATCCATAGTGCAGGCAGTCGAGAAACAGAGTGACATCATGACAGCAGGTTTTACCTGTACATGCTTCATGCTCGGCGTGCTGGCAGGCGCATTAGTGATAGCCGGTTTCCGGCTGAGGAGGGTCTGAGATGTTAGAGGGCATGGTACAGCAGTTCGTCACTGTTGCCGGTATGGGCATTGCCGTAGGCGGCGGCCTGTGCGGCATTGTGATAATACTCGATTACGTGATCACAAGCGTATTTTCGATGATGAGAGTGAGGTGAGAGGTATGGGTTTAAAAGCAGCAAAATTTATGGCACTGGTGCCGCAGGCTGGGGCCGCACTGCTGGCAGCGGGTGCGGATGCCGGGTTTGATGTGACATCCATCATGTCTGACTCGGTAAAGACTACCCAGTCACAGATCTTTTCTGTCCTGGCTATCGTAGTCCCGGCGATCGTTGCGATCGTGGCTGCAGTTGTCGGCGTCAAGTTCGGCATCAGCTGGATAAAGAAGATCAGGGGCTAGCAGCAATAAAAGGGGGCGAGGCATAAGATTGCCCGCCTCTTTTTCGTACGGGAACTTATTTTCTGCGCTGGACTTCTTCCCACATGCTGTCAATGCAGGGGCCGGTTTTGTCGTATTTGATGATCTCTGCATTCCCAACATGCGGGACCTTAAAGCGGCGGGAAATTTTCCTGAGCCGTCTGGCACGTTTCCTTTGCCGCCGGATCTGCTTGGTGGTGGGCGCCTTAACGACTTTGACCTTCGGCCTCCAGCATAAGCTGCGGTAGAGCACGGCCAGGAAAATGCTGATGACCGCTATGTAAAAAATGTTTTCTATAGTCATGGAACCACTCCTTTAATGATATCATATAAAAATTTTGCCGGAAAGTAAACGGGTGACTGGAATGAAAGTATTGAAACGGATTCTCTGCATGTTACTGTGTGTCGTGATCCTGTCCGGGACAGTGGGGACAAGGTATTTTGATGCAAACCATATGGAAAGGGTGGATGCAGCGGCAGAAGCGGTGGCAGTCGGGCTGTCAGCTGCAGCCCTGTATGCGATATGCTTCTATGTGGGAACCGTGGCATATGCCCACGCCCCGATTGAGACGGCTTCCCTGTCGGATGACCAGATTGCCAGCATGGGGTACAGTACCATCTCCTACATGACAGCCAGCAACCTGTTAGGCATCCCCTCGGCGCCCAACGCCCCGCTGATCGGGTTCATTGATAAGGCAGGGCAGAGCTACGTCTTCGGGTCGGAAGCCCTTAAGGCAGTGGCGGAAACGTCCTTCCAGGTGATCCAGGGCGGGAAAAAGCCGGATGATGATGACGATGACGATGACGAGGAGGGCGGGATCATTGACAACCTGATCAGGTTCCCCGGCAATGCAAAGAGCCTGTCCGGCGTCTGCACGGCAGCCTTCGCCGGGATCCTCGGCTCTGTCATAAAAGACCAGTACGATAAGTTTATGAATGGGGAAGAGTCTGTGTACAGTGCCCCGGAAGTACTGCAGACTGTAACCGATGCCGATATAGCCGCGCAGTGGAGTGGTGAGCCATTTGGTTATTCCAGTCATGTCCGATTTGATTATAGTTTTAAAAATAGTGGTGACAAGTATTACCATTACGCAAGTTATGTTTATAATCTGTCTAATACCTATGCCGCTCCTGTTTGCGGATATGTTAGATATGATAATGCTCCAGAAGAACTTAGTTTCTGGTCTTTGTCCTTAAATGGATATGGAAGACCCGAAGATTATACTATGAATTATGATAGTACTTGTATTACAACATATAAGGGTGAACAGGTTGTTAACACATATACCGGGTTAAGTGGCTATTATGTAAGTAATTTAAGTACTCCCACACTTTCCTTTTCCGCAAACTTTCCTGTTTTTTCCAGCCGGGCGGATGCGGAAAATTATCTAAAGGGTTTGTCTGATGCCACCAGCGCCTTAAATTATGCCAAAACCTACCGTATAGCGGACTGGCTGGCAGATGACTGGGCGGGTGTCCTGCTGGATCCCCTCACCGGCCTTGTAGCGCTGGGGGACTGGGCAAATATAGCCAGACACCAGGGACTCAGCGCGCTGGGTAATGAGCTTGACCTGGCATCTTTCCTGAATTACCTCCGGGATTTTTTTGCCAATCTGGGACAGAATCCCCTGCCGGATGTGGATCCCGGTAAGGCGCCGGTCCTGTATCCCTCCGGCGATGCAGATAACGCCCTGGATCCGGATACGGACATTGACCCTGTACGCGATCCTGTCATTTCCCCGGATCCATCAGTCAGACCTGTCCCGAAACCTGATCCAAAGCCGGATCCAGATCCCGATCCGGGAACTGACCCAGACCCTGATCCTGATCCGGGCGTGACACCGCTGCCGGATATGGATGCAGCAGACTACAGGGTGGAACTGTCGGGTATCTTCCCCTTCTGTATCCCGTTTGATTTTGTTGCGCTGCTGAAGACGCTGGACGCAGAACCGCGGGCACCCTGCTTTACGTTCCCTGTTGTGATCCCTGCACTGGACTACAGGGAAGACGTGAAACTGGATCTTGCCATCTTTGATGACGTGGCCAAGGTGATCCGGCTGTGCGAAAAGGTCAGCTTCATCCTGTTCCTGATGTTTGTGACTTCTAAAGTAATAAGGTGGTGATGCCATGCTTGACATGAAAAACATACTTGACAGGTTCCTGCAGGCCGTCCTGTCCCTGTTCCCGCTCTCCCCGTTCCGGGAAGTGATCCGGGAGCTGGGGAGCCTGCCTTATCTGGGATATATCAACTGGTTTGTGCCGGTCGGGGACTTTGTAAAGATAGGAACGGTCTGGCTGACGGCCATTGCGGCTTACTACGCATGGAGCATTATCGCACGCTGGATCAGACTGATATCGTGAGGTGATGTAATGATCGAATTATACTCAGGGACGCCCAGAAGTGGGAAGAGCCTGCATACTGCAAAAGAACTGCGCACCAGACTGCGGATGCACAAGCGTGTCATTATCGGAAACTTTTATGTTAATACGAAGGTGATCAAGCGTTGCAAAGGAAACTATCTCTTTGTTATGAATGACCGCCTTACGCCTGACCGGCTGCTGCAGTTCTCCAGAAAACTGTCAAGGCATCTGGGAAGAAGACTGAAAGAGGGCGAGATCCTGTTGGTGATCGATGAGGCGCAGCTGATGTTCAACAGCAGGGAGTGGCAGAACACCAGCCGGCAGGGATGGCTGTCCTTTTTCTCCCAGCACCGGCATTACGGGTATGACGTCATCCTTGTCGCACAGTTTGACAGGATGCTGGACAGACAGGTGCGGTGCCTGATCGAGTATGAAGAGGTCCACAGGAAGGTAAGCCGTTTTGGATATATAGGCTTTTTTGTCGGACTGTTCACCCGGGGCAACCTGTATGTGGCGGTAAAACGCTGGTACCCGATCAAAGAACGTGTGGAGGGTAACTTTTTCTTCGGCAGCAAAAAACTCTTTGACATCTATGACTCCTACAACCACTTCGGCACCCCGGGACAGGGACAGCGTGTGAGTGGGGATAAAAGGGGCCCCACGATCACGCTGCCACTGCAGACAGCGGAACCGGAAGGGGAGAAGAAGGAGGAAGAAGATTCCGGCTTAGAGTTTATTGACCTGGACAAAAGCTGAGCAGCCGCTTCCCCTTTTTTTTCCTGTCTGCCGCACGGAGTGCCTGTATGTAAGTGGTCAGCGCATGCATTTCGCGCTGATTGCCCCCGGCGGGTCCCATGGGCGGTTTTATCTTGGGCCGGGGGCAAAACGCATTCCTGCGGTAAAAAACGCATAAAAGGGAATAAGTACCGCAGCCGCCAAGGAAATTTAAGTCCCCCTCGGGGGATTTAGGGGGGACTAAAAATCCTACCGCTGCGCCGGAGGGCTGCGCCCACCGTAGGCGACACAAGGTTTTTAGGACGAGTCCGGCCTAATAAGTGCCGGTGCGGGGATAACCTGCTTTAGCGCGTCTGCGGCACAGCGTGGAGCCGCGGCAAGCCAAAGTCCCCCTGGGAGGGGCACTTAGCGAGGTATTCCACGAGCTTAGTGCGGGCAGGGGGATTTAGGGGGGACGGAATGGTACACGCCGTATCAGCCCGGATTTCGTCAGGCTGCACAGCCAGAGCCGGGCCATACCAGCCGGACCAGTGTCCGGGAACGGGACCGTTTTGTGCAGTTTTACCAGTTCCATACGGAAATATGCCTGCACGGAAGGAGGCACATCATGAATTTAGACGAATGGATTGACTTAGGGATCAGCAACGGTGTCGTGAACATGCCGGAGACCGAAGAAAAGACCTTTGGGGAGATCTATAAGCAGTGGTTCCTGATGAAGATAAACGTGATCAAGGCGCAGAGCTGTGACAGGATCGAAGTGACCTATAACCGTTACTATGCTGGGAGCTGGTTTGTGGAGCAGAACGTGTCCGCGCTGGATGAGGCGGCAGTGATCCGATTCCTGACAGGAGTGATCGTCGGATGGGGCAATATCACGGCAAAGGAGTTTACACGTATATACCAGATCGTGAACAACGTGCTCGTGTATGCAAGGTTCCTGCAGCTTGGCGGCGTGCGTCTGTTTGACTGGGAAATGATCAGGAGGTACGTGCCGGAGGGAAGGCTCGTGAAGGATCCCCATAAGGATTTCGCCGTGCCCAGGGCGGATATAGAACGGCTGCTGTATGAGGTTGTGGAACGGGACATCTACCCGGTGAAACGGTCAGCCTGTCTCTGCCTTGTCATGAATTTCTATCTGGGGCTGCGGGTGGGAGAGCTGGCATCCCTGACGTGGCAGGACGTGGATCTGGAAAGCAGGGTGGTCCGGGTCTGCAGGACGGAGACGAAAGCATACAGGCGGGATGAAAACGGGGAACGGTGCGGTGCCATGGTGTATTCGGTTGTGGAGGATGTCAAGACAGTCTATTCCGTCAGGGAAGTCCCCCTGCTCCCGGAAGTGGTCTGCATACTGGAGAAGCTGCGGGCGCACCATGCCAGGTGCGGGTATAAGAGCCAGTACCTTGCCTATGACGGAAGGGACACCGTGTTAGTGAGGTCGCTTGACAGGACGCTGCGGAAACTCTGCCGCTACTGCGGCGTGAAGTATTTCAACACGCATATGATAAGGAAGACCTTTGCAACGATGCTGCATGAATCCGGGATGCCGACAAGGTACATAAGCGACCTGATGGGGCATTCGGACATGGTGACGACGGAACGGAACTATATCCTGAGCCACCGGGACAATTATAACACGCTGCTGGGATTCATGCATGAAGGGCTGGATTTTAGACTGAAAGGGGGTGGATCAAATGAATGAGCAAGGAGCGCATAATGAATACGATATGCTGCGGGGAAATATGAACAGGATGTTTCTCACTGATGATGTGGCAGAACTTGTAAAGATGTATGAGGTTGCCCAGAAACGGATTGAAAGGATCTATGAATACCATTATGCAAGATTAAATAACAAGTGATATGTAACTGCAAATAAAAAATATCCAGAGAATCTCTGGATATCGTTTAGGCCAGAGCGCGAGACGGGACTCGAACCCGCGGCCTCGACCTTGGCAAGGTCGCGCTCCACCAACTGAGCCACTCGCGCTTATCGTCCGGCTGTATCGCTCGGACATCTATTAATATACTATAGGAGTTTTACTTTGTCAACAATAAAATTAAAAAAAATTAAAAAGATTTGACAAATGAGGAAAAAGGTGTATTATGTTGGTGTAAACGAAGAGTAGAATAGAAAAGGGAGGAAAAGAAAATGAAAGTAATGAACATCGATAACCCTGAAAAGTTTTTTGAGGTGATAAACCAGTGCAAGGGCACAGTGGAGTTAGTGACAAAGGAAGGCGACAGGCTGAACTTAAAGTCACAGCTGACCAAGTATGTGGCGCTCACAAAGCTTTTTGCCGACAATGCGATTCCGGAGATGGAGCTTGTTGCGCATGATCCTGAGGATGTGAATCGTCTGCTTGATTACATGGTAAATTCGAAATAAGAACCGATGCATAATGAACTGACAAAACAGGATATCCGCAAGATGGAGGAAGAGATCGAATATCGCAAACTGGTGGTGCGCCCGGCGGCTTTGGAGGATGTGAAGACAGCAAGGGCACATGGCGATCTGAGCGAGAACTTCGAGTATCATGCGGCGAAGAAGGTCAAAAACCAGAATGAGAGCCGTATCCGCTATCTGGAACGAATGATTAAAACAGCCGTGATTGTATCTGATGAATCCGCGGAGGACGAGGTTGGCATGAACAATACGGTGGAGGTATTTTTCGAGGAGGATAACCTCACAGAGAAATACAAGCTGGTGACGACGGTGCGGGGTAATTCCCTGGAGGGACTGATCAGCACAGAATCGCCGCTCGGAAAGGCGCTGCTGGGGCATAAGGCGGGCGACCGCGTCTATGTGGAACTGGCCGGAGGCGCAGGCTATTATGTGGTGGTGAAATCCATCGACAACACAACTGATGACGGAACAGATAAGTTGAGGAGCTTCTAGGATAGAAGCTCCTTATTCTTTGTATGGTGGGTTTGATGACTCACTAAAAATGTAGAAAACCGACTAAAGTTCTTTGGTATTAAACAGCTTAATCGCTATCAGCAGTCCTCCAATGGATATTATTACTGAAATCAAAGCGGGCATGATGAAATCAGACGGAGCAGCTATGCCGGCGATCAAATCTATATTTTGCGTCGTTAAATAAAACGGACTGAATTTAGCAAGCGGCTCTGTCATTCCGGGTAGGGATATCATGGCTACAATACCGCCGGTAAAAAGGATACTTGCAAATGGCTGCCGAAACAGAACACAGCCGATCATAAGAATACTTAAATATAAAAAGCCGACAATCCAAAGGGCAAGTGCAGCTAATGTAACATGGGGGAGCTTCGTATCTGCCCATAAAAACGCGGTATACCCATAAGCAAAAGCATAGCCGCCCCAATAACTGACTGTCATAAGAACAGCGGCTACGGTATATTTAGCGAGAATAACGGCTTTACGTGAAAGCCCCTTTGTTATCATTAAGACTAATGTTCCTTTGGAATATTCACCGGAAAGACAATTGCCATAAAGAATAATAAATGCGCTAAAGCCTACACCGGAAATGTTTTTAAAAAATTGTTTCCATGCGTCTAATGCAGCGGGGGCTGCACTCATTTCCATATCTGCGGCCAGCGCCGATAAAATTTCCGGTGTAAACTTAGCGAGAAATGCACTCATCATGCCAAAAGTTAAAAAGACAGCAAGCATGATAAAAAAACGATAATTTCTTATATTCTCGGTAAATTCTTTTTTTACAAATACAAGATAACCACTCATTTGATCACCTCCAAAAACAAACTCTCAAGAGACGGTTCCTTGATTTCCATTTTGACAGGATAAAGCCCTGTTTCAGATAATACATGGAAAAGAGACTGTTGTAATTTTTTTATGTTACGGCTATGCAGAATTATTTCGTTATTGTTTTTTTCTGAGCTGGCAAGCAACGGTTTGACAGACTGCTGCTGCATGAACGCCAACAATTCATCATCATCAGAAAACTCTATCAATAGGCTGTCATGCCCATGTAACGCCTTAATTTCCGGGAGTGTGCCGCAAACAGCAATTTTTCCCTTGTTCAGAAAAGCAACCCGGTCACAAATGCGCTCTACATCTGAAAGAATGTGGGTAGAGAATAAAACGGTTGTGGTATTACTGATTTTACGGAGAATATCCAGAATTTCTTTTCTCCCCATAGGATCAAGTGCGCTTGTGGGTTCGTCACAGATCAGTAATTTAGGCTTGGTAAGCAAAGCCTGTGCGATACCGAGACGCTGTTTCATACCACGGGAAAATCCGCCTATTTGCTTTGTTACACCACACAATCCCACAAGGGAAAGAAGTTCCTGGCCTCTTTGTTCCGTTTCGCTTTTGGGCAGACCGATAACTGCACCACAAAGTCTCAGGTATTGCGGCGGTGTCATATAATTGTAAAACTCCGGTACATCCGGCAAATAACCAATAAACTGATTTGTTTTTGTTTGTCCAAAGCGGACTGCCTCATTGCAGACATGGATTTTTCCACTGTCCGGCTGTAGGAGTCCTAATACCATTTTCATTGTTGTCGTCTTCCCTGCGCCATTTTGTCCAATGAAACCAAAAATACTTCCTTCCGGCACTGACAGATTCAGATTATCTATGATTTTCTGTTTTCCAAAACGCTTAGACAGGTTTTGTATGGTAAGTACATTCATGGGTTCTCCTCCTTTTCCAAAATAAAATAGATGACTTGTAGAGTATACATGTTTTCCAAAGGAATACTTTTACCTCCTGCTGATTTATACGACATAATTATCATATTAGTAATATTATCATAATGATAATAATAAGTCAATAAATACCGCCCGGGTCACAGGGCGGTAAATTCTATGTATTGTTTTTTTCTTCCGGAGAAATAATGATTCCAATGGTTCGTAATTTGCGTTCCGGGTTAGGTGTATTATCTTTTACTTTGCTAATAATGTGTGAAATATCTGTTACAAGAGAAGTCAGCTCCTGATCTGATAAATAAAGGGGAGAAAGGGAAAACCCGGTCATATCTTCTCTGATATTTATATCTGGCGATTGGCAGTATTGTTGAAACTGTTTTGCAAACCCTATCATATACTGCATGAAATACTGCATATATAGTTTCCCGGAATTTTCTTCCAGCATGGTTTCCATTTCGCTATGGAGATTAAACGCAAGCGCGTATGTCTTTTCAACTGTGCCACGAATCTGTGTTTCCTCAACTACTTTCAAAACACCGTCACTCAACATTTTTTTCAGGTGCCGGTATAATGTAGCGGAAGGAATATCATGGTAGGTATCGGATAAATGCTTTGCCGTTGCTTTTCCCCGGGAATGTATTTCAAGCAATAGTTTGCATTTAACCGGATTGGTAATACAGTCCATAAGTTTATCAGTCATGGTGTTCCTCCTGTTTCAATATTATGGAAATATTATCGCTTTGATAGTAAAAAGTCAACTGCCGATACTTATGGCTCTGTTTGCATGGATTTACTTCTAACTCTGCTTATCCGCGCATATCTTAAAAAAGAAGTGACAAGCCCTATAAGGGTGAAGTGCGGGCGGGCAACGGACAGGGCCCGGGAAATGGCGGGAGGACAGGCGTATGTATGAGAACAGAAGCGTATCGGAGACAATCCGGGGATTGCAGACAGACGCGGAGAGGGGGCTGGGCGCAGCAAAAATTGGGGAACGCAGGGCGAAGTACGGGCCGAACCGGCTAAAGGATCAGGAAAAGGTAAGTCTTGCCGGAAGGATTGCGGCGCAGCTTAATGATCCGCTGATACTGATTCTGATGGTGGCCATGGCGATTTCCATGATGCTGGGTGAATTTGGGGACGCCGTTATCATTGTGGCGGTGGTTGCGCTGAACGCGGTTGTAGGAATCATTCAGGAGGGCAAAGCGGGTCGTGCGGTGGAGGCTTTGAAACAGATTTCGGAACCGAGAACGACGGTTTTGCGGGACGGGGCGCATCACAATATACCGGCGCAGGAGCTGGTGCCCGGGGATATTGTGGTCTTGGAATCGGGTAACAGGGTGCCTGCTGATTTGAGGCTGATAGAGAGTATTGGACTTTTTGCGGAGGAGTCTACCCTAACGGGAGAGTCTGTGCCGGTAGAAAAGGAGGCTGCCTTCGTGGAGGAGGGGACGACGGACACAAGCAGCAGAAATATGGTTTATATGTCTACCTATGTGGCGAAAGGGCGCGGGATGGGCGTCGTGACAGCCACAGGTATGGACACAAGGGTCGGTCATATAGCGGACATGCTGCAGGGGCACAAGGAAAAGCTGACGCCTCTGCAGATAAGGCTGGGAGAGCTGGGAAAAGTGCTGAGCGCCCTTGCGGTGGGGATCTGTGTGCTGCTTTTTGTCGTGGCGTTACTGCAAAAGCGGGATGTGGGGGATATGCTTCTGACTTCCGTCTCTCTGGCGGTGGCGGCAGTGCCGGAAGGTCTGCCTGCCATTGTGACGATTGTGCTGGCGCTGAGTGTGTCCCGGATGGTGAAGGCAAAAACCATTGTGCGCAGGCTTTCGGCGGTGGAGACACTGGGAGCGGTGGAGGTAGTCTGCTCGGACAAGACGGGGACGCTGACGCAGAACAGGATGACGGTAACGGAGTGCTATCTAGACGGAAAACTCACAGAGAAGGCCGGATTTGCGGCGGTTTTTCAGGAAGCGGTCATGGATGGGCCGGCACTTTCCTGCGCGGCGCATTTTCTTTTGGGCTGTGTGCTCTGCAACGATGCGGAAACCGGGGAAGAGGGAATGGGAGATCCCACGGAATTGGCGCTTCTTTATATGGCGCAGGACTGTGGCATCAAGGTGGAACGGCTCAGGGAACGGTATCCGCGTATCAACGAGATCGGATTTGATTCCGGGCGTAAAATGATGACCACGCTGCACCGGGAGGGGAACGGACAGACGGCCTATACAAAGGGCGCCGCGGAACGGATTCTGGAAAACTGTGGGAGCTGTTTTAAAGGCGGCCGCATGGAGGAGCTTACGGTGACGGAGCGTGAGCGGCTGCTTAGCATACAGACGCGTCTGATGGGGTAGGGAAGGCGGTTGCTTGCGCTGGCAATGGAGCCGGAGGGGGGAATGAAAG
>CAMWJF010000073.1 GCA_947174505.1 uncultured Lachnospiraceae bacterium
TGGAGCATTTGCGATGGGAAAATCTTGGCCATGTCCTTGCCGGAGGGAATATGGCAGTGGGCGATATTGAAGGGAAGCCGGAGCTCAAAGAAGCCTACGAGCTGGGGAAAAAGATACATTAAATATTGTTAAGGAGTGATGACAGGGCAGACGACCATCACTAAAATAAAAATTCGGCTGAATATAAATTTTGCAGTGGAGGATATATGTATGAGCAGTGAAATCAGAGACATTCATTTAGCCGAATTCGGGGAGCGCAAAATTGATTGGGTAAAGAGGAATTGCGGCATTCTTCGTACTCTGGAAGAGGAGTTTGCGCAGTCAAAGCCATTTGATGGCAAAAAGATTGCCTTGTCTATCCATCTGGAGGCTAAGACCGCTTACCTTTGTCTTGTGCTGAAGGCAGGTGGGGCACAGATGTTCGTGACTGGCGCGAATCCTTTATCCACACAGGACGATGTGGCGGCAGCCTTAGTCAGAGCCGGAATTGAGGTCCATGCGTGGCATGGCTGTAGCCAGGAGGAATATGAAAATAATATCCGCCATATACTGGAAGCTGGGCCTGATATTATTATGGATGATGGCGGGGATCTGGTGGATATGGTCAACACGCAGATGCCGGAACTGATACCGGCCATTATTGGAGGCTGTGAAGCGACTACTACCGGTATCATCCGTCTGGAGGCTTTGAACAGTGCAGGGAAATTAAAATTTCCTATGATCCGGGTAAATAACGCAGATTGTAAACGGCTGTTTGACAATCGATATGGAACCGGACAGTCCGTATGGGACAGTATTAACCGCACGAGTAATCTGATTGTCGCCGGTAAAATTGTTGTTGTGGCAGGCTATGGATGGTGTGGGAAAGGTATTGCAATGAGGGCTAAGGGGCTTGGGGCAAGGGTGATCGTAACGGAATTTGATCCGATTAAAGCGATTGAGGCTGTCATGGATGGATTTGACGTAATGCCCATGAACGCGGCAGCCAGGCTGGGGGATTTCTTCGTGACGGCTACCGGGTGCGCCAAAGTCATTACTAAAGAAGATTTTAAGGTAATGAAAGACGGGGCGATTCTATGTAACGCAGGACATTTTGAGCATGAGATTGATATGGAAGGGCTTTGTGAGCTTGCAATCGAGACCAGTGAGCAGCGGGAAAACATTATGGGTTACAAACTGTCTGCCGGACAGTGGGTATTTGTTCTTGCTGAGGGAAGGATTGTGAATCTGGCTGCCGGTGACGGAAATCCGGCAGAAATCATGGATATGAGCTTTGCTGTCCAGGCATTGTCTGCAAAATATCTGGCTGGGCATGGCAGGGAGCTGAAAGAAAAGCTGATTGATGTGCCATTGGAAGTTGACCGTGATGTAGCGGGGAGAAAACTGGCATCCCTTGGAAAGAAAATTGATATCCTTACACAGGAACAAGCAAAATATTTAAACAGTTATGCGTGAAATTGTCTGTATAGCAACCATGTATTTTTCAGAGTCGATAGGATGAATAATAGTTGAAATTTTATAAGAATGTGAGGAACAGGTATGGGAAAAATTTTGTTGATTAATGGAAGCCCTAATGAGCAGGGCTGTACTTATACGGCGCTTAAGGAGATTGCGGATACGCTTTCCCAGAACGATGTGGAGTCAGAGATCCTGTATCTTGGAAAGAAGCCGGTTGCAGGCTGCATTGACTGTGGGAAGTGTTCACAGACAGGAAGGTGCGTGTTTGACGATAAAGTGAATGAGGTATTGGAAAGATTGGATGAGTATGATGGGATCGTGGTTGGTTCCCCGGTATACTATGCCGGTCCTTCCGGACAGCTCTGTGCATTTCTTGACCGTTTGTTTTATTGCAGTGAGAGCCGTATGGCGGGAAAACTGGCTGCATCTGTTGTTTCCTGCCGCAGGGGTGGGGCAAGTGCAGCATTTGACCGTCTGAATAAATATTTTGGGATCAGTAATATGCATACAGTGGGTTCACAATATTGGAATCAGGTACATGGCTTTACGCCGGATGATGTGCGTAAAGACGGAGAAGGCCTGCAGACTATGCGTACTCTGGCACAAAATATGGCATGGCTTTTGAAGGGGATTGAAGCAGGCCGCAAAGATGGTGTCAAGCCACCGGAGTATGAGGAAAGGATCAATACACATTTTATGACAATAAGCTGACCTGCGAAGCGTGACAGCGTTTGTTTGATATTAAGGGAATAATTGCAGAAAAAATAAGTTGTAAGATTAGAAGACCGCAGGCTCTCATAGGGGGAGCCTGTGGTCTTTTCGTTATGGAAAATGGAAAACTCTTATTTCTGTACTGTCAGTCATCTTTTATGCCGGAAGATACAGTGGCAAGACGTTTGATATCTTCCTCACTGCAGGGATTGTTGACCCCGGCGTTGATAAATAGCTGTTCTCCCCAGTGGTAAATAGATATGATGATCGGGCAGAGGGATTTCCCCAGATCAGTAAGGGAATATTCTGTTTTTGGTGGAACAACAGGGTACAGGACTCTTTTTACGATCCCATCACGTTCCAGTTCCTTTAACTGCTGGGACAGCATTTTCGGGGTTGCCTGGGGAATGCACTTCTGCAGCTCATGGTAACGCAGGGTCTGATCCATGAGAAAATACACAATGATGATCTTGTATTTGCCCCCGATGATGGAAAGCGTTGCTTCCAGCGGGCAGTCGAATGTACTTAACTTTTCAATATCCATATTATCTCCTTTCATAAGATACTAACTATAAAAAAGATAGTATGTACCCAAAACTATATTATCGCACAAAAAAGTGCATTCTTGTCATTTGTTCTCCTGCTGGTATAATTATAGTCACAAGGGACGGGAAAGTCAACGTCCGGTAAAAAATCACTTTGATGGAGGTATCACAATGGAAAAAATTAAAGTGTCAGATTATGAAGCAGTGGTTGCGGTTGTCAGTAAATATGCCCGGGGCTGCAAGGAAGGGAAAAGCGACATCATGAGACCGGCGTTCCATAAAGATGCCATTATGTATGGCTATCTGAACGGAAGCCTGAGCGAGGGTTCGATTGAAAACCTGTATGGCGCAGTGGATTCGTTTGGCGCAGACGAGAATGCAAAGACACGTATTGATGTGCTGAGCATTGAAGGGACAGCGGCTACGGTGCGTGTGACTCTTGAGGACTGGCATGGGATCGCATTTACGGATTTCCACAGCCTGTTAAAGATTGACGGCGAGTGGAAGATCATTGCAAAGGTATTCCATCAGTATTAAAACGGCAGGGAAATGGGAAAATGACGGATTGGCTGCTGACCGCATGAAAGCGGCCGATAGCCAGTCCGTTTTTTCCGGAATTTGAAGAAAATGCGGGAGGAGAATATGCCAATGCAGAAGGTACCATTTGTCACAAAAGAAAAGCTGGATGACTGTTTTGGTATTTTGAAACAAATAAGACATGAAATTTGAGGCAGTGGATTCTGCATATAAAGCCAGGAAAGGAAATGATTATGGATTTTTTAGAGTTTGCAAGAAAGAGATATTCAGTTCGTTCTTATTCACAGAAAGAAGTAGAAGATGAGAAGATACAAAAAATATTGAAGGCAGCCCTGATCGCTCCCACGGCAGTTAATTACCAACCCCAGAAGATTTATGTTTTGAAAAGTGAGGAGTCACTGAAAAAAATTCGTTCCATAACGAAAAGCACTTATGATGCACCGCTGGTCTTTCTGGTCTGTGCGGATACCGAACGTAGCTGGCACAGCAACTTTGTGGATGGTTATGACAGCGGGGAGATGGATGCCAGTATCGTCTGTACCCATATGATGCTGGAGGCAGAGGATCTGGGGCTTGGCTCCGTCTGGGTTCTGTTGTTTGACCCGGCAAAGGTCAGGGAGGCATTCCATTTGCCTGGCCATATCAAATCGGTCTGCCTGCTGCCGGTAGGCTATCCGGCACCGAATGCAGGGCCATATCGTCCATGGCATGATGTGTTCAGGGAGATGGATGATATCGCAGAGGAATTATAATTGTTGAAATAAGGAGATGTACCATGCAGACAACGATGGAGCAGTTTCAAAATGTGCCTGTGAGAAGGTTGGTCTGGAAACTGGGTGTACCTGCAATGCTGGCACAGTTTTTGAATGTCCTGTATGGGATTGTAGACAGGTTTTTTGTCGGGCAGATACAGGGTGAGGGAGAATTGTCTCTCGCGGCAATCGGTGTGTGCGCTCCTGCCGTGACAGCCATTTCCGCATTTGCATTTATGGTCGGCATTGGCGGATCATCTATTATGAGCATAAAAACAGGTGAGGGTGCGCAAGAAGAAGCGCAGGCTGCGGTCAATAATGGTTTTTTCCTTTTGCTGCTGCTGTCGGTGGCTGTGACGGTACTTGCGCTGGTATTCCGGCGGCCTTTGCTGTTCCTGTTGGGGAGCAGTGGAGAAATCTATCCTTTTGCGGAAAGCTACTTTCGTATCTGTGTGCTGGGGACGGTGGCTGTTTTGGTGGGAACCGGGATGAACCATTACATTCTGGCACAGGGGCTGGCACGGCAGGGAATGCTTACTGTTTCACTGGGGGCGGCTGTGAATATCCTGTTAGACCCGATTCTGATTTTCGGACTTGATATGGGGATAAAGGGCGCGGCAGCAGCTACAGTGATCGGGCAGTTTTGTACGCTGTGTTATGTCCTTTTTCTGATATGCAGAAGGAACGCTCAGGTTCGTGTCAGGACAGGCGGATTCCGGTTGGCTGTCATGAAGCGGATTTTATCTATTGGGAGTATGTCCTTCCTTATTACGCTGTTGGATAATTTGATCGTGATATTTTTGAATATTGTCCTGCAGAAATACTCGGCACCCGGAATGGGAGACAGATATATAGCGTGTGCTGCTGTCATACAGAGCTTTATGCTGATCGTTGGCCTGCCTGCCCAGGGGATATGCAGCGGGTGTGGAACAGTTTTCAGCTATTTCTATGGAATCCGGGACTATGGAAGGATACGGCAGGCTTTCAGGTATCTGCTGGCCTTGTGTATGGTGTATATAGGAGCTTTATTTATCGTTGTTCAAGTGATGCCGGAGTATTTTGTGGGGTTGTTTCTGGCGGATCTGGATTCTGTACAGATGGCATCAGAGGCGCTTCAAAAATATACCTTTGCACTTCCGGGGATAGCGGTACAGTTCGCTTATGTGCAGGGGATGACTTCCATGGCAAAGATTGCTTATGCGTTTCCAATGTCCGTATTCAGAAAGGCAGTATACATTGTATGCGTGTTTGTGTTGCCACTATATACAGGTGTTCAGAATGTATTTTGGGCTGGTTCTATATCGGATCTTATAGGGGCGACTTTTACGCTGGTTTTATTTTTTGCTGTAGCAAATCCTAAAATAAAGAAAAGTTTTGTGACGGAGGAGTCTATATGAGTGATCTGCGTTTAGTTCCTGGTATTGGGGCAAAAAAGGAAAATGACCTGTTCCAGCTTGGATATCATTCGCTGGAGGAATTGAAAGACGCTGACCCAGACAAGCTCTATATTGAGGACTGTCTGCGGAAAGGGTATCAGGAGGACAAGTGTGTATTATACGCATTTCGGTGTGCAGTGGCTTTTGCGAATGACCCGGAGCCTGACCCGGATAAGTACCGCTGGTGGTTTTTTACGGATGAAAAACAGAAGGAATCTTTGGATTAAAAGTATTTTTTATAATGGCAGGAGGGGAAGCAGTTGATGGAAATAAACGGTTTACTGCCATTGGTAGTGAAGTAATTGAAATTGTTTTAGGGCGGTGAATTCCAATGGAAAAAGTGAAATACCTAAATAAGTGACAGTGTGTTTTTGACACTGAATTTCTATACTTGTGAGTAAAAAGTTTGTGTTGCTTAAGAAACCCACGAACCCCAATAGGTTCCAGACTCATCTTGTTGCTCCTGAATTATTTGGGTTATGCGTAATTCCGGATGTTTTCCTAAAAGACGGAAAAAATGTTTCCGCAGATAGTACATGATAGCTGCCTCTGACACCTTTCCCCTATAAGAAGAAAATCAATAATGCACAAATGATAAAAGGGAACCAGATTAGTGATAATGACATCCTGATTGGTTCCCTTGTTACATATCAGTGCAGGGAGGCGGTTGCTAGTGGAAAAGGTGAAATGCCCGAACCCTAAGTGCGGGCGGCGCATCTTTGACATTGAGGAGATGCCGTCAGGGAAAGTGGTGCTTGAATCCCCTGCAATACATTTAAAAACTGTAAAAGAAAGCGATACATACATTTTGGCGGGCGTACTGCGGTTCACGATGAATGTGGATTGCAGTGCGCTCGCTGTTTTTATTTACGGCTGACAAAGAAGCAGCCCTTTAGAGAGGGAGGGAACGACCTAAGAAAATAAAGAACATCATGCACACCCGATGAAAGCAGCCAGGACGGCTGCACAATGCTGGGTGTTTTCTATTGTTCAGAGAAAGGACAGGCCATCACATATCCGAGGGATGGCACCGGCAGGCTGCCGGGGAAGCCGGAACAAAATGCTGTCCCCACGAAAGGGGATATCATGGGCATGGAACAGGCAGGGAACGGATTCCCGCCACCCACAACAGGACATCATATTTTTTCTGTACATACCGCAGCACCTTCCAAAGGGGCTGCGGGCTTTTTTTATTCGACACATTTCTATCTTATCCCCGGACATATTACAAAAGGATACATGATTTTCATTACGGGCGTGCCTGCCATTGTGTGGGTGCGCTTTTTTTGCGCAAAGGAGTGCCCGCTGTTCAGGAGCCGTGCGCCTCCGCTCCAGTCTTGAAACTGTTTAACCAAATTTCAAGACTGGAGGGAATCTGAATGAAAATTGGATACAAAGATGCGGACGGCAGGGTGCTTGGGCTGGAAGTTTCTGATGAGATCGGGCAGTTCTACCTTTCTTCCGTGGAGGAAACCAAAAAGAGCGACAGGCGGAACACAAGGCCGGACCGCCACACGTCTTTGGAAACTTTTATGTATGAGGACCAGAGGTTTTTTGCGGCCCCGTCCAACCCCATGCAGGAGGCCGTGGAGGACTGTGAGGTGGAGCGGCTGCTCTCCTGCCTGAATGACCGCCAGAGGGAACTTGTGCGCCGCGTTACAATATCCTTGGATCACACCAGCCGGGTATAAAACAGGAGGCGGGGGCCTGCGGCATTTTTCCATGTGCCGCAGGCCCCTTTTTTCGGTGCAGACAACACAATGCATCCGGAAAATGTTTGTGCATCTTATGGCGCAGAAATGAGTGGATAATCCTTTTAATCCGATTTAACATGGCACTACCCGCCAGGAATGGCGGCAAAAATATGAAGGAGGCACACGCTTATGGAAAAACAGAAGAAGGTATTTTACCCGCCACGCAGGGGGCGGCGGAAGGAGGGATGCTGATGTTCACTGCGAAAGAACGCACACTTCTCACTTCCCCTTATTTCAGGCTCATCCGCCAGACGGATGACTTCTTTGAAATCCAGTCCAGATGCACGAAGCACTGCTGGATCGTCCAGAAACTTTCTTATGACCGGTATCCGGTCCGCATCTACCACAAGCACACAAAGGGGACGGCCTATTACCATAAACACGGCCATGCCAACACGGTATCCTCCGCCGTCCGGCAGATCAAAAGCCACGATGTGTGGCAGCTAAACGGGAGGCGTGCCATGGCATAAAGACCGGCGCGAATAGTGACAAGCCCGCGGCACATAAAATGTCGTGAGCCATTTTTTGATTTCAGGGGGTTCAGTTTTTCCGTCCCCGCGGCCTATATGTGAAAGATATTTTATCTGCAGCCGTCCGTTTCCAGGCGCTGCGGTGGCATATGGCAGGAGGTGTGCTTTCATGACGGAGGAACAGAAAAGGAAGGTTTCAGACCTGCGGCGGGCAGGCATGGGATATACGGAGACGGCAAGGCAGGCCGGCGTGTCCAGGGATGCGGTGCGGAGCTTCTGCAGGAGAAACGGCCTGGCGGGGAAGGCGGCAGAGGACGGGCAGGCAGAGGGGCAGGCACAGGAAGGCTGCTGCCGGGAATGCGGGAAGCCGCTGCAGCAGAAGGAAGGGGTAAAACGGCGGGTGTTCTGCTCCAGGGAGTGCCGTGAGAAGTGGTGGCACAGTCATCCGGAGCAGATAAGGCAGAGGGCGGTGTATTCCTTCACCTGCGCCGGGTGCGGGAAGCAGTTTGATGTCTATGGGGATTCCAGGAGGAAATACTGCTCCCACGGGTGCTATGTAAAATCAAGGTTCGGGGGAGGCGGCGGGGATGAGTGAAAAGGAATTCAGGGCGGAGCTGCGCTACCGGATGTCGCTTTCCGTGGCGCGGTCGCTGCTCGAAGAAGGAGCCATCACCGAGGAGGAATATTCGGAAATTGATACAATACTGCTTAAAAAACACCGCCCGATTTTGGGTACATTACTGGCCGGAAAACCCTTGCAATAACTGCGTTTCAGAGTGATGAATGGTAGCGGAAAGGAGTGGTTTCATTGAAGAAGATCAGTAAAATTGAGCCGGTTCTCCCCGCACTGGCAGGGCGGAAAAAAGTGGCCGCTTATGCCCGTGTTTCCAAGGACACGGAGCGGCTCATGAATTCCGTTTCCGCACAGATAAGCCATTACAGCGCCTTCATCCAGGGCAACTCGGAATGGGAGTATGCGGGGGTGTACGCGGACTGCGGGATATCAGGCACGGACACGGCGAAGCGCGGAGAGTTCCGGCGGATGCTGGAAGACTGCGGGGCGGGGAAGATCGACATCATCCTGACGAAATCCATCAGCCGTTTCGCAAGGAACACGGTAGATCTCCTGGAGACGGTCAGGCACTTAAAATCCCTCGGCATCGAGGTGCGGTTCGAGAAGGAACACATCAATTCGCTTTCAGAGGACGGGGAGCTGATGCTCTCGCTCCTGGCATCTTTCGCACAGGAGGAGAGCCGGAGCATTTCGGAAAACGTGAAGTGGGGAGTCAGGAAGCGGTTCCAGTCCGGCGAGATCGGGACGGCAAACAAGCACATCCTCGGATACCAGTATGACGAAGAGGCACAGAAATACATGATCATCCCGGAAGAGGCCGAGGCTGTCCGGTGGATGTTCCAGATGTACATTGACGGCGTTCCCCTGCGGGGGATTGCGGAGAGCATGAACAGTGCGGGCATCCGCACCACGCTTGGAAATGACTTTCAGGAAGCCTCAGTGAGGCAGCTTATCTTCAACGAGGTCTATGCCGGGGATATCCGGCGGCAGAAATGCTACATGGCGGACCCGATCACAAAAACGAAGGTGAAAAACTGCGGGGAGCTGCCACAATATTACATGGCGGACTGCCATGAAGCCATCATTGACCGGGAAACCTACGCAAAGGTCAAAGCGGAGATGGAGCGGCGGGCGGGGCTTGTCAATCCCACCTACCCTTTTACGGGGAAGATAAAGTGCGGCATCTGCGGGCAGGCGTTTACGAGGAAAAAGGGCAGGGTGAAAGGGAAAACCTATATACACTGGATATGCCGCTCCAAGAAGGAAACGGGCATGAGCTGCACAAGCGTGAATTTCAGCGAGGATGAATTAAAGCGGATTTCGGCACAGGCGCTTGGGATGGATGTGTTTGACGGTGCGGAGTTTGAAAAAGCCATCCGGGGCATCACCGTCATGGAAAGCGGCGACCTGGAATTCCACCTCACCGGAGGGGAAACAAGGAATTGGAAGAACCTGCATCTGGACCCGCCCAGGCACATCGCAACAGTCACAGACTGCTTCCAGGAGAAGATCCGGTGCGCTGCCTGCGGGAATACATACCACCGGGTGAACGGGGCGGGGAAATGGGTGTACTGGTACTGCATCGGCAAGAAAAGGAAAAATGTGGAATGCCATAACCCGAACTACACCGATTACAAGCTGCGGCAGGTTTCCGCATACATGATGGGGCTGGAGGAATTTGACGAAGCGGAGTTTGAGAATCAGGTGGAAGGCATCACGGCACTGGAGGATGGCAGCCTGGAATTCAATTTTTATGGAGGGAGGAAAGGGCGATGGCAAAGAGCGTGATCACGATACCCGCCACGGTGAACAGGCACACGGCGGCGCCGATAGGCAGCTACAAAAAGCGCAGGGTTGCGGCTTATGCCCGTGTTTCTACCGACCATGAGGAGCAGCAGAGCAGCTACGAGGCGCAGGTGGACTATTACACGAACTACATCAACGGGCGCGAGGATTGGGAATTCGTATCTGTATATGCGGACGAAGGCATAACCGGCTGTAACACGAAAAAGCGCGACGGATTCAACAAAATGGTGGAGGACGCGCTCTCCGGCGGCATCGACCTCATCATCACCAAGAGTGTCTCCCGCTTCGCAAGGAATACCGTGGACAGCCTCACCACCATCCGGAAGCTAAAGGAGAACAGGGTGGAGTGCTACTTTGAGAAAGAGAACATCTGGACATTTGACGGCAAGGGCGAGCTGCTCCTTACCATCATGTCCTCTCTGGCGCAGGAGGAGAGCCGGAGCATCTCGGAGAACTGCACCTGGGGGCAGAGGAAGCGTTTCGCGGACGGCAAGGTCACGGTGCCGTTCAAGCGGTTCCTCGGCTATGACCGGGGCGAGGATGGGAACCTCGTCATCAATGAGGAACAGGCGGAGACCGTCCGCAGGATTTACGGCCTTTTCCTGCAGGGACGCTCGCCCCATGCAATCGCAAGGCTGCTGACGGCGGATGGCATCCCCTCGCCCGGCGGCAAGGAGGCGTGGTCATCCAGCACGGTCAAAAGCATCCTCACAAACGAAAAGTACAAAGGGGACGCGCTCCTGCAGAAAGTGTACACGGTGGACTTCCTCTCCAAAAAGAAGAAAGTGAATGAGGGCGAAGTGCCGCAGTATTATGTGGAGAACAACCACCAGGCCATCATCAGCCCGTCCGTGTTCGAGGAGGCACAGCACCAGATGGCGGCCAGGCATTCCGGGAAGAACCGGGCGAGCAGCACGGGCGTGTTTTCCGGCCGGATAAAGTGCGCGGACTGCGGGGGCTGGTACGGCTCCAAGGTGTGGCACTCCAACAGCAAGTACAGAAAGACCATCTGGCAGTGCAACCACAAGTTTGACGGCGGGGAGAAATGCGGCACGCCGCACCTTGATGAAGAAACCATCCAGGCGCTCTTCCTGAAAGCGGCCAATGCCGTCTTTGCGGAAAAAGACGGGGTGCGGGAGGATTACGATTCCATAAAAGACACGCTTTTTAATACCTCGGAACTGGAGGCGGAGCGCCTGCGGCTGCAGGAAGAGATGAACGTGGTGGCGGAACTGATCGAGCAGTGCGTGGCGGAGAACGCCCGCGTCGCCCTTGACCAGACGGAGTACCAGAAAAAGTATGACGGGCTGGCGGGGCGGTTCAACAGGGCGAAGGGGCGGCTGGAGGAAGTCGGCCAGGCCATCACGGAGCGGCAGGCAAAGCGGGAGAAGATCGGGAGGTTTGTTTCCTGCTTGGAAAAACTGGATGGCCCGCTCACGGCATTTAAAGAGGATGACTGGTACAGCCTTGTGGAGTACGCAACGGTGTACAGCAGGGAGGACATCCGCGTCACCTTCAAAAATGGGATGGAGATAAAGGCATGAGAATATAGTCCCCCGGAGCCGGAAAGGAATCGGCTACGGGGGATTCTGTGTGATTAATGTTTATGCTGCTATTTGTGTGGAATTATGTTTTGATGGGAAAGCTGATTTCCGCATCATTCTTTGGCTTTATCTGGAATACCATCCGCCACTGCACTTCTGACACAGGCTCAAAATGCAGGGAGGAAACTGCCATCCGTTTGTCAGGAGCGGCATTTTTTCCAGCCATAAAAACTGCTGTGGGGCCGTTTGACCCGCCCGGCTGCCCTTGGGCATCACCCATTCTTGGGTGGTCGCCTTCTGCGCAGTCGCGGATGCAAAATAGGCTGCGGTCTATTTCTGGTGCAATGCTGTAAGAGAGTATCTGGCAGCATTCTGGGTAAACCACACCTTTCGCTCCAATTTTTGCGAAGCTGTTCCTGATCTGTTCGCAGCTATGCAGTGTCAGGGTGTATTCCTGACCGGTTATGGGATGAGCTGTCTTTACCGTTTTGCCATTGCAGGAAACGCCAGTGGAAAAATGCCCCGCAGTGATGGAGATTAAGTTTGCCCGGAAAGCAAGTGATATTTTCTGAGGGGATAGTATCGGTTCTCCGTCCCAATTATAGGAAAGCCGCTCAAAATACCAGCAGCATCCCTTGTCGCAGCTATAAGCCCCCATCCATTCCTCGGCAGATTTATTATTTTCAAATCCGTCCTCGCTGGCTGGATTGGCATTCCCCATCTGGATTACATTTTCCGGATACCATCTCAGGCTGCTGCTCATGCGGAGCGCCAGTGGCGTACCATCAAGGCATATTTCTACGGCAAATTCCCTGCTTCCAGGGTTGTCCGCATCTATCTGTTCAAATTCTTCCGGGGATTTTAGGGACATCCGCCGCTCATAATCCCATTTTTTTAGAAATGCTGCCATATCTTCTATCGGGATTTTTGCGCATACATCAAGGGCGGCGCCTGCTTTGCCTACATAGACTGCCGGGATGAGTATTTCCTGTTCTCCCCAAAGGAAAGAGTGATTGACAGGGAGGGCTGTCAGCTTGGTTTCAGGCGAGCCTTTCCCCCATATATTGTTATCATGGTATACGTCCATTCTGTGTGCCTCCTTAAGTGTTCAATGAAGCAATTATACCACGGATGCCAGGATATTTCCAAATCTTTTGGATTTTTAGGAGAAAAATCACGGAGTATAGGAAAAATCGTGGAGTATGGGGAAAAATCACGGGGTATAGGAAAAATCATGGAGTATGATAAAAAATCACGGGGTATCGGTAAAAAATCATGGAGTTTAAGGAAAAATCAAATTGTATCAAAGACAGCGTTTACATAGATGACGGAATCCGGGGGACTACGTTCAGGCGTCCGGGGCTTGACGCTATGTTGGACGAAATCCGGGCGGGGAACGTGGCAACGGTTATCATCAAAGACCAGAGCCGAA
>CAMWJF010000074.1 GCA_947174505.1 uncultured Lachnospiraceae bacterium
GAAACGACCACTTTTCGGGAACGAAAGGCATAAATGAAGTACAAAAATATCAAAAGCACCCCTAAAGTTTTTTGCTTTTCGTCCGATATTCTCTTTCCAAGTAGTTTCCGTTATCAGGCCGCCCGGCCTGCCTGCGGAAATAGCAGACCGCCGCATATGACGGATAATGACCATAGTACGTCGGTTATCTTTTGTGTATTTCTTCATAAATATCTGTTCTCACATACGCTGCTGATTATGTGATGAATTTCCCGCATATGGGAATAGTGGGTCTGCCAGCCGGAAACTGAAACTCTCCCTGTCTACCAGCCCTACTACTTTTTCGCTGTCGTACAGTTCAAGCAGAAATCCGACTACCTGCTTGCCCGTGTGGTATGTTCCGAAAGACTTGTCATAGTCATATTCACTGACATTGCTTGCCACCATTCCAAACTCTGTCTTTGTTGCCGCAGGTGCCAGCACCTTTACCTTCATTTTCGCTCCCGCTTCTTCCAGTTCCCATGCCAGCCCTTCCGTAAACGTACTTACATAAAATTTTGCCGCGCAGTACGTCACTGCCGTGGGAACAATGGTGTAGCCCCCGCATGAAGATATATTGATAAGCTGTGTTCCCTCTACATCCTTGTAATCACGGACATACAGTGAGGACAGAATTGTCAGAGCCTCTATGTTCAGATTCAACATCATACTGATCTTACTCAAGTCCTGATCCGCCACGCTGTCATAATTGCCAAACCCTGCATTGTTGATCCATGTTTCAATCTCATAATCCCTCAAACCTTCATAAAACTGGTATACGTTTTCCGGCACAGATAAATCAGCACTTCTGATGACAATATCCAAATCCGGGTATATCCCTAAAATCTCCCGTTTCAGTCTTTCCAGATTATTTTTTCGCCTTGCTGCTATGACCAGATTTTTGCCCCGCTCCGCAAATGCCTTTGCCGTTTCGTACCCAATGCCTGAACTCGCCCCTGTTATGACCGTATATTTTCCTGTTTCCTGAACCATTTGAAAATCCTCCTTCAATTTGGTATAATCCAACCATACAATGTAGAGTGAACTCTATGTCAAGAGGATTGGGGTGATTTTTTATGGAATATTCCATCGGAGATTTTTCAAGACTGACGGGGCTGGGCATCCATACCCTGCGCTATTATGAACACGAAAGCTTGATTACACCGAAAAGAAATTCCGGCAACCGCCGCTGCTATTCTGATAAAGACCTCACATGGATCGAATTTATCAAACGCCTGAAAGATACCGGAATGCCTATTAAGGAAATCAGGCACTATGCCAAACTCCGGGCTGACGGTGATCCCACCCTTTTTGAAAGGATGGAAATGCTGGTGCAGCACCGACAGGCGCTTAATGAGCAGATTGCGCGGCTGCAGGAGCATAAGATAAAATTGGATGAGAAGATAGAATTTTACAGAAATGAGATTGAGCGTGTGAATAATGGCTTTATTGAAAACTGAATATATAAATGACAGACCGCCGCGAGTGAGCTGATTTTCCTATAGCGGCGGTCTTTGTATTTCATATTGTTAAATATGTATCTGAAAATCTCCAAAATCAAATACACCAATCCCCTGTTTCAATTTCCCCTCATCTGATAATTTACTGAATCCATTTTCAATCCTGCCAACTATATCAACAGGAATGCTCAACTGATGATGTCCGGGCAAAATCCGGTTTATGCTTAGATTCTGTATTTTTCTCACAGATTGGAAAAATAGCTGCGGGTCTGTGGATGGTTAAAATGCATCAAGACTGCCCTCATATATTAAGTCGCCAGAAAACAGATATTTTCTATCCGACTCATAAAAACAGCAATGCCCCGGTGAATGACCGGGGGTATGAACAACCTTTAATTTTCTGTTGCCTAAGTCCAGACAATCCCCATCATGTAAAACCTGCTGCGGTATCCCTGTGGAAATCTGACCGATAACCAGTCCCTCTCTGCCTCATGGACTGCTATATTCTCAAAATATTTATGCCCACCGATATGATCCCCTGTTTTTCATCGGATGGCACGAAACGACTATTTGGGGGAACTAAATTCCACAGGCTGTTATGAAAAATTTCAGATTTCTGCCCGGTAGCGGTTTTGCATAAATTTATAAAGTTACTTCAGCAGCTTCGGGGACAGCGTCACCTCATCAGGTGCGACATACCGGAGCTGCAGCTTTTGCAGGGTTTCCACTCCAAAGGTTGCTTGTCCTCGCCTGCCCGTTCCGGTCATGTTCTAACGACTCCGGATCTCCAAACTCACTGCCCCTGTCAGTCAGTATGACAGGAAACACGCATGAAAACTCGAAAGCATTTCCAAGCGCATTCTGGATCTTGTCAAACTCCGCTTTTACAGCGCCCTGCGTACAGCGGTTCATCAGCCTGCCGGCCAGGAGTTCCATGCAGGGGAAATACAGAGTCAGGATGCATTTATCCGACCCCCTGGCGGACAGGACGGTGTTCATTTCGGCGAAATCCAGTTCATCACAGCAGCCACTCTTAAAGTCATGGTAAGTCCTGCCTGTAAATACGGCCCGGTTAGTTATGGAGGTATTCTTCTTTTTGCGGGGTTTAAATTTCACCTTACGCTTTAAATGTATGTTCTGGATTAAAAGGATACCCTGGTCAATGTAGTTATAGAGTATTTTGACTGAGATTCCCAGTTCCGGGCGTCCGGCGACGATCATGTAAGGCGACTGTCCCTGTGCGATCAAAGGGGTTACAACCTCATTAAGTCTGTTCAGTTCCTTTCTGCTTAGATTTACGCCTTCTCTGGAAGAGACGAGCCGTTCATCATAGAGGCGCTGGGCGGCTTTTGCGTTATAATTGTACTTAGTCTGTATGGTGCACAGATGACAGGGCTTATTGCAGCCGTTGCAGACATAGGGAGCCCGTTCGATCCGGCTGCAGGATTCCCGTTCAAAGTCGGGACAGACGTTGTTACAAATGTGGCAGGAGCGGCACAGGGTGTCGCAGATGAGCAGTTTCCTGCAGGCATCCTGTTTCCTGCATTTGTATCTGCGGACACAGAAGTTATAGGGGTTATTAAAGCTGCCCCGGTTCCAGGTATTAGCGATACGGTGGCGAAAGATCTCTTTAGAGATGGTGGAAGGATCCTTACAGAGGTACTTTGCAAGGGAGTTACCTCTCCAAAAATCCCAAGAACTTCTTCCACTCCATGTATCCCTTCAAATCCCCATAGCGGTACTCGGACTGCATGATATCGTTTACGATTTTTACCCAATCCGTCTTTTCCGAAAAGCTCCATGTTGCAGAACTCCTCTGCTCTGCATTTTTTGCAGCTTTTGCAACTGCGGCTTTCAGAACGGTGTCCTCAAAGCTGCCCTTCCCGCTTTCCTTCAAATGAGCCGTGTACGCATACATTTCAGCCGTATCGCAGTTCTCCGGGTCTACCTTTGACACGTCCACCATCTGCTCCGTCACGTTCCCCGACTTATCCCATGTTTTCACTTTATACACGGGATTGGATGCATCAAAATCCTGTGTCTTATAAACGGAAATGGATGATCCGCTCACCACATCCGCCCATGAACTGATTGCAATGTCACCTGAACCTTCATCAGCGCCATGCAGGGTGGCTGTTGCCTGTGCCGCTTCCGCCGCCTGTTCTGCAAATTTCCCTCCTGCCACATTTCTTTCTGTCCTTCTCGTTTCATACCCTGCCACCGGGTATCCTGCTGTTCCTATTCCGTTAACATTCATTTCCTTTAATCCTCCATTATTTTTAGTATTGCGGCTCATCTGTCATTCAGATCCTTTATGGTTAGTCCAGGCATAACGACCTCTATCAACCAATCAGTGAAGCACCGCCCGCCACAGTTTCAGTCATGACATTTGCATCATAGGTGCTGGATGCCTTCGCCATCTGCCTCTCACTGCCCCATGCCTTTGCCAGCCTGCTCCTCTCCTGCTCCCCGATTCCCCTATCTGCCGGAAAACCGTGGAAGCCTGCCCTGTCTTGTCTGGCTGTGGCTTATTGGGGATAACTTCCTGCTATGCTTTGGCATCAAAACTATTCTGCGGATTTTCAATATTTACCGTTTCCTCGCTTGCCATTGTAATCCCTCTCTTGGCATTTCCCCATGCCTCATTGTAGATCATACACATTTCCGTCTGTCTGGCAGCCTCCGCATTTGTAGTGTACATCGTCCATCCATTATTTGAATAAGTCGCAACCATTTCACCGTTCTTATCATAAAACTCTATGTAATCACTGTTGCCTGATGGCAGTTTCTGATATTTCACTTTCCCTTCAAGCAGAGTTGCCACAAAATCTATGGGCTTAAGCACATTCTGTCTGTTCTTGGAAACAGCTTTCAGACCGAAAGTGATGATCCCTTTTCTGTCCGGGGATACTTCCGATGTGTAGCTTTTCATCAGCCTGTTAAATCCTTCTGATTTATTCTGGAACTGCCCTTTTGCAAAATCCTCATACGCCTGTTCCCTGATCTTCTTCTGGTATTCTTCATCACTGATACTGCTTTTCTTTTTGGAGAAAACATATTTGTCATCGAAGTCCGGCAGATGAATGCCGCCTATACTTCCTGTTCCTAAAAAACATCTGTTCTGCAATGAACTGTTGGATGAATTAACCTGCATTATTTCACCTGCCTCTTGAAATCTATTATTCTATCTCTGTGGAGCCTATAAAATCTTCTTGAACTGATATTTGTACATATCGGAATACATATTACCGGAGGATTGTGGTGTCAGCCGCCTATCCAACGCACCCATATCTACTGCAAAACCGCTGTCCACTACGGAGAACGCACCATTACTGAACTGAAACTCCGAAGTAAAATCAGGAATCCCTAAGTCGCCGCTTATCCTAATATTCCCTATGATATCAACCAGTGCATCCTTCATCCTCTCTATCCTGGCATTGTCCTTTGTCTTGTTGATCAGATCAGCCTCCTTGTCGGGCAGCCCTCCAATCTTCCCATCTGGTGTCAGATAAAGGCTCTCCAAGGATATGTCCTCTCCCGTAACCCCTTTCAGGTAACGCTGTACTTCCTGCACATCCGTAGCGTACTGGTATGTGTTGGAGGACAGGTTCTCCACGCTGTCCGCAATTCCTATGTAATACTGGTACATCCGGTCACCGTACTTTTCATCTATCAGTTTCTGCACCTGTTCCCGCACGGTTTCGTCCCCTATCCCGTCCACGGACACGTCCCCGCTGCTCCCAATCCTTACACGCATACCTTCTATGTCGTCACGGGAAATACCCATCCCCTCCAAATCCTTAACGAAATCATCTGAAAAGCTGTTTTTCAGCTCCTCTTTGTTCTGCGCCTTTTCCATATCTTTCAGGTTGGCAAAAATCTTCACATACTCCAGTTCCGCATCATTTAAGCCCTTCCCCTCCGCCATGTCCTGCAGCAGTTCATCCACGGTGCGCCCGCCCTTATACTTCTTTTCTTCCGGCAGGCTGTCAAACTGCTTCTGGTGGAGCTGCTCCAGCTCTTTTATATAGTTCTGCTCCGTCTCCCGCAGGACTGCATTATATTGGTCAAGATATTCCCGCCAGTTTTCATCCTTCCGGCTGTATGCGCTGTGGAGATTCCCATATGCTTCCCTGACAGCGTCAGTCTTTTCATGATCCTTATTTTCGGAAACATGGAAACTGATCTTGTAATAATCATCCGGGGAAACCTCCTCCCCGTTTCCGTTTTCTACCTTGAGGCAGTATTTGTTGGTCTGTGTATCCCAATTAGGGATATTCAGCGTTTTCCGGCCTTCTCCGTCCCACTCAGCCTTTCCCACCTGATTGCCGTATTCATCATACAGGGTGAGGTTATAATCGCAGCCCTCCGGCATATCTATATAGACTTCAACACCGAAGTAATTCTGTACAGTACGGTTATAAGGTATGGAAAAATTGTAGAAATCCACATCCTTATCGTCACTGAGGCTTCCCTTCAGGCTGCTGGTCTCATCCTTGATCAGAAATCCCAAGTCCAGGAACGCGCTGCCTTTATCCTTATCGGAAACCTCATAAGTGGTATGCTGTCTGCGGTAAGTGTTATTGCTGCTGAGTGTGCAGGTATCCTCCTGCAGCTCCATGTTCCTGTGCGTCTTTCCTTGAAAAAAAGCCTCTGTTTCTTTTCCCGTCATAAAATATACCGGCTTGTTCCTGATAGCCGCTCCCCATGCAGAGCTTTGCTCATTTACATTACTTATTCCCATTGCTAAATCTTCCTCCATTATTGCCAATTAGTCATGAAACAGCCACACCCCTGTCATTCAGAGTTGCGTCAGCTCCCAATCTGCCTAAACGCCGGGCATGCCTGCCTTGTTAGGCTTATGCCTTCCTATAATTTCTCCAGCTTCTTCAAAAAAGCTGTATAAAACTCCCTTTCTTTGATGCGCGCCTGCTCTGCCCTGCGCCGCCTTTTCTTCCACCGTTTCCATGAATCCCACCGTTCCGGATTCCGCACTTCTTTCCATCTTCCTTGCCGTGTATCCTGTCAGCGGATATCCCGCTGTCCCTATTCCATTTACACTCATCTCCAAATGTCCTCCATTATTTTTTTGCAGCCCCTCTATCGTTCAGAGCCGCCCCCTGCTCCCTCATGATAAGTCCGAGCAGTTCGTTACCCCAAAAACTCTAAAAATTTCTTGTAAAATATCAATTCCTGTCCTGCAAAATCTGGATTCGCCACTGGTGTCAGCGGATTCTCCAACCTATGTATAATCTTTTCAGCCATAGATTTTGCGGAACCAACGCTGTCACCCAAAAATGTGGAACTCAAACCCTGCTGCCCGCTTTCAACATGCAGAACTAAGGCTGTTGAGAGGCGGTTCATCGGAAAAGGATTTACTCCTGTTTCTGCAAGCGCCTTATCCCATGCCTGCATTACTTCATCAGAACTCTCCGGTCTAAAAGCATTTGTTTCTTTCTTTGCTGCAGCTTTGTTTATCGCATCAGCAAAATTCCCTCCTGCCACATTTCTCTCTGTCTTTTTTGTTTCATACCCTGCTACCGGATATCCTACTGCACCTATTCCACTAACGCTCATTTCCTTTAATCCTCCACTATTTTAATTGTAGCCCCTCTGTCGGTCAGAGCCGCATCTGTTCTCTCATAATAAGTCCAAGCAGTTCATTCCTTCATGCAGACATACCACCTAACGCTTCACGATAAACACATCCTTTCACTGCTCTCCACTGGACTTATGCCCTCGCATCAAATCCGCCCTGCACTTCCATCCCGGCAATGCCGGAATTTATCTCCTGCCTTGCCGCACGGAACGCATCATAATAGGCAGCCTTCAAAGCCCCGTGTACTTCCGTCTCCGCTTTCGATTCCTTCTCATGCCAGCCCACGCCCGCGGTATACGTCAGTATCTCATCACCGTTCTCGTCATACACATGGATACCCCCGGACTGGAACTTAGCTTCATATGGCTCGCCAAACAGGATGTGCAGCCACAACTCGTCAGCCTCCTGTATTTCTTTCATATCAGCCGTGTCCTGACCTATTTTTCCCATCAGCGCAGCCCTGTCCGGTGCAACTTTGGCGACCTCGCTTTTCCGCAGGGCGAGGAACTTATTTCCCATATAGACATTCTGCGCCGCATCTTCTCTGGCATATTCCGTTATCTTCTCCCTGAGGGAATCAGACAGCCTCCATTTCTTCTTGGATGATGCCTTTCCTGCTGCCGTGCTGTTCGTCTGATGGCTTTTTGCTATTCCTGCTATATCCATTTCAATCATCCTTTCACTTCTCCCCGGAAAACCGGGAACGCCTGCCCTTTCTCTCTGTGCTTTATTGGTGATATTTAGGCAGATTATTGAACATATTCATAAGTGCATCATAGGATAGGGAAGATGTATCTATCCATAATTCTCTCTCTCATAATAAGTCCGGCAGTTTACTTATGTAAAAAATCCCAGAACTGCTTATAATCCATATACCCTTTCATATTACCTAACTTATACTGCATATCCATAATATTTTTTACCACTGCAAACCAATCTGTCTGTTTAAATAAATCTTCATAGTCAGAACCGCCGCCCTGCTCCCCTTGATAGAAGGCATGAGAACCCATGAAATTTGTCATAGCAGACGAACTTTTTCCGCTATCATTGGCATAGCAACAATAAGCATACATATCAAAGGAATTACAATTTTGCGGGTCAATTTCATTGAGATTAACGGTTCGCTCTGTCACCTTCCCGTCCCTATCCCAAATCTTCATATAATAAACGGGATTATTTTCATCAAAATTTTGCGGTTTGTATACCGTTGTTGATGTGCCTGTTACCGCATTTCCCCATGCACCGACAACAGTATCTCCCGCTTCGGTCTTTTCGCCCATAAAACCATGTATCACTATGTTTGCGGTATTGTTTACAGTATCCCCGAAACTTTTTGTCCCCACTCTTTGGACGGCTCTGTTATTATGATATCCTGAATAATAATTTGATGTTCCAATAGCTCCAATATTCATTCTAAAATCTCCTTTCTTCGGCTCCTCTGTCAAACTTCATGACAAACACCCTTCGCCAAAAATCTGCCATACATTTATAATACGAGTCAGCCTTCAAAAAAGTTTCATTTCGCTTATCTGTGACGACTCCTCTGTCGCTCAGAGCCTTCCCTGTCCCCGGGCAGTCCGCAGAGTCAAGGCTCCCCATACTCCTTTTTCAGGCGCGTCAGTTCATCATTATAGATAGATGTACACACCTGCGCCCTTGCGAATTCTTCCTCTGTGCTTATGGCTTTCCTGTCCGGGGAAACGGTCTCCCCATGCTGCGCATTTCATATCCCCTTTACGTTTCATTTTTAATGCCGAACATACCCATCCAGAATCCTTGATACCTTTGCATCCACCTCCGCTCCGCCCTGTCAGCCTGCGGCGCCTGTGCTGCCTTCCCATTGTGCTTTCTTCCGTCTGCACAGCTTTGGTTCCGCAAACCTGCCAAAAAAGAACTGGATGCAGTACCCCTCAAATAAATACTTCGGAATGCCGAGTATTCCCGTGATCCATGCGGGTAGCTTTTGTAGGGTTCCTTATACACACATTCCTGACCATGTCCGTATTACAAAGCCGTTATAAATCTAATTCTTTTTTCAGTCCATGCAATGCCCATATAAAGCCTATCCCACCCATGACCACAAAGAGCATTAACACAAATATCAAGCTGCTTATCTGGACAGTTCCATATAATATCAGTTCTCGCAGTACGTTAATCATATGAGTAAATGGATTGATATTGATTGCAGCTCCCAAAACGCCGCTGATACTGTCTGCCGGAAACAGGGCTGTACTAAGAAAAAATACGGGCAGTACAATTGCGTTCATAACCGTTTCATATACAACCTCATTAGGCAAAATCAGGCTTATCCCGTAAGCAAGCCCCGCCATGAAAAATGCCGTCAGAAACACCAAAAAGATAATGATAAATATTCCTGCCATATCAGCGGCAATCGCGACCGAGAAAAACAGGCTGACAGCGCACATTATCCCGACTTCAATGAATGTACATAATACCGCTTCAAGAAGTTGTCCTAAAACAATGGAGCTGCGTCTGACAGGGGCTATCAATACCCGGTAAAAGCTGCCATCCGATTTCATCATATAATTCATGATCCCGCTACTGCTGCAGGCGGAAAAGCTGACCAACACAACCAAGCCGGGCAGGATAAACGCTGTATAGTTTTCTATTTCGGTATTTTTCATCGTCTGACCTGCAACAGCGCTGTAAAGGACAAGCCACAGGAGAGGCTGCAGGATTGTAATTACTATGGTGAAAGAATTGTGGAAACGCCACTTGACATTCCGGTATAGAATCGTGAATACGCTCATATACATCCCTCCCGCTCCCTTTGTGTCAGTCGCAGAAATACATCCTCCAAAGTCGGCTGTGTGCTTTCTATACCCTGAAACCGGATGTGATGCTCTGCCAGAAATGATATTACACGTTCCATATCCGACTGTGCATCATGCGAATGGATAATGACCGCCGAATTTCGGATGAGCATTTCTTCCTGCGGCAAAATTTTCTTCAATACCCCCTTATGTTCCCTGGCCTCGTCTTCGGTGACAAATTGCAGCCGTATGATATTTTCCCGGAGCAAAGACCGCAGCTTAGCGGGTGTTCCCTGCTTTACCGCTTTTCCGTTCTTCATGATACAGACATTATTGCTTAAGCTGTCGGCTTCTTCAAGATAATGCGTTGTGAGGAATATGGTGGTTTCAAAATCATTACAGACCTGCTTCATCATTTCCCACATAGAATTACGTGACCTGGCATCCATGCCAACAGTCGGCTCATCCAGAAAAAGGATTTTAGGTTTTGACATCATATTAAGCGCAATATCAAGCCGACGCCTTACGCCACCGGAATACGATGATACTGGATATTTCCTGTACCACCCTAAATCAAAATCAGAAATAAGTTTTTCCATCCGCTTTCCCGCTTCTTCTTTTGGAATCTTATACAGTCTGCTTTGGAACAGCATATTTTCTTCTAAGGACAGATGCATATCAATAGATGTCTGCTGTGCCACACAGGCAATCTGTGAACGTATCCATGCAGCATCTGTATAGATGTTTTTTCCAAGCATGGTCACTCCGCCAGAAGTAGGACGCAGATAGGTTGTCAGTATGCGGATCAGGGTAGACTTTCCCGCTCCATTTTCCCCTAACAGGGAAAAGATTTCACCAGCATGAACGGAAAGCGACAGTCCCGAAAGGGCCTGTACTCCATTTCTATATTGCTTTACAACATTTTCCGTTTCGATAGCGAGCATGGTTTATCCCTCCTTAATTGGGAACTGTATTTCAGTAATATATTTATCGGGATTCCCTTTCACCAGCACTCCGGGGCCTTTTATAAAAACCTCACGGAACGGCGGTTCCAACAGGAGTCCGTTTTCCGCTGTATACTTATCAATGGCATTATAAGCAAGTGGAAGCGTTTCATAGGATCCAACATGAGTGACACATACCGCTTTTATACGCGGCATCTCTTTTACTTCGATACCGCTTCCCGAAGGGTTCTCTGCGGTTGGCACACACAATTCCATATCCCCCCGCCTTGTTTCCGGGTTCATTGCTAAATAACTGAAAAAGGGCGCACCATTTGTTTTTCCACGGACTGACTTGAAAACATTTGGGAACACTTTGTTTGCCTCAGCAGCGATCCCTCTATACTTCATGTAAGCTACACGAACCGGCGGGATCTCTCGTATCTCAATTTGATATTGCATAATTATTTCTCCTTTTCTTTTCTTATTGCTATCCATACTTCGGAATGGCCACAGATTGGTTTCCCCCCAATAATTGGGTACACTTCAATATCCGGAAGCCCGGCATACTCATAGCCGGAAAATGGAAGCCATTCCGTATAAAACCTTTTGAAAACATCCTGCACATTTTCTTTAAAATAGCCGTCATTTTCAAAGACCACCCATGTTGTGGCCGGAATCTCATATTCATACATCCCTGCTGGTATTTCTTTACCTGTGGCAGCAGCTATATAATAAAAAATGTTGTCCGGGTCATGGTAAACGCTTATTCCCAAAATCCCTTTAGGGTTTTTATCAGACAGCAGACATATATCTGAAAACTGTTTTTTCCCTAAAGCATCTTTCCAAAAGCCAGGGACAACTCTCTGATTCTTTTCCATATCCTCAGTCAGAGGGATGCGAATACCAGCAAACCTGATAGCCCCTGTTTCTGTAATGCGATATGACATAGCACTTCCTCCTGTAATCTTTACAGAAAATTTAATTGGTGGATAAGCATTTAATGTGCTTCCTTTGTTTTTTGCAGCACCGGGTGTTATCCCATGGACACTCTGGAATGCCCTGTTGAATGATGTAGGAGAAGTATAGCCATATTTTAGGGCGACATCCAGCACTTTTTTATCTGTCTGCTGCAGTTCAAAAGCAGCCTGTGACATTCTGCGCCTGCGAATATACTCCGAAAGAGAGATACCCGCAACATAAGAAAACAAACGCTGAAAGTAGTAGGTTGAACAACACGCAATACGGGCTGCTTCCTGATAAGATATTTCTTTGTCGAGATTATCTTCTATGTACTCTATGGCGTTGCTTAGATTTTTCAACCATTCCATTTCTTTACCTCCTGCAATTAGTCTATACCATCAAAAAATTATATTCCTCGCTTTTCATGCGCTCTTTTGTAAACTGTACTGTATTAAAAATTTTATTGCAGGCTATCTGGCTGTCTATCGTTTTTTTAAGAGCCAAACAGCTCATTATCTTTTTCCCGTAAATTTGGCGAAACCAGACCTTTTGGCAAAAGTCCGGGGTTTTGCCAAATTCTCAAATATACCCTTTGCTGTTTCCTTTCTACCAATGACAGCACCGTATATTCACATGCCTGTAACACAAATCCAGAAAACAATGCACGACCACGAAAGTCGCAATGCGCATAGCGGTTTTTTTATAATACAATGGTTGAAAATCCGTTTCCTGTATTCCGATGTTGTCTAACTCCTTTCCGCGTTTACGCATTTCTTCTTCCGTTTCCCTTACCGCCTTTGCAATCTCTTTTTCCTCCGACACATGCACAACACCGCAGTTCGCCGCAAAACGGCGCATTTCATAATCATTCTTCGGATTGCATACTGACTGCTTCAACCGCAACACTTCCGCCCCTTACGATCTCAATCCTGTTTGCAAACTTTCTTTTCAGCAAAGCTATTAAATCATCATTCCTGTTTTCAGTCCGGGTACATTCCAAAAGAACAGTGGCGCCATCATAGTCAATCATTGTTACTCCGAATACTTTTGAGATCCGAAACAGTTCCGTTATATCTGCATCTGAACAATGATTTACCTTAACAAATAAGATTTCTTTCATGTGGATAGGTGTATCTGTATAATCCACCACTCTGATTACCTCAACACTTCTGCCGAGCTGCTTTTTTATCTGCTCAAAAGTCCTGTC
>CAMWJF010000075.1 GCA_947174505.1 uncultured Lachnospiraceae bacterium
CCCCATTTCTTCACAATAGTTTCTTTTTGGTAACTATGGCACAATAAAGTGCTTACTTTACGTTTTTTCTTTACGGATATATTATAATCTTGCAAGCGGCAAAAAACAATCCGCAAAAACAAAAAATTAGGAGGAACAAAACTATGAAAATCGCAGTTATTTGTGCAAATGGCAAAGAGGGAAAGCTAATTGTTGAGGAAGCTATCGCAAGGGGAGCAGATGTTACTGCTGTTGTGCGTAACGAGAACAAGTCGGCAGCAACAAACGTCATCAAGAAAGACCTTTTTGATTTGAACACAGCCGATTTGGAGGGCTTTGATGTTGTGATTGACGCTTTCGGAGCATGGACGCCGGAAACCCTGCCGCTGCACAGCACTTCTCTGAAACATCTTTGCGACATTGTAAGTGGTAAGGAAACAAGACTTCTTGTTGTCGGCGGCGCAGGCAGCCTGTATGTGAACCCGGAACATACCGCACAGGTTATGGACGGGGCAGATTTCCCGGAAATGTTCAAGCCACTTGCTACCAACATGGGTAAGGCACTTGACGAACTCCGCACAAGAACAGATGTAAAATGGACATATATCAGCCCTGCCGGAGATTTTCAGGCAGACGGAGCGAAAACCGGCAAATACATTTTAGGCGGTGAAGAACTGACACTGAACTCTAAAGGTGAAAGCGTAATCAGCTATGCCGACTATGCAGTTGCTATGGTTGATGAAGCATTAAACGGAAACCATATTCAGCAGAGAATTTCTGTTGTAGCAGAATAAGCAGATCAGACCATTATTCATTCAAATGTGAAGCCCTCTGCCCCATAAAGGCGGGGGACTTCTTACAGGAGGAAATATGAGTGCAGAAAAGTATTTGCAAATGATACAACAAGATATTCATTCTGTTGTTTTTGCCACAACTGACAAAGACCATTTTCCTGTTACTTGTGTGATTGACATTATGTTATCAGATAAAGACGGTCTTTATTTTCTGACCGCTAAAGGTAAAGCCTTTTATGAACGGCTTAAAAATCAGCCCATTATATCACTCACAGGAATGAAAGGGACTGATACTTTATCAAGTAAATCCATTACCCTGCGTGGAGAAGTGCGGGAAATCGGACAGGAACGATTATCAGAAATATTTAACCAAAACCCATACATGAAAGCCATTTATCCGAATAGGGAAAGCCGCACGGCATTGACGGTATTTCAAATCTATAAAGGTAACGGAGAATTTTTTGATTTGAGCTGTAAGCCCATTTTTCGGGAAAACTTTTCATTCGGTGGAATGGTAAATCATGCGTTATACTTTTTTGTTACAGATAAATGTAATGGCTGTAAACTCTGCGCTAATGCCTGCCCGCAAAACTGCATTGATATTTCCGTCTGTCCCGTAAAAATAAAACAGGAACATTGTCTGCATTGTGGAAAATGTAAAGAGATATGTCCTTTGCAGGCAATAGAAAGGAGGCTGCAATGACACAGAAAGAAAGGCTTATGTTTCTGATAAACTATCTGTTAAACGAAAACAGCGAACTGCAATCAATAGATATTCCTACACAGGACACAGAAAGAAAGCGGCTACTGCGCTCCCTTATGAACATTCGTCCGCCTAAAACAGTTTCAGAAGAATTTTTAGAAGTGCAGGACGCATATTTACAGGAAGAATGTAGACGAAAAGGCGTTGTTTCATTATCAGATATTTCACTGGCACAACCGGGAATTTATTTATGGCAGGGCGATATTACCCGCCTGTCCGTAGACGCTATTGTAAATGCGGCTAACAGTGCCATGTTGGGCTGTTTCGTCCCCTGCCACGGGTGTATTGACAATGCAATCCATTCTGCCGCAGGGGTGGAGCTTCGTTTAGAATGTTCCCGGATCATGGAAAAACAAAAAACAGAAGAACCAACGGGAAAAGCAAAGATCACAAAAGCCTATAATCTTCCCTGCCGTTATGTTCTCCATACTGTCGGTCCGATTATCTATGGGGAAGTTACCGGGAAAGACTGCGATCTGTTATCAGAATGTTACCGTTCCTGTTTAGAACTTGCCGCAGCATATCAGTTGAAAACGATTGCCTTTTGCTGTATTTCTACGGGCGAATTTCATTTCCCCAATGAGAAAGCCGCTGCAATAGCGATACAGACAGTACAGGACTATCAAAGAAAAAATCAGAATGGTTTGGAGGTGGTTTTTAATGTGTTCAAGGACAGCGACTATCAAATCTACAAGCAGTTGTTGGGATAATATCAAAAAAACAAAAAAGCTGATTGAAAATGCTGACGCTGTTGTGATCGGCGCAGGTGCGGGGCTTTCTACTTCTGCCGGATTTACCTATTCCGGGAAACGATTTGAAGATAACTTCCCGGATTTTATTGAAAAATATGGTTTTAAGGATATGTATTCAGCAGGCTTTTACCCATATGATGCGTTAGAGGAATATTGGGCGTATTGGAGCCGTTACATTTTTATCAACCGCTATCAAAATGCACCGAAAGACGTTTACACTGACTTATACAAATTGGTAAAAAACAAGGACTATTTTGTTTTGACAACCAATGTAGACCACTGTTTCCAAAAGGCAGGTTTTGATAAACACAGGCTGTTTTATACACAGGGCGATTATGGGTTATTGCAATGTTCAAAGCCTTGCCATAATAAAACTTATGATAACGAAAGCCTTGTTAATAAAATGGTTGCCGAGCAGAAAAATATGCGTATTCCGTCCGGGTTAATTCCTTATTGTCCTGTTTGTGGTGCGCCAATGTCAATGAATTTACGGGCAGATAATACTTTCGTTGAAGATAGCGGCTGGCATATGGCAGCAACAAAGTATCAAGACTTTATACATCGCCATAAGGAAATGAAAATTTTATATCTTGAATTAGGCGTTGGCGGTAATACGCCGGGAATTATTAAATATCCATTTTGGCAAATGACACATGATAATCCCAATGCGAATTATATATGTATCAATTTATCGGAAGCCTATATCCCGGCAGAAATCAGAAAACAGTCTATTTGCATTGATAACGATATAGGAACTGTTTTGAAACAGCTTGTAGCAAATACATTCTAAGATAAAATGCTAGGAGGTGGTATCATAGGAAAAATGGTACTGCTGACACTTAATGAACATGAAGAAACGGTTATTGACAAAATCATAGCGGCAATATCTGATTATATACAAATTGAACCTATGGAGATTACGCCCACTTCCGTGTTATCATTTCCGGGACTGGAAATAAGGCAAAACCAACACCGGGTATTTATGGACGGAGAGGAAATAAACCTAACCCGCCTTGAATACAGTACCCTTGTATTCCTTGCTTCCAATCCCGGCATTGTCCTCACACGGACACAGATATTTGAAGCCGTTTGGGACATGGATAGCGATAGCTGCCATTCAAGCGTTGTCAACGTGATTTACAACCTACGGAGAAAGATAGAGCCGGACAGCAAAAACCCGACCTACATAAAAACCGTGCTAGGTGTCGGCTATAAATTCAGCGGAGAAACGCCGGGGAATGATGATTGATACATTGTCATTCCCCGGTGTCTTTTTCTACCCTTGCGGACGCTTAGAAGACCTTTTTCGGGCGGTAATGGATTTCCTTACCCACGCCACAAAACGCCCCGGAAATGCCCTTAAAACGCTTCCTGCTCACGTTCTAACTGTCTGTACTTGTTTTCCGTATTCATATTTCTATAAGGGTTTGGGAAACTTCCCAACAAATAAAAATTCTATACGTCGCTTCTCATAAGGATAGAGAATTTTTCGGGATTGAGTACTCAATCCCTATGCTTGCTCCGATTATCAAGAATTATTGACAATCATAGTTATCACGACTTTTTGATTATCCCGACCATTTCCGGAAAAGCGGATAACTACAGGCTTTTGCTCAAAAAAGGTCGGGATAACTTTTTCAAAAAAGGCAGATATCTGATTGCCCGGATACAGATGCCTTGACGCAAAAAGTCGGGATAACTTTTTTCAGCAACTGGTTTTCTCCGAATAAATATTTAGCAGGAGATTCTTCCTGACTTTTTATTTAAGGAGATGTTGCATATGACAAAGCAACCATTATCTGTAACTGAAATGTTCTCCAGCATCATGGAGCTGCTGGAGCAGGCGGGCTATGCAAAGCACACTCTGTGGGGAAATATGTACGGCTCTATCAGGAGCGTTGTCAGTTTCTACCACGAAAAAGGTATCTGCAATTATGATCCGGCTGTCACACATGAATTCATCCAGACCGTCGAGCAGCGCTATCGGGAGGGAGAAATCTGCCGGGAATACTACAATGCCCAAAAGCGTGCTGCCAGAAAATTTGAAATGTTCCACTCAACAGGGACTCTCACATGGGAGTGTACAAAAAGGACATCCAAGTACCAGCTCAACGGGGAGTACAGCCGCCTGCTGAATGCATTCCTTTCATCAAGGGATTTCCACGAAAATACCAAATGGGATTTTGCCTGGGCAGTGCGGCGTTATCTCTCATTTTTTCAGGAAAAAGGGATTCCTTCACTGGACAGGGCTTCCATAAACGATTCACGGGAGTTTGTTATCAACGCCGCCACATCCATGGCGGCGGGCAGCCTGCATAACCTTCTGTGTTATGTGCGCCAGTTCCATATATTTTTAAAAGAATCCGGTGAGAAAGCTCCTGACTGCATATCCCTGTTTTCATACCATGTGCCTCGTAAGATGCCGGTGAGGGGCTATGTATCTGATGAAGAACTTACCGCCATCATAGGGCAGGTAGATACATCCACATCCATGGGAAAGCGTGATAAGGGGATCATAATGCTTGGGGCTACCACCGGGCTGCGGGCGGTGGATATCGCCAGGCTGAAACTGACAGATATCGACTGGCCCAGGGGAGAAATCCATGTGTCACAGAGCAAGACCGGGGGCATGCTCTACCTTCCCCTCCTGCCGGAAGCCGGAGAAAGCATAAAGGACTATATCCTGAATGGACGCCCTGAATCTGATGCGCCTGAAATCTTCCTGCGTGAGAAAGCCCCGTTTGTTTCCATGGCGAGCGGCGTAGGCATAGGATACATGTTTGACTGCTACTGTAAAAAAGCGGGGATTGACCGGAAGCCTTTTGATGGGAAAGGGTTCCATGGATTGCGCCGCCGTCTGGCAAGAAATATGCTGGTTTCCGGCACGCCCGTCACCACCATTGCGCAGGTGCTCGGGCACCAGAACCTTGACACTGCCAAACAATACCTGTCGCTGGACAGCCAAAACCTGAAAGCATGTGCGCTGGATTTTTCCTGTGTTCCGCTGGAAAGGAGGTTCCCATGAGCAGATGTTTAAAAAGCGGGCTTGCCCCCGCAATCAGGTCAATGATCGATTACAAAGTATCCCGGGGCTATGAGGAATCCACTTACCTGCCTAGGAGCCACAGCCTGGACAGGTACTGCATGGAGCATTTCCCGGGCGAAACGTCCCTTACGCGGGAGGTCGTAACTGGATGGCTGGAACGGCATCCTGGGGAATCCATCGGGTATTTCCATTCCCGTGCCGGTTATGCAAGAGGGCTTGGGAAGTATCTCACTTCCATGGGAATCCCCGCCTTCATACTGCCGGAAAAGTTCACATCGGGGCGCAGCTGCTTCCTGCCATATATTTTTACTGACAGCGAACTGAAAGAGCTTTTCCATGTGATAGACGCACAGGGCAGCAGAGAAAACTCCCTGCAGCCGTTCCTTCTCTCCACCGTATTCCGGCTGATCTATACCTGCGGCCTGCGCCCGAACGAGGGACGGATGCTGAAAAGAGAGTCCGTCAACCTTAAGACCGGGGAAATCCTTATCACGGAAACAAAAGGCCATAAGGAGCGGATTGTTGTCATGTCCGATGACATGACCGGACTGGCGGCATCCTATGCCCGGCTGCGTGATGCGGCTTACCCTGACAGTCCGTATTTCTTCCCTGACCGGAACGGGAACCCTTATTCATCCCCGTGGATGCAGAATAAATTTAAAGCATTTTTTGCTGCCGCAAATCCCGGTGTCGATCCGGACATGCTCCCGCCAGTCAGGATATATGACCTTCGCCACCGCTTTGCCTCCGCGGCACTGAGCCGCTGGCTTGACAGCGGGGAAAACCTTTTCAACAGGCTGCCTTACCTGCGGGCATACATGGGGCATAAAGAATTGTCCGCAACCGTGTACTATATCCATCTCCTCCCGGAAAACCTCGTAAAATCAGCCGGTATAGACTGGGATTCCTTAAGGCGGATGATACCGGAGGTGGAACTATGGGACGAATAAAAGATGAAGCATTTTTCCAGATGGTGCATGACTACCTGAAAATCTATCTCCCCAGCCAGATGTGCGCCAGCAGCAACACGGTCAGGGCATACCGCATAGCGCTTGACCAGCTCATCGGGTATGCGGCTTCAGCCAACGGTATTTCCATCAGCGAAGTAACCTTTAACCTTCTGGACAGCGGCACGGTCAGCGGTTATCTTGACTGGCTTGTTGCCGAGAAGGGGTGCTCCGCATCCACCAGGAACCACCGTTTTGCCTGCATCCGTTCTTTTTTCCGTTACGCAGCGGCAATCAATCCGGAGAACATCATCCTGCAGGCAGGACTTGATAAGATACCAAGGCAGAAACAGGAAAAATTTTCGGGCGTGGATTACATGAGCGAAGCCGCAGTAAAAACCCTGCTGGAACAGCCTGACACAAGAACACGCCGTGGGATAAGGGATCAGTTTTTTATGATACTTATGTACGATAGCGCCGCACGCATACAGGAGATGCTGGATCTGCGGGTCTGTGACATACGTCTTGGAAACACGCCCACGGCAATCCTGAAAGGAAAAGGCTCAAAAATACGCAGCGTGCCCCTGATGCCGGAAACAATAAACCATTTCCAGAATTATATGAAGCTGTTCCATCCAGACGGGCATATGCATTCACAGCAGCCGCTTTTTTATGTGGAACAATGCGGCGCAAAGCATCCCATGTCAGATGACAATGTCAGGAAATTTCTCCGGCGTTATGGAACATCAGCAAGGGAAAACTGTCCTGAAGTTCCGGAAAATGTGCATCCGCATCTCTGGAGACACAGCCGGGCAATGCACCTTTACCAGCATGGCATGGCCCTTTCGCTGATATCCCAGTGGCTTGGGCATTCCAATCTCGAGACCACTCTGGTCTACGCTTATGCGGATACCGAGCAGAAACGGAGGGCGATTGAAAAATCCATGGGGCGTGATGTGATCGCCGGGGTTGACTTGCCAAAGTACAGCGTCAGTGACGAGGAAGTTTTAAAAAAGCTGTATGGACTGAAATAGCGTCCATAATTATCCCGACTTTTTGCGTCAAGGCATCTGTATCTGGGCAATCAGATATCTGCCTTTTTTGAAAAAGTTATCCCGACCTTTTTTGAGCAAAAGCCTGTAGTTATCCGCTTTTCCGGAAATGGTCGGGATAATCAAAAAGTCGTGATAACTATTCCGCTATTCTAAACTTTTTATAAAATTTTTCAAAAACTTTGCCAATTTTGACCTCCCGTGCGTAGTAAGTAGTAGAGGGGAAGTTTACGCTATTCCCGTATAGTGTACTTGCCGCTTCTCATAAAATTTAGGGAATCCGTCAAAGGAGAAAGTTTATGCCAAAAACTAATAACTCTCCTACACCCGATACTCAAATACGCATGGAAAGTCTTTCCATAGATAAAATGAGGCTGACCGTTACAAACATCTACCCCGCCTTTCAAAAAAAATCAGAACAGGAAACCCGACAGGAAATCGGAGCGCGACTCTATCAGATTTTCAAAAAATATGCGTAAGTCCCTTGCAAAACAATCATGGAAACGATATGATCTGTTTGATGTCAAATTCCATAGGAATTTGACATTGGGTATTGCGTCTTACGTTTTAGGAGGTAGATAGAATGTATGACGCATTATATGCAAGACAGTCAATCGAAAAAAAGGACAGCATATCTGTAGAAAGCCAGCTTGAATATTGCAGATACGAAACTCACGGAGAAGCCTGTATCGAATATATGGACAAAGGATTTTCGGGCAAGGACACCAACCGTCCTGGCTTTGAAAATATGATGAATGATATTCGGGCAGGGAAAATCAAACGGGTTATCGTCTACAAACTCGACCGTATCAGCCGTTCCATTTTGGATTTCGCAAACATGATGGAGATATTTCAGAAATATCATGTGGAGTTTGTTTCTTCCACGGAAAAATTTGACACATCTACGCCGATCGGCAGGGCGATGTTAAATATCTGTATCGTGTTCGCCCAACTGGAACGGGAAACCATACAAAAGCGGGTAACGGACGCTTATTATGCACGGTGTAAGCGCGGCTTTTACATGGGCGGGCGTATCCCCTACGGCTACCGTCTGACGAACACGGTCATTGACAATATCCGCACTTCCATGTATGAGGAAGTCCCGGAAGAAAGCGAACAGTTAAAGCTGATTTACTCCATGTATGCGGACACGGACAATTCCCTCGGAGATATTGTGCGGTACTTGAACGAACATCAGATTAAAAATCTGCGCGGTGCAAACTGGAATACCGCCCGTATCAGTGAAATGCTCCGCAACCCCGTGTATGTGCAAGCCGATATTGACGTGTATCAGTTTTTCCAAAGTCAAGGTGCAAATATCTATAATCCGGCAAGTGATTTCACAGGTTACAATGCCTGCTATCTCTACAAAGGTACTGTTTCCACTTCAAGAAAGCAAAGTGACCTGTCCGACAAGGAGATTGTGCTTGCGCCGCATAAGGGTTTTATCCCCTCTAAGACATGGTTGGCATGCCGCATACGGTGTCTGAACAACCGACAGTCCACAAAGACCTGTAAACCCAAAAACTCATGGCTTGTAGGCAAGGTAAAATGCGGCAACTGTGGTTATGCTCTGACAATCCGCAAGGCAAAAACAAAGTGGGAACGATACTTTGTTTGCAGCCAGTCGGGAAGCAACTGCACAGGGGCAGGCTGTACGGTTTATGCAGACGTTTTGGAAGAATATATGCTTGGTGCAATCAAAGAAAGGCTGTCGGAGTTTTCAGCTCTCAAAGAGAGCTTACTTTCCTGTATATCTGACACAGGGGAAGAACAAAAGCATATGACGAAAAAAATCCGTCTGACACAGATTGAGGAAGAAATCGAAGAACTTCTCTCCAAAGTGTCCGGGGCAAGCGGCGTTCTGATGAAGTACATAGACGAAAAAATATCAGAACTGGATGCAGAGCGTAAAGTCTTGAAGGAAGAAATCGTTACGGCAAATGTCACAGATACAGAGGGCAGATTGAAGCAGATTACCAATCATGTAAAGACATGGGAAACGCTCTCTTTCGAGGACAGACAGGCGGTAGTTGATACGCTCATCAAAATTATTCGCATTGCAGACGGAAACATTGAAATCACTTGGAACATTTAACCATTAACCATGAAAGTCTAAGACACACAGTTTTGAGGAAAATTAATAAAAATCTGTTGATAAGCAAAAGCTAAATACCGTATAATAAAATCAAGAAAGGAAGTGATTCTATGGCACCAGCAACACAGATTATTAAGAACAATAATATTATGAAAACAGAGTATTCTGAAAAGACAGCCATAGGTGCATTATATGATGAACTCTCCAAAGGAATAGACAGCATGAAAAAAGGCGATGTTTATACGATTGATGAAGCTTGGGAGGAAATTGACAAGATATAATGCCGGACAAACCAAAGAAATATAAAATCGTAATATCCAAAGACGCGCTTTTGGATATCAAATCAACAAAAAAGTATATTCTCGACACATTCAAATACCGTGAATATGCTGAAAACTTTTCAAAGAAGATAAAAAAGGCACTCAAAGAACTGGACTCCTTTCCAATGGGCTATGAATCTACAGGCTATATTATCGAGGGATTGAACATCTATTTCAAGCCTTACAGTACATATCTGATCTTCTTTGTCGTAGAAGATTCCACTATTACGGTAATCCGTGTTTTAAAAGACCGCATGTATTGGCAGGCGATCATAAAGAAAATGCAGAAAATCAACAGATAATTTTTTACTTCAATCCTCCCGTTTCGGCGAAGCCCTGCGGATCGTACAGGATCGGCTGAACGAGAAAAACTTCTACGCATTCAATCCGGGATTTGACTGTGCACAGTAACAAATTTACGCCACTGGCTAATTTAGTCAGTGGCGTTTATGCCTTGACCACTATGATAATTTATTAATATATTCCCCTTGTCCTTTGAAGGAAAGTCTTTCACAAATATCAGCAAGAGCGACAGAATTTTTTATTGCAAACTTATCCAATACGCATTATAATAACCATATAAAGAGCGCTCCGTAAAGCATACGGTTCGCCTCGATTTTCAGTTACTTATAAAAAAGCAACCTACCTACTTTGGCGAGCGGCGGTTGCTTTTTTGATTTCCTCTATTCCTGCGATTTTGCCATATGCTGATACCAGTAGTTAAAATACTAATGAGTGTTACAGCAATGCCGACAATCCCTACAAGCACATCGAATCTCATATGTACCTAAGTACCCTTTCGTAGATTTTCCATTGGTATACCTCCTTTACTTCTGGAAGTTCTCAGATGAATCATCTGGCAAAAGGCAAACCGCTTACCCGTTTTGGAGCGTATAATTATTATATTATATAGTTAATAAATCAACAAGTCCTTAGAACATATTTTTTCAGTAAAGACAATACCCTATATTTCGATGACACCGAATTGTAAACGGAATCCTGACACCCTCCGCCAGTTTTTCCACCATCGGATTCGGCATCACTCCGCCATCTTCCACTACTACCTTACCGCTTGCTTTCAAAAGTTCCATTACCTGTTTATAGAGCCCATTTTTCTTAATAGAACCTCCCCCCTAATATAAAATTTCCTAACATGATTTTCTCCTCCTTGCTTCTTTATCTTCTCTAATCCGGACATTACTTCAGACTGTTATATGTTCCATCGTCTACCGCTTCCAGCCACTCATTGGAACCATTCTCACCGGGAACTTCAACTGCCAGATGCGAAAACCAGCTATCTTTTGCCGCACCATGCCAGTGCTTTACACCGACCGGAATATTGACAACATCCCCCGGACGGAGTTCCTGCGCTTCTTTTCCTTCTTCCTGGTAATACCCACGCCCTGCGACGCAGACCAGAATCTGCCCGCCGCCTTTATCCGCATAGTGGATATGCCAGTTGTTGCGGCATCCCGGCTCAAATGTCACATTGAAAATCCCAACCTGTGACGTGGAAAGCGGGGCAAGGAAACTTTGTCCGGTAAAATACTGTGCAAAGCCATCATTAGGCTTGCCGACAGGAAACACCATCTGCGCCGCATGGGCAGCTTTTGCATCCTCACCTGCCGTCTCATCTTTCCACACATCCTTTGCCAGACCAAACACCGCCCAGCCCTTTGGCCATCCTGCGTAAAAAGCGGCATGGGTGATGATCGCTGCGGCTTCCGCTTTCGTCACGCCATGTGCCTTTGCATTTTTCAGATGGTAAATCAGCGAAGAATCCGTAATACCAGAAGACATCAGCGCCACCATCGTTACAATGCAGCGTGTTTTCAGGTCAATATCCTGATTATTCCAGTTTTCCCCAAACAGCACATCATCATTATAATGTGCAAATTCCGGCGCAAAGTCACCAAGCTGCATCTTTCCTGCCGTCTGTACAATTTTTTCCATTTCTTCATCCTCCTTAACGGTTAAAATAAGCAACAATTTCCTGCATCCTTGCCACCTGATCCACATGGAACGGACACCGGCTGTTACAATGCCCGCAGCGGACACAGGATTCTGCTTTGACGGCCAGATTTTCATAATGGTTTCCTGCAAGTTCATCTCCTGACCTGGCAAGGTCATAATACTTATTGATCAGTCCCACATCCAGACCTGCCGGACAAGGCTGGCAATGGTTACAGTAAACACATTTTCCCGTAGCATCCTGGGGTGCAAAAGAACCGATGACAGAATAATCCTTTTCTTCCGGCATAGCATTACAGAAATCAAGAATCCTTTTCAAATCTGCCATATTGCGGACACCGGAAAGTACCGTCAAAACGCCCGGCTTATCTAAAGCATATTGGATACACTGATATTCCGTCAATGCCCTGCCAAACGGAGAGGTCTTTGCATCCAATAACTGCCCACCGCTGAAAGCCTTCATAACAGAAATGCCCACGCCTTCCGTCTCACAGCGGCGGTACAATTCCATGCGTTCAGCCACGCTTCCTATTGCATAGCTGTCTGTCTCATAATCCGCTGCGTCGGCATAATCATAAGCGGGATTGATGCTGAACATCAGCATATCCAAAATTCCCATATCCAGCACTTTACTTACAAGCTCCGGCGTATGGGAAGAAAGACCGATATGCCGTACCACGCCTTTCTCTTTCAGTTCCTCTATATAACGGATGATCCCGGCTTTCTCTATGCTTCGCAGATCCGCAGGCTCATCAATACAATGTATAAATCCGAAATCAATATAATCTGTCTGCAGCGCCTTCATCTGCCAGTCAACAGAACGCTTGACAGTATCCAGATTTGTTGTCCATCCATAAGCTCCTGTTTCATAGTTCGCACCAAAATGAATCTGAAAATACACCTTATCCCGCCTATCCTTTATCGCTCGCCCATAGGCCGCAAAAGGCTTTGCTTCTGACGATGCCATATCAAAAAAATTAATGCCGTTCTCAATGGCTGCATCCATGATTTCCTCAATTTCCTTTTCGCTTGAAGCCTGAATAGAACTGGTGCCAATCCCCAAAACACTGATCTGCTCCGCACCTTTCGGCAATTTACGGTATTGCATGAATTTTTTCCTCCCTAATATCCGATTTCTTCCAGCCAGTTATTGATCGTTTCCTGACA
>CAMWJF010000076.1 GCA_947174505.1 uncultured Lachnospiraceae bacterium
AGATATTAATTAATGTGTCTTTTGACACCCTAATCTCTATAGGAAATTGCGACAGTGTAAACCATTCAAGGAGAATGCGGAGCATTCTCTGAATCGAGCGCGCGGGCGCTTGATCTTTTTATGATAATTTCAAACAGGTATTGACCAGACTGTTACTGTACGGTTTAGGATAAAGAGGAAACAAAAAAGCATATGAAAGGAAAGGTGTTATGAAAAAGAAGAAAATAATTGGTATGGTTGTTATTGGTGTTGCTGCTGCTATTGGTGGTTTGTGGCTCTACTTCGGAGAAAAAATAGAAATACTCCACACATCTTTAAACAGTTTTAAAGATGAAAATCTGGCTCACACATTTCAGCATACGCCGGAGATACAGCCAACAAAAAAAATTAGCAAAGGGGAAAATACATTTGAGTTTTTAAAGGAAGACAATGTTGTGTTGGCGGACGGTTTTTATTTTGATGATATCTTTTATTCTTCTGATAAATTTATGGAGGACACGAAAACGACGGCGATGCTTGTTATTAAGGATGATGTAATTAAGTATGAAAAATACTTTTGCGGCGGAGATGGGAATACACTATTTTCTTCAAACTCAATGGGAAAGTCGTTTGTGTCGGCGTTAATGGGCATTGCCGTATCAGAAGGATCTGTTGAGAGTATAGAAGACCCGCTTGGTAAGTATATTCCGGAATTTGTAGGGACGGAGCTGGAAAACATTCCTGTCAGGGCGTGCCTGCAGATGGCCTCTGGAATTGATTTTGACGAAGACAATGATATGAGCGGTTTTTCCATGCGCACGCTGATGGGGACACCGGCAATGAAGGTTATTTCAAAATACGGAATGCAGGAAGAACCTTATACTTACCGCAGGTATCAAAGCATTAACACAGAGATTCTGGGACAGGTAATTACAAATGCGACCGGGTGCAGCCTTGCGGAATATATGGAAGAAAAACTTTGGAAAAAGATTGGCGCCGGCCATGATGCCTATTGGACACTGAGCAATGGCACAGAGCTTGCAATGGGAGGATTAAGTGTTTCTCTCAGGGACTATGCAAGGTTTGCGAGGCTGTATTTGAATGAGGGAAGCTATGATGGAGAACAGATTCTTACGGGAGAATGGGTAAAAGACAGTATGGATGTCAGTGCGGCGTATTCCAGACCCGGAGCAAATCAGGATGCATATAATGTGATCGGATATGGGTATCAGTGGTGGGTGCCGGAAGGGAATCAGGATGAATTTATGGCTATCGGTGTCTATGGACAATGGATTTATGCGAATCCCTCCAAACAGGTGATTATTGTAAAGACCAGTGCAGACCCTGATTTTATGTCGGAAGCATATGAGCTAAAGCATGTGGAATTTTTCAGGGCTGTTGCAGACGGAATTTCATAAAGCGTCCTGTTTTTATGGACAGATTTTGCCTTACCCGTCAATGAGGATTTCAATCTGCACAATATAATCCTCGATCCGGTCAATGACATTTTCATTAATGCCCATTTCATAGGAAAATCCATGGAGGTTCAGCTTATGCTTTTTTGCATAATCAAGAATTTCCTGATACCGCTTTGGAATTCCGTCCCACCCTCCTTTATGGAAAGCCCGCAGGTATTTTCCGCTGGGCATGATGTGCAGACCAGCCTGATAGGGAAGAAAAGGGATTTCAATGAAAAGTTTGGAATAATTGTCAAAGCGGCCGTTTAGCAGGCTGTTAACGGAGATCATGGAACCATAAGAGGCTTTATGGAGGCGCCCAAGCTGATATTTTTCGGTCTCTGCGGTGATCAGCTCCACTTCCTCTTCGAAGGTGGTATTCTGGTCTACATCTACAGTGACCAGACAGCGTTTCTCCTTTTCAACGATGCTGATCTCAGATAAGTCCATGGTCAGCAGGGTGTCCATATTTCGGTGATGTGTACATAAAGTTGTCCGGACTGCCTGCAGGTGGGTGATCTGCATGTCAAGGGCTGTTATCTTTTCTTCCAGAAGGTGTTTTAAGTTGTCTGCGGACCGGTTTTTCATGAAATCCTGTATTTCATGAATGGAGACGTCCAACTCCCGCAAAAGAAGGATGGTTTCAAGGATAGGGCTCTGATAGTAGGTGTAACAGCGGTATCCGTTTTGGGGGTTGATGGTGGCTGGCTTGAACAGTCCGATTTCATCATACCACATAAGTGTTTTCTTATTGATGCCGTGCATGGCTGCAAACTGGCCGATTGTGAGAAGCTTATCATTCTTATCCATGGTCACCTCATAAAAATTCAAACATGGTATTGAGTGAACAGTTACTGTACGGTTTATGGTATCATACACGGGAAACAAATACAAGATGAATGACAGTGTTTATGTATCTCCACTATGCTTGCCACGGGAGGAAGTGCAGTCACGGCTTCCTTTATGCTGACAAGACCGCTGGTATCCGTGTTTATGCTCTTAAAATATAGGAAGAGGTACGGTTATGGCGCGATAAAATGGAGGGATGATTCTTTTCTTTAAGATATTCTTAAGTCGATTGTACTTCGGATAGAAATGTGATAGGTTTAAGTCATAATTGGCAGGAATCAATTCTGAGATAACTGAAATAATAAGGGTATCAACAGAAGAAAAGGAAGGTTATACGGATGAAAAGTAAGCTGTATTATGTACTGTATTTTTTGTACGCCATTGTAGTGGCTTTTGTTTTGTATTTGAACGGTGTATTCACCGGGGAATGGAGTTCCTATACAAATCTGATCATCAATATTGTATTTCTGATTATTATTGGAATTCTTTTTGCCATATCTTCCGTCAGTTTCGGCAGGCTTAACAGGATCACCTACGAGTTGGAAGATGTTGCGTTCCGCCTGCAGAAGGAGTATAAAGAGGCAAACGGAAAGAATCTCTGGGCGAATTACAGGGGTGCGGTCAAGGTTTTTGAGGAAAACGAATTACAGGAAGCATTTGATAAGTATCGTTTGCGTGTGAAAGCCACAAAAGCGAGGCGGGGCGGCGATTCTTCCTGTGATCTTGGAGAATATATTAACGAGGATCTTCTGGACAGGGTGGGTATGAGTTTTTTTAATTCCGGCGTTTCCGGAACGCTTACGGGGCTGGGGATTCTGGGAACGTTTCTCGGTTTGTCCATGGGGCTTGGCGCATTCAGCGGAGATGATATTTTTACGATTTCCGATAATGTGGGCGCCCTGCTTTCTGGTATGAAAGTGGCTTTTCACACTTCTGTATACGGTATCCTGTTCTCACTGGTGTTCAATGTTGTTTACCGGAGCATTATGTCGGATGCGTATGAGACGCTGGATGAATTTTTAAATGTGTTCCGGCAGACTGCGCAGCCGATTGGACTGAAGGATGATGAGAATTCTGCAACGATGCTTGTTTATCAGGCGGGAATGGCAAATGCCTTAAAGCAGATACTTGAATTGCTGAAAGGCAGCGCGAAGGAGCAGACGGCGGGTGTGGAACGTATCGTGGATCAATTTACCACAAAGATGCAGTCTGCCTTGGATACGGACTTTAAAAAGCTTGGAAATGTTTTAAAGAGTGCGGGAGAATCGCAGGCTGTCAGTGCGGCTAATGCTGCACAGATGGTGGAGGCGGTCACTGCTCTGGTGGAAGTGAACCGTAACGTTCAGGATGCTCTTGCAAAGGTTATGGAAAGACAGGAAGCATTTGCAGGACAGCTTGAAGAGCAGAAGAAAATGCTGGCGGATACATGCAGTGATATGAGCGATGAGATCAGCAGCCAGATATATACCTTTGAGCAGATGAGGAATTTGTATGAAAAGTAGAAAACGAGACAGGGAAGCATTCAGAGAGCATAGCTATTGGCAGTCTTATTCGGATATGATGGCCGCACTTCTGCTTATTTTCATTTTAATGATCGCCATAACCCTTGCCATATACAGGCAAAAGACGAACGATCTGGAGCAGACGAGACTGGAACTTAGTACAGCCCAGAGTGAGTTGGATGCAACGATAGAGGATTTGGAACTTTCCAAGGCGGAACTGGAAAAATCGAATGAGGATCTTGCGTCTTCTCTGGCGGAATTGCAGCAGGCTTACGAGCAGGCGGCCCTGACGCAGGAAGAGTTGAATAACGCCTATCTGGAGATAGAAGATGCCAGACAGGAGTTGACGACGACAAAACAGGAATTGCAGGATATTGTCGGTATCCGTACGGATATCATCGGAGCGCTGCAATCCGCTTTCAGCAATTCTACGATGAAGGTAGATGCGCAGACGGGTTCCATTACTTTTTCATCCGATGTGCTTTTCCGTTATAACAGCGCTTCCTTAACGGCAGACAGCAGGGAAACCTTAAAAAATATTATTCCGATGTATCTGGACGTACTGCTGCAGGATCAGTTCCGTGACTATATTGCGGAAATCATCATTGAGGGACATACGGATACGGACGGTGGCTATCGCAGCAACATGGAGCTGTCTTACGAGCGTGCCAATGCCGTGGCGGATTTTTGCCTGAATAAGAGAAACGGTCTCAGCGAGGAAAAGATTGAACAGCTGCAAAAGCTGCTCACTGTCAATGGAAAATCATGGAGCAATCCGATTTATGAAAAAGATAGTTTGGGTAATCCGACGCAGGAGGTGGATATGCCGGCTTCCAGAAGAGTAGAGATTAAATTTCGTCTGAAAGAGGATGAGATGATCGAGAAGATTTCCGAGGTTTTGGAGCAGAGATAAGGAACCTGCGGGTATGCTGAGTGTAGTGTCAGCAGTTTGTGCTAGATTTATTTATGACGGACTGGTTAGGAATGAAAAAGAGCGGAAGGCTCTTTTTTCATTTTCAGTCAATTAATATCGACTGGAAATAGAACTGATAAATCTGAAAAATGAAGATATTTTACAAGACGCAGGAAAAAATAGGCGGTAAAATGGCTCTTGACAAAGCTCAAGTTTGAAATCGGAGGTAATCCACATGAAGAAAGAAACAAGGACAGTGGTATTTGACGATGAATTAAGGATAGAAGCATACCGCTTTGAGGGGATTGCGCAGCCGTTTCCAAACCATTTCCATGAACATTATGTGATCGGGTTTGTGGAAGATGGGAAACGTGTGCTTTCCTGTAGGAACAGGGAGTATGCCATAGAGAAAGGAAGCATCATACTTTTTAATCCGGGAGATAACCATGCCTGCGTACAGAGCGATGAAGGAACATTTGATTACCGGGGCGTCAATATTTCCAAGGAGATCATGCTTGATTTAGCGGAGGAAATCACGGGGAAACGGGGACTTCCGGGATTTTCAGAAAATGTTATCTATGACGAGGAAGCAGCCTGCCATCTTCGCCCGTTGCATGAGATGGTCATGAAAGGGACAGGGGAGTTTAAAAAGGAGGAAACACTGCTGTTCTTACTTTCTTATCTAATCCAGAATTATGGGAAACCCTTTGAAAGCTGCATCCCGGAATGCAGGCAGGAGATTGAAAAGGCCTGTGAATACATGGCGGGGCATTTTGCGGAACGTATCTATTTAGACCAGATCTGCCGTAATGCAGGGCTTAGCAAGTCAACGTTGCTGCGGGCCTTTACAAAAGAAAAGGGCGTCACTCCGTACCGTTATCTTGAGACGATCCGTATCAATGAAGCAAAAAAACTGTTGTCCGAAGGGATTCCACCTGTGGAGGCGGCAATCAGGACAGGATTTTCAGACCAGAGCCATTTTACAAATTATTTTAATCAGTTCATAGGGCTTGCGCCGGGTACTTATCGTGAAATATTTTCGGAAAAAGACGAGGATGGTGGGCAGCATGGGGAATAGGGAATCAGCTGGGCATTTGGCGGCGTTGTTCACGATTATAATCTGGGGGACGACATTTATATCCACAAAGGTCCTGCTTGCGGATTTTAGGCCAGTGGAGATATTATTCTTCCGTTTTGTCATGGGCTTTGTGGCATTGTTTCTGGTCTGCCCGCATCGGCTGAAAGTTGCGGGCCGCAGACAGGAGGTGACATTCGTACTGGCGGGACTGTGCGGAATATGTTTGTATTACCTGCTGGAGAATATTGCCCTTACATACACGATGGCTTCCAATGTGGGAGTGATCATATCTGTTGCACCGTTTTTCACAGTGATACTGTCTCGGTTATTTCTCAAATCAGAAGGGAAGCTGCGGGCAAATTTTTTCATAGGATTTGTGGTGGCAATGGCAGGTGTTGCACTGATCAGTTTTAACGGTTCCAAAATGGAACTGAACCCGACGGGAGATGTGCTGGCAGTTCTTGCGGCTTTTGTGTGGGCATGCTATTCCATACTGACGAGAAAGATCAGCAGCTTTGGGTATCCGGTCATCCTCACTACGCGGAGGACATTTTTTTACGGCATCCTTTTCATGGTTCCGTCATTATTTCTTTTTGACTTTAGAATCGGTCTGGAACGGTTTGCTGATATGATGCATCTGCTCAATATCCTTTATCTGGGATTGGGGGCGTCTGCACTCTGTTTCGTCACATGGAACCTTGCAGTGAAGGCGCTTGGTGCAGTGAAAACCAGTGTTTATATTTACATGGTTCCCGTCATAACGGTTGTGACTTCTGTGTTAATACTGAAGGAGCCGGTAACATGGATTTCGGCAGTGGGAACGGTTATGGCAGTCGCAGGGCTTTTCCTTTCTGAATATAACGGAAAAGGAAGAGACGCCGGAGCAGTATGAGCGGGCAGGCTTTTGCAGCGCCGCTTTACCGTTGAAATCAAAAGGACGAGTAATCTGTCCAATAACAGGTAGGAGGATTAGAAAATGGATTTACAGAATGAGAAATGTGTTATGGTGATTGATGAGAATCTGCCGCTTGGCATTATTGCAAATACGGCGGCTATCATGGGGATCACGCTGGGAAAGCAGATGCCAGAGGTTGTGGGTGCAGATGTGTATGATAAGACAGGTAATGGGCATTTGGGCATCATTGAATTTCCAGTGCCGATTCTAAAGGGTAATGTGGATGTAATCAAAGCTATCCGTGAGAAATTGTATGAGCCGGAGTTTTCAGATTTGACGGTGGTTGATTTTTCTGATCTGGCGCAAGGATGCAAGACCTATGATGAGTTTATTGAAAAGATGAAGGGTGTTTCGGAAACGGAATTGAATTATTTTGGGATTGGCATTTGTGGCGCAAAAAAGAAGGTCAACAAATTAACTGGAAGCATGGCGTTATTGAGATAGTGTATAAAAGTCATCCCATCGTTACCAAAGAGGAATTCGAACAGGTGTAGGGCATGCTTGCGGAGAGGAATGCGGTATCGCGGAACTACTGGAAGAGCAGCTGCTGGTCAAAAGGGTCTTGGAGGCTGGTATCCGGGCGGATTATGTCCTTATGGACACATGGTTTACTATGGAGCCAATGATAAGGTTGATCGTTGAAACCGGGCTTGATGTGATCGGCATGGCAAGGGTTTTTGAGCGTAGAGGGGTTCACAGTAGTGGTTGGTGGGCCTCTCTTTTTTTTGGATTTTTGATACCGCTGATAGAGGGGCGATTGATACAATTTGGCAAAAGTATACCTTTCGGCAAAAGTCAGGGGTTTCCGGAATTGTATGTCGGGAAAAGGTAAAAAGGAATAGGATATTGTGGTTTTTAGCATAAAGGTAACTATTCAGCACCCCATTTAGGACACATTAATTTTTGGTCAAAACAGAGAAAATAAAATTTCTGTTTTACCATTGCTTTATTGCGAAAAGTGGATAACTTTCTAATATAACTGCCTGGTGCTTTTGGCCTGTGGATCATGGGACCATCAATCCTTGATCACAGTATAATAATGTACTATTTGTGGATTTTGTCCAGAAGTTATCAGCAGTTAACCCCTGGTTTCCTCCGGTTATCCACTGTCATTTTGACAGTACACCCAAACGATACGATTCGCTTTTTGGCTCGTTTTCCGTTAAAATAGAAGTATCAAATTTTACCGGAAGAAGGTGGACTGATTGACAAACGATGAACTGATCAAACAGTTATTACAACAAAATGAAGCATTAGCAGCAACGGTCGCTGCCCAGACTCAGTTGATCGCCCAGCTCAATCAGACGATACAGGAACTGAAAGAACAGCTTAACAAGAACTCCAAAAACAGTTCCAAACCACCTTCAAGTGACGGCTATAAAAAACCCGCTCCCAAGAGCCTCCGTAAGCCATCCGGCAAAAAGGCCGGCGGACAGGACGGACATCAGGGGGCACATCTGGCGGTAATATCAGCTCCGGATGAAACAGTCAAACATATGCCCTCCTCATGTGAAGGATGCCGGCATTATCAGATGTGCAAAGGCACTGCATGTATTGTGGAGAAACGCCATGTGATTGATGCGGTTGTTACAGTCAATGTAACGGAGCATCAGGTGCTGGAACTTCCGGTTTGTATGCTGTATGGGGATACCCGCAGAGGTGCTTTTCCTCCTGACGTAAAAGCAGCCGTACAGTATGGCGGAAACCTTCAGGCATTAGCTGTTGCATTAAATACGGTAGGTGCAGTCAGCATCAAGCGCACCCATGAGATTCTTTCCGGAGTATTTAACATTCCGATTGCAACAGGAACGGTCAGCAGCATGGTGAAAAGATGCGCTGACAGTCTGGGGGAAACAGTAGGCAGGATCAAAGATAAGATGATCGGTTCCGCACTTGGACATTTCGATGAAACCGGAACCAGGGTGGATAAGAAACTCTGGTGGGTTCATGATGCCTCAAACTGTGAATACACCTATCTTGATATCAGCCCCAAACGTGGAACTGCAGGCATGGAGCAATGCGGTGTCCTCCCAGAATTCAAGGGAACTGCCATGCATGACTGCCGGGCTTCCTACTGGAACTATCCGGATATACAGCATGCAGTCTGCTGTGCCCATCTTCTCCGTGAGCTGACTGGGATAAGTGAAAATCATCCTGACCAGAAATGGGCATCTGCGTTTGTAAACCTTTTACTGGAAATGAAAAAGGTCAGGGATAAAGCAGTAGAGAAGGGCAAGGACTCTCTGGGCTATTATCATTATCATAAATTCGAAAAGAAGTATGATGAACTCCTTGAACTGGCAAGGAAAGAAAATCCTCTTCCGGAAACCACAGAGAAAAAACGTGGGCGGAAGAAAAAGGGAAAAATCCTTGCCCTGGTAGAACGCCTTGCGAATTACAAGGCCTCAGTCTGCCTTTTTATCCATAACTTCATGGTTCCGTTTGATAACAACCAGGCGGAGCGTGATCTTCGGATGATAAAGGTCAAGACCAAAGTATCCGGCTGTTTCCGAACGGAGGAAGGAGCCAGAGATTATCTGAAAATCATGTCCTATGTTGGTACGGCACATAAGCAGGGATACAATGCTTACGAAGCAATCAGAAATGCAATTTCAGGTTATCCTGATTTCATCTTTAAATAAGGGTGGTACTGAGTAGTTACTTCTTTTCTATAAATTTATCATGCATCTGTTCAAGCAATGTAAAATCAACCGTGCTTTTCAGATATCCGATGGCAGGATTGTTTTCTTTTTTCTGTTTATACAGAATTTTTGCATTCTGGATAATCTTGTTTTTGTTTTTACGGATAAAAAGCATTTCCTTATGTATGAGAGCCTTATAAAATAAATCTTGTTCATGCTCCACATCATATAGGGTTAATTCCGATGCAGGAACAGGAATCATATTGCTCAGTTTCAAAGTTCCCTTTAATTCCAGTTCCCCGGATGAGGATTGGGATGTAATGCGGATAATAGGGATAATGCTCCCGCGGATTTTCTGCACTCCGTTTTCCAATCGGTAATCAGAATTTTTAGGGGAGGAAAGGGGAATGTAATAGTTATACCCGTTAATGCTGTATACAATGCCCAGATACTTCCGGGTATGGTTTCTGTCATTTTCTTTTGAAGAGAAAACATTTTTTCAACGGTGCTGATATACGAGATGTATTCCTCAGATACTTCATATAATTTTAATTCGCTCATTGGTATCTCCTACAGAGAAAAGGGCGATCATGGCGATCACCCTTCGATTTTAAAGTTTCCCACTGTCTGGCAGGGAATCTCCTGATTGATAAAGTTTTCCACTATCTGGCAGGAACTCTCCTGAATATAAAGTTTTCCACTGTCTGGCAGGAACTCTCCTGACGATGGTTTCCCATCTTTGCTATTATTATACGTTTTTGCGGGAAATATGTCAATAAAAATGAAAAATTCCGCTGAAACCATTCTATACCGGATTCCGCAAAAAAGCAAAGGTTTTTTGTAGAATCCCGTTTGTCGAATGTCGAATTGTTACTTTTCACACCCACGCCAGATTTAGGCATAATGCTGAAATTGAAAAAAATGTTATACACCACCAACAGGCAGAAAGTGCAGAATTGTGGATAGACTACTCTCCAATAGCCATTCTGTCTGTTTTCTTTTCTTCCCTCATGTCTTTTTGTATACCGGGGGCTGTTTTTATCTGCTTTTTCCCGCCTGAATGACTCGCGGACAGCTTTTCCATACCGCCATTTTTACCAGTCCCAAAAGTTATCCACATTCGCCTTTCCCTGAAAATCCTGCTATACTTCCCTTAAAGGAAGGTGCCTTATGGAACAGGGGAGATTACAGGAAAAGACAGAAAAAATACAGGAAGAACGCATCCGGGAAATGGAACAGGTTATTTCCCTTCTGGAAAAAGAAAACAGCCTGCAGAAACAGCTGATTGAAAAGCTGGAGGAAGAAAACCGTACGCTGCAGGAGCAGGCATGGAAATATCTGGAGACCATGCGGCAGATGCTTAAGGATATTCACCCGTAAAGGACGTTACAGCTATGCATATGGATTTTGAAACGGTATCCACACTACAGTACCGGAACAGGAGCCTTACAAAACAGGTGGAGGATTTTAAATCCGGCGAAAAATATATACAGATGGCGTCGGACTATAAAGAACTCCTGCGTTTCCACCACCGGGAAATGAAACGGCTGGAATACGAATTATCCAGGGCCCACAGCGAGACAGTCACTGCGCGCAGGTACTGGGGCGAAGTGATGGATGACCTGGAAAAAGAATACCGGGAGCAGATACGCCGCCTGGAAGCGGAGACCGGACGCCTGAAAAAACAGAACCTCGAACTTGCCAGACAGCGGGATGCGGCAAAAGATATGCTCAGGGAGCGCACAGGACAGTACTATGCCGCTGCCTCCGAACTGGAAGAGGAACGGGGGAAAAATAAAAAGCTGGGGGCACAGGTAAACCGGGATTTTGAGAATTCCTCCCTCCCCTCATCCCTCCAGAGAACAGGAAGGAAAAAGATACCAAACAGCAGGGAGAAAACCGGAAGGCGTCTGGGCGGGCAGCCGGGGCACAAGGGACATCCACGAAAAAAACATACGCCGGATATCACCTGTGAGATACCGGCTCCGGCAGAGTACGCAGAAAGCCCGGATTATTATGAGACCGGAAAGGTCATCCGCAAGCAGAAGGTCTGTATCCGGCCTGGAGTGGAAGTCACTGAATATACCGCAAGGGAATACCGCAGCAGGAAGACCGGGGCAAGGGTGCATGCCCCATTCCCGGAAGGCTTTGTCAATGAAGTCAATTACGACGGGACAGTAAAGGCACTGGCATTCCTGCTTTCGAACGAGTGCTGTGTCTCCCACGGAAAAATACGGCGGCTCCTCTCGGAACTGACAGACGGCAGGATTGAGATTTCAGACGGCATGATCAATGGGCTGTGTGGGGAATTCAGTGCGAAAACAGGACACGGGAAAAAAGAGATTGTCAGGAAACTGCTGTCCTCCCCTGTCATGAACGCAGATTTCACAAACGCATCCGTCAATGGGAAAGGGATGCAGGTTCTTGTACTGGCATCCCCGCCGGAGAACGCCGCACTGTATATCGGCAGGGAGAAAAAGGGGAATGCAGGGGTCACTGGCACCCCGCTTGCGGACTATGTGGGGACGGTCGTGCATGACCATGACAAGACCTTTTACAGCTATGGCACAGACCACCAGGAATGCACACAGCATGATATCCGCTACCTGACAGGGAGCATGCAGAACGAGCCGGAACTGACATGGAACGGGCAGATGCTCTCCCTGTTCCGGGAGATGCTGCATTACCGCAACGGGCTGCCGGAAGGCGCGCAGACCGACCCGCAGGTGGTTTTCGGATTTGAAGCGGCATATGACCGGATCCTTCAAAAAGCAGGGGAAGAATACGCCAGCGAGCCACCAAACGATTACTATAGGGAAGGGCATAACCTGTTTATAAGGCTGAAGGAGTACAAAGAAAACGAACTGCTGTTCCTGCATGATACAAGGGTTCCTGCCAATAATTCCCTGTGTGAAAGGCTGGCAAGGGATACAAGAGGAAGCAGAAACAGGCAGTTACGCTGCGCAGTTATGAAAACCTGTGCTGTATTTGTGATGGGCTGAGCGTGGTATATCTGCTGCGGTCACAGGGTGAAAATGTATACCAGAAGACAGCTGAAATATATGGGCGGAAACGACCTCCCAGAGAAAAAGCAAAAGAGGAAGCCGGTGTTATGGCGTAATGCTATAGCGTCGGCTTATTTCATGTTTGGCTGGAATCCTGGCGAGGGTGTGAAAAGTAACATATGATTTTAAACCGGCTCTTTTGTGTCGCAGGATAAACTTTTAAAGTTACAAAAATGTTACGGAACAGAAAATCAAAACTTTC
>CAMWJF010000077.1 GCA_947174505.1 uncultured Lachnospiraceae bacterium
TCTGCCCGTCCGTACCCTTCTGCCCTGCCGCGCCGCTCTGCCCGTCCGTACCCTTTTGCCCCGCCGCGCCGCTCTGTCCGTCCGTACCCTTCTGCCCTGCCGCGCCGCTCTGCCCGTCCGTACCCTTCTGCCCTGCCGCGCCGTTCTGTCCGGTCACACCATTTGTCCGCAGCGTAAACTCCAGATAATTTTTCCCGTAAAAATTCGCCAGATAGCGGATTTCCTTGTCGTATCTGTCCTCCTGCCCGTCGTTGTCAAGATCGCACCGATAATCCCCCAGCGCATAATCCGGCGTCTGCCCTGACGTCAGGCCCGGTTCCTTCTCCGCCTCCCCCGTGATTATCTGTCCTTCATCAAGCCGTTCTTTCACCGCAGTACATGCCTCTGCCGCACGCAGGGCCAGATTCTCATAGCCCGGCTCTGCCGAGATCTGCCGGATTTCATACCGTTCAGGAACCATGCAAAGCGCCGCCTCTTCCACCCTTTTTCCCTCTTCATAGCATCTCAGCGTATACCCCTCATAGATCATACTGTCGTAATCAAAATCAAGATGGCACACATAATTCTTTCCCTGATAGGCAATGACGCCAAAAGTACCCTGTATCTCAAAAAAGCTGTCCGTCTCCACGTAGCTGCCATCGGGCTGACCTTTCAGGAAAATATAATCCGCGTTGCCGGACGTGCCTCCGATAGAATGGCCGTACATCTGTCCTACCAGATCAGTCCGGCCGTCGTTATCGCAGTCTGCCTCCAGCAGGATATAGCTGTTGTTAAACCTTGCCGCTTCCTGCACCTGCTGCCGGACGACCCTGTCCCTTCCGGCAAGGATAAGGACCTCCTCTTTTGTCAATTCCCTGCCGACTACCGCACTGCCCAGACAGCCGCCGCCATTTTCCCCCGCCCCACATAAAACCGCGGATTCTTTTCCGTCTCCCACTTCGCTTAAGATAACAGGATCCTTTCCCGCCGCCATCATATTGCTGATCTCGTCCAGCAGCCCCTGCGGGATATCGTTCTGTTCTCCCGCCGTCCTGCGCGTTTCGCCATGAACTTCTCCCGGCGCCATCCCGTCATAAAGCTGCCCGTTCGGAGACCACACGCCGCCCTGTCCTGACTGCGCCTCCGCATAGGCTTTCGTCTGCCTGTCCCAGAGGTAAATTTCCCCATACCCTGCCAGATCCGGGCAGCCGTCAGAATTGACATCCTTAATCTGAATCCAGCTTTCGCTCCCGCTTCCCAGGTCTCCCTGAATCACCTGACAGGGCGTTTCGAAATACCCTTCCCTGTAGAGGCGCAGCTTTGCGCTGTCCTTCTGTCTTTCACAGACATAGAGAAAAGAAATCCCCTCCTCCGGCACAAGCTTTCGATAGGCAAACGCGTCCGGCTCTTTCCCATATGCAACGCCGCCGCCATCCTGCCAGCGCACCGCACCGTCAGCCAGCAACGCGTCAAAGCTGTACTTTTCCTCCTCCGCAATCTCCTGCACCAGACAGACTTCTTCTCCCCGCACCAAAAACAGGTACAGATACCCGTCCTGCTCCAGCCGGTAAGCGTACTCTCCTTTTTCCCGGTCCGCATACATACGGCGTCCCACCGCCCCCGGCAGCACATCAAAAAAGGCGCAAAGAAGCGCCATCTCGCTATCGTATGCGGCCGTGTAATGCATCAGGCGCACTCTGGGCTGCAGCGAAAGGTATGCCTTAATCCCGTCGCCCCATACCCGGTCCGCATACACCTCCTGCGCGCCGCACAGATCCAGAATCCGCCCCTTGCCTGCGTCTGACAAAAAACTTTCCGCGCAGAAAATATTGCCGTTGTCCTGCGCCCCGACCAGTCTGGCTTCGACGCCATCCGGCAGCGCTGCGGTAAGACCGCCGTAGGTCAGAAGCCCTCCCTGTATCCCGATTTCCAGCTCATCCTGTATCAGCGTCGCGCGTGCCGTTCTTTCACCCGGCGGTTCCGCTGAAACCGCCGCGCCTTCCCCGCCATTGTCCGCTGCCGCCCACCCGGCGCTGAACGTATTCTTTTCTGTCGCCGGACTGCTCGCACTGTCCGCGTTTTCCTCTGCCAAAGGACTGTGCCCTGCGCTGCCCGCGTTTTCCCCTGCCAAAGGACTGTGCCCTGCGCCGTCTGCGTTTTCTTCTGCCAAAGGACTGTACCCTGCGCCGCCCACCTTCTCTTCTGCCAAAGGACTGTACCCTGCGCCGTCCGCGTTTTCTTCTGCCAAAGGACTGTGCCCTGCCCTGTCCATGCCGCAGGCTGCTGCTAACACCACCATCCCAAGCGCCAAAGCGCATCGTATTCCTCTATCAATGAGACTCTTTCTCTTCATCCTCAACACTGACCGCTATCAGTCGTTCCCTTTACTTCCCCGTCTCGCAATCGACGCAATATCAACCAGCGTCAGCTCCCTCTGGCTCTCCGCATTCTCCAGACTCGTGACAAGCGCAGCCGCCGTATCCATGGCCGTGATACAGTTGACGCCCGTCTCAATGGAAGTCCGCCGGATCAGGAAGCCGTCCCTGCTCTTATCCCGCCCCTGGGTGGGGGTATCGATGACCAGATCAATCTTATGGCCCAGAATCAGGTCCATGACCGTAGGCGATTCCTGTGAAATCTTGTTCACCTTTCTGGCCTTCACACCCGCCTCATTCAGGGCAGCCGCTGTGCTTCTGGTCGCGTAAATAATGTAGCCCAACTTCTCAAAGCGTCTCGCCACCTCGATGGCTTCTCCCTTGTCCGCATCCTTCACTGTGATAATCATCTGCTTGTGCTTGGGCAGATTGATGCCCGCGCCGAGGAATGCCTTGTATAAGGCCTCGTTGAAAGTTCTGGCTATACCAAGGCACTCACCAGTAGACTTCATCTCCGGCCCCAGACTGATCTCCGCACCCCGGATTTTCTCAAAAGAAAATACCGGCATTTTGACGGCGAAATAGTCGGCCGGAGGCTGTAAGCCCGGCTCGTAGCCAAGATCTCTGATTTTTTTCCCGATAATGACCTCCGTGGCCAAGTCCACGATCGGAATGCCTGTCACCTTGCTGATGTAAGGCACGGTGCGGGAGGAACGGGGATTGACCTCAATCACATACACCTCGTCGCCCATGGCGATAAACTGTATGTTGATCAGGCCGATTACATGAAGGGCCTTCGCCAGCCGCCTCGAATACTCGGCAATGGTCTCCTTCACTTTCTCGCTTACCGTGGGCGCGGGATAGACGGAAATACTGTCGCCGGAATGCACGCCCGTCCGCTCGATATGCTCCATAATACCCGGAATCAGGATATCCGTGCCGTCGCAGACCGCATCCACCTCCAGCTCCTTACCCTGTAAATATTTATCCACCAGAATCGGATGATCCTGCTCATAGCGGTTGATCACCGCCATAAATTCCTCTATCTCTGTATCGGACAGCGCAATCTGCATACCCTGTCCGCCCAGCACATAGGAAGGGCGCACCAGTACGGGATAGCCCAGCCTATTCGCCACCTCCTTCGCCTGCTCCGCAGTGTACACTGTACCGCCGGCGGCTCTCGGAATCCCCGTCTCCTCCAGGATCTTGTCAAAAAGCTCCCGGTCCTCGGCGGCATCCACATCCTCCGCCTTTGTACCCAGAATCGGCACACCCATCTTCATCAGGCTTTCCGTCAGCTTGATCGCCGTCTGCCCGCCGAACTGAACAACCGCGCCGTCCGGTTTCTCCACATTGACGATGTTCTCCACATCCTCCGGCGTCAGCGGCTCAAAGTAAAGCTTGTCCGCAATGTCAAAATCGGTGCTCACCGTCTCCGGGTTGTTATTGATGATAATGGTTTCATAGCCTTCTTTTGCAAACGCCCATGTGGCGTGCACAGAACAGTAGTCGAACTCGATGCCCTGCCCGATGCGGATGGGGCCGGAGCCTAAAACAAGTACCTTCTTCTTCGGATGATTCTCCACCACTTCCGTCTCCGAACCAAACACGGAATAATAGTAAGGCGTACTCGCCGCAAACTCGGCCGCACAGGTATCCACCATCTTGAAAGCGGCGACGATACCGTTTTCATAACGCATGTTCTTTATTTCTTCCTCGGTTTTCCCGGCAAGTCTGCCGATCACATTGTCGGGAAACTCGATCCGCTTCGCCTCCCTCAGAAGCTCCACCGTCAGCGGCTCTCTCTCCAGCCGCTCCTCCATCTCCGTCAGAATCGCAATCTTGTCGATAAACCAGTGATCCACCATGGTGATCCTGTGAATCGTATCATAGTCCACACCCTTACGGATTGCCTCCGCAATGATATAGATCCTCTGGTCGTCCACAATCTCCATGCGCTCCAAAATTTCTTCTTTGGAAAGCGACGAAAAGTCGTAACTCCTCAGGCAGTCCACATGCTGTTCCAGGGAGCGGATCGCCTTCATCAGCGCCCCCTCAAAGTTATTGCCGATACTCATGACCTCTCCCGTCGCCTTCATCTGGGTGGTGAGTGTGCGCTTCGCCGTAATAAACTTATCGAAAGGAAGTCTCGGTATTTTCACCACGCAGTAGTCCAGCGTGGGTTCAAAACTGGCGTAAGTCTTGCCGGTGATAGCGTTTTTGATCTCGTCCAGCGTATAGCCCAGCGCAATCTTCGCCGCTACTTTTGCGATAGGATATCCCGTCGCCTTACTCGCCAGTGCGGAAGAACGGCTCACGCGGGGGTTCACCTCGATCACGCAGTATTCAAAGCTGGTCGGATGGAGGGCAAACTGCACATTACAGCCGCCGGTGATCTCCAGCTCGTTTATGATATTAAGCGCGGCGCTTCGAAGCATCTGGTATTCCTTATCCCCCAGCGTCTGGGAGGGCGCCACCACGATACTGTCGCCCGTATGCACGCCAACCGGGTCGATATTTTCCATATTACAGACGGTGATGCAGTTGCCTGCGCTGTCCCGCATCACCTCATACTCAATTTCCTTCCAGCCTGCGATGCAGCGCTCCACCAGCACCTGCCCCACACGGGAAAGCCGCAGGCCGTTCGCCAGAATCTCTTCCAGCTCGACCTGGTTGTGGGCGATGCCGCCACCGGAACCGCCCAGCGTGTAGGCGGGACGAAGCACCACGGGATAGCCGATTTTTTTCGCAAAAGCCACGCCGTCCTCCATGTTTTCTACCACAAGCGAGGGCGCGCACGGTTCGCCGATCTTTTCCATGGTTTCCTTAAACTCCAGACGATCCTCCGCCTTGCGGATGGTTTTCGCCGTGGTTCCAAGCAGCGCCACGCCGTGGGCCGCAAGAAATCCAGACTCGTCCAGCTCCATGCCAAGGTTTAAACCCGCCTGTCCGCCCATATTGGGAAGCAGGGAGTCCGGCTTTTCCTTAATGATGATCTCTTCCAATACCTTCGTCGTCAACGGTTCGATATACACCTTATCCGCAATATCACCGTCAGTCATAATCGTGGCAGGATTGGAGTTTACCAGAATAACCTCCATTCCCTCCTCTTTTAAGGAGCGGCACGCCTGCGTCCCCGCGTAATCGAACTCCGCCGCCTGCCCGATCACAATCGGGCCGGAACCGATGACAAGCACTCTTTTCACGTTTGGATTTTTAGGCATGACGCTGTCCCTCCTTCATTTTCTCTATAAACCGGTCAAACAGATACGAGGAATCCTGCGGTCCCGGGCACGCCTCCGGATGAAACTGTACCGTAAAGATATTCTTCCCCGTATAGGAAAGGCCCTCGTTCGTCCCATCGTTCACATTGATGAAGGCAGGCGTGGCCACCTTCGGGTCCAGCTTGTCCGTATCTACCACATAGCCGTGGTTCTGGGAAGAGATATAAACTCTGCCCGTAGACAGATCTTTCACCGGGTGGTTACCGCCCCGATGGCCGTATTTCATCTTGAACGTGTCCGCTCCCGTGGCAAGCGCCATAAGCTGATGTCCCAGACAGATGGCAAAAATCGGCGTATCGGACTCGTAAAGCTTTCGGATTTCTTCTATTATAATAGTGCATTCCTTCGGATCTCCCGGCCCGTTGCTGAGCATGATGCCATCCGGCCCATCCGCCAGGATCTCTGCCGCTGTGGTCATGGCGGGATAAACCGTCACGTCACACCCTCTGTCCGCCAGCGACCTTGCAATGTTGTCTTTGGCCCCCAGATCCAGAAGAGCCACGCGCAGTCCCACACCGTTCAGATCACGCACAAGACTGGGCTTCTTTTCCCGGACACCCGCCTCAAAGTCCTCTTTTCTAAAAGAAGCGCTGCCGGAAAGCGGTCCGTTCTCCACAAGCTCCCTTGTTCCGGCTAACACATACTTCTCCCCGCAGCTTACCCGTTCCACTACCTTGCCTGTCGTATATGCTTTTAATTTGGGAATGATTTTATCAAGATCATACGCTTCGTCCGTGGTAATCATACCGTTCATGGTACCCTTTTCACGAAGGATTCTGGTAAGGGCCCTGGTGTCGATTCCGGCAATGCCCGGCACACCATTGTCCTCTAAGAATTGCTGAATTGTCATATCACATCTGAAATTGCTGGGAATCCGAGATAGCTCCCTCACGATAAAACCGTCCGGCCAAGGCTTCCCTGACTCCATATCTTCCGTACATATCCCGTAATTACCGATCATCGGATAGGTCATACACACCGCCTGACCCGCGTAAGACGGGTCTGTCAGCACCTCCAGATAACCGGCCATGGAGGTATTAAAAACGATCTCGCTGACAATCTCCTTACGCGCCCCGATGTGTATGCCCTCAAACACAGTGCCGTCTTCCAATATTAAAAATGATTTCATCCTATGCCCTGTCCCTTTCGCCGATGGAATGCTTTGCATTCTCCGCAATAGTTTAGCTATAACATAAGGTAACATTCAGTCTTCGGCTGAATTGCCCTGTTTTACGAAACCTCCGCGGTTACAGTGTAACTGTAACTGCGGAGGCTCCTTTGCCATCGCCTATTGTATCACATAATGCTTATTTTGGGTATACTATTTTTATCATTTCTCCATCCTAAAAGATTTTCCGCGCCGCAATAAATAACCTACGTTATTACTTGTAGTATCATAACGCGGGTTATTTACATATGATGAAATTTTAGGAATGAATGCGTCGGCTATCTTCACAGCGGTTTTTCATCCATCCGACTGCGCAGTTCTGACTCCTGCCGCTACTCTCCTATGCTCTGTGCTTTGATGGTGAATTTAACCGTCTTCGTGCCGCCATATTGATCCAGCCCTCGAATCGTTACGCTCGCCGTTCCCTTCTTTACGTTATTCTTATAGCTATCCTCCACGATCTCCCACTGGTCATCCGCTAAAGGCTCGCCGCTCTTGCTCTTAACGGTAATCGTCTCCTTATTCAGCGTAACCGGCTGCCCCGTATATGCCTGCCCCGAAATGGACACCTTGGCGGAAGCGATACTCGCCTGCGCAATGCGGTAGGTACCTTTCATCGTACCGCAATAGTTTCCGCCTTCTTTCGCCGCCACCTTCACCCCGAGTACGGTTCCCACCGGTATGATATCGCTCTTTACCACCGTATCACCCGCAGCTCGGCTCACCGCCTTGCCTGCCGCAGTATCCTGTACTTCAGTCGGATTTTCGTAAGTATAGGTGAACGCCTTGTCATAATCTGTGCCTGCTTTCAGAACTTTCCCGTTTACATCCGTCACAGTTACCTTCGTCGCATAGATATTCTTTTTATTCTGATAAACCTTATCCTGCGCCGTCAACGTAAGCTGGCCAATATCCTGCCTGACAATTTCGTAAGTAAACTTAGTGCCGTAAGTTCCGCTGAAATTCCCTTTGCCCTTAACAGTGATCTCCGCGCGTTTTCCATCCTTAGTCAATCCAGTATGCTGTTTGTAAGAGAGCGTGTAGTCTCTCCCTTCCGTCAAGGTCAGCTGACTGCCGTCGTCTGCTCGGAATGTAACAACCGGTTTCGCTTTCACGCCTCCTTTTTCATAACTAAAAGACTGATCCGCCAAAGCCGCCATAAATTTTTCCCCTGCATTGGCCGCTATATCATATTTCCCAATCTTAAAAGTCTTTTTCATCGAGCCCGTATAACCGCCGATGCCCGTGATAACCACAGTCGCGGAGCCAGCGTTTTCATTCTTCTGCCACGAAAGCTCGTAGTCACGGTCTTTCTGCAAGGTTTCCGTAGTCTGCGTCCCATTCACTGTTTTCTTCATGGTAAGCACCGGCTCCGGCTTATGCTGCGTCCCGCTATATACAGCGGCTGTCAGCCCAGAAACCACAGCCTTTTTGATCGGCGTTCCCGTAATCTTGAACGTAACCAGCCTCTCGCCTGCATAGCCCCCTTCCGGTATCCCCTCAATCCAGACCTCACCCGTGCCGATTTCCGTATTGTAATTGTAATACTCAATACAATAATGTTCACCCTCTGTCAGCGTTGTCTTTCCTTCTTTCACCGTAACCGGCGGACATATCTCGCTACCTGTATAGGGCTGGTCCGGGATCTTCGACACCTTCAGCTTTCCGACCACCTTAAGTTTCGTGACCGTCAGAGGACACTCGGCCACACCGGCATAATTTCCTTTGCCCGTACACCGAATGACATATTCCCCTTCCTCCTGCACCGCATTTAACGGCTCCGTGTGTTCTGTGTCGTTTTTCCGATAATATTGAGCCGTATAATTGCTGTTCTTCAGCTTCGCGTTTCTATCCCACTCGGTCATGAACACAGGCTGCGGTTTCTGCGGCCTGCCGGTATAGGCAGCCGTTACCTCGGGCGTATACCAATATCCGGCCGACCAGGATATGTCATTTTGACGGATATTGAAATATTCTATCCACGATCCGCTGTAATTGCCTTTTCCCTTAACCGTGATCGTCGGTGTGGCAGATACATTTTCCAGCCAGACTCCCTCCGGCGTCACATTGGCGTTGACGTTATTGGCATAGGAAATCGTATAATCCGTCTTTTCTTTCAACAGCGTCGTATTATTGTAGACGCGCACGGCGGGTTTGATCGCCTTACCGGTATATGTATAGTCGTCGAAGTCGCCCGCGACCCAGAAACCGTCCGGAATCCACCCCTTATCCGGGATGTCATCCGGAAGGACATCGCCGAAATCCATATCTTTGCCAGGCACTACCCGGAACGTCTTCGTCTGTTCGCCATAATAGAAACCCATCCCTGTAATATGGATGGTATATTTTCCCATCCGACTTATTACCTCATAGTTCCCTATACTACTTACTCCATTCCCGGATTCTACCCACAACCGATAATCAATTCCTACTCTCAATGTCCAATCCCGGTATTTCACCACCGGATTTACCACATGATGTTTACCGTCATACTCAATATCCGAAAAGAAAATTTCCGCCTCCGCCAGATCATAACTGTTCCTTTCTCCAACCGTGAGTTGTCCCTTCACATACCGAATACAATAGTTTGCTCCCGCTTCCGCACCATACGGAATGATCGCATAGCTCCCGGGCTTTGTCGTCACAATGTCCGCCCTCCCGTATCTGAACGCCGGCGCCTTAAGCAGCCGATCTCCTGTCAGAATCCCGTCTATCGTATAATCGTCTACTGCGGATAATTCTGGAAGCTGTCCGCCCGCCGCAACCGTGCGGTTCGGCGCGGTGATGGTCACCTGCCGCCTGCTGATCTGGAAGCTGTACGCGGCGTTCCGCAAAACATAAGAATCTCCATCTATTCCCGACATTGCAAAAGAAAGCGTATAGGTTCCCGCTTGGGAAGGCGCCTGATCCGTTATCGGATATTCGCTGCCATCCGCCAGCGTTCCTTCGTAGGACGCCGTCAGGACAACGCCGGAGATCGGATTTCCGGCTACATCCGTTACCCCGGCCGTACCGGTGTATGCAAAAGCATTCCCGTCATAGATTCTGCTTGCCACAGTAATACCGGAAACATACGCATACTGTTCCTGCCCACCTTCGGATTCCCCGCTCCGGTACAATTCAACGCTCTCCGCCAGACCACTCGGCAGCTGTGTATACTCCTTGCCGCTTCTGTCATACCATCTGCCGCCTGTCGGAAGTATTTCCTCACCGCTGTAGTTTCTCGGCGTCTTTATATAAGACAGGCTGTCACACCGTAAATCTTCAGGCTGACCAATGTCACAGCCAAACAAAGCTGCACTTTTAACACCACTCATATCAAAGCTGCTCAGATCAACACTTTCCAGTCTTTTGCAACCCCAAAACATGCCCGCCATAGAATGAAGACCGCTTATGTCAAAGCTGCTCAGATCAAGCTTCTGCAAATTACTGCAGCCTCGGAACATATTATCCATGTCGCCAACATGACCCGTATCCAAGCCGTACAGATTCAGGCTCTCCAGACTGCTGCAGTCTCGAAACATAGAATCCATGCCGCCAACACTACCCGTATCTAAACCATCCAAATTCAAGTTCCTCAAACCGCTGCAGTCTTGGAACATGGCTCTCATATTAATGACCCCGCTTGTGTCCAGACCAGTCAGAGTCAGAGTCTTCAGACCGCTGCAGCCTCGGAACATAGCGCTCATATCAGTGACCCCGCTTGTGTCCAGATCGGTCAGAGTCAGAGTCTCCAGACTGCTGCAGCCTCGGAACATAGCGCTCATATCAGTGACCTCGCTTGTGTCCAAACCGGTCAGATCAATGCTGTGAAGTTTCGTACAACCATAAAACATATTACTTGTTGATCGAATCTCCGATACATTTACCACAGCGGTCAGCACATCGCTCCTGTTGGCCCACGGCGGTAATGTTTCAACTTCCTTCCCGTCTTCATTTACCACTTGACGACCATCAAAATATGCTCCGGTTCCGGAGATTGTCAGTCTACCGTTTTCGTCAATCTCCCATGAAATATCATTGATTTTACCTGCATTCAGATTCTTCCTCGTCAAGGTGATGTTTCCATCCAAATAGTCCAGCGCTCTATATGCCACGCCTCTGTCATCATACCACAGACCACCGCCGACCGGACGTGGAAGATAAAGCACCCACCCGTTCGTGCGGTAGGATATCCGGGGTGTATGGATGCAGGTCAGGTTGTCACAACCGTCCAGAAATCCAGTATCATAAATATCATAATCACCCAATCTGATATTTTTAACGTTGCCCATGTCCCATCCGCTCAAGTCAAGACTCTCCAGTCTGACGCAACGTCTGAACATCCCAGTCATATTGACAACATTACCAGTATCAAAGCCCCTCAGATCAAGGCTGTGCAGGCTGCTGCAGCCCCCAAACATATAACCCATGTAAATAACTTTGCTTGTATCTAAGCCGTTCAGATCCACATTCTCCAGACTGCTGCAGTCTTCGAACAAACCAGACATGCTGGTAACGCTGCTCGTATCCAGACCGCTCAATTCAAGACTCCTCAGACTGCTGCAGCCTTTGAACAAACCAGACATGTCGGTAACTTTGCTTGTATTTAAGCCGTTCAGATTCACGTCCTCCAGACTGCTGCAGTCTTTGAACAAGCACGACATGCTGGTAACACTGCTCATATCCAGACCACTCAATTCAAGACTCTTCAGACTTCCGCACCGAGCAAACATATTACTCATGTCGGTAACTTTGCTCATATTTAGACCGCTTAGATCCACGGTTTCCAGATTGCTGAATCCTGTAAACATTTTAGCTGTCGCTGTGATACCGGTAACCTTTACTTCTGCGGAATTTACCTTAATTTTATAGGTATCTCCATACTCACACCATGGCGGCAGCTCATATGTATCCCAAACACCATCAATATTAAAATCCTTACTATAAGAACACTCATAATCTCCCGTGCCTTCAATCGTCAGCTTGCCGCCCTGGTCAATTTTCCACGAAATATCATTCGTAGTGCCGCTGTAGAGAATCTTTTCCTCACTCACCGTCAGCTTGCCGTTCCCATAGTTAATGCTGTAGTTATTGCCTGCGTCCGCACCGTAAGGAATGATCGCATATTCACCCGCCACATCTGTCGATATGTTCTCCTGACTGTATCGCAGGGAGGGCGGAGTCAGCAGTTCATCCCCTTCTACTAATCCATTGGCACCCATGTGATATGTCAGTTCCGTTACTGCAGGCAGTTCTCTGCCGATGACGGCCTGCACATCCCACGCATATATCCACACCTCTTTTCGCTTAATTTCAAAGCTGTAAACGGCTTCCTCCAGCGTATACTGATCCGCACCCTCTCCCGCGAGCGAGAATGTCAGCGTATACGTTCCCGCCTGCGACGGCGCGCTCTCCGTCTCCTCATAGACGCTTTCGTCCGCAAGCTTTCCCGCATAGGACGCCAGCAGGCTGACTTTCGTGTCCTCAACCGCTTTGCCTTCTGAATCCTTTAAGACCGCCTTTCCCGTATACGCAGCCTCTTTGCCATCATATTCTTTATTGGTAATCGTAATGCCCGACAGAAAAACCTTCGTCTTAACCGCATCCGTTTCGCCCGGCTGCTCCCTGTCGTTTTCTATCCCAGGATCCCCGGTCTGATCCTCATCACCCTCTTCTTCATCCGGATTTGCCGACTGTCTATCGTCGTTCTCTGTCCCCGAGTTCTCCGGCTGTTCAGGCATCTCTGTTCCTGCCTCCGGATTCTCCGGCTGTTCAGGC
>CAMWJF010000078.1 GCA_947174505.1 uncultured Lachnospiraceae bacterium
TGTGTTCGGGACTTGCACCCGTTAGAGCGCGCCCATGGCGCGCAAACAAAAATATGCACCATGCTAATCTTCACATGGTGCATACTCCCGTAACAATTTACGCACAACAAAATCATTTACTACGCAAAAGACCTCTGTTGATTGCGCCGTACAAGTCTGTTCCATTTTGCTCCTTATTCCCTGTCAGCAGCTTTTCCAATTTTTCCAGAAAAGATACATAAAACTGCCTTTCCTTTACAAGTGCCTGTTGTTCTTCAATACTTATAACCCGATTAGGTTCCAGAGGATGGTCAAAATCATATAAAGCTTTTTGAGTAGCCCGCATTGCAGACTCCACGGAATTACCCAAAATGTCCGTACTATTCGACAACCCGTAATAATGGGCTATAATTTGCTGTATGTGCATATCCGTTATATGAGTCCGTCCATTCTTAGTTTCACCCAATCCGTTTACTCCAACTTCTTTCACTGTCTCCATCCAAGCATCTTTTACAGATTGTGGAGCATTCGGTCCGGCACTCTGTAGCACACGTTCCTCAAAATCCGTTGCCGCTTCATCTCGAAGCCGTTCTTCATTCTTTTCGGTTACATATTGTGCAAATGTAGGAGTCCCGTTACTTTTCTCCTTATTTTCGTATGATATGATATTCTGCCGATAATTAGAATTAACCTGCATATACGCTACCCCCATACGGCTTAATGTATATAAAAAGTAATATTCATTGTATTCCACGGTGAATTTGCAGATTTGGAACTAGCCTTAAATGTTCCGGCTTCAAAACCATAGCTGTTCTCATATCTCCAAACGCAAGCCCATCCATCGATTATACGGTCATTATCAAGGTCTATCGCTTTTTTAGATTTCAAGGTCATATTAGTGCTGTTAAGAGTGGCTGAGCGTGTTTTTGCATACCCAATCTCAATCGTTTCAACTTCCAACCAAGTCCCGCCGTGATCCAATGTTGTACCAACCTGCGCAAATGACCCCGAACGTTGAATAACTTCTGTTCCACCTTTTTCAGAAGATACGGAATACACATAAAACTGTGTCAATGCAGGAGCCGCATCACGCGGTTGTATTTCCGCAGCACTTACAGGAATAACATTAGCAACCAACAACGTACTAACCAACATAACACTTAATAACTTTTTGAATTTTTTCATTTTTCACTCATCCTTTCTATGTTAAGATATCTAATCAGCCTCGCATATCAATATGTTGTGTTATCTTTCTTGTTTTATATAAATCTGATTACCCCCTTTCACACACTTTCCACAAATATAGATATGCGTAACTGAATGATTTACTTTGTAATTATCCACTATCTCACTTTATACTCATATTATTTATCGGTCAGAAAATGAATATTTAATATATTTCCATCCAAGATTCACTTTATAATGACATATCATGCGCCTTTGACCTCTCCTTTCTCTGCTCTGCCGGCGGTATTGCCTGCTCCACGCAACGCTTGACGGTTTCAGCAGTTCCTCTCCTCCTGTCTGACAGGCAAGATAAAGGAACTTGAACCTTGAATAATGGATATTTTCTAAGTCACCTATTCCAACTATCCAACAGATACAGGGAACACAGCGCCTCTACATCACATCCCGCAGTTCCACCCGGCAGACTGTCAGCCAGACGGACACCATGGCCGCCACAAACAGGATGGCATAAAACACCATATTATTCGCCAGCGTCGCCGAACCGATCCCGCCCTGCGTAAAGCAGACAATGACGACCGACGCCACGATCGCCGCCTTGGACGATTTCATTTTCAGACCGACCGGCAGCGCGAGAAAGCTGATACTCACCATCGCCGCCGAAGAGAGAACGGCGTCCAGCCAGAATGCCGGTTCCCCGACCGAAAGGCCCGCGGCGGAAATGCCCGTGAAGGACTTTGTCAGAATCAGGGCAGGATAAATCACGGCCTTACTGCACACCATCGCTATCAGGTTAAAAATCCACACCGCGCCGATTTTGGAAAGAATAATCTTACTGCGCCTGATCGGGTAGGAAAACATCAGGTTGATCGTCCGTTTTTCGTAAGCGCCCACGATAAACGCCGCAATCATCACGCCTGTAAAAATAATGTACGCCATATGGACAAACAGCCCCACGGAAGTGTCCAGCATACTTTTCCCATACACCTGTATCGTCTCCTCCGTCTCCAGATCCCCCGCCGCCACAAGCAGAAGCAGCATGAGAGCCGCCGTCGTCACCGCCGCATTTCTGATATATTTTAAAATATTATTTTTCTTCCACTCCAGTTTTATTAATTTCAACATATTCTCCTCCAAGATTCCGTTATAAACGCGAAACTTAGAAGTTCTTAGCGAAACGCCCTCTGGCGTGAGCTTTAGAACTTCTTTTCGCGTTTCTCACTCTGCCGTCAGTTTCAGGAAATAATCCTCCAGCGTCTCCGCCTTTCTCCCAAGCGAGGTCACAGCTGCCTCGTTCACGGCCAGGGCCTTCGCGATTTCCTCAGTTGTGACACGGTCGTCATAAATACGGATCATCCCGCTGTCGACCACCTTAAAGTTGGTAAGCCCCAGCTTATCGGCAAGCACATAGGCCGCTCTCTCCGGGTTCTGCACGGACAGTTCGATATAAGCCAGACTCATTTCCTCAATTTCCTTCAATCCGATTTCTTTCTTCATCCTGCCCTGATGAATGATACCGATCGTGTCCGCAATGCTCTCTATCTCCGAAAGGATATGGGAGGACACCACAATGGTTGTTCCCTGCTCTGCGCACAGCGTCCGCAGCAGCTCGCGGATCTGTTTCATGCCCGCCGGGTCAAGGCCGTTGGTCGGCTCGTCGAGAATCAGCAGCTCAGGTTTACATAAGATCGCCCTTGCAATCCCCAGACGCTCCTTCATACCAAGAGAATAATTCTTTACAGGAGTTTTCGCCGCCTCCGTCAGGTCAAGCATTTCCAGCGCCTTTTCCACGCTTCCGTGCTGATAATACCCCATATACTCACAATGCATCCGCAGATTCTCGTAGCCGCTCATGTGCTCGTAAAAGGTGGGAAATTCAATGATGCTCCCGATCCGTCTCATCACCTCGTACGACTGCGGCGTCAGCGGTTTCCCGAAAAGCGTAACCGTACCCATCGTAGGTTTCCACAGATTCATGATCATTTTCATAACCGTCGTCTTCCCGGCGCCGTTTGGCCCCATAAATCCGTAAATTTCTCCCTTTTTCACGTGGATATCCACGTCTCTTACCAGTTCTTTGCCGCCAATGGTCTTGGTAAGGCGGCTTGTTTGTAAAATATAAGACATCTCTCTGCCTCCTTTCCCGTACGCCGAACATGCACTGTCTGCTGTACTGTCTCCCATTGTAACGGCTTTGCTTTTCAAAACCCTTGCCCAATTCTTACAAATTTCTTTCGCCCGGAAAAAAACTTTCCATGACTGTCCGCCAGACGGCATTTGCCCGGAAAGGCCTCTCTACCGCAGCCAGGTTTCCTGTAACGCTCTTTTTAGCGTGACCGTGAAAACCGTCTTCACATGGGGCACGCTCTCCAGCGTGAGCTGCCCTCCCATCTGCTCCGCCAGCCTTTTGGCAATCGTCAGCCCCAGACCGTTTCCCTGCACGCTCCGGCTGCGGGAATCCTCCATGGTAAAAAGCCGTTCAAACACGCTGTCCGCAAAAGCGCTGTCGATTCCCTTCCCCCTGTCAGCCACGTCTATGTACGCCGACCGCTCGTCCGTCCTGAGAAAAAGACCCAGATACTTCCCTTCCGAACCGTAACGGATCACGTTGGAAAGGAGATTGGAAAGGACGCGCTGCAAAGCCTCCCTGTTTCCCTGCACAAAGACCGGCCCGTCCGGCAGCCCGATATCCACCTGAAAATCCTCTTTCGTCAGACTTTCATAAAAATCCAGCACACTCTCCCGGCAGACTTCGCAGGCGTCCAGTCCGGAAATCTCCATATCGGTATCGCCCGCCTCCAGTTTCGCCAACGAAAAAAAGCTGTCCACCAGCTCCATAAGCGCCTGCGCCTTCCGCTCCGCCTTCTCCAGCATTTCCGGCTCGGCCGCGCCCTTTGTTCTCATAATCTCCAGATAACCCCGGATCACGGTCATTGGCGTTTTCATGTCGTGGGAAATATTGGAGAGCATTTTTCTTGACGATATTTCGGAACGGCGAAAATCCGCCTCCACCTTCGCGTTCTTTTCCAAAAGGCGGTTGATCTGCGCCGCCAGCTCCATCAGTTCCTTATTCTCCGTAAAGACCATAACCCGCTCGCCGCTGTTTTCGTCCAGTATTCCCTTCAGCCTTTGATGCATCTCCCGAAGCTTCTTCTGTGTGCCTGTACGGAACACAAGCTGCTGATACAGGACGACCGCCGCCAGGACAGTCGCCAGCAGAGACAAAACAAATATCATGATATCCGTATTCATACGATTCCTCCAGATCAGGGCAGCCTGCAGCCAGCCCCGCATGGCAGTCTGCGCCGGAATTTCTTTTACCCCTCGCCAAGCTTATACCCGATCCCCCACACCGTCAGCACATACCGGGGATTTCGCGGGTCGTCTTCAATCTTATTGCGCAGTCTGCTGATATGCACGTTCACGGCGTTTTCGTCCCCACAGTACGCATCGTTCCACACAAGGGAATAGATCTGCTCCTTGGTGTATACTTTTTTCGGGTTCTGCATAAAGAGTTTCAGGATTTCAAACTCCTTAGCCGTCAGGTCGATGGATTTCTCCCCCTTTTTCACCGTATAGTCAGACACGTTCATGGCCAGCTCCCCGGCTGTAAGGACCGCGGGCCCCAGTGCGGCTGTCCCGGCGGCTCCGTCATACTGCATCGTCCTGCGCAGGGCCGCCTTGATCCGGGCAAGCACTTCCACCACGGAAAAAGGCTTGGTGATATAATCGTCCGCCCCCAGACCAAGTCCCAGCGTTTTGTCACTCTCCGAATCCCTGGCGGAAAGAATGATGATCGGCACAAAGCTTTTTGCCCGGATGTGTTTCATCACGGCCATGCCGCTTACCTTCGGTATCATCAGATCCAGAAGGACGAGGTCGCAGGACATATCGTCAAACATAGCGCAGGCCTGCTGCCCGTCAAGGGCGCAGGCCACTTCATAATTTTCCGTCTCCAGATAGTTTTTTAACATTTCGCTGATCTCAGCGTCATCCTCCACAAGAAGGATTTTGTATGGGTTCATCGTTTTCCCTCATCCGCCTCTTGTCTGTCTATCCTTCGGTTTCCTTCTCCAGCGCCTCATCCTGTCTATCCTCTGGCTTCCTTCTCCAGCGCCTCATCCAGCCATTCCACAAGCTGTAAGTCCACTTTCCCCTTCTTTGCCATATCCTTCAATATCTGAATCGCTTTTTCCCTTGAAATCGGCTGTTTATAAGGCCTGTCCGTGGCCACCAGCGCATCGTAGATATCCACCACCGTCAAAAGCCTTGTCTCCAGATCCAGTTCATCGCCTTTCAGCCCGTTCGGATAACCGCTGCCGTCCAGATACTCGTGGTGGGCGCCCACCCACTTTGGCACCTTGGAAAATCCTTTATAGAACTGCACCTTTTCCAGTATTCTGGAGGTCATGACCACATGGTTTTCCATCTCCCTGCGTTCCTGCACCGTCAGCGTGCCGCTTCGGATACTCAGGCATTCCGCCTCCTTCTCCGTCAGATAGGAAAGTACCGAGCCGTCTTCACCGACATGCCGTTTCCCTGCAAGCCTTCTGATGTGCGCGCAGTCCTCGTCATTCACATAATCGCTCACGTCAGTCTTATGGATAAAGGCAATTTCTGTCTCCAAATCCTTTATGGCTGTCTCGTATTCTTCATTGGTTATCCTGCCGCGCAGCATATCGATCTCATACAATGCCCTAAGCAGTGCAAACCGGTCGTCCACTTTCTCAAGCCGTGTATCCAGTCTGGTGGCCTTATTCATAATGCTGAGTGGCACCACCATCTTTCCGATATCATGAATGAGCGCCGCCAGCATCAGCTGTTCTTTTACCGCCGGGGCAAATGTCTCTTCACATTTTCCCTCTTTATGTAATTCCGTGATATAATCCGCCAGCAGGCTCGCATATTTTTCAACATTCCTTGTATGCAGGGCATTATATGGCGTCCTCTCTTCCAGGGCCGTTGTGAGCGCTTCCACAAAGGAATAGATCTGCGTCTTTAACGCCTCCACATAAGAAAGGTTCGTCAGCTCAATCGCCGCCATGGCTCCCAATGCCCGGATGATGATCTCATACTCTTCGTTGAAGGCGGTCACGCAGCCTTCTTCATCCATGGCATTGATCAGCTGCAGGACGCCGATCAGTTCGTTTTCATTGTTAGCAAGGGGCACCACCAGCTGCGACTGTGTGCGGTAGCCGGTCAGGCTGTCATACTGTCTGGGGCCAGAAAAATCAAACCGGCTGCTGGTATACACATCCGGTATATTCACGACTTCCCGGTGAATCGCCGCATAGGAACACACATTTTCCTCTTTCATCGGCACTGGCGGCAGATCGATGGGCTCCCCGTCCAATCCCCGGTTGATTTCCTTGGAAAGCGTCCGCATAAACTTAAAACGCAGCCCGTCGTTTTCATACAGATACAGGGTGCTCGCGTCACAGTTCGTAATCTCCATCCCCTTATCCAGAATGGTCATGAGCAGACGGTTTCTGTCTCTTTCCGTGGAAAGGCTTATGCCGATATCCATTATCTTTTCAAAATCTTCATATTGCAGATGCATTCTGGTCTTCTCCCTCCCTTTCCATCGGATAGATCCCGTGATGTTTCATATACTGAAGCGATTCCCTCTGTGCCTCATAACCGCTTACTTCCACAAGCACCGGCGCTTCTACCCGGTACTGTCTGATCAGATGGTCAAATTCCTGCCAGTCCAGCTTCCCAGCGCCCACTGCCAGATGCAGATCGTTTTGCAGATCATTGTCATTGATGTGCATATGGCGGATATAAGGCGCCAGCGCCTCAATCCACTCCCGTCCCGGACATTTCGAGAGCATGGCGTGGGCATAGTCCAGACAGACGCCGAAATTTTTCACGTCCCGCATCTTCTCCGCCAGACCCGCCAGAATGTCAGGCGCCTCGTCAAACATGTTCTCCATATAAATCTGCTGTGCGGGATACCTGTGCGCAATCTCCGTAAAAAACGCCTCGTTTCTGTCGCGCCAGTTTCTCAGATAATCTGGCGCCCGAAATCCGGCCAGCCGTCCCGTATGGAACACAACGCCCTTTAATCCCATATTCTTTGCAATCTCCATGGACTGGCGCACCCTCAGCATGGATGCGTCCCTGATCAGCGGATCGTCGCTGTGGATCGTCACATCCAGAAAAGCCCCGTGCATGGTATCCGCGGAAAAGAAACGTTCAGGAAAGTTATTTTCCGGACATTCCTTTCTGTACCTCCTGTAATCTGTGATAATCCGCTCCTGCTCCCCCGCATCATCCATGACCTTTGCTATATAGAAATCATTATATTCAAACGCGCATCCGTACTCTGCCGCCAGACCGCACATTCGTTCCATATCCTTCCTGTCAGGAACCAAATAAAGCTTGCTCATGCTTCCTCCATTACGTGATCTACCTGATATACATAGACGCCCTTGCTCTTTCCCTTCAGGGATATCTCTCCGATCGGCGTAGCGTCAACCCTGTCTTTTACCGCCTCATAAACGTCCTTACTGATTAAAATCTGCCCGGGCTTCGCATTGCTCTCCAGTCTTGCCGCCGTATTGACAGTATCTCCGATGGCCGTATAGTCCATCCGGAAATCGCAGCCGATATTTCCCACCACGGCGTTCCCACAGTTGACGCCAATTCCGAAGGATACGCTCTTACCATATCTTTCACGGAATTTCTCGGCGATCCTGTCCGCTCCCGCCTGCATATCCCACGCGGTGGCAACTGCCCGGAAAATATAGTCGTCCAGATCAAAAGGCGCATTGAAAACCGCCATGGTCGCATCCCCCACAAACTTGTCGAGGGTGCCGCCATGATCAAAAATCGCCTGCGTGGTGAGCCCCAGATATTCATTCAAAATCTCCACCACTTCCTCCGGCCTTAAGCTTTCCGACATCGTGGTAAAGCCCCGGATATCCACAAACAGCACCGCAATATGGCGGTTCTCCCCGCCGATCACCAGTTCAAAATCCTTGTCCTTGCTGATCTTATCCACCACCTGGGGCGCCACATACTGTTTAAACACATTGACCACACGCCGTCTCCGCATAATCTCCGCCATATATCTGCGCACCATCTGTACCAGATAAATAACCAGCAGGCAGACCGGCAGAAGAATGACCGGCACGATCCGGCCTTTCGCATACATGCCTTTCACAAAGACAATATCAAGGACAGCCAGCACGGGCAAAAGAACCGTGGAATACAACATCCTCACTTTTTCACTGAAAACGTAGAATGCGCCGCACAGAAGCGCGGCCGCCAGCGCATAGACAAGGGGCTGCACCGGAAGCTGTGTCTTTCCCTCCAGCAGGGCCTCTATGATGTTGGCATGTATTTCCACCCCGTACATCTGGCTGTTGTGGGCAATGGCCGGCATATAAGAATCCTGCATTCCCACGGCATAGGCGCCCACCAGCACCACCGCGTCCTGAAAAATGGCGGGATTCACCGTGCCGTCCAGCACATCCGCCATGGAGACTACGCTGTAGCCTCCCGGCCTGCCGGAATAGGTAAAATAAAAGCGGTTATTTCTTCCGTAAACAGCAGGAAATACCGCCTCCTCTCCCCGGCTTTCCTGATAGACCTGATAGACCTGTGAGGAGAGACTGTACGCCCTTACCCCCTCATAATCCAGATAAGCCATGGCCTGCCGCACATAACCGTCCGTATCCACAAAGGTGTTGGCAAACCCGCATATGACCTCATTTCTCAAACTGTCATAAGGCTCGATCACATAGTCCACATGATAGGGATTATAGACAGTCTTTCCGTCCGCGCCCTGTTCGGGCTGTTCCTTAAAAGAAAAACTCATGGCGGCGACAACATTTCCATACGCGCCGCAAACGTCGGCAAAGGCATCATCCGCTTCCCGGTCGGCCTCCTCGCTGTAGATCACATCGAATCCGATCACCGCAGGGCGCGCACTGTCCGCACTGTTTAACAGGGATACCAGCTTCGCCGGAATCTCCCTGCTCCACGTATTGACAGGACCGTACTGCGCAAGTGTTTTATCGTCGATTCCTATGATATAAATTTTTTTGTTGGTGACGCTCTCCCGCTGGTTCAGCCTGTCAGATATTCCTATATCCAGAAAACCCGCCGTGCCGAAATATAAAAACGCGAAAGAAAAGAGAAAAACGGCGGCAGTAACGGCCGCCGTTTTCATTTTGTAAAAGTATTTCATCATTTTCTGTCTACGGTTCCTCTCGTATCCATTGGTTTTTCGGGTATTTACTCAGTCTTCCACGACACTGTCGTATTCGCATTGATTTTGGTTCCGAAATCGAAATCCCATCCACCGCTACCTGCGGGAGCAAGCACAGGCGCTGCTGCCGTCTCACCACCTGTAACAGTCTGCGCCGCAAACACCTTTCCCTGGTACATGAAAGTCACCGTGTAAGTCACCGGCTCTGATGGTTCATCGGGCTCGTCAGGTTCATCCGGCTTATCCGGTTCACTCGGCTTATCCGGTTCATCCGGTTTGTCCGGCTCATCTGGCTCATCTGGTTTGTCCGGCTCATCAGGCTCATTCGGTTTGCCTGGTTTATTCGGCTTACTCGGCTTATCCTTATCTGATTTGCCGTCCTCCGGATTGTTCCCGGTATTCTCGTCCTGAGAACCTTCTCCACCTGCGTTGCCGATATCCGCAGAAGCACTGTCCCGCGGGCCATCCGCTTTTGGCGGCTTAATCGTAGGAACCTGCGGCACCGGCTTTCCTGCCGTCGGCTGAATCACTGGCGCCTGTGGCTTTGCTTTAGACGGTGTTTCCGAAATGTTCTTTGCCATATCCGTATGTATCTGCGCATCAGCCTCCCGATCCGCCTCACTTAGAATCTCTTTCTCCGCCTCTGTCTGCCCGGCCTTAATCTGCGGCAGCTGTCCGTCCTCACTCCCTGACGCTTCACTTCCATCTTCCATCGCCGAAACAAGCTGTCCCAGCTCCTCCACCGAAATTCCCGTCACATCCTGACCGCTCTCCATCAGGCTAAGCAGATTGACAACTGCCTGCAATGGGAGCTCCTGATAGGCAATATCCGTGACGCCGCTCACCGTTCCGTCCCGATATATGGTTAATTCACTGCCTGCCGGAACCAGTATCTCTTCCCCATAGGTTCCGTCCGGAAGAATGGGCGTTGCCCCGACCTTCCCCTGAAAACAGCACAGCTTTGTATTCTGACCACCATTTTCATCCGCATACAATTCCGCACGGTAGATCGTCCCGCGAACCGCCATCACGGAGTTCGGCGTGGATGTCTCATACCGGGATCCTTCGCTCAAAGGATTCTGGATCTCATTGGTAATGGCTCCCCGTTCCAGAGATATCTTCGTTCTGGAATCCACATCCGTCCCTTCCGCTTCCACGGAAAAGACAGTATCCGCCTCCGCCATCACATACTTATCATCGTCCAGTTTCATGCGCATACTGGAATCTGATGCTACGCTCACACGGTCACCGGATTCCAGATACAGGTTCTCTGCCGCGTTCATGGCTCCCACATTTTCCCGCTCGATCACGGCGCTGCCTTCCACATCATAAACCAGTATGGATCGGAATGTCTCTTCCTTATTATTAAATAATAATGCGACTGCCGCTACAGCGGTCACAATCACCGCGGCACAGGCACAAATTATAATCTTCTTATTTGATATCAGTTTCTGCATCATCTGTCACGCCCCTCTTTCGGCTCACTGCTTTGCATTCAGGAAATTTATTTCGTAAATTGATAACTGCCGTCTGCTGTTACATAAAAGTCGTTACCGCCCTGATAAACCGACTTGTCGCCGTCTACTTTCCATTTTCCTCCCGCCAGATGATATTTCACTCCTGCCTTTAGCTCGTAAACTCCGCTCTCGGAAATCACTTTAACCCCTTCCGGCTTCTCCTCTTCCGACGTCCCATTTCCCGATACAGTAATGCTGCAAATCGTTTCATTGCCCGCCTTGTCTTTTGCCCTGATCACACAGGATGTACCGTTTGCAGCCACCTTATAGCTTCCGCTTTCAAGAGCTGCCGGCTGCTCATTCACCAGAACGCTCTCCAAATTGGCATCCTCCACCTGAAACAACGTTCCTTCCGGGTAAGACTTTCCTTCCTCCACGCCTTTAATGACAGGCTTCCTGGTGTCCACCACGACTCCGCTGGAACGGGCATAATACTTCTGTCCCCCTGCTTCCGCTTTTACATATACGACATAGCTGCCGTCATTCAAAGCCTTAATGCTCACAGGCGGGGACGGTATCTTACCCCATTGCAGAGAATCCATCTGCTCTTCTTCCTTAGCCCCAGCTTCCAAGTCCGTCACTTTATCCATGCAGTAGAAAAGGGTGACGTTATTGTCACTCTGACCGACAGACACATCAAACAGCGTACCCTGATAATTGACATATTCAAAGGTAATCTCACCGCCAAGCGCAAAGGTTTTGTTCGCTCCGCCCCTTGTAATGGTGATTTCAGGGGCAGATACGCTCTCAGAAACATCATCACCGTCTGCCTGCGCGTCCGGCTCTATTGCCGGTGCAGTCACAGCCATGTTCCCATCATCCTGCATCCCGTCGGCATTCTCACTATCCGGCACAGTCTCATCATCCGGCACAATATCCCCGTCCGATACGGCCTCATCATCCGGCACAATGTCCCCGTCCGACACGGTCTCATCACCCGGTATGATCTCCCCGTCTGACACATTTTCATTGTCCGGCGCGTCTGCTACGTCTGACACCGTTTCATCGTCCGAAGCGCCCTCCTCGTCTGACACCGTTTCATCATCCGAAGCGCCCTCCTCGCCTGATACCGTTTCACCGCCCGAAATGTTCTCCTCTTCATGGAGCACATCATTTTCCAATACGGAGACCGCCCCGGTTTCCGCATCGTCCTCCGCCGCCAGCATCGTGCCCACAGGCGCCATACACCCGAGCAGCGCTGCCAGCCCCAATGCCGCCATCCTTTTCCAATTTCTGTACATATTTACCGCCCCCAGTTCTCACACTTGAAACTCAGATTGTTCTATCGACATGCATACATACTTTGAATTATATATCGTCCTTCCTACTATAATATTTTACATGTATTCCATAAATTGGTCAATCGTTTCCCAAGCCGTGCAGCGGTGAGGAATAAATTTTATTATTCCGATGCTTCATGCATTCCCTTGCATGT
>CAMWJF010000079.1 GCA_947174505.1 uncultured Lachnospiraceae bacterium
TAGAGCGCTACTTTAGGGAAGTAGAGGCCGCAAGTTCAAGTCTTGTCACTCCGATAGCAAAGAATCCTGATAATCATCAGACTGGTGGTTGTCAGGGTTTTTTATTTCTATAGGAAATTGCGACAGCGTAAACCATTCAAGGAGAATGCGAAGCATTCTCTGAATCGAGCGCGCGGGCGCTCGATTTTTTATTTCTATAGGAAATTCCTTCTGGTAGAGGAATCTTGATAAAATAACCCGCTGGAAACGGGCATATAGACAAGACGAATACTTTTAGAAGATGTAACAGGTTGAAAAATAACAAAGGGAAGGTATGAGGGAGAAGCGTGGATAGACTTTTGACAGTGAAAGAGGTTTCAGATGTATTGCGGTTGGGCAAGACAAATACATATAAACTGTTTCAGAGGGGAGATTTCCCGAAAGTATTGATAGGGAGAAAGCTGTTGGTAAAGGAGAGTGAATTGGATAAATATTTAGAAAAATATTCTGGTGAGATTATTAGTTTATGAAGCAAAAGGAATGGATAAATTCATGATTCTGTGATATGTTATTTATAACAACGTTGAGAGAGGGTGATTTAGATGGCAACAGCAACAGCGGAAAAAACAGCAGGAAACGCTGCTTCCATAGATGCTGCAATGGAAGTGTTGTTTGGCAAACTTGATGAAGCGATTGATGATATGGAAAGCGGAAGAGTACAGACTATAGAAGAAGCATGGCAAGAAATTGACAGCATATAAGGGGTACAGATGAATAAGCGATATAAGGTTGTAATCGCTCAAAGCGGCAAACCGTACTCCGTATTTTACAGGATGGTATGGATTGGGAATACATAATTCAAAAGTGGATTCATATAAATTCGTAGTGAGAAGGAAGGCTCTGTGTGAGAAATCATGCGGAGTTTTTTGTTTGGCAAGGAATGACAAGAAAAACGAATTAACAAAAATATTTAGATGTAATAAAAACCTCCTGTTATAATATTATTAGAGAAAATACTGTTCAAAAATCAGAGGTATACAATCTGCTGTACTGTTGTGGTATTATACATTCAGCAGCAGCTCGTATGGATTGACGATAACCGCCGCCTGTATTAGCCCTGTCAGAACGATGGATAGTAATACTCCATAAATAAGGCTGAATAAGCGCTTTCTGTTTGTTGGAATTACTGCCAGCAATGAGATAGAAAAACATATGTAGGCAGTCAATAATAACAGTTTATCTTTGGCATTCCAATTCCAGGCAGCAAAAGCAGTTAAATACCATTCAGTAAAGAAAAGGATGAAGGGTATGGAAGAAATGAAATTTGTATAACCACTATCTCTGTGCACCTGCCAAATCAGAAAACCACAAAGAGGAGTAACCATACCGATGCCGCTCCACAAAATGATTTGTGATTTTGGAAAAAAATTCAAAAAGATAACAGTATAACTGTAATAGGCAGTTAACATTCCGGCAAAAAACAAAAAGGAACGTGCCGCTGCAAGCAGAGCATTTTTTGATCGGATAGAGATAAGAGCTGCCGCCCAGACCCATATTCCAAACCGACCCATGATATCATCAAAAACAGGAAGTTCAGATGTGATGTATGGTATATCTACAAGCTTTGCAATTATCCCTAATACAAAACCAAGGGTAAGTGGAAAAATAAGTGGACGTATATTTGCAGTCTTTGCCATTTGCGCGTTCTCCCGATTTATTGAATTGTTCAACGCTGTAATAGTATCACAAACGCAAAAGCAACTCAATTAAGTTTCACTTAAATTTTCTTGGCAGCCACCCAACCATCGGCGACGGTACGGACGAGGGACTTCTTTATGATGCCTTCATGCTCAACGATCATTACGATAAAAACGGCAGCATCATCTCGGGAGAGGAAGAAGTGAGGGGAAGTGAATCCTGTTACGATCTGCTGAACCGCCAGATTTATGTGAAAACACTGGACGGAAGAGAGCAGGAGAATCTCTACTGGCAAACCATATCCATTTAGCAGTATGACATCTGCTAAAACTAGGGAACTCATAAATAAAGCTGTCGAAGATGTTGCTACTGATGACAATGACACTGTCGCCTCTGTTACTGGTGACTGCTTCTTATGAGACGTTGAAAGATAATGAAGCAGTGCGGGCTGCTGCCGACGCTTATGCTAAAGATACTTATGAGGGAGATGGTTCCTATATGGAATTTATTGGAGGAGAAAGGGAAAATAATAAGATGAGCAATTATTCTGTGACAAAGATAATAGTATATGAGCGGGAGTGGTAAAACAAATGAAAAAGATAAGAAATGGTATGAAGGTGCCATATATAAGTTTGTTTTTTGTTTGTATATGTGTATTGGTATGTAGTTTCCTGTATGAAAAAGGAAAAACCATTCCAGATACGGATCAGGATGACATACTTGTGGTAGACGAGGTGTCTGACAAGGACATGGAGAGCCCTGAAGATGTGGAAATGGAACCCAACGTTATTGTAGAAGAGATGATTACCGAGCTGGTCCGCAAAAGAATGTGGGCGGTCGATTTCACATATAAAGAATATCCTATTAATAAGGAAATATATACAGATGAGATGGATCAAGAATATAAGGAAGTTTTTTTACAGGTCTTGTTAAATCAGATACCGGTACAATATGAAGATGGAGAAGAAACCTATTTTGAAGATATTGATCCCGTTAAGGAAAAACTGAATGCGGATAATATTACCATGATAAAGGAGTTCTTCGTTTATTGCTATCTTGATTTTGATGGAGATGGATTTCCGGAATTGATCGTAGATCCGCGCGGGGCATATGTACGTTTTGGAGGGCCGCGTATATTCAAGTATGACAGGGATAGCAAGAAAGTATATGTAGATGGATATCGTTTTATGAGATACAGGCCTCTATGTGCTGGTAAATTTTTTTATGAGCATAAAGGGTCGCCCGACTCGATCCAATATGGCTATCAGGAAATAGATTCGCAAAGTAATGTGATTGAGGAGGTGAAATTTCGACTGGTGTATCCCGCAGACGAGACCCCGGAGCGATATTTTATAACCTCAGTAGGTGAGTTTGAACATGTGAATGTGGAGTTAGATAAAGAAAGCTGGGATGAGATGCTGCATGATTTTTTTGAGGCGAAAGACAATGCCATTAAAGGCATCACATTTGATGAGCTTTTCAGCGATATTGAACACCCATAAATATTAAAAATCATTGATTTTGAAATAAGGAATTCCAATACGAATTGTTCTGCCAGAACAGTTTATCCCTATGCCAGGCGCAGTAAAGGATGTCAAGTATCCGTCTAAGAATGCGCCCGATCTTGTAGTAACAAGCATGGACAGTGCAGTTAATTTTGGATTTAACCTGTTCAACAAACGGATTGAGGCCTGCGTTTTACGGCTTCGGGGGATAAGGCAGTCATACGTCGGCTACCGAAAACCGAGGGCGGTTAGTAATGAGCAGAGGGAACGGGCAAGGCAGATTTGATTTATGAAACAAAATATAAAAATTATATTTATTATGAACTGAATTTGTCTGTACTTGATGAAACGATCATGTGGATTAACGAGTTAAGAGGAGGTCAGAAATGAAAAAAAAAGAAAACAGTATGTTATATTTTGATGTATATTCCATTAGTAGTTGCCTTGATTGCATTGCCATATCTTCCCGAAAAAATCCCTGCACATTATGGGTTTGATAATCAGGTTGACCGTTGGGGGAGTAAATATGAGGCTTTGTTATTTCCGGTAGTAAGTATTTTAATGGGATATTTTCTGCTTGGAATGGCAAGGCTGGCGGCGAAAAAGGAAGAACATGGGGAAAACAATAAAAATGTTACCATTATTGTGGGTATTTTAGTGCTGATATTGCTTAATGCTTTGAATGTCTATTCTCTTTACACAGGCTTTAACAAAGTAGAAAATTTATCATTTGTCTCATTGGATATTGGTCAGCTTGTTTTTGGCATCATTGGTATGTTAATGATTGTTACAGGAAATCTTATGCCTAAGTTGCGGATGAACTCTATGATAGGATTGAGGACACATTGGAGCATGAAAAATGAAGCAACATGGAAAAAAAGCCAACATATAGGAGGGATTTTCATTATGGAGGTGATCAGGAGGCATACGACCGTTGCCGAAATATCACGAATCTTCTTTATGATATTGTTTCATCGATAAGTTTGGCAGGAAGCTATTCTTACCTGAGAGAAACTAAAAATCTTCCGGGATTCCTAAACAAGCTGGGCGCTTTATGTGATCGTTCAAAGCTGGCTAATTTTTCTGTCAATATTGGCGGCGACGTGCTGGTAACCATGTATAATGATTTAATGAACACTGGGAAGTTATCGATTGAAAGTATTCTGTCCGGTGTGTTCAGCGGCACTCTGAAAGGGTTTGGGTCGACACTGGTGCAGTCGCTTCCCTTCCTGAGAAATATTGATAGTACCTTATGGAGAAAGATAGCCAATACAGTTGCCGGTGCGGCAGTTGGAGTAGGGGTGGATTGGAACAGGAGCCAGCTTCGGGGTGAAGAATTTGATCTGAAAGGTAGTGCCGCATACAATCTGGCACTGTCAGGGTTAGCCCAGTTTCTTGGAGAGCCGATCGACGCGGCGTCGGGCTCCTTCCTGATGACGGTACATGAGTTCATCCTGCCGGGGGTACTGGTGCCCATCTACCTGACCAGAAAATACTGCTCCGGCAACGGGAAGATCGGCTGGCTTGGGAAAGGGTGGCATTTCTCCTACGAGGGCAGACTATGCCGTGATGAGGAAAAGGGCATCCTGCATGTGCAGCTTCCCGACGGGTACTGTGCGGCCTATGAGATGGTAGAGGCAGGAAACGGCGGCACCCTGTACCGCGATGTAGTTGGCAGCGGCAGATATCTTCTGTCACGTGACGACATGGCGGATCTGTGGAATGTCACGGACACCCACCAGTTTACGACCTACTGTTACGACGGGGAGGGGCAGTTTGTTTCCTCGGTTGATAAAAACGGCAACAGCCTGAAGATGGAATACGACGGCGGGGTGCCCGTACGCCTGACCACACCCTTGGGATTCACGGTGACGTTCACCTTCCGGGAGGGACGTCTTGCGCGCATGGAGGACAGCGCGGGGCGCGCCGTGGAATACCGCTATGAGAAGAACCTCCTGACAGAAGTAGTGCATATGGACGGAGGCATCTCCCGCTATGCCTACACGGCGGAAGGATATATGGAAACCTCCACGGACCAGACAGGGCTGACCTATCTGACCAACGTTTACGACGAAAAAGGGCGTGTGACAAAACAGACCCTTGCCGACGGCAGTACCTATCAGGTGCAGTACGATGACCGGAAGAGACAGGTCACCATGGAGTACAGTACCTATCCGGGCACATACACTTATACATACAATGAAAAGATGGCGGTGACGAAGGTGGCCTATCCCGACGGGACGGAGGAGACCTTTGCTTATGATGCCTGCAACCAGCTTGTTGAAAAGACAGACAGGACAGGCGCCGCCACCCGCATGGAATACGATGCCAGAGGCCATCTTGTCAGGGAGACCATGCCGGAGGGACTGGAGAGGACATATGTCTATGACGGCAGGGGAGATCTGGTATCTGTCAGGGATAACGGCGGCAGGGAGAGGATCTTTGCCTATGACGGTCTCCACAACCTGATCCTGCGCAGCGAAAAGACCGCGGAGGAAGAATGGCGGGAGGAAAAGTTCACATGGGATCCCATGGGCAGACTCACGGCCAAGGAGGACGGGGAAGGCCACCTGACCCGGTACTGCTACGAAGAGACATCCGCATATCCTTACCGCACCGTCTATGCGGACGGCACGGAGCTTCTGTGCGGCTACGACGAGCTGGGGAGAAAGCTGTGGGAGGAAGACGGTACCGGGCGCATGGAGTACGCCTATAACCGCAACGGCTGGCAGACCATGGAGCGGGACGGGGAAGGCCATGAGACCCACCGCCTCTACGACGGCAGCGGCAGGCTGACCGCCCTCTACAGCCCGAAACAGTGGGAGGCGGGGAACGGGAAGAGGACCGAGTACCGCTATGACTTCCTAGACCGTCTGACCGAGACCATATACAGCGACGGCAGCCACGAGAAACAGTTCCGGGACGGGGAAGGGAACATCATCAAGAAAGTGCATCCCAACGCCTACGATCCTAAAACAGGGGACGGGGAAGGCACCATGTACGATTATGACGGGGAGAACCGGATGCTTCGCATCCATTATCCTGATGGCGGGGTGGAACGCTTCTTCTATGACGGGGCAGGAAACCAGACGAAACATGTATTCCCGGAGCAGTATGATCCCGCCAGAGACGACGGGGACGGGTGGAGTTATGCTTATGACGGGGAGAACCGCCTCCTGACCGTGACCACGCCCGACGGGACCGTGGAGGAGACGAACGCCTACGACCTGTGGGGGAACTGCATTAAGAAGACAGACGTGGACGGCTATAGCAGCTATTATACCTATGATCTGGCAGGCAGGCTGGTTCGGGAACTCGTGCCCATGGGCCAGAATCAGGGCGATCTGCACTACCGCATGACAGCGTATGATTACGACGCAAACGGGAATCGTGTCAGGGAAACCCGTTATGGCGGCAGATATTCAGAAGAGGGCACTTTGACAGAGGCAGGGACAGACCTCACCCTGACTTTTACTTATGATGCGAGAAACCGCCTTGTACGGGTGGAGGACGGCCTGGGGGCGAGGGTTTCCTACCGCTATGACGCGAGAGGAAACCGGACCAGTGAAGAACAGGTGGTCAGAAACGGAGAGTGTGACGGCGGACGGGCAGTCCTTAAGAAGACCAGATACCGCTACGATAAGGCAGGGAGACTCACAGAGAAGCGGGAGATACTGGACAGCGGACTCGCGGAGGCTGATCAGAGCGTCATGGAGATGGCAGTCACCCGCTACACCTACGATGCCAACGGCAACCGTACCGGCATCATAACGCCTGAAGGTTACCATATCACCAGAGAGTACGACTGCCGCGACAGACTCATTACCGAAAAGGTAGAAGACAGAGAAAACGGAACCGCCCTGACGACCTCCTTCACCTACGACAAGGCGGGCAACGTAACATCCGTCAGACAGCAGGGTGCGGAGGGAAAGACCAGAGAGATCACCTACAGCCACGACCTGAAAGACCGCCTGACCAGAGTGGAAGAGCTGGACGGCCCCGTGGTTATGGCTGCTTACGACCGGAATGACCACATGGCGGAGCGGAAAGCACTCCTGCCCACAGAGGATGAACAGTACAGCAGCGCCCTTTACAGCTATGACATCCACGGCAACCTGACCCGGAGCCATGAGAACGGGAAGATAACAGAACGGAACGAATACGACAGAAAGAACCGTATCGTAGGGAATACCGATGCAGACGGTATCGAGATCCGCTGCCGCTACGGCATACAGGACGAACAGAGACAGCTCCTGACTGCGGGAAGCCGGAAACAGGGCAGGGCCGCCCAGACCCTCTCCTACGATGCGAGAGGTATGGTTACGGCAGCCGAGGACGGCTGTGGCAACAGGACAGGCTATACCATGGACGGCTGGGGCCGCGTCCTGTCCGTGGAGACGGCGGAAGGCGGACGGGAGGAGTATGCCTACGACTGTGCAGGCAACGTGACAAAGAGCACAGACGCCAATGGCAACACCATCCGCTACGCCTATAACAGTATGGGCAAAGTATGCTCTATCACCGACCAGAGCGGCAACACCGAGACCTTCCGCTACGATAAGGAAGGCCGTGAAATCCAGCACACCGACCGCAACGGCACCGTGACGGAGACAAAGTATAACGTCTACGGAAAGCCCGTATTGCAGGTCTGCACGGATAACAGAGGAAACCGCCAGATCATGGGTACATGGGAGTACGACTCCTTCGGACAGCTAAAGAAGTCCGTATCGGGAGGGTTCTGCTATATCTACGAGTACCGCCCTGACGGGAAACTCCTGAATAAGTGGAATAACGGCAGAAAAGTGCTCTCCTGCACTTATTACCGGGATGGGAGTATTAAGAGCCAGACCGACATGAGCGGGAAGACTCTTTACTATGCGTATGACGGGGATGGAAGGCTGAAATGCCTGAAAGAAGATACAGACACCATCCTGACAGAATACCGCTACACCGCCGCGGGACGCATCAGGGAGATTATAACCAAAAACGGTGTAAAAACCAGTTACATATATGACGAAGACGGTAATATCAGCCGCCTGACCATCGGCGATGGTACGGAGGAAGGTCTGCTTTATGACGCCTTCATGCTCTATGACCTGAACGGCAACAGGACAGGGAAGACAGGGAGCAGACTGGATGTCGGCGGGAAACAGGCAGAAATGGCAGTTTCCTACCGCTATGATTCCATGAACCGCCTGACCAACGAAGACAGGAACGGCGCAGGGGAGAGGTATGCCTATGACCTGTGCGGGAACCGTCTGCTTAAAGAGCAGTACAGCGGCAGTTCCGTTGACGCCACAGAAGGGTACCGCTATAATGAAAGAAACGAGCTGACGGAGCGTGTAAAGGCGGGGAGCCTTACCATCTACCGCTATGATAAAAACGGCAGTATCATCTCAGAAGAGGAAGAAGGGAGGAGAAGTGAATACCGTTACGACCTGTTAAACCGCCAGATTTATGTGAAAACACTGGACGGAAGAGAGCAGGAGAACTTCTATGACGGGGAGGGCCTGCGTGCAGGGCTTACCGAGAACGGGAAGAAGACGACATTTCTGTATCATGACGGGGAAATCCTGACAGAGTTTGACGGGGAAAGTGCGCCCATCAGAAGGTATCTCAGAGGCAACGGACTGTCCTGTGTACAGACCACACAGGATAATGCCTATCATTCCTACCATCAGGATGAACAGGGGAGTACGGCTTTTATTACAGGGCAGGAGGATGCAGTAGAGAATTTCTATCAGTATGATGCATTTGGCAATCTGCTTGAGCAACATGAAGCCGTTGGCAACCGCATCCTGTATACGGGACAGCAGTATGATCAGGAGACGGGGCAGTACTATCTGCGGGCAAGGTATTATAATCCTGTGGTGGGGAGATTCTTACAGGAAGACACCTACCGAGGGGATGGGCTGAACCTGTATGCTTACTGTGCGAATAACCCGGTGGTTTATTATGATCCGAGTGGGAATAAGCAGACAGATATTTGCCCTCCGGGTGCTGCGGCAAATGTGAAAGAAACACAAGGAAATCAGGCTGTTAATGAAGATGTTACATGGAATAATGGATGGAGAACTAAGGACGGAAAATTTGCAAGTCCACAAGGCAGCCAAAAAGCGGGAGAACAGGCAGAAAAAGAAGTATGGGATGCCATTGCACAAAAGGAAGGATGGAAAGTTGACAGAGGCAGAGTATATACCAAGGATAGCACTGGGCAAGTAAGGGTATATGATGGGATGGCAACAGATCCCAAAGGACGCCAAATCGGAATAGAAGTGAAATCCGGATCAGCTCGAAAGACGCGGGCTCAAAGAGAATTTGATAAAAGAGTAAGCAAGAACAATCCCGCCAAGGGTATAGGGAAACATAAAGATGCTGAAATAGGATACACCATAACAATCAGGAGGTAGATTAAATGAATGCTAAGTATAAACCGATAGCTCTTCATATTCTGAATAATTATACAGATGAGGTTATGATAGAAAGTGGTTTTAAGCGTAGAGGTAATTCACTTAATTATTTCAGGACAATAGGCTCAACAAAGCAAAAACTTGACATGGCATGTTTTTCTCATCCGTCTTGTTATGCGGAGGCACTGTTGCATATTTATCCTTATATGGCTGTGTACTTCCCAGAGATCAATAAGACTGCTGAAAATATGATATCTAATGTAGGAACTACAACAATATACCAACCGATTAAGGAGAAACCTTTTGATGCACAGCAATGGATATTGATGACAGATGCAAAAGAGGAAATAGCTGATGTTGCAGAAAAAATTAGGTTATTTTTAAAGCAATGCACGATTCCACTCTTTGATGATCTAAAAACCATAGACGATTACATTGATAAATATGAGCAACATGATGAGAGAGTTGTATTAAGTGAAAAATGCTATTTTTATGTTGCAAGTGCCTATGCAATTAAGGGAGAATATGCGAAAGGATTGGAAGTTTTAAATAATAGGTTTGTGGGGCCTGCAATTCGCAAATATCATGCGAAAGCATTTGAGTATTTTGAGACAAAGTTAGGAACGTAAATTCATGCAATTTATTTAAGAGCAAAGATTGATTTTGTAATCAGTATATTTGATGTCGGATGGATAGACGATAAATATATGATTAGCTATGTGCGAAACTCATCTTAACACTATAATAATTATGTGAGTTGGATTTAGCTGTAATAATTGTGCGAATTATATAATCATAAGCAGACCCTTGGAAAACGTTGGTACTTGGCGAGGTTCTTTCGAGCCTAGTACCACTACGTTTGGAACGGAGCGAAAGCGCGTCTGCGTTGGTTATGTGATTCGCGCAATTTCAACCACCAGGAGGGAGTTTTGCGATTTTCCATTTATGCCAATAGACGAGGATGAAACCGCAAATTTGCCGTGGATGTAAAAGAATATTTCAGTATGGAGGGCGTAGTCAAAGTAAACGGGACTGCATCTTTTATTTTGCGTAAAAATATAAAATATATGGCTAAAGTATTGATAACAGCTTTTACGTTCCCCAAATTTCTTTTGAGTTTTATTTCACCTTTTGCTTTAACGGAAGTTATGCCGCCAACGGCAACACCATCCGTTACGCCTATAACAGTCAGGGGAAAGTCTGCACCATCACCGACCAGAGCGGCAATACCGAGACCTTCCGCTACGATAAGGAAGGACGTGAGATTCAGCATACCGACCGAAACGGCACAGTGACGGAGACGAAGTATAACGTCTACGGAAAGCCCGTATTACAGGTCTGCACGGATAACAAAGGAAACCGCCAGATCATGGGTACATGGGAGTATGATTCCTTCGGACAGCTAAAGAAGTCCGTATCGGGAGGGTTCTGCTATACCTACGTGTACCGCCCTGACGGGAAGTTGTTGAATAAATGGAGCAGCGGCAGGAGAGTGCTCTCCTGCACCTACTACCGGGACGGGAGCCTTAAGAGCCAGACCGATATGAGTGGGAAGACCCTGTATTATGCGTATGACGGGGATGGCAGGCTGAAATGTCTGAAAGAGGGTAAAGGCAGGGATAATATCGGAAATCCTGACGACAACAGTGCCATTACCTTAACAGAATACAGCTATACTGCTGCGGGACGTATCAAAGAGATCATCACGAAGAACGGCATCAGAACCTCTTACGCCTACGACGAGGACGGCAATATCAGCCGCCTGACCATCGGCGACGGCACGGAGGAAGGTCTGCTATATGATGCCTTCATGCTCTACGACCTGAACGGCAATCGGACAGGGAAGACAGGGAGCAGACTGGATGTCGGCGGGAAACAGGCAGAAATGGC
>CAMWJF010000080.1 GCA_947174505.1 uncultured Lachnospiraceae bacterium
CCCGTGGCTCCTGTAGGACCCGTCACGCCGTCAGCTCCTGTCGCACCTGTTGCTCCCGTAGGGCCTGTCGCCCCGTCGGCTCCCGTGGCTCCTGTAGGGCCTGTCGCCCCGTCGGCTCCCGTGGCTCCTGTCGCGCCAGTGGCCCCCATGGAACCTGTCGGCCCTGTTGCGCCCGTAGGACCTGTCGCGCCGGTCGGGCCTTCATCGCCCGGGCAGCCTTTGGGCCCCTGCGGACCCACCGGGCCGGTCACACCCTGTATACCCTGCGGGCCGGTCACACCCTGCGGGCCCATAGAACCTGTCGGGCCGGTAGGACCTGTAGGTCCGGGAATCCCTCTGGGACCCTGAGGACCAGCATCACCCTGCGGGCCTACGGGCCCAATATCTCCCTTAGGACCCGCTGGGCCTTGAGGACCCATATCTCCTTTCGGGCCTTCACAGCCCGGATCACCTTTCGGCCCGATATCGCCGCGGACACCCTGAATGCCCTGTATACCCTGCGGGCCTGCATAACCTCTCGGGCCTGCACAGCCTCTCGGCCCAGTGTTACCGGTAGGCCCTACCGGACCCGTATTTCCTCTTGGTCCTCTTGCACCGGGAGCGCCGGGAATACCCTGCGGACCCATAGGGCCCGGATCACCTTTGTCACCCTTAGGGCCGGGACAGCCGGTATCTCCTTTCACCCCCTGCGGGCCTGCAGGCCCCTGGTCCCCTTTCGGTCCCGCAGGCCCGCGTTCACAACAGTTGGGAACACACTGATTCGGGCAGCAGTTACATAAATTATTTTGATTCATATAAAAATCACCCTTTCCGATTATTTGTTTAAAAAGTACTCTAAAGTATCTTTTTCTACAAATATTTTATGTGACTCCGTCAGGATTGCCACTTTTTGTCGAAAAAAGGATTTTTACTGAAGACTGTCAAAATACTGTCTGTTGTAGAGATACGCCGGGGAATAGGGCTTACAGGCCCCGGCTTTTTCATTGTACTCTCTCGCTTTCTGCTGCTCTCCCACTCTGTCGTAGCATACGCACAACTGCAGATAAGGGACATAGTCATGGCAATCCGGCAGTGTAAATCCATCGGCATATTCCTTTTTAGGGGTACGCAGTGCAGTTTCATACCAATAGATCGCATTATGGAAGTCTCCGTGTTCCAGAAAATGTCTGCCGATATCACAGCACAGTTCCGCCCTCGGCAAATCAAAGCTCAGACTGCGCAGGAGTGCAAGCAGCGCTGTCTGATCCTGCCCCATTTTGTAATAGCAGTGCGCACAGACGGAGCATGCCTCTATTTTGTTTTCCACCCATCCTGCCTCTGCCTGCAGAAACCGTTCCAGAACCAGAACGGCCTCTTCGTATTGCTTGTGGTAGTACAGTTCCCGTCCGTAGTAATATTGCTGCCGCGGATCCAACTCTTTGCCTTCCGCAATCATCTTTTTGTATATCCGCAAATTCCGGTCGGGATCCCCGGTCCCCTCCTTCTTATGACAGATCGCAATATCCGAATATACAATCCGGCCGCATGGCGGAATCACTTCATGAACAGCGCCAATCCAGCGGTACTGCGCACAGTTTCTGATCCATCTTTCCCTGAAATAGGAAAAGGAAGGCTTACCCGCCTCGTCAAAGGAAGTATTGTATTTCATCATTACCATATCAGTATCCGACGACAGGGACTGCTTTAACTGCAAAAATTTTTCTTTTTCCGTTTCCTCCAGAATATCGTCCGCATCCATCCACATACAGTAGTCCATGGATGCCTGGGAAAAGGAATAGTTTCGCGCCTGCGAAAAATCGTCTCTCCAGGAATACTGATAGACATGGGATGTATACCCTGAAACGATCTCTACCGTCCGATCATTGGAACCGGTATCTACGATAATGATTTCATCCACGAGTTCCGCTACACTGTCGAGGCAGCGTGCAATGCACGCCTCCTCATTTTTGACAATCATGCAAAGACTTATTGTAGGCATTTTATTTTCTCCCATCTGATCTACTGTCTGCAAAATTTCTCCACGTTTAAATTCATACTGATCAGGGAAGTTTCAGCTGAAGAACGCCATGCAAAAAACAGGGCGGAATCCGTCGGCACCTCCATGATAAAGTATCTTGATACGGTCAGCACTTCTCTCCGCCTTACGGCCTCTGCGTACGCAGTATACAGATTCTGACAACAGTCATTGAGCACTGGTGTAAGTTCTATGAAGCCATGTCTTTTCATCATCGTGGATATATAATAGCTGATGGCATAACAGCCGGGAGTCAGTCTGATAGAAACTTCGTTAGAAAGCGAGATATTCTGCGTGATATCGGAAATCTCCGTTTTGAGCGGAAGACAGGCCGCATCCTGCATGGGCACATTCTGCCCCGTAAAAGATGCAAATATATAATTCTGCGGATAACCGGGCAGCCCCGCCGGTCCGCGTTCACCGGGGTCTCCTCTCGGTCCCATCGGCCCTGTGGCGCCTTGCGGCCCCTGTGGCCCGGTCACACCCTGCGGACCGGTTTCGCCCCGTTCTCCCTGACAGCCTGGAGGCCCGGGTTCTCCTCTTGGCCCCATCGGCCCAGGCTCCCCCTGACAGCCGGGAGGTCCGGGTTCTCCTCTCGGCCCCACCGGTCCAGGTTCCCCGCATGTACGGCACGCACAGGGAGCGCAGGGCGGCTCTGACATATCCTCGGGTTCCACAGTATCTATATGCTGGAAATCCTCGGGCATATCGGCGTCTTCCTCCTGCATAAACGCAGGGGAGGGCTGGCCCGTAAACTGATTGCCGTTTCTGATCGGGGTTCTCATGCCAAACAGATTCGGCGGAGGCAACATCCAGTTCATATTAAATTGATTCAATCAAAACCACCTCATTCTTATTTGTTAAGGATTGATGCTTCATTTATCATAATAAATAATATGCGCGGAAAAGAAATTCGTTTTGGTTTTTCTTCTGCCTGCCACAATAATCATTGCAGGCATCTTACTCAAATCAGGAAAATCTCATAAATTTCTATCGCCTCTACATGGATGCCTCAATCTCCTTTATCATAGGTTCAATTTGGCAAAGCATATGGTCCATAGCGCTGAACAATGTGCTTTTGGCCGTGCCAAGTTCGTCTGCCTTGTCAATATAACCGGTTACCTGCTCGTACTGCTGCTGGTTTTTCATAAAAGTCTGATTTACCTCCTGGAAATCGCTCTCGGATACCGAGATGGCTTCTCCGATTCGGGACTGCACCTCCGTAGCGCCATTCGCCACGGTAATGATTTTTCCAAACACGTCGTATGTGGCGTCTACCTCCATGAGACTCTGCCCCAGAGCATCCTTGGAAACATTGATGCTTTTATTGAGCTTTTCGGTACTGGATTCCACGTCATTTATGCTGGAATCTACCGTGCCGGCAAGAACCTTAATCCCTTCCGCCAGACTCTTTACTTCCTCCGCCACGACAGAAAACCCCTTCCCCTGTTCCCCGGCTCTGGCGGCCTCAATGGAGGCATTGAGGGCAAGTAAATTGGTCTGGTTGGCAACGGCTACAATCTCTTCCATACACTGTTTGATTTTCTGAACGGCCGTCTGAAAATCCGAAAAGGTTTCCTGTATTTCATCAAAATATTTCTGTACCTGTCCCGAGCTTTCCTTCAAGCCGTCCACCTGCTGCTGCGCAATCCTTACGGAGTCATCGATCTGCAGCTTTACGTTTCCGAACTGTTCCGAAATCTCTCCTACGCGAAGAAACCGTTCCTGAAAGGCGTCCATCTGTTCTTTCATCGTGTTTTCCTTTTCGAGTACATCCTCGAAGGAGCTTCTGATTTTTCCCAATCCCTGTAAGGAGTCAATCTCTTTCAAAAGAATCTGCTGCCGATAATTTTCTATGCTGTGCACCGTATGGATGACAGGATCGCAGTCAGGCTTTTCCTTTGTCAATGCCTCCTGCTCTGCCGCGGCTTTTTGCGCTTTTGTCTTCCAATTAAACATGATCATATCTCCTCCTTCCACTATTCAAACACGACACAGGTCATGGTCTGATTCAGGAACTGGTCGTTATAATGCTCCCCGTATCCAAATAATCCCGCATGGCATCCGAGGGTGCCTATCGTGTCCAGATACTGCTGCAATTCACCGTTTTGCTGGAAATACAGATAACGGAACAGACAGTTTATGGAGAAAACCGCCGACACGCGGGTAAAGTCCTTTTTGATCTGCGAGATGGTCTCTCCCACGATCCGAAACGTGTCCTTTGCCTCAAGAATCGTCAGTACATCCGAATCATTGACGGCTCTGAAACAGGAAAGCCCATTCCCAACCGTTCCTTTCACGGAAACAATACTCGTATCGGTTCCGTTGATTTTACCGAAAGGATTTTTGAACGTCTGACTTTCTATCGCCTTTTCATCAATCTGCAGTATTTCCGTGTACACCTGCTTTGCCGGTCTGCCGTTCAGCTCACCGATGAAATAGCCGTCTTTTTTCGTCTTGGAGGCAATCAGTCTGTAATCACCGCTCGGCTGGTAAATGTTTTCTTTATATATTTTTATTTTACCCGTATTGTTCTTAATCAGCGCATAGGCCGCCGCATCCTCGTAGATTTTTCCGTTGGCAGAAACCCTGCCGGCATCGCCCGTGCCGCCTATCAGAGCGGCCTTTTTGTTATTGAGGACGCTGCACATGGTGGTCAGCACACAGGCATCGTTTCCCGTACAGAAATTGATACATACGGTGTTGTTCGAAGACGGGTTTACCTTTTCCAAATCCTTTTGCAGCCGCTTTATGTATTTAACCGGCATACTGGACACCTGCTCCAGAACATTGGCCGTGGCCGTAACACCTTCCGTGTAGGCAACTACCATAACTCCCTTTTCGATCACCTGCCTGTCATAGCTCATGCCGATACATCCTATGCTGGGCACCCCTGGAAAGGCCGCCTCAAGCTGTGCCACATGCTCTTCAAACTGCTCTGCGTTCGACATCAGGATAAGAAGTGCCGGGGAAGTTATTTTTCCCCCTCTGACCGCTTCCTGCAGATCCCCGCGTTTACTTGTTCCAATCACTTGCTTCATAATCTGTATTCATTCCTTTCATCTCGCTCAGGTACAAAACGTTTGAAAGACATTTCGCCCCGGGCATTCATAAAAAACCTTAATCATTTTAAACAAAAAGAAATGCCCAAACAAGCTTTGGGAACAGATTACATTTTTTTTGGTATACTTTGTAAATTTAGCTACATAAAGAAAACCAACAGCCCTATTTCAAGCTGTTGGTTTTCCGCACTAACCTCCATGATTCCGCTCCGCGGAATCTCAAATTAATTCTCCGAAATCCATTTTATACTGTCGTTTCTTTCTCTCCGTCCTTTTTCCTGCGCAGGACGATGATCACAATAATGATACCTGCCACAGCCGCCGTCAACCAGATCAGACTGACTATCCCCAGGAATTCCGGAGAGATATGGGACAGCCCATATGCCATCCTGCCATTCCCTGTATCCGCTCCGCCTGCCTCCCGGTACGCTATCGCATAGCTGGAGAACAGGTCCGTAACGATCGTTATGGTCTCCGGCACCGCATCCATATCGTTTAACAGCGTATACCTTCCCTCATGGGCACGGATGATATAATATTCTCTGCCGTCGCCCCAGAGTCCTTCCGGTATGCCGATCACGATTTCCAAAGGCTCCGACGTCTCCTCAACCGCATTCCAGCCGCCGTCCCCTGTCTTCATGTACACGGAGATATCCACATATCCTCCCCGCTTCAGTTCCGGAAGATACTTCCCGTATGCCTCATAGCCATTCTCCACCGTCTCCCTGTCCTCAAGCGGGATACTCTGCGAGATATCTCTGATATCCACCCGGATCTCCAGGCTCTCTCCCTCATCCACGCGTTGTATCTGCTCCGGTGTCAGGACTGCATTGGCCACTGCGGTGGCGTCGTTCATCCCGACCGTATACTGATCGTCCTCGCAGATTACCGTGACAGTGACTGTCCCTCTTCCGATCAGCAACCGGGTGGCTCCCGGCGCGTCCTCGGTCAACGTGCCAATCATGACAGGCGCCTCCGTCTCACCGGATATCACGATCCTGCCGTCGTCCGCCGCCGCCTGCACGGTCTGTACCGTCACGCTCTTCGTCTGCTGTCCGTTTCCTTCCTGCCGTGCTCCTGCATCCCCGTTATCGGTTCCGCTGTCGCCTTTGCCTGTGCCACTACTACTGCCTTTCCCGGTGTCGTCGCTGCCGCCAGTGCCTTTGTCCGTCCCGGTGACGTTACCGTTTCCGGTGCCGTCCATGACGCTGCTGTCTTCGCCCGTGCCTCCGGCGTTACCGTTTCCGGTTCCCTTGTTGCTGCCGGTTTCACTCCTATTGCCACCGGCTCCGCCATTGTTGCCGCCCGTTCCACCATTATTGCCACCGGCTCCGCCATTGTTGCCGCCCGTTCCACTGTTATTGCCATCGGTTCCGCCATTGTTACCGTCCGTTCCGGCGTTTCCGCCGCTACCAGTACTGTCACTCGTGCCGTTGTTTCCACCATTACCGCTGTTGCCGTTGTCTGCGCTGTCTCCGCCGTTGCCGTTATCTCCACTGTCTCCGCTGTCGCCATTGTCGCTGCCGCTATTGTTACCGCTGCTGCCGCCAGACGACGAGCTCCCATCCTTGTTGCTGATGGTCGCCTTCAGTGTGAGTGTTGTGTTTACGAGCTTATAGTATCCAGCCTCACTGCCTGTCAACGCAAACCCTGTCACGGTCACGGGAATGTTCTTATTCGGCCCCTTATCGGTGAACACAGCCTTTAGCGTGCCGCCGAGCGCCACATCATCGTTTTCGATCACGCCTACGAGTGCCGGTTTCCCGCCCGTTTTCAGTGTGGCCTTCGTGGTCCCGTCATAGTTGCGGTTCTCCACCGCCAGGGTCCCCTTCTCAGCCGTCACAGGTTTCTGTACCACCGTGAAGGCCGCCGTCTTCGTGCCTGTATAGTTCCTTCCTGTATAAGTCATCTCCACCAGATAGTCGCCGGGAATGATGTTTCCACTCCAGGACTTCGGCAGGCCGTCCGCTGTTACCCACGATGTGCCATTGTCCGCGCTGTAACGATAGCTGTAAGTCTGTTCCACATCAGTCACAGTCACGCTCCCCTCCGGAGCCGGCGCCGTCTGTGCCCCATAAGTCCATCCGGATATGGAGAGATTCATCTGGTCGTCTGTCAATACGTTCCTGTCCATAAATCCAATCTCTATATTGACCGTGTTTTCTCCCGTTGCCCATTCAGGCAGAGCTGCTGTACCGCTTATGGTCTTACTGCCCGCCGCCGCGCCGAAGCCTGTGCCCAAGGCGTCTGTATTCCATGTGACGGGCCTGCTCTCCGACCTCTGCGCATAGCCATTGGCTCCCGTATAAGTGACTGTGACTTCTTTCGGCAGCCATGCATCCACTTCCTCCTTAGTATATCCTTCGGATTTTGGTGTCTGCGCAAGAGCGTCCGATGTTTTGACTGCCGCAGTCACTGGGCTTACGGTCAGGATTGCCTGCCCGACCTCTGCGTTTACCTCCAAAGTATACTCATATACTGCACCCTTGACATTAAATTCCCTGTCCGCCTTATATTCTGCCCCGTTCGTCATGTCATCGCTTGTCCCGTTGTCATATGTTGCCCATACGGTGCAGTGTTTCTTCAGGTAGTCGAGCAGCTTATCCGCACTCTGGTTCGCGGTATTGTCCGCATAGATGTGCAGACTGCCCGGCTCTATTTCCAGTCCAATATAGGTACGCTCCCTAAATTCAACCCGGATTCCCACTTCCGACTTCCCGTCCTCTACGTCAACGGTATACGACCATGTACCCTTCTTGCCATCCTCATCCCATGTGATCTCCGGAATGATCTCTTTTCCGTCCACAATGATGACCGGAGTGTAGCCTTCTTCACAGGTGCCCGTATAGGTCACGGAGCCACCGCCTGCACTGGGTTTCCCCTCGGAGACGTCATTGCCATCCTCTCCTGCACCCGCACCGCCGGTCTCCGGCTCCTTTATGGTCACGGTCGTCCGTATCTGCATCTTTGCAGACTCGGAGGCAAAGCTGTCGTTCGTCTCCTGTTTCCGCACATAGAGGTCATACGGTGTATTCGGGGTCAGTCCCGTAAATGTGGTATCAGTCTGGGCTTTACTCCAGTCGGGAGTGCCCCCTCTTGCCACAAGAACATACTCCTCCCCGGCAGCCGGATCGCTGACCGTCGCCGTGGTATCGGTCACGGTCACTTTCTTCGGCTCGGGTGCCGGGATATCCGATGCCTTATCCTGTATGGTAAAATTCACGGTACACGTACCTGTATAGTTGCCCATACCCGTAAGGATGGCCTGGGCATTACTGCCGACTGCTGTATTATTCTGATAACTGACTGAGTAATCTGCGCCCTTTACCAGTGTCCTGCCACCGGTTCCTATGGCAGAATCACGCACTGTCACCACAGGTTCGATGGCTTTTCCGGTGTATTGGTACAAATCGGCATCCAACGTCACCGTCACCGAAACGTCTGTCAGCGATTTGGACGAAATGGTGAATGTCTTACTCATATTCCTTGTACCAGCCAAAAGAATTGCCGTCGCCGTTCCGGCATCCGTATTCTTCCTATAGCTGATCTCAGGCCGGGGTGTTCCCAGCCATGCACTGGCAGAAGGGGCATACTTAACTCTAAACGGCTCAATCGCGTTTCCGGTATAAGTATAAGGTTTCGCTAAAAAAGTCTCAAACCCGGCTGTGACGGAATGGCCGCACCCATTCTGGCACGACTCCGTAATGGTTCCCTGTGCGGTGTCTGCCGTATAGGTCAGGCTGTGTTCCGATGAGGCCTCTGCGGTAATGGTAATATTTCCCGTGATCTTACTTCTGGGAATCGTCAGTTTACCGTCTTTATAGGTATACTCCCCAGAACCGAGCGCCTTGCCGCCAATCTGGACAGTCACGGTTTTAGGAACATGATATCCGTCTTTAGGCGTGAATGTCACCATGTAATCTCCGCTGTCTCCTACCACTGTTTGGCCATCGTGGGTACAATTCGTGGCATTGATCGTAACAGCCGCCGGGGTAAAGACAGGATACAAGTTAATCGGAGTTGTCCTCACCTCCCCGCCTCCACCTGCATTGACCTGAATGGTTTTAACTGCTTCCCCACCGGAAGTCTCTGACCATCCGGTCTGGACATATCCCGGTTTCGTCAACAGCAGGGTCTTATCTACAGTATAGTTGATTTTTCCAGCGCTGGATGACTTTGGGCCACAAAAATAAACCTTCTGTTCCGGTACCGTTCCACCTGCACCATCACTCATGTAGGTTACGGTAGCATAATAAAGCCTAGTACTATAGGTAGAAGCACCGCTGTCTGTGTTAAAATTAAATCCGAGCCGCACACCATTCACCCAAATATGATAGGATCCGCCTCTTTCAACGGCAGCTTGATAAGCACCTTCTTCCTTTTCTAATTCTGCCACCGGATATTCCTGACTATCCTTCTTTAGCGTGACTGTCTGCCCGCTCCACGCAGAACCATCCAGATTTAACCTGACTGTTATACTGGCAGGCCTGGCCACCGCCTCCGCGGTAATGGTAATATTTCCCGTGATTTTACTTCTCGGAATCGTCAGCTTTCCATTTGTATAGGTATAATCTCCGGAAGTAAGCGTTGTACCGCCAATTTCGACAGTCACATCTGCCGGAACATTATATAAGGTGTCAGGCTGAAAGGTTACGGAATAATCGCCACTCTCACCTACCGTAGTTTCATAGACTCCGCTTTCGTTTTGTTCTATCCCCTCAGGTGTACAGTTCGTGGCATGAATTGTGACAGTCGCCGGGGTAAAGACAGGATGCAACTCAATCGGAGTTGTCCTTATGCCTGTCGCATTACCAGTACCCTTATGAACCGTAATTTCCTTAACCGCTTCGCCCCCAGGTTCCTCCGACCATCCGGTCTGGACATAACCCGGGTTCGTCAACGGCAAATCTGGCTTTACAGTATACATATACGGCTCCGTTCTTGACACTCTACCACAATATGCATTCTCTTGTGCGGGAACCGTTCCGGTCGCACCATCAGCTTCGTAGGTCACGGTAACATAGTAAAAAGTGAATGAACCGTCGCGGCCACTATCAGTATTCAAATAGTTCTGTCCAATAGATTTACCATCCAAACAGGGATAATAGCTTCCGCCTTTCTCAACATTCCCACTGTAAACACCTTCTTCTGTTTCCTCCGTCGAATAATCGACACCGTCGCGTCTTAGTGTAACATTCTGTCCACCCCATCTTGAGCCGTTTCGCCACAAATTGACTGTTATAGTAACAGTCTCATCCTCAGCCGCCATCACCATACTGCTTTCCGCAAGCTGCCCCGCCAGTTCCACCCATGCCGCCAGCTTGACAAGCGCCTCCGTCGGAATCAATGCCCGCTGTTCTTCCGTCAGCGCCTCATACATTTCCCACAGTTCAAGCGCCTCCGCCGTGTATGCGGAAAGCTTGTCCATCCACGCTTCGTATTCCTCTTCCTCTTCCACGTCCGGCTCATCGGCAAGATACTCTTCCGCCTCCGGCAACGCCGCGATCCGTGTAAGTAATTCCAGTACCACCGGGTCCGTTCCCTGCACCGTCACCGTAATCTGCGGCAGGCTTACCCCCTCCGTAAGCGCATAGCCTTCCGGCAGAATGGCCGTGAAGACATAGGTACCCTCCACACTGCCGTCATAGGCGGGCTCGGACTTCCAGGTAACGCCCTTTATCATGACGTTCTCTTCTTTTCTCTCCATAGTCTGCGGCTCCGCCGAAGCCTCTGGCTCCGCCATGTAAACGGGCATGTCAAATACACCGCGCTGCACGGTTAGCACGCCGCCGTTTCCTTTTGCGGTCTCACCCGTATCTTCCGCGCCGCCCCCGTCGTCCGCGGGCGCACTGTCATTCTGCGACTCCGCATCGCTGCTGCCGCTGTCTGATTCTGCTGTACCGTCGCCGGTTTCAGATTCCGTATTCCCGGCATCACTGCTCCCGCCGTCGCTTTCTTCGCCCGGATTCCCGGCATCACCGGTTCCGTCACCCGATTCTCCTGCGCCGCCATTTCCTTCATCC
>CAMWJF010000081.1 GCA_947174505.1 uncultured Lachnospiraceae bacterium
TACAAATTTACTGTTCCATGCGCCTTTACGCTGTTATTTTGATATTAAATTGTTTCTCTGATTATGCTAACTGCATAACCTCGGCTTCAAGTTCCTTTAACTCGTCAAATGATAAAGTTGACACACATAAACCAATTTCTTCTAGTGACAGTTTTCCCATTTTTATCATTTTCTCTGCTGCTTTTCTTTCTGTTTCTTTTTCAATGTCTTTCGCATAAGTGCACAGAGTTACCATGAATATTTCGAGCGAACAATATCCAGTGCGTCCTCTGTTGCGTCCGTATCCTCTGGGTGTAATGTTTTATACAGTTTCAGCAAATTCTTTTTATCTTGGAAAAGATCAAGGAATACACTGTTTTTCGCTGTACGTTTCGCCTTAACTTCCTGTGTCTGTTTTGTTTCGTCCGACACCTTATCACCTCGATTTCTAAAATCTGTGGTAGGAGATACGGTACAGCTTACTCTATCTACATTTCAATTATACAAAAAAACGCTCCCATTTACAATAAAATTCCCGTTAAATTTCTTCCTCCGCTTTGGTGAACAGCTTTGGTGAATGCCCCAAATGAGGTTGAATGCCGGTCGATTTTGTGCTATACTTCGAAAATGTCAATTCGACAAATCTGAGTTTGCAAGATTGAAGAGAGATTTCTATGAGCGCAGACCTACCTTTTTTCAAATACCACCCCGACCCATTCGCCACAGAGACTTTTCGCAGGCTAGATGAGCCAGTCACTTGCCCCTGTTGCGGTCAGCAAACTTCCATCATCTACGAGGGGCCTTTCTATTCTAGGGATGAAGTGGATCACCTGTGTCCCCACTGTATCGCCAGCGGTGCGGCGGCGGAAAAGTACAGCGGCGAATTTCAGGACAGTGAATCCACTGACGAGGTGGACAGCCCCAACAAACTGGACGAATTAGTCCACCGCACCCCCGGCTACTGCGGCTGGCAGCAAGAGTATTGGCGCGCCCACTGCAACGACTTCTGCGCCTATCTGGGTACGGTGGGCTATACGGAACTTGAGGAGATGGGCTTGGTAGATGAGGTTCGGGAAACCTTGCTCGATGACTGGTATGAAGAAATTTTCACCGACTTGACAAAAGACGGCAGTATAGTCGGATACCTGTTTCAGTGCCTCCATTGCGGGAAATACCTTCTGCATATCGACTGTGACTGAAAAGAAGTTCCTTTAATCATTTTAGTTTATCGGGGGATTTCATCTTTTGCCTGAATTGTAAATCTAACTTCCGTATGAAGCACTAAATTCCACAGGCTGTTATGAAAAATTTCAGATTTCTGCCCGGCGGCGGTTTTGCATAAATTTTATAAAGTTACTTCAGTAGCTTCGGGGACAGCGTCACCTCATCAGGTGCGACATACCGGAGCTACAGCTTTTGCAGGGTTTCCGTTCCAAAGGTCTTGACGGCGAGTCCATAAGGCGTGCGCCCGCCTAACCTTCTGCGCGGCGCGTTGTTCACATGCTCAACTGCCTTTCGTATATCCCATTGCGTGAGGCTCTCAAACACAGTGCCCTTGGGAAGGATCATCCGCAGCATCGTATGCACGTTTTCAATGCCGCCTTTCTGGCAGCTGCGCATGGGGTCGCAGTAGAAAATGCTTGTCCTTGCCTGCCCGTTCCGGTCATGCTCTAACGACTCCGGATCTCCAAACTCACTGCCCCTGTCAGTCAGTATGACAGGAAACACGCATGAAAACTCGAAAGCATTTCCAAGCGCATTCTGGATCTTGTCAAACTCCGCTTTTACAGCGCCCTGCGTACGGCGGTCCATCTGCCTGTAAATACGGCCCAGTTAGTTATGGCTGTATTCTTCTTTTTGCGGGGTTTAAATTTCACCTTACGCTTTAAACGGATGTTCCGGCTTAAAAGGATACCCTAGTCAATGTAGTTATAGAGGGTTTTGACTGGGATTCCCAGTTCCGGGTGTCCGGCGACAATCATGTAAGGCGACTGTCCCTGTGCGATCAAAGGGGTTACAACCTCATTAAGCCTATTCAGTTCCTTTCTGCTTAAATTTACGCCTTCCCTGGAAGAGACGAGCCGTTCATCACAGAGGCGCTGGGCGGCTTTTGCGTTATAATTGTACTTAGTCTGTATGGTGCACAGATGACAAGGTTTATTGCAGCCGTTGCAGACATAGGGAGCCCGTTGAATCCGGCTGCAGGATTCATATCTGCAAACTCCTGTTGTGCTTTGCAGAAGCAATCCATAATATAACCATACTGTTCACTAACCAATGCCTCAAATAAATCTTCCTTGCTGTCATAGTAGCCGTAAAAAGCACCTGTGGTAACACCTGCTGTCTTGACAATATTTCGCAAAGAAGCCGACTTAAAACCTTTTTCTAGAAATTCTTCCATAGCTGCTGAAAGTATCAGATTCAATGTCGTCTGTTCTGTCTCACCCATTAGCAGCCCTCAAGCAAATCCAGTGTTCTTCAGTGCAGATTTAATACTAACTTTACAAAAGCCGGATCATCGTGGTTCACAATCTCACTATGTCCCAAATCCTTTTCCGCTATCTTTGCCATTTCTTCATCAGTCAGTGTAAAATCCCAGATGTCGATATTCTGCTCCATCCTCTCCACATGAACGGATTTGGGAATAATGGACACGCCCCGCTGTGTGTTCCATCTCAGCGCTACCTGCGCTGCTGACTTGCCGTATTTACTGCCGATTGCGGTAAGATCCGGATCGGTAAAAATACCATGTTTACCTTCGGCCAGGGGACCCCATGCCTGCGGAACAACGCCGTATGCTTCCATATTCTCAAGCGCGTCTGCCTGTACAAAGAAAGGATGCAGTTCCACCTGATTGACGACAGGGATCACTTCCACCGTCTCGCAGAGATTCGCAAGAATCGCAGGATAAAAGTTCGCAACGCCGATTGCCCTGGTAAGCCCTTCTTTATAGGCTTTTATGATTCCCCGATATGCCGCAAAGTAATCCTTCATAGGCTGGTGCAGCAATACCAGATCAACATAATCCATTGCAAGCTTTCCGAGCGATGTCTTTACAGCCTGATAAGCATCCTCCTCATTCTTCATGTCATTGACCCATACCTTCGTGGTAATAAACAGTTCTTCTCTGGTAACCAGACCATCAGAAACCGCCCTTGCCACGCCCTTTCCGACAGCCGCCTCATTCGCATATGAAGCCGCTGTGTCCAGTAGCCGGTACCCCGTCCGAATTGCATCATAAACAACCTGTTCGCACTGCGCGGCATCCGGAATCTGGAACACGCCAAACCCCTCCACCGGCATCTCCACCCCATTATTCAACGTCAATTTTTCCATCACTATACCTCTTTTCTTCTTTTTCTTTGTTCCCGTTAACCTTAGTCCTCTTATACAAACAGATTTGTGATCTTGGTAGAAGGACCGGTAATCATAAAGGCCGCTGCGCTTCCCAAAAGGCCACCGCATCGTTGATCCAGCCTTCCGCGACTGTACCGGTTCCAATACCAAATCCGTGAGGCAGTCCTTCATAGGCATGAAACTCCGTAGGAATCCCTAAATCCTCAAGACTCTCTAATCTGGCCTGCATGTTTCTCCAATCCGCAATACCGTCTCTGGTGCCGACACAGACATAAGTCGGTGCATCCTTCTCAGAAACACTATTATAACCTGTATACTGCATAATCACTGCTGACGCCTGTGGAATATCCTCTCTTCCAAAGTAGGCGAGTACATTTCCGCATCCAAGGGTGGCCGCCATCCTTGCCCCTGCCGATCCGCCCCACAGAGAGTAATCTTTCGGATCTACACCCAGTTCCTCCGCATGGTCATAAATAAAACCGATTGCCTTTGCTAAATCTGCGTAAGGATCATCCGGGCGGTAAATCAGAGCAAAGCCGTTGTATCCCATCTTGGAAAGCTCCAACGCATGGGGAAAACTGTCCTGCATGGCACCGACATACATAAAACCGCCTCCGGCATTTATTACCGCGAACTTTTCTCCCGGATTTCCCCGAAAGAAAAATATGCCTGTATCTCTCTTTGACGGATCAGCTTCTTTCTCTTCCTCTGAATAGATATCATAAAAAATCTGATCCCCTGCTGCCGCATGGTCGTGAAGACTCTGTATGATTTCCACTGTTTTATCCGGATCAATGTAGTTATACCATACATATACGCTGCCACTGCTGACTTCTTCCAACGTCATATCCTCCGGCACGGAACGATCCACCGGAAACAAAAGCCGTCCGAAATCCTCAAAACAGGGATCGTTTAACACATCCCCAACCGTGGAGGAACGCAAGTAGGTATTTCCTGCCTCCTTATGGTTCATGTTGGTCTCCTCCGTTTCCGTAGCTTCTCCCGTATCCGTCGCCGCCTCTATATTTGACTCTGTATCTGTCGCTGCTTCTATATTTGGCACTGTATCTGTTTTGAGATCCGTGTCTGTCCCGGCGCTTCCACAGGCGGAAACCACAAAGGCAAAACTGCACACCAGCAGGATAATGCTTACCGCGTTACTCATTTTTACATGTTTCATAAATTTACCCCAAAACGCTTTCCTCTTCTTTATGATCTTATCTTTTACAGTCTTAATTATAAAATGAAAAACACTCCACCAGAAGTTTCTTTTTGTTTTCCAGTTTATACTTTACGGTTCTAACTATTGATAAAATGCGGCAACCGTCCCGCGAACGGGAACCGTTTCAAACAATTCCTTCTCAGATACTTCTTCCAAGTTTCTCTGCCTCGTTTCTATTCGTTGCCATTCCGGCATATTCCATACCATAGAGCTTCGCAAATCGGTTCATGGTATACTCGCCCGCATCCAGCATCCATTTTTCCGGGGCAGCTCCCTGAAACAGAAAATACAGCTTTCTCCCCGAGAATTCACCGTTTTTCATCAGACCATAGAAGCGGTCAAGCACATTCCTCACGGAACCGCATATATTATGCCAATACAAAGGCGAACCGATCACAATTACCTCCGCCTCCTTCATCTTGACGATAACCTCTACAAGCTGATCTTCCGCAAATTTCTGTCCGTAGCTGCCGATCAGATAATCTGTCAGGTGAAGTGTTTCGTACTCTTTTCCTTCTAAAAGCGCTGCCGCCAATGCGGCCGTGTTTCCTTTCCTGTTCGGACTTCCGTTAATAAATAAAATTTTCACCCTGTTTTCCTCCATCTTTTTTATATTTATTATAGAAAAGTCGAGACCTCATAAGAAGTCTCGATTTGTTTACCAGTTTATTCCTCAGAGTTATAACTGCTTACATTGCCCGCACCTTTTCCCGTACCCTAAGCGACAACCATCTTAATATTTTTCAACCAATAAAAAACTCACAAAACATACACCATAGTTTCACAAACTATAACGGTGATGCTCTCTCCATATTCTTCAAATATCCCGGAATCCGACGTAATCTTTCCGATCGGCACAACAGGCACCACCGTTTCCCTGCGGCTTGCCTCATAAATCAGCGCAATAGACGGCCCGTCATCCCAAAATCCTTTTTACCATAGCTTCTCCCTGCCGCCCCGATCTGGTATTTATCTCATACATTCCTTCAAAACTTCATACAGTTCATCCTGCGATAAATAGGAATCTACTGCTACCCCGCTGACAGCTTCTTTTGTTAATTTACCGTCAAAATACATGTCAATGCCAATCTGCTCAAACAGTTTCCTCATCATACCTGCCGATTCGGAAATACTGCCCTCAAATCCAAATACATCCTTAAAATATTTTCGGATGTCTTCCTGATGATGAGCCGCCATTACCTTAAGAAACGCCGGAAACAGGCTGGTAAGACTTTTGCGGTAGGTGCTCCCAAACAAAACCTCCGGAATAAATTCCACTTCGTACAAGTCGTATGCATAGTTTTCCTTTTTTCCCAGCCCCAGTCTGCCGGATGTTGATATGGAAGCGCCAAACAAAATCACCCCTCTCGCATCAAGGTCGTTCGGTTCCTCTTTCAAACGCCGTACTGCCCTTAATACATTTTTGATAACAGAGACTCCCTTAGAAGTCTCAATTCGTTATGCAGTATATACCTGTGGGTTTTATCTTACTCCTCTCCATATACTTCCTCGATCATCGGGAACGTACTCCATGCTTTCGGCCACCCACAATAAAATGCCAGCTGTGTCACGATTTCCACTGCTTCCTCTTTTGTAATCCCATGCTCTTTTCCAAGAACCAGATGAGATTTCAGCTGTGGGTACAGCCCCGCCGAGAACAATGCCGCGATCGTGATCATGCTCCTGTCGCGTGCTGAGAGCTGTTCCTCCCTTGACCACACCTCCCCGAATAACACATCGTCATTCAGTGCTGCGAATTGAGGAGCCAGGACGCCCAGCCTGTCCCTGCCTGCCGTTTGTTTCTTCGCCATACTCTCATACCGCCTTTCCTATTTGTATTTCTATATCATTTAACAGTTCGTCTGAGCCGTCTCAACCAGACCCAATCGATTTGTTACATACACTCCATCAGGATTTCATAAACCTCATCCCGGCTGAGTTCACGGGGATTGCATTTGATAATATTACAGGTATCTGCTACCTTGCGCAGCACTTCGGGCGTGATCTCAACTTTTGATTTTAATTCTCCCATTTTGGTCGGAAGTCCGCATTCCTTTATGAAATCGCCAAGCGCCTGTATCCCCTCCTCCGCTGTATTTTTTCCAAATACGGCTTTTGCAAACCGCTCAAATTTTTCTCCCGCATCCTTCAGAATATGCCTGTAATAGGCGGGATGGATCACCGCAAGCCCCTGACCGTGGTTGCAGTCCGTAAACGCGCCGAGCTGATGCTCAATCTGGTGCGCCTGAAAGTCCGTAACCCTGCCGAGTTTCAGGATGCCGTTCTCCGCCATAGCCGAATCCCACATGAGATTGCTTCTCGCCTGCATATCGTTCACATCGTCGAGCAGACGACGCATATTGACCACGGTATTGCGCATGACCGCCAATGCCACATCATCAGAAACATTATCCTGATCGGAATTGCCAAGATACGTTTCCATCGCGTGGCTCAGCGTATCGAAAGCGCCGGAAATCACCTGCATCGCCGGAACGGAAGCCGTCAGCTCAGGGTCGAGTACCGCGAAAGAAGCATATGCGCCAAACACGCCGGTCTTAATGCCTTTGTCCTCGTTGGTAATAACCGCGCCGCAGTTCTGTTCAGCCCCGGTGCCAGAAGCGGTAACCACTGCGCCCATCGGCAGATACACCGCAGGGAATTTACCCTCCGAAAACTCCATTTCCCATATGTCCGTATCGGTCTTTGCCTGTGCCGCTATGATCTTGCAGCAGTCAATGACAGAGCCTCCCCCTACCGCAAGGATAAAATCCACTCCTTTTTCTTTCGCCAGAGCCGCGCCTTCCTGCACCTTTGCATACGTGGGATTTGGCATGATGCCCGGAAAATCCACCACATCCTTTCCTGCTTTTTCAAGCAGCCCTTTTACCCTGTCATAAATACCGTTCTTCTTCAGGGAAGCGCCGCCATAGGCAAGCATCACCGTCTTTCCATACTTGTTCAGCTCCATTTGGAGCGCTTTCTCCAAAGAATCCTGCCCGAAATAAACCTTTGTTGGATACGAAAAAGTAAATTCATTCATTGCAATTTCCTCCTGTCTCTTATATCCGTTAGCGGCTCTTACAATTAGTGCCACCAAATACGTCCGACATTTCCATGGTATCAAGCTGTTTATCCAAAATCTCGATCTCTTTTTCTGTCAGCTTTATATCCGCCGCTCCTGCGTTCTCTCTCAGGCGCTCCGACTTTCTGGTTCCGGGAATCGGCACCAGATACGGTTTTTTACAGAGTATCCATGCAAGAGCTACCTGACCGGGCGTGACGTGTTTTCCTTCCGCCACTGTACGAATCAGGTCCAGCAGCTTCTGATTTTGTTCTATGGCGTCCGGCGCGAACTGTGGCATTACACTTCGATAGTCCGTGTCCGGCTCAAATTTGGACTCTTTTCCGTACTTTGCAGACAGAAATCCATTCGCCAGAGGGGAAAATGCCACATACCCGATATGCAGCTCCTCCAGCACTGGGAAGAGTTTTTCATGCCAGCGTGCCATCATGGAATAGCGGTTCTGAATTGCCGTTATCGGACATACCGCATGAGCACGGTGTATCGTCTCCTCGTCAGCCTCGGAAAGTCCCCAATGGGTAATCTTTCCCTCCTGTATCAGCTCCTGCATGACCCCCGCCACTTCCTCAATCGGTACAAAGGGATCCACACGGTGCTGATAGTACAGGTCGATATGGTCTGTGCCCAGCCGTTTTAAGGAATTTTCTGCCGAAGCGCGGATGACCTCCGGTCTGGAGTCCGGCAGCAGCGGCTTATTAACCTGCTCGCTCTCCATATCAAAATAGATGCCGAATTTAGTCGCAATCACGACTTTATTTCGATACGGTTTCAGCGCCTCCCCCACCAGTTCTTCATTATCGTGCGGATTTCCCGGCGTACCGTAAACTTCCGCCGTATCAAAGAAGGTATATCCTGTATCCACAGCTTCTGCAATCAACTCTCTCATTTCTTTTTTATCTGCCGGCGCCCCGTACGCGTGGCTCATTCCCATACAGCCAAGCCCCACTGCTGATACCGTCAGGTCTTTTCCCAATGTTCTGTATTGCATAACTTTCCTCCATACTTCCATGACGCCGTGTTTTTCTGATAATTACTTTTTAAGGCAGCGCCTCATCTCCCTTTCTTTTAATGCAGTCCTCTTTCCTCAAGCCATGCGGAAATATTATCTACCGCCGCATCCAGCGCCTGATCAAAATCACCGGAATACTCTTTCTTTTCATCTGGATTCCTCCCCTGCTATATTATTCTTATTAACAAATATTATAGCCACGCTACTCTTTACCCGGAAGTCTCTCTTTGTTCATCAGTTAATACCTTAGACTTATAACAGCATCGGTGTGGAGAATGCCCGTATTTTAGGCATTCTCCTGAGTGTAGTACTTCTCCACGAAACAGCCTCTGCTGTGAGTGGCTGGAAGTACTTCTCACACTATTCGCCGTCCTCCGCGATCAGCTCCACAATGCTCACCCGTGACAGTCTGGCAGAATAAACCCAGGCAGACAGGGCAAACAGCATCGGTATTGCCACAAGCGGCACAATATTTCCCAACATACTGAAACCTGCCGCAAATTCTCCGATTCCAAAACTCTTAAATACGGCCCCGATCAATGGGTCCGCCAGAATCCCTGCTGCCACAAAGCCTAAGAGGGCTCCGCCAAGTACCACAATCAGGAAACGCAGCGCAAAGGATATCCTAAGTTTTCCCGTGTGGAGCCCAAGGCTTTTATAAATTGCCATATTGCTCTTTTCCGACTGGAGCAGTTTTCCCGCAACCAGCGATACCGTGATCAGAATAATCATTGCAGTCACAACATACAAACCAACAATCAGCATATGCATGACCAATACGATTCCGTCAAGTCCCGACCAGCTGTTGGTGTGGACGTCGATCCCTCTGTAATGCTCTTCCAGATAGTCGTACACATAATCGCGCACGCTTCCGTCCTGCAAAATGTAATGTCTGCACCAGATATACCCTGTTATATCATCGATTCTGGCATATCCGCCGATGCTCATGCCAATATTGGTTCCCATACCGTTGGCACACTGATAGATGCCGGACACCTCATATTCGCTCATTCTGCCGTTTGCCGACACCCTGACTGTGTCCCCGATTTCCAGATTCATTTCCCGGGCAACGGTATCCGTTATGAGAATGCTGTCATCATCGCACACATTTCCGCTTAGCATGTGGAACCATCTGGTATCATCCAACACATTTGCCGTGTATTCCTGCCCGTTTACCGTCACACTCTGCATGGCAAGCTCATACTGTTCCACCACCGGGGAATACCAGTTTATGACGCGCTCAATCTCATCCATGGGTACTGTCTGGTTTAACGGCTGTACTCCCAGATCATGCTCCGCCACACTGAAGGAATTCATGAGCCCTTCCCCGTTTGGCCCAAGCCACGCTCCCATATGCCCGATCACAGAGAGAAAAACGGTAAGAATCATTGCAATCAGGCAGAGCGAAATATACTTGCCCCGGTCTGCCAGAACTTCCCTCACCGCAATATGAACCAGTAAATAACGTCTGGAAAAAGGGGACTGCACTTTCGCAGAACTTTTCGTCTCCCGCAGCGTCTGCATCGGAGCGATATGAAGAATTTTGCCTGTCTGCGTGAAAACCGCCGTCATTAAAACCAGCATACAAATCACAAATACGCCAAAGAGAAGACAGGCAGGCACCCTGATATCCACCAGCATTCCGGTGGAAGTCACCATCCCTTTTGCAATATTCTCCGCCGCTGTTTTGCAGCAGGCCGCGCCAACAACCACGCCCAGAAAACCGCTTCCTCCATAGAGGGTCACATAGATACTGCGCAGGATGTTTCCCGTAAGTCCCATCGTCCGGAGAATCGCCATGTCGCCCTTTTCCTGCTGGATCACAAGGGTCAGGCTGTGCCTGATCATAATCAGACAGATCACGAAAAGCACCACGGAGAATATCATCAAAAATCCTGATACAATGTTTTGCAGTAAAAGCATATAACTTAAAATGGAATCTTTTCTGTAAGTAAAATCCATGTATCTTGCTAGTTCCGTATGTGCCTGCAGCGCCTCATAGAACTCTGTGTCGGATAAGCCGCCGGACGGGTTCTTAGAGATATGGATCATCGCCCCGCTCCGCCCCAGTACATCGATGGCCGCCGCATCCGCCATGATCTGAAGCATTTCCTCGTAATCCATATTGTTTACAAGAAAACTTTTCATATCGATCATGGAACTTCCCATAAACGCATCTTCGAAATATCCGGCTACCGTAAACGCCTTTCTTCCGTTTGTGCGGGACAGATTAAACTGAATCATGTCGCCGATCTGCACGTCAAACATGCTTTCCATCGCCGGGGATACATAAATACTTCCCACAG
>CAMWJF010000082.1 GCA_947174505.1 uncultured Lachnospiraceae bacterium
ACATGCAAGGGAATGCATGAAGCATCGGAATAATAAAATTTATTCCTCACCGCTGTTATGCGCTAAATTGAATGGAATTGTGTGTGCATTTGTGGTAAGATGATGACATTGAACAATTTGGCAAATCGGAATTATGTGGAGTAGCGCAATGAATAAAATTGGTACAAAAATAATAGATACAGAACGTTGTACTTTGAGAAGAATTGTTCCAGACGATTATCAAATGATGTATGAAAACTGGGCAAAACTCGAAGATGTTTGCAGATACTTTCCGTTCAATCCTGTAACGGATATAGAAATATACAAAGAAAAGGTTCATAAATGGGCAAATAATTATGAATCTGATACATATTTTCATTGGGTAATTGAATGGAAAGAAAATCATGAACTGATTGGAACGATTAATTTGGGAAATGTTGAAGAATCATGTTTTATGTCAGATACATGCTATATGCTTTCGCCACAATATTGGGGACAAAGTATAATGACAGAAGTACTTCAGGCTGTATTAAAATATGCATTTGAAGAGATTGAATTAAATCGTGTTCAGGCTGAAGTGTTTGACGGTAATGTTGCATCTGTACATGTATTAATAAAGTGTGGAATGCGGTTTGAAGGAATTGCCAGACAAAAGTATTACAAAAATGGCAGGTTTATTGACACTGCGCAGTATGCAGTTCTTAAGAGTGATTTCAAAGAATAAATTCTGTTGTGATTTGATGATTTTTAAGGGAAGCCAGCCTCTATTTTTTTCATCTAATAATTACATTCCATTTACCGTTTTCAATTACAAATTGAAATTCCGCTGTATGAAATAAAAACACAATGTAGCGCCCGTCCTCAATGGGAAATTGCTTGATTCCAAAGCATGATCGAATATCCTTTTGTTTGGTTTGCGGATCAGAATGCGCAGATTAAAAGCTGCCCGTTTTTTTTATTTTCCTGTAATTGCAATCGGCGGGGGAGTGTGATACGCTATCTAAAGAATGTGCGGCGGCTGCCATTCACACTTTGCAATGCGTATGGGCGCAAAAGGGCATGGGTGTGAAAGGCAGCGCATGGAGAGATGTGCCGGAACGGAGGCACAATGAGAGAAGAGGTAAGGATTTACAACTGGGACGGGAAGAAATACCGTTTCCTTGGCAGAGTGAGGCTGCGGAAAGAAAATGACACGTATGTCGCAAGACTGCGAGAGCGCATGGGGGAGCGGTCTTTTACTACAAGATATCTGCTTTTTGCTTCTGCAAAGCTTGTGAGGAAGAACCGCTATGAGAATCTGCTGTTCTGCGCGGGAGGGAACGAAGTGTGGCTGCCTGTGGAGGAGAGAATGTATGCAGAAGTATTGTTTTCCTATTCCATAGGAAATGGCGAAAGCGTAGAACCTCTGAGGAGAATGCCGTTCTTTGCGGGCACAGATGAGGGGGCTTCAAAATCGGGAAAGGAAGGAACGCATGGTCACAATCAGTGTGTGCATGATCGTGAAAAATGAAGAGCGGATTTTAGCCAGGTGTCTGGACAGTCTGCAGGGGCTTGCGGAGGAGATGATCATTGTGGACACGGGTTCTACGGACGGGACGAAACGGATCGCGGCCAATTATACGGATCGGGTCTATGATTTTGCGTGGACGGGCAGCTTTTCCGATGCAAGAAACTTTGCCTTTTCCAAGGCGAAGATGGAATATATATACTCGGCGGACGCGGACGAGGTGCTGGATGCGGAAAACAGGGCCGCTTTTTTGCGGATGAAGGAAGTACTGCTCCCGGAAATTGAGATTGTGCAGATGTATTATGTAAACCAGCTTGCCAACGGCACAATCTACAACTACGACAAGGAGCTGCGCCCCAAGCTATTCAAGAGAAACCGCACCTTCCAATGGCAGGGGGCAATCCATGAGCAGGTAGGCATTACGCCTGTTATTTATGATAGTGAGATCTGTATACAGCATTTGCCGGAGGAGAACCACAAGGACAGGGATCTGGCGGCTTTTGCGCGGCTTGTGGAGGCGGGGGAGCCTCTGGATAAAAGGCTGCATAACATTTACGCAAAGGAACTTTTTATCTCCGGGGAGCCGAAGGATTTTCTGACGGCCCGGGCTTTCTTTCAGCAGTCCTGTAAGGATGAGAAGCGGGGAGAAGAGGAGATGATGGAGGCGGCCTGTGTCGCGGCGAGGGCGGCGAGGCTTGCGGGAGATGTGGCGGATTTCTTCAAATATGCGATGAAGGCGGTGGCGTCCGAAGGGTGCGCGGAGATCTGCTGTGAACTGGGCGCTTTTTATATGGAACGCAAAGACTATGACGAGGCGGTTGTCTGGCTATACAATGCGGCTTACGAGACGGAAGCCATTTTAGATATTCACAGCGGAGGCGATCTTCCCCTGCGGGGGCTGGCGAAGTGCTATCAGGAGCTGGGGAACGGGGAACAGGCGGCGGCGTATGCCAGACTCGCGGCGGAGTGGTCAACGTGAAAAGTACTTCTAAAGACGTCCCGCCATAGGACGGGACGCCAAGAAGTACTAAGTTTCACGTGAGAGAAGCCCTGAAAAGCGGGCTTCTCTGTGTGCCAAAATTATGTAATGGGAGAAATATGATATGAAATGGGAAGAGAATGTGCGCCGGGTGGTGCCTTACACGCCCGGGGAGCAGCCACAGAAAGCGGGCATTATCAAACTGAATACCAATGAAAACCCTTACGCGCCCGCGCCGGGCGTGGCGGAAGCGGCGGCAGCCCTGGATGTGGAGAAGCTTCGGCTGTATCCCGCTTTCCCGGAGAAAACCGATCTGGCGGAGGCGCTTGCGGCGCGTTATCATATCGGGACGGACCAGATCTTTATCGGCGTCGGCTCGGACGATGTGCTTTCCATAGCTTTTATGACCTTTTTTCAGTCGGATAAGCCTGTCTTTTTCCCGGACATCACCTATTCCTTCTATGATGTGTGGGCCGATGTGTACAGGATACCCTATGAGACGAAGGCGCTGGATGCGGATTTTCAGATTCGCCCGGCGGATTACAGGGAACCCAACGGCGGTGTGATTTTTCCAAATCCCAACGCGCCCACGGGGGTGCTGATGCCCCTTGAAGCGGTGGAGGAGATCGTGGCGGCTAACCGGGACGTGGTGGTGATTGTGGACGAGGCTTACATTGATTTCGGTGGGACGAGCGCGCTGCCGCTGATTGATCAGTACGACAATCTGCTGGTGGTGCAGACCTTTTCCAAATCCAGATCCATGGCAGGAATGCGGATCGGTTACGCTATGGGGCAGCCGGCGCTGATCCGCTATCTGAATGACGTGAAGTACTCGGTCAATTCTTACACCATGAATACGGCGGCCTTGGCGCTTGGCGTGGAGGCGGTGCGGGACGAGGCATATTTTGAAATGTGCTGCAAAAGGATCATGGAAACGAGAGCGCGGGCGGAGGAACGGCTTTCCGGGCTGGGCTTCGTTTTCCCGAAGTCCTGTGCCAATTTTATTTTTGCTTCCCATAAAACGATTCCTGCCCGTGAGATTTTTGAGCGGCTGAAAGAAAATGACATATATGTCAGATGGTGGAATAAGGACAGAATAGACAATTATCTGCGCATCACAATAGGTACGGACGAGCAGATGGAGGCGCTTTACCGGGCTTTGGAAGAAATCTGCGGGTGAAGCGGTGCGCATTCGACGCAATATTTTTGAAAGAGGAAAGGTAATTTTTCGGCACAGGGTTTTCCATCTGCCGCAAAATCCGTATGAAAACATAGCGGCTGTGTATGCTACATATATATTATAGTAGAAGAGCAGAGGAAAAGCGGCGCGCGAAAGTAACTTCCTGCGGGTGTAGATTTGGAAAAGAGGAAAGGATTGAAAGAGATATGGAAAGTTTAGCGGTGGCATTTGCCAATACTTTAGGAAGATATGTGAGTAAGGAGATTGTTGTCTTCGTGATCTCCATGATACCGATTTTAGAGCTGCGCGGCGGCCTGATCGTTTCCAAACTGCTTCAGGTGCCGATCACCACGGCGATTCCGATCTGCATCATCGGTAATATCATTCCGATTCCCTTTATCCTGCTGTTTATCAAACAGATTTTTAAGCTGCTTAAGAAGATAAAGCTTTTCCGGGGCATCATCGAGAAACTGGAAAATCGTGCCATGAGCAAGAGCGACAATATCAAGCGATATGAATTCTGGGGTCTGGTGCTTTTTGTGGGGATTCCCCTGCCGGGCACGGGAGCGTGGACCGGTTCCCTGATCGCCGCGCTTCTGGACGTAGACTTTAAGAAGGCGATTCTGGCGGAGCTTCTGGGCATTGCCATCGCCACGGTGATTATGTCCTTCCTCTCTTACGGGCTTCTGGGGGCGCTGGTCGGGTAAAGATAGCCCTAAGAACGCCCGGGGAGATGGGAAAAAGCAGGAATGAGAAGCCGGGGGAGAACGGAAAGGCCGGGGAAAGAGAAGCCTGTGGAATCTTGACGGATGGGATCACGGATGAAGGAAAAAAGGGACAGGAAAAAATATATGCTGGCCGGTGCGGGGCTGGCGGTGGTTTTGGCGGCGGCCGGGCTGGTCGGCGTGCTGCTGCGGGGGCAGCTTTTCGGGGACGATAATCCGAATCTGGCTTTGAAAAAGGGCGTAAAAGCCACCTGTGACAGTGTGGAGCAGGAGGCATTGTCCGCGGCCATGGCGATTGACGGGAATGACAGGGATCTCGCCTCCCGCTGGTCCAGCGAAAATAACCGGGAGGACGCCTCCCACTATATCCAACTGGAATTTCCCGAAGAAATTTCAGTTTCTTTTATTGTGCTGAAATGGGAGAGGGCAAACGCCGTATCCTATGCGCTGGAAAGCTCCGCGGACGGCACGGCCTACGACACGATTGCGGCTTTTGAGACTGCGCCGGAGCTGCTGAAACAGGAAATTGTTTTGGATGAACCCGTGCAGACGCGGTATCTGCGCCTGTCCACCTATGCGGTGTCGAAGGAAGCTGCGGATTATTCCGACCTGTATCAGAATGTCTCCCTCTATGAATTTGAAGTCTATGGGGACAAGCCCACGGCCTACAAATTGGAAACGCCTGTTATTGAAAAAACAGAGGAAGGCGGCAGAAGGCTGGTTATGCCGGAAGCGCCGGAAGGTTTCCGGGTAACCCTGATCGGTGCGGACCTGGAGCAGGTGATCGGTGCGGACGGCAGGGTCTATGACACGATTCAGGATAAGGATGTGACGGTAGGGTATCTGGTGGAGGATGAACGGGGTCTTGAGGAGACGAGAGAGGTATCCTTTGTGGTGCGGGTGCCTGCGGCGGATGGCGTGTCCGATGCGGCGGATACCACATCGGGGAGCGGCCTGCCGGATGCGGAGACTGCGCTGTCAGAGTCAGCGGAGCCGGAACAAAATGCCCGATATGACGCTGTGATCAGCAGCGTGGCGCCGTCCATTGCGGAATGGCGGAGCGGCCGGGGATATTTTAATCTGAGAGAAGGCGCGCGGATTATTGTGGGTACGGACAGCCGTCCGCCAAGGAAAGGCCGGGAACAGTCGGCAGGGACGGACACGGCAGCGGCAAAAGCGGATGCGCAGGCACTATGGGATATCGCGGCGCTTATGAATGAGTGTCTGGAAAAGAACTTGTATTTTCATACAAAGCTGACTGTCTGCGAGGGGACAGTGGGCGATCTTTTACCGGGAGACATTTATGTAGGCTATGCGGAAGAAGAGAACGGGCTGGGGGAAGAGGGGTATACCTGCGATATAACTGACAAGTGTGTCATAAAGGCGGAAACGGCCACAGGCGTGCGCTGGGGTACGGTCACATGGATGCAGCTTTTGTCTACAGATGTGGAAGGAAACGCGCCACAGGGGCAGATTCGGGACTATCCGCTCTATCAGGTGCGAGGCTTCGGCATTGATGTGGCGAGAAAGGCAGTATCCCTGGACATGCTCTACCGGATCATGGAGACGATGTCGTGGTATAAGATGAATGATCTGGTGATCCATTTGAACGACAATGAGATTCTCGCCACCAGTGGTCTTACGGATTCGGCGGAGCAGGCCATGACGGCGGACAGCGCGTTCCGTCTGGAATCCGGTCTGGGAAATGAGAAGGGGGAGACGCTTACCTCGGCGGAGTATGCTTACACGAAGGAGGAATTTGCGGCGTTTATCGCCACTGCCAGAACCTACGGGGTGAAGGTGGTGCCTGAGATTGACACACCGGCGCATTCCCTCGCCATCACAAAGCTGTATCCGGAGTATGCCCTGCGCACTTCTAATGAGTCGGTGGACCAGATTGATCTGGGGAATGAGCAGGCGGTCGCTTTTGTGGAGAAGATCTGGCGGGAGGCGCTGGCAGAAGATACCGGGGCTTTCCGCGATGCGGAGATGGTAGGCATCGGCATGGACGAGTATTACGGCGATGGGGAGCAGTACCGGCAGTATCTTGCCCGGATCAACAATCTGGCGCAGGATTCGGGAAAGACGGTGCGCCTCTGGGGAAGCCTCAGCAATATGGGCGGTACGACGAATCCTCTGCCGGATAATCTGCAGATGAATATTTGGAGTACAGAGTGGGCTGATCCGCGGGAGATGTACGAGGCGGGGTATTCACTGATTAACATGCAAAATAACCACCTTTACATTATACCGGGCGGCGGATACGACTATCTGGACTGCAGGGAGCTGTATGAGAACTGGGAGCCCAACCGGTTTTATGATTATAACAGAAGAGAAACCATACCCGCCTATTCGCCGCAGATGCTGGGGGCGGCCTATATGATCTGGAACGATATGTGCGGTAATCTGGATATCGGGATCAGCGAATATGACTTGTATGTGCGGTTTATAGAGCCGCTGGGGGCGCTTTCCGCCCGGCTCTGGGGGGCGGAGAAGCTGGAGACAGAGGCATCCTGCAATAAGGTGGGTTTTTATCCGTATCTTTATGATAAGACGTCGGCTGTGGAGCCGGATTACGAGATTCAGATGGATGTGTGGCTGGAGCGGAGTGGGCAGTCCGGTGGGCGGCAGGAGCAGATTCTTGCGGAGGGCGACTGCGCTTACGGCAAGTGGGCTTTTTATGCGGTGGAGCCGGAAACGGGCAAGGTGGGCTTTACCAGAGAGGGGCGGACCTACACATTTGATTATACGCTGCCGGAGGGCGAGTGGGTGAGCTTAAAGCTGGAGGGGGCGCCTGGAAAGACTGTACTTTATGTGGATGGGAAAGAAGTGGACAGTCTGGGGAGCGACGCACCCTTTGAAGAGCACGCTACTTTTGTGTTTCCTTTACAGAAAGTGGGCGGACAGACCGGCAGATTCGACGGGAAACTGGAACTGCGGGTGATATAGCGTGTCAGTTTTAGGTACACCATACAAAATACAGGGCAGGAACACACCGGAAAAGGGATTCCCTTTAAGAGCGCCGATGGAGTTTCGGGGCAGTTGAAAGCCGGGAGCAGGCTGCGCCCGGCTTTCATGGATCATACTCCGTTTTGGCGCAGCCGTTCCATGATGCTGGCTTTGGCAATTTTTCGGCACAATAGCGCCGGTATTGCCACAGTCAGGAGAATAAGGAACGGATAGACCGCCAGCATGGGCCATATGACAAAGCGATAGGTAAAGAACCAAATCCCGCTGGAAATCCCCCTCACGACCACCGCGGAAAACAGCATCCCCAAAACAGCAGACGCAAGCATCGTTCCAACCGCATAATACAGCCCTTCAAAAGAGAGCATACGTTTTAGCTGCTTCCCGGTCATACCGATGCTTTGCAGCATGGCAAATTCCTTTTTGCGGGTAATTATGCTGGTCAGGACGGAGTTGACAAAGTTCGCAATCCCGATGATGCCAATGATGATGCTCAACGCCCCGCCGATGGTGATAATAAGGGAAGTGAGGTCGTCAAAGGAGCTGACATAGGTTGCCTTGGACTCGAAATCCATGCCCGGCTCCACACTGTCGACATAGTCGCTCAAAAAAACGGCCATTTCGGCTTCTGTTCCCTCCTTCACATCAAAGGGAAAGCTGACCAGATGGGGGTTATCGCACAGGGGCAGGAAAATTTCGGTCGGGAGGTAGAACCGGGCTTCGCCTGTGTTGCGGGTAGTGGCCGTGTTCTCATTGGCCCGGACTTTAGCCATAATGATAAAATCATGGCTGTCAGTGATGGTAGTGCTGAGACCGTCCACGGTCAGATGGTTGATCCGCACCGTATCCCCAACACGGATATCGGGGTTATCTATGACGGTTCCGTCATCGTTACACTCTACACTCAGCAGGATATACTTTCCTGATTTCAGCTTTTCTGGGTCAACTGTCCCTTCTATGGTCTCCATGTTATGGAGCAGAAAATTGTCCGCGCCATACAGTCTTATAAAGGGGTTGCCGTTCTGGTCCCTGTTATGGCTGAAAAAGGCGGCGTGCTCTGTGGAAAACGGCTCTTCCAGCATCCAGGAGGAATAGAGCCTGCCGCCATCCGCAAAGCCGTTCATCTGTTTGACGGCTTCAATAAAACTCTCGGACAGATCGTTTTCGCTTTTTTCAACTTGGTACTGGAAATAGTTTGCGTTAGAGATCACAAAGTCTGTATCCATAAATTTTGCGATATACTTGTCGATATCAAACCCGCCGGACAGAGTGAACACTGTGTTGAACAGCACCAGGCTCAATGTCATAGACACAATAACCAATACCGTGCGTTTGCGGTTTCGCCCCAGGTTTGCCAGGGCCATAAAGTGGAGCTTTGCGCCGTGGGTCGATTTCCTGTCTCTGGCCCTGCGCGTTCCAAATGCCGCCGCACTGTTTTCTGTGTAACGAATCGCCTCAATTGCCGAAACCGTACCGGCAATCTTTGCGGGCTTGCGGACGCTGACAAAGACAGTAAAGAGGGTGAAAGTGGTGGAACCGATAAATATCAGCGGATTTACCGTCACCTTAATGCCGGCGTCCGCAGTGTAACTTGTTCCGTTCATCAGGAAAGGAACAAGGGCACGGCCAATGAAGAAGCCTGCCAGCAGGCCGACGGGGATACCAGTCAGGGAAAGCCGAAGCGCCTGTCGGCTGATCAGCCGTCTGATCTGCCGTTTTGTCGTGCCCAGCGTTTTTAACTGTCCATATGACTGAATATCCTGAATAACGGAAATCTGGAAGATATTGTAGATAATCAAATATCCTGTTACGATAATCAGCAGGACGCCAACGATGCCGGAAACCAGCATGGCAGGATTGTCTGTTAAGGCGCCGCTTTGATAGGCCGGACTGACACGGGCGATCACATAATTGTCATCATCCCGACTGCCGCCCATTGTATCGCAGGTATAACCGCTTTCGGAGAGAAGCCGGTGAAGCAGGGCTTCTATATCGCCCTTCTCCCGGAACATCACATAGGCGGAGACAACGCCGGAATAATCATTGTCCACAGGATAGGTGTAGGTTAAGATATTTGAATGGGCGTCCACAAAGGCTTTCGACACGATCAGCCGCCCGATATTGCTCAGGCTGTCCGTTTCCCAAAACCCGCAGAGGGTGAAATCGGTGGTGTATGAGTTGCCTTTTACTTCGTAAGTCAGAGAAACGGTTTCCCCGGTCCGTGCCGGGATACCAAGGGCATCCAGCGTCTTTGTGTCTGCCATGATCTCGTTTTCCGCTTCGGGACGACGGCCTGTTGTGGGCCTGTAGCGGGCAAATTCCAGGGCGGTATCATCCATATACCACAGGTCAGACCGCCAACGCTCCAGACCCGGATTTTTCAGCCGGCAGGAAACCGCTTTTGTATAGGCGATACGGTCAATGAGGGGATTTCCCGCCATATCGCTGTAAACGGCATCGCTGATATAATTTAATACCGCCTGTCCCTCACCGCCGGCCCTGCGGACGTTCTGGTCGTGAACGGTGTCCGTCAGGCCGGAGCCCAGGGTAAGGATTGTGGTAAAAAGTACGGTTGTCAGGGCGATTGCTATAATCGCAATGATATTCCTGCTTTTGCTGGCCTTGAAATAACGGCCTGACAGCTTTTTTATGACGGCACTATTGTTGTTGCCGAATAAAATGTCATTCATCGTCTGCACCCCCCTTACTCAAAAATTCTGCCATCCTCAATGCGGATAATGCGGTCGGCAAGCTGGGCGATCTCGCTGTTATGGGTTATCATCACCAGCGTTTGGTGAAATTTGCTGCTGGTCACTTTCAAAAGCCCCAGCACATCGCCGCTCGTCCGGCTGTCCAGATTGCCGGTCGGCTCGTCAGCCAGGACGATGGCAGGCTTGGAAACGAGGGCGCGGGCGATGGCGACACGCTGCTGCTGTCCGCCAGACAGATTGCCCGGCATATTGTTCAGCTTGTTCTCCAGAGCCAGCAGGCGCACTACGTCATCCATGAATTTTTTGTCTACCGTATCGCCGTCCAGTTCTACGGGCAGGGCAATGTTTTCATAGACATTCAGAACAGGGACAAGATTGTAGTTCTGGAAGATAAAGCCGATGTTGCGTCTTCGGAAAATGGTAAGCTGCTCGTCCTTCAGACCAGACAGCTCCCTGCCCTTCACCCTGACGCTGCCGGAGGTAGGTACGTCCAGGCCGCCCATCATGTTCAGCAGAGTGGACTTGCCGCTGCCGGAGGTTCCGATGATGGCAACAAATTCTCCCTGTTTAATCGAGAGGGTCACGCCGTCCAGCGCCTTTGTGATGTTCGGCTCTGTGCCGTAGTATTTTTTGAGGTCAGTTGTCTGTAAAATACTCATGGTAAACACCATCCTTTCTGTGATGCCGCTATCATAACAGCCAATTCTCACAGAAATGTCACAGGCCGCCGGTATATTTTATTTTTATAGGATTAGGGTGTCAAAAGGTTACTGACCTTTGATACAAATTTGTACCTTGA
>CAMWJF010000083.1 GCA_947174505.1 uncultured Lachnospiraceae bacterium
GCTTTTAAGGTTACTCTGACATATAATGCTGTGATTAGTAAAAGCGCAATTTGTCGATTTGTCGAATCAAAATCGGGGTGGGTAAATTCCTCACTGGTGGGGTAAAATGAAGGCGGATTTGATGAAAGCAGAGATGCAAATGATCTGTTTGTATTGGGGAGGAGTTTGTATCAGGCATCAGGTAACGCCTTTAGAATAACAAATTTTTTTGATGACTTGCATAGTAATCTGAGCAATTATGGAAAAGATGTGAGACGGCATCTGTTAAATGGAATGTCTTATGAAATTTATTTTGACAGTAAGGCTCATTTGCGTAGAAAATTTAAAACACATAAATATGAAGAAGTATTATCGGAATTGCTGTCTGGCGAGGGCAATGAGTCGAGAAGGTTTATCTGCAATCAGTTAGAAGATTTCGAACAGAAAGTTTTTTATGTTCCGGATCCGGTAGTAACAAGACGAAATATATCAATTGATTATACATATGATTACAGCCCTGAAACGGATGATATAACAATTCTTGTGCCAATGAATCAACAGTTATTGAGATACGCTAATTAAAAGATTGTGAGCGGAATTGAATATGTGAGATGAATTTTTCCCAAGAGCTGTTTTGGAAGTCCTTTTTCCTGCTTCCCATTTTGATAGTTGCTACCCAAAAGGTAACTTCCTGCTGATTTTTTTGAGCAGCATGGCGGCTGGATGGTTCATTGCATTTGGTAAATGCTGTGAACAGCCTGTTTAATATATTTTCTCCCTTGCTCAACAATGTCAAAAGAGTTATTGGAGAAGCACCATGTAGCCATTGTGCCTCTCACAATGCTTTCAAAATAATTGAATATTTCGTTGCATGAAAAGCCGGAGGATGAATACGCTAAACTTGATTCTATTTCATCCTGTAATATTTTGATAAAATATCGTTTGCTGAAATGTTCGGAAGGTCCAGGCACACATGCACTTAGGTTTAGCGAATAAGCTAAGCAGGTAAGTTCATATCCAGCGTATTCTGCAAATTCAAATTCCAGATTTAAAAAGTGGGTGATACGTTCAATTACGGATATATTAGGGTTGGAGGCTATAAATTCATTGTAATGGGTGCAAATATAGGTTCCCATATCAGCATAATAGCTTTCCCTTACAATATCTTCCTTGGAGTTGTAATGGACATAAAATGATCCTTTTGCCAATCCTGCTGTCTGGCAAATTTCACTTATAGTAACATTATTGTACCCTTTACTTTTTATAAGTGTGACTGCTGTTTCAAATATTTTATTTTTTGTATCAACAGCTCTATCTTTGCGTGTTTTTTTCTGTTCCATTCTTTGATTCCTTATAAAGTGCTATTGACAATATGGATGATAGTATTTAAAATGGTGACCGTGGTCATTGACTTGGGTCATTATTATTCTAACACAATTTTGCAGGAGGTACAATATGTTTATCTTTAATCTGACTTATATTAAGCCAATTTTGGAAGTTGAAAAAATGTTACCGGCGCACATTAGTTATTTGGAAGAAAATTACAACACAAAAAAATTTATTTGTTCTGGAAGAAAAAATCCACGAACTGGCGGGATAATTCTTTGTAATTGTGCCACAAAGCAGGAGGCAGAAAATATTATGGAACAAGACCCATTTTTTAAAGAAAACATTGCCCAATATGAAATAATCGAGTTCATACCATCTAAATCCTTAAAAGAATTTAAAGCACTTATGGAAAAAATCAAATAGTGGATAAGATTGAAAAATAAGATTTTATGTCTAATGAAACGAAAGGAATAAGTGTTTCCGCAGGCAGGTCTGCCAGCAGAAAAACGTTCCCTTTCAAATAGGGTTTCATTCCCTCGCGGCTGACTGCGCCAAAATTCTGCTGATATAAAAAGTAAAAAGAACTGTCCGTGGGGAAGCTAATGCTCAATGCGAGAAAAGCATTCGCATGGAAAGTGAATTGCAGGTGATGGGATTGAAACGGCGAAAAGGCTCAGGCAGAGGGATGAAGATACCATACTGATTTTTATTACGGGAATCCGGGAGTATGTTTTTCAGGCGTTTGACGTGGCGGCTCCGAATGACAGAGGAGCCGCAGTAGCAGATAATGAGGAATGAAACTTTTTTGATGGCTGGTTCGTATTATCAACAGATGCTCGGTTCCATTAATTTATGACGGAGGGCTTGAAAAATGCGTGTCAGCAGAATATCGGCATTACTGATTGCGGCAATGATGATTCCTGCAATCGGCGGATGCACCACACAGGGAAGCACCGCCCCGGATGCCGTGCATCAGATTGAGGATGATGGCTCGGCGGTCTATGATGATGACCCGATAGCGGTGGAGCCGCAGCTTGACGTGGATGAACTGGACGGGGTTTCGGATGATGCCAACGTGCAGGAGGAGATTATTTCGGCGGAACCGCATAAAGGGAATGCGGAGTGAAAAAGCATAGTCTCTGGATTCATATAGCTAACCTGCTGGCGGGTGAAGAAGCAGCCAATGTGGAAAATACACAGAATAGCTTTGACGCCAAGGCATAGCAGGAAATAAAATTTATGGGTACATATCACCGATAAGCCACAGCCTGACAAGGCAGGGCAGGCTTCCCCGATTTTCCGGCAGATTGGGGAATCGGGGAGCAGGGAGAGGAGGTGTTGACAGGGGGAGTAAGGATTGAATGAAGCAATGAACTGCTTGGACTTATATTGAGAGAGCAGAGATGGCTTTGAATGACAGATGAGCCGCAATACTAAAAACAATGGAGGATTAAAAGGGATGAATGTTAATGGAATAGGAGCAGCAGGGTATCCGGCATGGCAGGGAGCAAGAAAAGCAGAAAGCAGTACGAAGGGCGGCTTCGGAGCGAATGTGAAAGCAACAGGAAATGTGGTACATATTGACTCGAACGCATTATTTTCTATCCATCATGTAAAGACAGGGGAAAGCGCAAATGTATACAGGGCGGATGATTATTCGGAGGATAATCCAGTTTATCTTGTGAAGGGCACTGACAAAAACGGAAAAGAGTTTGTGCAGACGGTGGATGTAAGCAAGGTGAACCCGAATAGCTGCTCTTATACGGAGATGCTTGCGTTAAACGCACATACCGGGAATAAATCAGACAGCAATTTCATGACCATGTCGATATTGAAGGATAAGATGAGTGGTACTTCCTACCACGAAAAAGCAGACTATATGGTAATGGCGCACGAGCTTATGAACGATATGAAAACACTTGGGAATTGGGACGGGTATTTGCGCTATGGCAAATGGATCAATGACATCCTGACTTTCTGTAAAAGCAAATCATGATTGAAAGCAGCCTGCCTCACGGACGGCATATGCACAATAAGCCACAGCCAGACAAGACAGGGCAGGCTTCCCCGGTTTTCGGCAGATTGGAAAATCGGGGAGCAGGGGGAGCTTTAGAGCAATAGAAAGGAGAGATAAAATGCCTTACATTACAGTTGAAAGTGGACATTGATAAAGTGAAGGCAGAGTATATGCAGACACATAAATGATTTTTTGGGGTAGGAAAGGGATGATAGCGTGATTACTTTTTACATAGTCCGGCATGGGGAAACTTTGCTGAACAGTTTGGGCAGGGCACAGGGATGGAGCGATTCACCGCTTACTGATAATGGAAAAAAGGCAGCAAAGGACTTAGGGCTTGAAATGAAAGGGACTATTTTTCATGCTGCATATGCGAGTGACACGTTAAGAGCCGGGCAGACGGCGGAACTGATTTTATCAATCAGTGGGAATAGTGGTATTGAAGTTCAAAAAGATATGCGGCTACGGGAATGGTGCTTGGGTTCAATGGAGGCAGAGCATAATGCAGCTTTTATAAAAGCTGTTTCTGATTGGTTAGTTGTTTCGTCATTTGCGGAATTAAATAAAAGGCTTCCGGATGTTGCGACGGCTATTTATGAACATGACACAACAGATATGGCAGAACCCTTTGAAGAAATAACAAATCGTCTGAAAGGTGTATTTGAAGATATAGCCCAAAGCAAATTCTCCAATGAAAATAGCAATATTTTAGTGGTCACTCATGCCTTTGCTATAAAAACATTATTATACCTTTTTGCACCAGAACAATTATGTGCTGTGGAACGGATAAAAAATACAGAGATTTTAAGACTGACATATGATGAGGGGAAATTTCATTTTCAGAAATGGAATGTAAATCGTTAGTCCTGCTCTATATCCCCAATAAGCCACAGAGGGCGGATAGGACAGGCATCCCCGGATTTTCGGGGAACAGTGATGTGTTAGCACCAATGCAGCTAACATACGAGGGGGAGGAATGATAGGGTGACAGTTTTAGATGTGTTTTCATGGCTGCCCGCAAAGGAGATAAGCATAGAGGAATTGGAACAGATATTTATAGGGCATCTCAATGGAACATATAAAGGGGAATATAAGGTACTGCTGGAAGTGCCGGATAATGCAGATAAGAACATCCGCAACAGCAGGGCAACGCTGATAGGAGAAGGGAAGGATGTTGCCTGCATTTTGAAAGGCGGAAATGTTATAGCTGTTGTAGGGTATAAGGAATAGGCATGCTTTTTGGCACCATCGTCACCAAAGAGGAATTTGAAAGGGTGCAGGGCATGCTTGCGGAGAGGAATGCGGAATCACGGAACTACCGGAAGAACAAGGGCGTCTATTCGGAGGACCTCTGGCGCAGGAAGTCCTCCACGCCGTATTCGATGACCCGGATGCGGATGAATAACGAGATACCGAAGGAGGTATTCGGCCGCAAGCAGCAGGAGGTTGAAAAAAGATCGCGGAGCTGGAAGCATGGATTTTCATTTAAAAACGAAAGAGACAGTGCGGGAGGGCTGCGCCACAGACTTTCCGCTCTGTCCGGCACTTTTTGCGGTTACAATTCTGTGTCCATTTCTTTTACTTCTGTTGGCAGGCATTTCCCCGGAAACATGGCCTTGCAGTCGGAAAACCTAAGCAGGTAGGCGAGCATCCCAAACCGGGAGCCCAACGCGTTCTGCTCGCTGACGTACCGGTCAATCAGCAGGTACAGTGCAGAATCTTTTTCCAATCCAATCCCTCCTTCCGTGGTGTCGTATCTTAACTCTGAATTTGGGAGTTGGCAAGTGGAAAAAATTCGCATTTCCGGCAAGGAACAGGTGGAGATGTTCATAGCAGGCTTCTTCAAGTTCTCTTCGGTTTTTCTTGTCTGTGGAATCTTGATGTCGAGCGCTTTTTGAAAAAAGTTCAGTAGAATTTACGAAAAAGAATCAGTCGGTTACATATCTTGTATTTGACATAAGCAGCATGGTGCTGGTAGGGTATTTTACCCTTGCATTGAAATCTTTAACAGTAAGGGGAGAAACAGTAAGCAATACCGTAAAGAAAAAGTTGCTGCGTGTCAGTGAATGGGATGAAAAATCAGATACATATACCATGTCTGCATACCTTATTGCCCAACTTGGCAAAAATATTCATCTCTGAAACAGAAGATAAAGGGAGCCAAGCAGTGAGTAACTATCGCCTGTCTGGTTCCCTTGTTACATATCAGCGCAGTGAGACGGTTGTCAGTGGAAAGGATCAGATGCCCGAATCCTAAATGCGGGCAGCGCATCCTTGACATTGAGGAGATGCCGCCGGGGAAAATGGTGTTGTAAATGAAATGCAGGCGCTGCGGGGAGGTGGTCAGGGTGGGCTTTGACCCGAAGAAGGTACATAAGAAGAACAGGCGGCAGGGGTAGCCCTGCCATTTTTTGTTTGAGCCGTGATGCAAGAGGAAAAAGGGGATATTATAATTTACATTACATATGCGGATATCACTGATTAGGATTTTTACTGTTCTTTCATTTTGTATTTTATTGCATAGTTTCTACTTGTATAGAAATCTGTAACATATAGTTACCAGTATTCTTTTCTCCAATCTCATCAATCAAAAATTCCTCATAAGCATTTCCGCAAATCTTTAATCCGTGTTCATCCATATAACGGAATATTTTTTGGTAAAGGGAATCCGTATGCTCGTAGTCGGTAAACTGTGTTCCAAAGATATAACGTCCGGCGGGTTTTATATAATAAGCGGGATATTGATTTTGGGGCAGCCGGCAAAAATATTTTGCAGGTTTATCAGACAGCACAGCTCTTGACGGGTCATACTCCACAAATGAGCCAACGGTGAAACCGATCTGGATACCGTGTTCAATGCAGGCGTTATAAAAAGACGGAAGACAGTCCCATCCGTCTGAAAGCTGGAAATTATCCGGCAGGTCAGGGCCTAAAAACAGGTTTTCTTCGGGACATTCCTCTACCCATATTTTTTCAGAACCAATCGTGATGCCCAGCTCTGTATGCTGCAGCCGTGACCGGACCATGCCTTTGATGCGTTCCAGCTTTCTGATCTGTTCTTCCAGACTGCGTTCCTGCTCATGGAAAAGCGCCATCAGTTTCTCAGGAGAGCGCTCTGCGAGATAATTACGGATGCATTCCAAGGACATACCGGCCTGGCGCAGCGATACGATAACACTTGCGTTTGTCAGCTGGCGGTAGGAATAATAGCGGTATCCGTTTTCCTGATCCACCTGTTTCGGATGGAGGATGCCCTGGTTGTCATAGTAGATCAGCAGCTGGCGTGAGATACCAGAGAGTGCCGCAAATTCACTTATCTTTAACAATTTCTCCATTTTTTTATTTCTCACCCCTTGACTGTATAATAATTATATAGTTTATAGTGTCAGATATACAAAGTCAAGAGAGGCTTTAAATTTTGCTCAGGAGGATAAACTATGCCGATAGAGAAGATTCCGGGTGCTGCGCCTCCCGACAGGATAGGCCTGTCGGAGAAGGAAGGCAGGAATGGAAAAGAACTGACACAGGCGGACATCCGTCAGATCTCCCGCGCTATGACTGAGGAATACATTGACCAGCTTCGGACTCTGGCGTATGAGGATGCGGAAACACAGTTCTATCGGGAATCTGACCGGATTTATCTGACCGCTTATGAAAAAGCAGCCGGAGGATCATCTGCACAAGAGCAGGATACAGCCGCTGGCTTTGATATGAGAGAAAAATAAAGGAGATATAGAAACCATGAGTGAGCGTAAAAACTTTTTCCGATTTGTGATACCATCTGTCCTGGCCTTTGCCCTGTCCGGCGTTTACACCATTGTAGACGGATTCTTTATCGGGCAGAGACTGGGGGACACCGGACTGGCAGCTATTGTCCTGGGCTATCCCATTGCCGCCATCATCCAGGCCCTGGGTACAGGCATGGGCATGTCAGGAGCCATCCGCTTTACCATCATGCAGGCAAAAGAGAGCGGGGAACAGCGGACGTGTCTGGGAGGGACGACACTGCTGATGCTTCTGGCCGGTGGACTGATCACTGTCCTGCTGTTGGTCTTTTTCCATCCGCTGCTGCGCCTGTTGGGGGCGGAGGGGGATATCCTGCAGCTGACCGCAGAGTATATCCGCGTCATTGCCGTGGGGATGGTGTTCCAGCTTCTGGCTACCGGCTTTGTGCCGTTTATCCGGAACATGGGCGGTGCGGCCTTTGCCATGACTGCCATGATCGCCGGATTTCTGACCAATGTTTTCCTGGACTATTTCTTTGTCTGGAAATGGGGCATGGCCGGGGCTGCCTGGGCCACCGTAATAGGGCAGGGGGTCACCATGCTGGCGGCGCTGGGATTTTTTATTGCAAAGAAAGCCGTTTTTGCCCTGCCGCCCGTCTCTGCCATTCCGTCATTTTTTGCTTCGGTGTGCAAGGTGGCAGTGGCCCCTTTTGGACTGACCATTTCCCCTACGATCACCATCGTTATGATGAACCGTTTTCTTCTGCTGTATGGAAACGAGCAGGATGTGGCGGCTTACAGCTGCATCAGTTACGTGGTCAGCATCGCCTATCTGCTGCTGCAGGGCGTGGGAGATGGAAGCCAGCCGCTCATCAGCAGGCACTATGGGGAAAATGACATGACGGTTGCAGTGGGTGTCCGGAGGCTGGCTTATAGGACGGCCCTCGCTATCACCGTGGTGTGTATGATAGCGCTCTTTCTGGCACGGGCCTTTGTAGGGATATTGTTCGGAGCCTCACCAGATGCCAGCCGGGAGGTGGCGGCCTATCTGCCGCTGTTCCTGGCAACGATGCTGTTCCTCGCCTTTGTGCGTGTCACCACATCCTGTTTCTATGCAACGGAAAAGACAGGGCTGTCCTATGCTCTGGTGTTTGCGGAACCGGGATTCCAGCTGGCGCTGTTTCTGACCCTGCCGCTGGCCTTTGATCTGTTTGGGGTGTGGCTGACGGTGCCGTTGGCGCAAGTCCTGGCATGGCTTGTTTCTGTCTGTGCCAAGCACAGGGTTGACCGGAAAACAATAGCTGAGGTAAAGGGAATTCCTTTGACACGCCGCAGCTCGTCATCCGGGCGCAGGTGCAGCACTTAAAAGCCTATGCTTCCACGGAGGCTCTGAAGAACACCTGCATTGACCCGCGTTTCAAATATGTCGCGAGGGGCTGTGCGGAATATGTGGAGTGGCTTGGGCAGAAGGAAAACCCTGCCGGAAAGGGATGGGCGACAGGCGCCGGCTGTGGGGAGAAGATCCTCACGATCCTGAAAGGCATCCTCGGTACGGCGGGCGGGGCATCTTCCTCCGCCCCTGCAGAAACGGAAATCTGGTACCGCGTCCGGAAGAGCTGGGCAGACGCATCCTCTCAGAAAGGGGCGTTCAAGTCGCTGGAGAACGCAAAGAAATGTGCGGATGAGAATCCGGGGTATTCCGTGTTTGATGAAGCCGGAAAAGTAGTGTACACCAAGGCGGCAGCGTTCAAGCCGTATCTGGTGCGGGTGTCCATCCCCGATTTGAACATCCGGAAAGGTCCTGGCACTGACTACGGCAAGACCGGGAAATATACGGGAATCGGTACCTTCACAGTGGTGGAGGAGGCAGACGGCGGAGGCGCATCCAAGTGGGGATTGCTGAAATCCTATCAGGAAAAGAGAAACGGATGGATTTCGCTGGATTATGCGAAAAGAGTATAAACTGAATATCGGAGGACAGAAAAACAAGCCCGTGGCATTTGAAACGATGCTGCGGGCTTGTTTTGCGTTCTGTGGTTTTAATCTGTTTTCTTTGGTGCGCCCGGCAGATGCAATGGCTTTGTCATCAGTTCCACGCAGTCTGAAAAGCCGAGCAGATAGGCAAGAGCGCCATTCCGTGCGCCGAGTGCGTTCTGTTCGCAGGAGTGCAAGTCAATCAGCTCTCGTGCCTCCTTTGGCAGGTCCATAGCCTCCAGCCGGTCTAAATATCCCCCAGACTTCCGGGCAATTTCCTGGTATTCCTCATCTTTTTCCAGAATGCGGTCCAGTATGCCGTTTACCCGCATATCCATCAGCAGGTACAGTACGGAATCCTTATCCATGGCAGAATCCCTCCTTTCCTCAGTGGTGCATATTAACTCTGAGTCTGCAGGTTATCAACTCAATTTTTATATTGAGAGATAGGTTTTCTATGGGCTGCACATTGTGGCAGAACCGTGACAATGCAATGATCAGAATCTGAAAATTCTGCAGATAGTTTTCTATCCTATTGACAGAAGTAAAATCTAAGAGGTATACTTAAAAGCGAGTTAGTTGATACTAACACAAAACAGCGCTTTTATAAAAATATAAGTTGGTCTTTGCTGACTTTCATCAGGGGCGAAATAAAGTGTTTTATGGAGAAGATGACAGTGGGCATAGAAGGAATTTCCTATGGTATGTGCGAGGTGCATTTAGGCGGGGCTGTAAGGAATGCCTTTCAGGTAAAAAAAGGTGACAAGTTCATATACAAAGAAGCAGGCATTCATTATTGCGGGGAAGGACATCCCATAGCAGGAACTGAAAAGCGTGGTGGCAAAGGCTGGCTATAATGCTGTGTCTGTAAGCGGTGAGCCGCATGAGAAGAAAGGGCTGTTCTCATTGTTCAGGTGATGCCATGCAGACGGAAGTATTTCATGGCATTCTGATACCTTTCCGTGGGACGGCACTTGACACTGCCTGTGTACTGTTCATGAAGAACAGGCTGAATCCAATGTTTCAGAGAGCTTTGACTGGGTCTGTGGTCCCGCTTTTACTGTACCTTCTGAAGTTTTTCGGCAGGAGCCATAGTCGTAGTGGAGGAACTGATCCCGGAGATGTCGGAAAGTAAACGCCCCAATATCGGGATGGTTCTGTCTGCCGTAGGTTTTACGGTCATGATGGCGCTTGATGTGGCGTTGGGGTAAATGAAGCGGAGGAGATTATGAAAGAGATGGCTGTCTGTTTCAGCAAAAAAAATGTAAAAATTTCAAGGAGGACTTTTACATGCCGGAGAAATAATCTTACAATCAGGGGAACAGAGTACAGGCAGGAAGGAAACTGTCGGCCGATTGCGATTGTGAGTCACGGCTTTATGGCTTTTCAGGACACAGTCCGCCAGTATGCCGAAGCTATGGCGGAAATGGGGTATGTTTCATACTGTTTTGATTTTTGCGGCGGATGTGTGATAAAAGGGAAAAGTGATGGCAGAACAACGGAAATGTCTGTTCTGACAGAGGTGGAAGACTTAGAGACCGTTATTCATTACGCACAAGGCAGGGCATATGTCAATCCAGATGAAACCGTTTTGATGGGTTGCAGCCAAGGCGGCTTTGTATCAGCAATTGCGGCATCAAGGCTGCATGATAAAATATCTAAATTAGTTTTGTTTTATCCAGCTCTCTGCATCCCTGACGATGCAAGGGCTGGAAAGATGATGTTTGCAAAATTTGATCCGGATAATATACCTGACATTCTCCACTGCGGACCGATGAAGC
>CAMWJF010000084.1 GCA_947174505.1 uncultured Lachnospiraceae bacterium
CCAGAGAAAAGCTGTTAGATATGGTGTGGGGATATGATTTTGACGGAGGTACCCGCACCGTGGATGTCCATATACAGAGACTGCGCCGTAAACTGCATCTGGAAAACCAGATCAGGACAGTGTATAAGCTGGGATACCGGCTGGAGGTGCACGAATGAAAAAGAAGATTTTCTTCGTTGCACTGATGCTCTTTATCGTATTTCTCAATTCCATGATCCTGATTGTTTCAACTGTCATACTGAAGGATAAGCTTTCTGTTGTCCGTGAAAAATGCCTGGCAGAGCACTATGTCATTGCGTCATCGCTGATCGGGGATATGCAGGCACTGGATCAGAGGGGAAATCTTGTGGAGGAAAATATAGACAGCCTGATGCGGCTGTATTCCCGATATCTGCAGGGAAAGGGAAACGGACTTGCGGTGGCTTTTTCGGGAGAATGGATTTATGAAAGCCCGGCATTTGCATCGGAGGAAAATACGATTTTGCCGCCGGATACGGGATACAGGCAGGAAAGGCTTGTCTATATGGAAAACGGGGACCGCCCTGTCCTTTGCGTTTACGGCAGTTTTCCGGCTCCGTGGCAGGATTACGGACTTATGTATATTGGGGACCTGGGTGATACCATCCGGTCATGGCGTCATACGAAAAATATTCTTTTTCTTACGGGCGCAGTGGTAATGCTCGCGATGTCGTTTTTTCTGTTTCAGTTTCTGAATATTATATTTCGCCCGTTAAGGCAGATTTCCAGTACGTCGACGAAAATTGCAAGCGGCAATTATGGCAGCAGGATTCCGGTGCGTGGAAAGGATGAAATTTCCAGTGTAGCGTACAATTTTAACCGTATGGCTGAACGGGTGGAAATGCAGATCAAGCAGCTTGAGGATGCCGCGGAGCAGAAACAGCAGTTTATCGACAATTTTTCCCATGAATTGCGGATTCCGCTGACAGCCATTTACGGATATGCGGAATATATACAAAAAGCGCTTATGTCAGAAGAAGAACGTTATGAATGTACGCAGTTTATCATGTCAGAATGCAGCAGATTGCAGAATATGGCTTATCAGCTTCTGGATATGGCATTGCTTCGCGGGGACGAAATGAGCGGCAGCGACTGTTCTGTGAAGGAGCTTTTTGCCAAGTCTGAAAAGGCTATGCATATGAGGGCGGCGGAAAAGAGAGTAAAGTTGACCTATGACTTGCCTGAAAATCTCATGGTCAGGGGAAATATGGAACAGCTTCTGATACTGACGAATAACCTGATAGATAATGCAATCAAGGCAAGCGGGCCGGAGGATGAAATCCGCATTTTTGCTTATTCAGACAAATCCAATATTGTAGTGGAGGTGGAGGATCATGGGATCGGTATGGAGGCGGAGCAGATGTCCCATATAAAAGAGGCTTTTTACCGTGTCGATAAGGCGCGCAGCCGCGCTGCCGGCGGGGCGGGGCTTGGGCTTTCGATCTGTGAGAAAATCATACGGATTCATCATGCGGATATGTCGTTTGCTTCTGAACCGGGAGCAGGAACGACCGTGAAGCTGTCATTTCCTGTGTAAGGAAAATTTTTTCGGAAAAACGAATTATTTTACAAGTCCATAATAACTCTGATATTTTTTGGATACAGCAAAGTTTTATCCTGTATCCATCAAAACAATCAGAAAGGAGCTTTACTTATGAGACAAAAAAGCATTTTAAAACTGACAGCAGCAACATTTGCCATGATCGGCGCGGGCATGATCCTTTTTCAATCGGCGGCGGAAGTGACTCTGGCGGCGAACAGCGGAAAGGTGGAGGCCATTCCGACCAGCTATCAGGTTCCGGCCGGAAATCAGGTTTCGGACAGTCCGGAAACAGCGTTGCCAAAATCCGAAACGAAGAAAGAGAGCGGCGGAAAAGTAAACTATTCTGTAAGTATGGACAGTCTGAATACCGGAACGCCCACGGATACGGATCTGACAATGGAAGAGGCGGCTGAAACAGGAGCAGAGTATTTGAGGACTGCTTTCGGGCTGGATTTGGAAGGCGCTTATGTATATATGAGCTACAGCCCGGGAACGCAAACCTTCCCGCGTGCTTTTTGGGCAGGCGATGTCCTGTTTCAGAAAGAGCAGATACCCGAGGCCACAAGATGGACATACCAGATAGATGCTGTGACAGGAGAGCTTTTCGCTATCTGCCATGGCAGACAGTTAGATGTGAGCGTTCCACTTGGCTATGACAAAGCCCTGGAAAAAGACTATCATTTATATGCGGAACTTGCCAAAAAGAAAACGGAGGAATGTAAGCTGATAGATGGTGCGGTAGACAGGGTGGAGTACAATTGCCAGGGATATTCCAACAATGATCCGACCATTTCCCTGGATGTCATCGGCGGGAAAGGGGAAATTGTCAATATGACCTTCTCGCGGTATGATCAGATGTTTTTGGGATTCATGACAGACTCTGAACGAAAAGTGTCGGAATCGGCGCTGAGGCGGCTGGCAGGAGAGACAATGGATGGAGATTGAACCGGAGAATATTGGGGATACACAATAACTTGGACAACAGGATCATTTGTCCGGGCAGAATTGCACTTTCCCGTACTTTGTGCTACAATTTTTAGAAATACAGGCTGCGTTATGAATGGCCGGAAAGAACGGAAAATTGCGGCGGGAGTGATTGGGGATATGGGATTTTTGAAACAGACGGGAAAGAGAAAGAAGAGGGAACAGAAAAGCTTCGTGGGAGAGCCTGTGCCGGAGCTGGAACAGGCGGCGCAAAAGGAGAGCGAACTGGAAAAAACAATGTTTCTTTCGCCGGAGGAGAGAACGGGTTCCAAAAAGAGGGGCGCGAAGCGCATTTCAACAGAGGGCGTTGAGGCCCCTGACTCTTCCCCGGGAAAAATTGTTCAGGGCAATCCGATTATTATCAACGGGCCGGATTATCTTCTGCGTATCAGTGAGACGCGCATGGAGGCTTTTCTCCTTTTATACCGCCGCTTTTCTGAGAAGGAGCTCCGCGAGCTTTTGAAGGAAAACGGAATTGTTTACGGCATCAGAGAAAAGGCGCTGGAAGAGCTTGCACAGGGGAAGCTGAATTATGAGGAGGTTTTTGTGGCACAGGGGACTGCCAAAAAGGACGGCCGTGACGGCTACTTTGAATATCATTTTAATACAGAGCCTGAAACAAAGCCTATTATTCTGCCGGACGGTTCGGTGGATTATAATGTGTTGGGAAAGATGGAGCTTGTGACCAAAGGACAGCTCCTTGTCACTTATCACGCCGTCCTTCCTGCGGTAGTTGGCAGGGACGTGCAGGGAAATACCATGGAGGCTTATGAGGGGAAGGAGCTGCCGCCGCTCCAGTGTAAACGCTGTGAGCCGGATGAAAGCGGCTGTAAGTATTTTGCAAGTACGGAAGGGAATGTGACGCTGGAAGGAAAGTGCCTGACGGTCACGCCGATCTATGCCATAGACGGCAATCTGGACGCCGCTACGGGAGACGTGGATTTTCACGGGGACGTGCTGGTGCAGGGCAATGTGTTTGCGGGGGTAACCCTGAAAACCACCGGGACGATCACCGTAAACGGGCATGTGGAAACGGCGCGCCTTTTTGCGGGAAAGGACGTGATACTGAAAAACGGTATGCAGGGTTCGGGAAACGGCGTCATCCGCGCGGGGCGCAATGTGATGGCCCGTTTTTTGGAGCAGACGCAGGTTTATGCCGGAAATGAAGTGAATACGGGCGCTATTTTAAACTGTGAGATAGAATCGGGACAGAATGTGGTGGTAGCCGGGAACCGGGGCACCATCATCGGCGGCAGCGTCACGGCGGTAGAGCAGATTACAGCCGCGTCCATCGGAAACCGCGCCGGGGTGACCACGCAGCTTGTGATCGGTCTGGACTGTGAATTTAAGGAGAAGATGGGGGAGATCGACCGTCTGACAGACGAATACGAAGAGAATATGACGGACGCGGAACGTGCCCTCGACCGCATTACGTATCAGCTAAAGACGCAGCCAGCCACACCTGAGTTAAACCAGCAGAAAGCGGAACAGATGCGCAGAAAGATCAATTACCAGTTGAAGCTGAAGGAGATTTCCGCGAAGCGGGAACAGTTGATCGACATTAACAGGCGTTCGGCTGACGGAAAAATTGTGGTAAACGGCACCTCGAATGTGGGCTGTGTGATTATCATAAACGGCGTGCGGGAGGTACTGCATTCGGAGTACCGGGATGTGACATATAAGAAGGGAAGGCAGGAGGTCCGGATTATATCGAACAGGCAGTAAGGATATAGTAATAGTGTGAGAGCGTATAGAAACTGCAAAATCTATATGCTCCTTTTTTTGCGGCAAAGGAGGGCGGCGTTCTGCTTTTTAATCCGGGCGAATGCCTGCGTGCAGAGTGACATTACAAAACATCGTCCTCCGATCTGTTATATCCAATCGCTACCGCCTTGTGTCCAGATACAACAATTCTTCTTTCACATTGCCGAATTTTGCCGATAACATATATATGGACAGGGAATCATAATCCCTACGGGTAAAAATAAAACTTGGAGTGTGACAGATTGAATATTGCAGTTTGCGATGATGAAGAAAATATACGTTGTCTGATAAAAAACCTGATAGAGAAACAGATGAGGGATTGTCGGATCATGGAGTTTTCTTCCGGGGGAGAATTGCTGCAGTTCTGGCGGCAGGAAGACAGGGAACAGATAGATATTCTTTTTCTTGATATTGCCATGGATGGTACGGATGGAATGGAAACGGCGGAACAGATCAGAGAGTGGAAGGAAGAAAGGGAGGAACCTATATGGGGAAGCCTGCCCTTGCTGATTTTTGTAACGGGACATCCGGAGTATATGGCGAAGGCTTTTTCCGTCAATGCGTTCCAATATTTAGTGAAGCCCCTGGTTGAAAAGGAATTTGCAGACGTGTTTGCGCAGGCCTTAAGGGAATGCCGCCATCTGGAGATGAAAAAGAGCATGGAGCCACGGAAAATACTGGTCAGGGACGGAAATATCACAAGGAATATTCCGATAGAGGATATTTATTATATTGAGAGCAGCAACAGAAAAATTATTATAGCCATGGGAGAAGAAAAAGTAGAATGCTACGGAAAGATCGGCGGGATGGAATGTGAACTGGGTGAAGGCTTTTTCCGAACGCACAGGGGGTATCTTGTAAACATGAAATATGTGGAACGATACAGCCGGACGGAGGTGCAGATGAAAAATGGCAGCCGCCTTCTGATTTCCAAATACAAATATCAGGAGTTTGTCAAGGCGTATCTGGAGTACCTTGCGGAGGATGGCAGATGAACCGGGCAGTGTATGAAGGATTCAACGCCTTTTGTGATCTGTACCTTGTAATTCTGCAGACGGTGCTCTTTCTGGTAATATGGGATATTTTTTACGGAGCGGAGAAAGGCAAAAAGGAAGCGCTTTTTGCCAGCGCTTTTGCGGCGGTGAATGTGGTTCTGCGTCTGTGTCCGTCTGTGCCGGGCTGGGGAAGGTATGTGGTGTCAGCGGCCATGGCATTGGCATATTGTCATATCAGATATAGGGGGTGTTTGCAAAGGGCTGTTTTTACGCTGCTGTTGTTTTATAATTTCCACGGGATGAGTTTTCTGATATCGAGCAGTATTTACCAGTTTATGACCGATGAGATGCTGGGCAGGCTGGATGTTCAGGACGCATCGTATATGCACCATATGTATAAGGGTCTGGCGTTCGGGCAGGCCTGTAATCTTTTCTTTTATACACTTACATTTATCCTGATGACATGGATCCTGAAAAGGATTGTAAAAAGACCGTTGTCCATGAGCTGGCTGGATACCGTTTTCCTGTCCGCCCTTAATGTGGTCGGCAGTATGCTGGCGTGGATGGTCGTTGATCTTTTGATGGTTCCGGTCAACAAGGAGGTATTTTGCCTTTTTACCCAGAAAAGGGAGATGGTATGGCGGATACCGATGATCGCAGTTCTGCTCTATACAGGAGAGATCTCGGCGGTTTATATTTTTCGGAAGTACAAGGAGCTGCAAAGTGAGAGGGAAAAGCACTTTGTGGAAGAGCAGCATATGAAAGCCATGAAAAGAAGACTGGAGGAAGCGGAGCATTTTTATGGCGGCATCCGCAGGGTAAGGCATGAAATGAAAAACCATATGGCCAATCTCAAAGGTCTTGTTGCGGGTGAAAAGTATGGGGAAGTGGAGAAATATATTGAAAAGCTGGATCAGACCATACAGGAGCTGGATTATAAATTCAGCACGGGAAATGCCGTCACGGACGTTATCATCAACGATAAATACCGGCGGGCGGCGAACGCGGGAATTGCTTTCAGAGTCAAATTTGAATACCGGGAGACAGATACCGTGTCTGCGTTTGACATGGGGATCGTGCTGAATAACCTCCTGGATAATGCCATAGAAGCCTGTGAAAAGCTGGAACGGGAAAAGCGGTATATCAGCCTTACATTGAAACGAAAGAACCATTTCCTGCTGATTGAGGTGAAAAACAGCTTTGACGGGAAGATGGAGTGGAGAGAGGGAGAAGCCATTCCTGCAACGACGAAGCAGGAAGGTCTGTCGAACATACTGCCGGAGCATGGCATCGGGCTGGAAAATGTGCGGGACGTGGCAGAGCGCTATCTTGGATATATGAACGTCAGGGCGGAGGAGAATGTGTTCAGGGTTACGGTGATGCTGCAGCAGGGGGAAGATGCGGAAGGAGGAAAAGGCTGAATAAATTCTCAGATGAGCCATTTGGTTCAGCAAACTGCGTGTTCCTGCTTTAGCTGTTGAAGAAACGCGCCGGAGGCTCTCGAAAGAACCTGGTACTTTTTCCAGACAATGCAAAGCTCTGCTTCCAATGTGGGGGAAAGCGGTTTAAAACACAGACCGCTTTCCCCTGCCGTGTTGATCAGCTTATCTAACGCAATGACATATCCAAACCCCTTCTTAACAAACTGCGCGGCATTATAAATCAAATCATAAGTGGCAACGATATTGAGTCTGGAAATATCCGTCTTTAACCAATGGAACATTTCTGTATTGATGGAGGTCTGATGGGATACAATCAAAGGCTTATCCCATAAATCTTCTGCAAAAACAGCGTCCTTTTCTGCCAAAGGACTGTCTTTTCGCATCAGGACGCCCCATAAATCCTTTTGCGGAAGTTTGAAGTAATCATATTTGTCAATGCCTGCTTCCCCTACCAGCAGCCCGAAATCAATCAGACCTTTATCCAGTTTTTCCATAACACGCTCCGCATCACCGCTGTAAATGTGGTAATGAATGAGAGGGTGTTTTTGCTGTAATTCCCAGGCTGCCTGTGCCAGAAAGGAAATGCTTTCGGTTTCCCCACAGCCAATATAAATGTCCCCGCTGATATTTTCGCTGGAAGATGTCAGCTCTGCCTTTGTCTTTTCCATTAAATCAACTAATTCTTCCGCGCGTTTGCGAAGCAGCATCCCGTCCTCGGTCAGCGTGACCTTTTTACTCCCTCGAATGAGCAGCTGTTTTCCCAATTCTTCTTCCAAATCCTTTAATTGTCTGGAAAGCGGCGGCTGCGTCATGCGCAGAGCCTCCGCTGCTTTTGTTATGCTTTCTTCTCTTGCAACTGCCAGAAAATATTGTAATACCCGAATGTCCAAATATAAATCCTCCCTGATCGTATGCTGGCTTTCACTATAACAGAAATTTCCATACTTTTCAAGTATGGAAGTTGATTCTATATATGTATTTGATATTGAGTATAAAAAGCTTTATGATAGCAGCAGAAGGATGTGTGATGCCTAGCTTTTGCAGTATCAATTTGTGTAATATCCCGGAGATACAGGGATTGTATTGCCTGTTTACCCGTGTGGGAATGGAGGTTTTATATGCCTGAATTAAGTGCCTGTAAGAAAGAAATGGCAGATGTGTTAAAAAGACTTTTGAAAACAATGCCTGCATATAAGGAAATGGACTATTTTGTGAAATGTGTTATCAATCATTATCTTGCGGAGCCGGGAAAAAATAATTCTGATATCGTTGTGATCGGCTCCAACATTCCGGAGGAATTAGTCCTTGTGTCGGGTAAAATGCCCTACTGGATTTTGGGCGGGAGTAGGGTAAGCTCCACGTGGGCGGATGACATTGTGCCTAGGGACACTGATCCGGTCAGCAGATCGGGACTTGGATATATCCTTTCTGGCTTTGCGGAAAATTCATTGATTCTGATACCTTTGGTTAGTGACAGCACAAGGAAACTTGCTTATATCTTGAAATCAAGGGGATTTAAGGTACATACTTTTCATTTCCCGCCGGTGAAAGACGCTCAGACGCTTAAGGAATGGAGGCGGCAGTATGAGGCGTGCCGGGATGCTGTCTCGCTTCATCTGAAAAGACCATTGACAAAACGAGTTCTGCAAAAATCTCAGGAACAGATTTCCAAGGCAAAGAAGCAGATACAGGATTTTATGGAAGTATCAGAGAATACGCTGAACGGAACCGTAAGAATGTTCATTTTAGGCAGCTATTACTGTGCGGATCATCTTTCGGAATGGAGTTTTCAGTTGAAATGTCTGACAGAGAGGCTGCGAAAGGAGCGTAAGCGCCGGAATCATGAAAAGAGTAAAGTCCTGCTGCTTGGTTCCCCGGTTTATTTCCCTAATTATAAGGTTCCGTTTCTGATCGAGGAAGCTGGGCTTGCACTGTTCCAGCAGGCGGATTATACAACGCTTTCCATGCAGGATTACAGGGAGTCAGGCGCAATGCGGCAGGAGCGCGGGGCAGACGCTTTTTACTGGAACGACGCTTCTCCCGCCTATGTAAAGAACGGTTCCCTGTATGAGCGCATCAAAAAACTGCTGAAAGAAAAGGAGATAGACGGTGTTGTCTATCATGTACTGAAAGGACAGATAGAGTATGACTTTGAATTAGGGCGTTTTGAGGAATTGTTTGAAAAACTGGATATACCGGTGTTCCGTCTGGAAACGGATTACAACTATCAGGACATAGAGCAGCTACGTATCCGGCTGGAGGCATTTTCGGAAATTTTGAACCAGCGCAGATACAAAGGATATGGGAAGGAAACGGTGGCAGTGTGAAAAAACATTGGGAAACTGGCTATTGGATGGGAGTGATGGTATGTATAAAAGAAAAATAGGGACGGCGGTTGTCTGTGCCGTCTGTGCGTTTCTGCTTGTGTCGGCTTTTTTCGCAAAGGAGTTTGTCCTGTATGACTTTCATATGAACGTTCCGGATTACCATTATGCAAAAACGCAGGAAGAAAAACCGCTGTCCGTGGATACTTCTGTATGGTATTCCTATGGGGACGGAGGAAAGGCAGTTTCTTATGGGATAAATGAGGGAATATCGGAGGAAAGCCTGACAGTCTATGCACTGACCCAGACGGGGGAGATTTCCGTAACCAGAGGAAAAGAAAATCCAATCAGGCAGGATTCATTGGGACATTTTATTGCAGCGCTCCCTATGGCAGAGCTGGATATAGACGGCGACGGCAGGGCGGAAGAAGTTTACGACTATGCACGGGCAGATTTCGGGCTGAATGCTTTCAATCCTGCACCACAGAGATTTCTGACAGGGGAAATTCCGTTTGAGCTGGTATTTGCAGAGCGCAAGTATATCATGGTTTATTACGGAAATGAGATTCTAAAGGACGCGGAGGTTCTCGTGACTTCCTATAATGGGGAACAAAAAAGATACCGAACAGATGAACATGGGTGGATTCAGGGACTTCCAAACAGGGATATACGGGAGGGCTTTACTGCCGCCTATTCCCCCGACGGAGAAAATGTGTACCGTATGCATTACGCATTGGAGGATTATCCTTATTTCTCGGTACATTTTTGGAAAGCGCAGCTGCCTCTAGCGGTCATTTTTGCCTTGGCGGCCATCGGGATTGTGGCGGTTTACCTGATAAGGAACCGTATGGAGAGAAACAATCCGGCTTATGCAGTTTATTCCAGAGAGCGAGTCGGCATCTATCCGGGTACGCTGCATCAGAAAACCAACTCCAAATTTTTATTTGTCCGTTGGCTGTGCCTGTTTACAGGTATGTTCCTGTGGACATATGCCGGAAGGCTGATTCATCAGGGACAGACGTTGAATGAGATTTCCATACCCGTATTCAGCTGCCCGTTTAACCTGGATCAGGTGGCGGAAGTGCCATGTTATTATCTGTCGCATCTTCCGGCGCTGTTTGGAAGGTTTGGCGCAGACTTCCCTGTGCGCAATATGACATATGGGGTTCTGTTTTTAGTGACAACGCTTTTTTGCTTTATCTTTCTTGGGCGTATCCTTTGTGGGTTCCTTTGTCCGGCTGGTCTTTTGCAGGACTTGATGGATAAGCTGCGGCAGGCGTTACATATCCGTCCGATTGTTGTTAC
>CAMWJF010000085.1 GCA_947174505.1 uncultured Lachnospiraceae bacterium
GTAAAATATCTATTGTAAAAATAACTAAAAATAAATATATAAAATTGTACAAATAGAAGAAAAGTACAAAAACAGCAATAATGGTATATGTGACGCAAGAATAATTGATGATTAAAAAGTTAGCTGGTGTATACTTAATTTAAAGTTAAATAATTAACTAAAACAAACGGCTCCATGTGAGCCACCTAAAAAGGAGGATATGACTATTATGAAACTGAGAAAAGTGTTAGCGCTTACTTTAGCGGCTGCAATGACTCTGTCACTGACAGCCTGCGGCGGTTCCGACGACGGTGCGGCAGAGGCTCCTGCGGCGGATGACGGCGCGGCGGCAGAGGCTCCTGCAGAGGATGATGGCGCAGAGGCTCCCGCAGCAGATGACGGCGCGGCAGCTCCCGCAGCATCGGGTATCACCTATGCATCCGTCAATCTGGGTACGGATTACAAGGATCTGTCAACCACGATCAAGTTCATCCATCACAAGACAGACCGTGAGGAGGACGGCACGATTCCTGATCTGATTGCTAAATTTAACGAGATGTATCCGAATATCACGGTGGAGACCGAGGGTATCACGGACTATGCGGAGGATTCCCTGCTTCGTCTCTCCGCAGGCGACTGGGGCGATGTGATGTTCATTCCTGCGATAGATGCGGCTGATCTTCCTACATACTTCCTTCCATACGGCACAGTGGATGAGATGAGCCAGTTTGTCAACTTTGCAGATCAGTGGAAGGATGCGGCAGGCAACTGCTACGGCATCGGTTACATGGGCAACGCACAGGGCGTTCTTTATAATAAGAAGGTGTTCGCTGACGCAGGCGTGACAACACTTCCCAAGACACCCGATGAGTTCATCGCAGCCCTGCAGGCGATCAAGGACAACACGGACGCGATTCCGCTTTACACCAACTATGCGGCAGGCTGGACGATGGGCGGCGCATGGGACGGCTATCTCGGTGCGATCACGAACGGCGACGAGACATGGTTAAACCAGAAGTTTATCCACGAGGCAGAGCCTTTCAAGGATCACGGCGACGGCACAGGCCCTTATGCACTTTATAAAATTCTCTATGATGCGACGGCGCAGGGGCTGATCGAGGAAGACTACACCACCACAGACTGGGAGGGCTGTAAGCCCATGATCAACAACGGCGAGATCGGCACCATGGTGCTCGGTTCCTGGGCAGTTGCGCAGATGAAGGCGGCAGGCGACAATCCGGATGATATCGGTTACATGCCTTTCCCGATCACGGTAAACGGCCAGCAGTACGCAACGGCAGGCCCTGACTACTGCTACGGCATCAATGCGAACGCTTCCGACGACAACAAGGCGGCTGCCATGGTATTTGTGAAGTGGATGGTAGAGGAGTCCGGCTGGTGTGACCTGGAGGGCGGCTACCCGATCTCCAAGACTGCTCCTACTTCCTTCGTATTTGACGGCGTAAACGTTGTTAACAATGTGACATCCCTGCCCGGCGAGGAGGATATCATGAACAACCTGAATTCGGAGTCCGAGCTTTCCTTCAACCAGGGCGGCGACGCAAAGGTACAGAGAATCGTTGAGGCGGCATTTACGGGCGCGGAGACCTATGACGACATCATGGCTGACTGGACACAGGCCTGGAATGCGGCACAGGAGACATGCGGAGTCGAGGTACTCTACTAAAAGATTCCGAAATAAAAAAACAGTTATAAGGTTCTAGTGGTAAACTGGGGCCGACACATGGAACGATCAGTGTGCCGGCCCCTAAATATCAGGAGGGTAGCATATGGTGGCACAGGCAAATACAGCAGGAAACAAAAAGGGCTTTCTGCAGTGGGCGAGAAGCAGAAAAGGTCAGCAGGTTATCATTATTGTTGCATTTATGATTATACCGCTGGCATTGTTATTTACATTTACATATCTTCCATTCGGTGAAATGGTAGGATACAGCTTTTACAATATGAAATATGTGGGTAAGAGAACTTTTGTGGGCTGGAAGAATTACGCCAGCGTTTTCAGCAGGAAGGACTGTTTCGGCGCCCTGAAGCTGAGTCTTTATTATATGGGCGGTTCGATTGTACAGCTCGCACTGGCTCTGTATCTGGCTACGATTTTAAGTTTTAAGGTAAAGGGCGGCAATATCTTTAAGGGCTTTATGTTCTTCCCGTATCTGATCAACGGTATTGCCATCGGTTTTATTTTCAAATTCTTTTACACCAGAGGCTTCGTGTTCGACACGGTGCTCCAGTGGTGTGGTTTTCAGTTAGACAATCTTCCTTACTGGTTGAGAGATCAGAGGATTAACAATATATCCCTTGTGGGTACGTCCGTGTGGCGCTACTTCGGACAGAACATGGTGCTCTTCATCGGCGCGATCATGTCCGTGGATTCCGAGCTGTATGAGGCGGCCATGCTGGATGGCGCCAATAAGTTTGAACAGTTCCGGTACATCATTCTGCCGAGCATCAAGACCATTGTAATGCTGAATGTGATCCTTTCTATCACAGGCTCCTTGAGTGCGTTCGAGCCGCCTTATGTTATCACCAGCGGCGCAAACGGAACGGGTACTTACTTCGTGGTCATGAACGAGATCGCCCATACCCAGCAGAAGGTAGGTCTGGCCTCGGCCATGGCGGTGGTGCTCCTGCTGATTATCTTCGCGGCGACAATCCTGCAAAAGCTCTTCTTCAAGTATGTGTTCAGGAATGCGGAGGACGAGGATTTCGGCGCATCCAAGAGGCGCGACAAACAGCTGGCAAAATACGCAGCTAGAAAGGCGGGCAGATAGATGACGGCATTACAGAAAATCGGACATTACTTAGTGATCTTTTTAAAGTATTTATCGCTGGTGTTTTTTTCCTTTGTGGCAGTGTTACCTGTTATATCCTGTGTGATCACGGCGTTTAAGTCGGACACAGAGTATCAGAATACGAATGTCATGACCCTGCCCATAAGCTGGGCGAATCCTGACAATTTCCTGCAGGCATTTGACAGGGCGAATATGGGGCGCGCGTTTATCAACTCGACCATCATTCTGGTTGCCGTGTTGGTGGTTTCCGTGCTTGTGGGTACGTCGCTTGCCTATGTGCTCAACCGCTTTCAGTTTCCGGGCAACGGCCTGATCAGGAATCTGTTCCTTTTTGCCACGCTGCTTCCCGGCGTTGCCATGCAGGTTGCGGTTTACGAGATCATGACTGCTTTGCACTTTATCAATTCCCTGCCGGGCTACATCATTATGATGTGCGGTACGGACGTTATCGCGATTTATATTTACATTCAGTTCTTTGAGAACATCAGCGTGTCGCTGGATGAATCGGCGATCATAGACGGGGCGTCCTACTTTACGATCTACCATAAGATCCTTCTGCCCCTGCTGAAACCGGCCATCGTGACGGCGTGTATCTTAAAGGGCGTGGGCACTTACAACGAGTATTACTGCGCCAACCTGTATTTGCAGAATAAGAAGCTTCTGCCCACGGTGGCAACCAGCCTTTATACCTTCGTGGGACCGCTGGGAAGCAAGTACAATCTGATCTGCGCGGGCGTTATCATTTCGCTCCTGCCGGCGCTGATTGTGTTCATCCTGTTCCAGAAGCAGATTTACAGCGGCATGACCGCCGGTTCTGTCAAAGGCTAACGCGAGAAGAGTTTCTAAAGACGTCCCGCCATGGGACGGGACGTCAGGAAACTCTAGGAGTTGCCCTGCAACTCCGTCTCGCGTAAGAGAATGCCCAAAGTACGGGCATTCTCTGTGCCAGTAGTAAAAATATACAAAAAATAGGTTCCATTTAAGTAAAGATGCTGTTTTTGCAAAAGGATGTTGACATTAGGGGAAATTACTTTATAATTTAATTAACAGTTAAGCTATTTCGCTCGTTTTAAGCTAAATATTAAGCTGGAAACGAGCGAAATGTATATGCAGATGAAAGTAAAAATATTGAGAAAAGCAGAGGAGGGGAGAAGAACCATGATGGTGGAGGAGATCAGAAGCCATTTGACGCAACGCATCATTCCTTTCTGGAAGGGGCTGCGGGATGATGGGAACGGCGGGTATGTGGGCTACATGGATTATGACCTGAAGCGGGACGAGAAGGCGGTAAAGGGCTGTATCTTAAACAGCCGGATCACCTGGTTTTTCGCAAATGCCTACATGGCGCTGAAGGACGAGTCGCTGCTTGTACAGGCAAAGCACGGCTACGAATTTATGCAGAAGTACTGTGTGGACCATGAGAAAGGCGGCGTGTACTGGTCGGTGCGCTATGACGGTACGCCGGAGGACACCACGAAACATACTTACAATCAGGCGTTTTCCATTTACGCACTTTCTTCTTATTATGACGCGTCGAAGGATGAGGGCGCGCTTCAGACGGCCATGGAGCTGTTTCATATCATCGAGGAGCGCTGCATGGACGAGATCGGCTATAAGGAGGCGTTTGACCGGGACTTTCAGGAGATCGAGAACGACAAGCTCTCCGAGAACGGCGTCATTGCGGATAAGACCATGAATACCCTGCTCCATGTGTTCGAGGCTTACACGGAGCTTTACCGGGTCAGCGGTGACGGGGCGGTGAAGGAGCGGCTGAAATGGATTCTGGATACGATTGCGGAGAAGATTTATAATCCCGAACTGCACAGGCAGGAAGTATTTTTTGACAGGGAAATGCATTCTATTTTAGATTTACATTCTTACGGCCACGATATCGAGACGGCATGGCTGATCAGGAGAGGAACGGATGTATTAGGGGATGATACATATACGGAGAAGATGCTGCCGATCATACTTGACCTGACCAGTCAGGTATATCGGACAGCCTTCGACGGAAAATCTCTCGCCAACGAGTGCGAGAAGGGTGTGGTGGATGAGAACCGCATCTGGTGGGTGCAGGCGGAGGCGTTGGTGGGCTTCCTGAACGGGTATCAGCTTGCGCCGGAGCACACGGAGTATCTGGAGGCGGCGAGAGCCGAGTGGGAATTTATCAAGGCGCATGTGATTGACAAACGGCCCGGTTCCGAGTGGTTCTGGGATGTGAATAAGGACGGGGAGTCCGTGAGCGGGAAACCGATTGTGGAGCCATGGAAGTGCCCGTATCATAACGGGAGGATGTGTCTGGAAGTCATTAAGAGGGGAATCGACTAAATGAGTCAAAGAAAAAAGCTGGGAAAGAGAAAGGGAGGAGAAGGCTGACATGCTGCATGAACGGTATTATGTGGAATTAGAGAAGTATAACAGGCTGGTTGAAAGAAAGAACGTGAAGTCTGACGACTACAACGGGATTTACGACCGGTATCAGTACCCGGTTTTGACGAGGGAACACATTCCGCTGCACTGGCGGTATGACCTGAACCCGGAGACGAATCCTTATTTTATGGAGCGTCTGGGCGTCAATGCGGTGATGAATTCTGGAGCCATCGAGTTAGACGGGAAGTATTATCTGGTGGCGAGAATCGAGGGAAACGACAGAAAATCCTTCTTCGGTGTGGCGGAGAGCGACAACGGGATCGACGGCTTTAAGTTCTGGGATTATCCGATCCTTCTGCCGGATACCTGCCCGGAGGAGACGAACGTTTACGATATGCGCCTGACGAAGCATGAGGACGGCTATATCTACGGCGTGTTCTGCTCCGAGAGCAAGGATACCACCGTGAACGACCTGTCCGCGGCTGTGGCGGCGGCAGGCATTGTGAGGACGAAGGATTTAAAGAACTGGGAGAGACTGCCCAACCTGGTGACGAAACGGTCCCCCCAGCAGAGAAACGTGGTGCTGCACCCGGAGTTCGTGGACGGCAAGTATGCTTTCTATACCAGACCCATGGATGATTTCATCGAGACCGGGTCGGGCGGCGGCATCGGTTTTGGCCTGTGCGACGATATCACCCACGCGGTGGTGGATGAGGAGAAGATGACGTCCATCCGCAGATACCACACCATCACCGAGGCGAAAAACGGCGCGGGCGCGCCCCCGATCAAAACGGATAAAGGCTGGATCCATATCGCCCACGGTGTGAGAAATACGGCGGCAGGGCTGCGCTACGTGATCTATGCGTTTGCCACGGACTTAAACGACCCCTCCAAGGTGATTGCGGAGCCCTCCGGCATGCTGATCGGTCCCCGGAACTGGGAGCGCGTGGGCGATGTGTCCAACGTGGTGTTCACAAACGGCGCCATCGCAAAGGACAACGGCGAGGTATACATTTACTATGCGGCCAGCGACACCAGAATGCATGTGGCGGCGACGACCATCGACAAGCTGACAGACTATGTGTTCAACACGCCCCGGGACCCTTACCGTTCGGTGGAGTGCGTGGCGCAGAGATGCGATTTTATCAGGAAGAATTTAGAATTTATATCTTAACAGTTCAGCCAGAGCGACATCGGGCAGACAAATCATGCTCGCATGAATTTGGCGGACAGATGTTGCTCTGAGGGAGCGCCATTTTATGAGCAAAATAAGCTGTGGAACAGCGGGGAGCGCTGAAAGCGCGATTTTGCGAATGGCGCGTGCTGAACGAAAGACGATGAAAATGGAGGAAAAGAAAATGAGCGAAGTAAAAATGATCAGCCCTGTTGTAAAGAATGTGCCCTGGCAGGAGAAGCCGGAGGGACTGAAAGGCGCGCCGATCTGGAGATACAGTGAGAATCCCATCATTGGGAGAAACCCGGTGGAAGGGGTTGCCAGAATTTTTAACAGCGCGGTAATGCCTTACGGCGACGAGTTTATCGGCGTGTTCCGCGGGGAACAGGTAAACGGCATACCGTATATTTATCTTGGACACAGCAAGGACGCGATCCACTGGGAGTTCGAGAAGGAGAAGATTCCTTTTAAGGATGAGCAGGGCAACGATTTTATGCCGGTATACGCCTACGATCCCCGTCTGGTGAAGGTGGAGGATACTTACTATATTATCTGGTGCCAGGATTTCTACGGTGCGTCCATCGGTATGGCGAAGACCACGGATTTCAAGACCTTTACCAGAATTGAGAACCCGTTTATTCCGTTTAACAGAAACGCGGTGCTGTTCCCCAGAAAGATTAACGGTAATTTCGTGCTCTTAAGCCGTCCGTCCGATTCCGGTCATACGCCTTTTGGCGATATCTTCTTAAGCGAGAGCCCGGATATGGTGTACTGGGGTAAGCACAGGCATGTGATGGGCAGAAGCAGTGAGTGGTGGGAGTCCGTCAAGATCGGCGGCGGCGCGGCGCCCATTGAGACAACGGAAGGCTGGCTTCTGTTCTACCACGGCGTAACCGGCACATGTAACGGTCTGGTGTATTCGATCGGCGGCGCGATTCTGGACATTGACAATCCGTCCAAGGTGCTCTACCGCTGCGAGAACTTCCTGCTGACCCCGGAGGAGTGGTACGAGGAGCGGGGCTTCGTTCCCAACGTGTGCTTCCCCTGCGCGACCATTCACGACTCCGAGAGCGGAAAGATCGCGCTCTACTACGGCTGCGCGGACAGCTATGTGGGGCTGGCGTTTACGGAGCTTTCCGAGATCGTGGACTACATTAAGAAAAACAGCCACACCACCGAGTCCGATACGGAGATCGGGATTCGCTGACAAGTTTGAGTGGTGTAATAGAAGAGAATGAAAGAGAGAGGCGTCGGCTTTCTGAGAGAGAGCCGGCGTTTTTATATTTTTTGGGAAAAGATTGCGGAAAACGTGTATAGTATAAGAAAACGATGATACAGGAAAGGAATTATATTTTATGAAAAAGGAAGAATTGTTTGCACCGATTAGAGAAAGGTATAATGAATTGAAAAAGGCTTTGGAGGGGAAGGATATTGAAAAAATAAGGGAATTGACATTGGAAGTCCATGCCATGGTACATCCGGCTGAAATTTCCGGGAGAACAGAAAAGACGATTGCGGATTATGTTCTGGAATATATGCTGTCTGGAAATCAGAACGAGATAGTACCAAGAGAGGATTATGATGTGGATCTGCATTACGCAGGAACAAGGAAAGTTCCCATGTGCTGGCAGTTTTGGCATACATACCGTATTGAAGATCTGGTAAGCAATATTTTGATGGTAAATCAGAATCAGATATTTAATGCAAAGTGGCAGAAAGAAATCGGCGCTTCCATTACGGACACAGGGAATGCGCTGGAATTTGATGAAGCAGTTGCTTTTGGAAAAGCGTTAAATATCTTTGCGCTTCGTGATTATATGATTGCAGTAGGGAAAAATACGCGCCGCATATTGGAGAGCTTAACACTGGATCAGATACAGTCTATGGTGCCGGAAGAATGGGTAATGCGAATATTGGAAGAAGGCGGTGTGACTACGGATTTTCGTTCCGTATGGCTGCTTGTGTTTTGGGGGAGGCTGACGCGGGGAGGTATGATTTTAACGCCTATGACAGATCATCATATGATGCATTTACCGCCCTGCCTGAATAATCTGCCGATTTTAGACTAATTGATAAATGTATGTAAAATAAAACCGTTTTTACAAATCAGTTTTGGTACGGGAACCTTTGCGCCGCATATTTTATAACATATGGATTTATAAAATATGGCTGTGAAGGAGACGGGGATTATGGCGATTGGCTATCTGACCATGCAGGCGAGAACGGCTCATGAGGCGCTGCCGCTGCCTGACGTACAGATAAGTGTCCTGGACGATGAGCAGAACCGGATTTATGAACTTACAACGGACGAAAACGGCGAGACAAGGAGGGTTTCGCTGGAAACGATGGATAAGAGCTATTCCCAGAACGAAAATTTTACGGGAACGCCCTTTGTCACATATAATGTGCTGGCACAGGCGGAAGGGTTCGATTCGGTGTATGTCACGGACATTCCGATTTTTGACGGCGAATCGGCGCACCTTCCGCTCGTTCTTGTGCCGATGCAGGGGCAGCGGGACCGTATGCAGACGGAAATCATGGTGGGAGCGCCGGCAGTTTCCATGGAGGGGGAGCGGGAGCCGGAGGGGCCTTTCCGAAGCGGCGAGTCGTCTCAGGTGCTGCGTCAGGTCGCCATTCCGAATCCGATCACGGTGCATTTGGGGACGCCGGACAGCGCGGCTTCCAATGTACAGGTATCTTTTCCCGATTATGTGAAAAATGTGGCCAGCAGCGAGATCTATCCGACGTGGCCGGAGAATGCGCTGCGGGCGAATATTTACGCCATTATCACCTTTGCGCTGAACCGGGTCTATACAGAGTGGTACCGGGCAAAGGGATATTATTTTGACATAACAAACAGTACGGCGTACGATCAGTATTTTGTCTACGGCAGGCCGATTTACGACTCCATAAGCAGGATCGTGGATGAGATATTCAACGAATATGTCCGCAGGCAGGGACAGGAAGCGCCGTACTTTACCTCCTTCTGCAACGGCACCACCGCCACCTGCAGAGGATTGTCCCAGTGGGGAACGGTCACGCTGGCAAATCAGGGTTACACACCGATCAGGATCCTGCGGTATTACTACCCGGATGATGTGGAGATCACACAGACAAATATCATAACGAATATGCTGACTTCCTATCCGGGAACGCCTCTCAGGGTGGGGAGCACGGGACTGGATGTGCAGACGATCCAGAGATATCTGAAACGGATCAGGCAGAACTACCCGGCCATTCCGGCGATCACCGATGCGGAGGGAACCTTTGGGGACAGCACACGGGCGGCTGTTGTGAAGTTCCAGAGCATTTTCGGGCTTTCGGCTGACGGAATCGTGGGAAAGGCTACCTGGTATAAGATTTCCAGCCTGTACACGGCAGTTACCAGACTGGCTGAGCTGAACAGTGAGGGAACCAGTCTGGGCATCGGAACCGTGCCGCCTGCGGCCGTGCTGCGGCAGGGATCGCGGGGGCAGGATGTGATAACACTGCAGTATCTGCTGGACGTCATTGCCGAATACTATCCCAATATTCCGGCGGTGACACAGGACGGTATCTTCGGCATAGGGACGAATCAGGCGGTGACCGCCTTTCAGAGAAGGATGGGACTGGTGGCGGACGGTATTGTGGGTCCTGCCACGTGGAATGCGCTTTACAGAACTTATCAGGGAATCGGAGAGAATGTACCCACGCCAAACCCGAATCCCACACCGGACACGGGCGGCAGCTCCTTTTCCTACACGGTGCGCGCCGGGGATACGCTGTGGCTTCTGGCGAACCGCTTCGGCACGACGGTGGACGCCATCAAACGGGCAA
>CAMWJF010000086.1 GCA_947174505.1 uncultured Lachnospiraceae bacterium
CTTACCATTCCACTTATTTGAGGAAGCTATTGGTGATTTTCCTAAATGGATGTATGAGCATAAATGGTTGCCCTATCATATGACGCATGGACATTGGATGGCGAACAATCTATTTATTTACTACCCAATGCTTCTTGTACCAGTTTTTCTATTTGTGTTCAATAATAAGTTCGCCTGTTTTGGAGTGGCTATTTTTATATGGGGAATCATAAATTTTGGCGACCATTTTTTCTATACAATCAAAGATAGGAAAATCTCTCCAGGATTAATAACTGGAACGCTTTTTCTTGTTAATTCGATATTCGGATTAAGAGATTATTATTTGTCAGATTACTTTTCTGTATATCAGTTGATCATAGGAGTTTTGATTGGTGGTGTGCTATTTGATTTGCCTATGGGATTATGTATTGTTTTATATAAGTTTTTTGATACGTATTTCAAATAAATCTTTAAAAAGCAACTGTACACCATGCAACGCCCTATGTGGGAGAAAGGATTACGAACTGTGGTTCCAGAAAATCTTTACAGGCGGGGCATTCATATGTAGTCGCCATGTAATCCACGCGTTCCAGATATGCCGGGTGAAAAACAGGCTCTGTGCGGACAGTCCCGGTTCCGCTAGGAACCATCTGTGTTCCACAGAAAGGGCAGTTCTTTTCCCCGTCAGTGCCCAACTCCTGACGCAGTCTCTCGATGGTTTTCTGTAAAGAATCCATGGATTTCGTCTGTGTCATGATCAATTCATTCAGTTTTGAGATGGTATCCTTAAGCTCTGTAAGCTGGGTGTCCCTGGCTGAGCGCGGCATGGTTTTTTCCCGTAGCTATGAACAGACGGAACACGAATCACTTCATTTAAGTATTTTATATAGTCTTTACTGATCCAAAAGTCATGAATAACATATAAATAAATTAGCTCTATTATATACAAGAACATACGTTTCATCGAGTTCTATTTTCATCACACTATCTTTAGAGAAGTTTTGATTTTCACAACTCTCCACATGCTTTTATTCTATTATAAATTGCCAATCCATTATCTCTGCCAAAGGAATGCAGACAATTTAAATATATAACCTTAGGCGTCTCCTTCTTTTCTTCCACTAACTTCTGTATATCCTCTATCATTTCTTCATACTCGGTTCCGTCAAACAGGTTCTTTATCACTTTCTCTATACGAATCTTCTCTTTATAATCAGCAAAATATCCCCCAATAGTCAAATTTTCGCGAAGCTGTCTCAGTTCCCTTGTCCGGTCACAGTTTTCATTACCACTTACAATGCCGTCTTCCACACAGCTTGACAGTAAAACTTTTCTCCTATGCAGCGATCTTTTATCCCAATAATCGCGTACATCCTGAAATCCATGATCGTGGCTGACGATCACCGCCGTTCCCTCGAAACCACCGCCAAACATTTCGCCAAGCTTAGACGAGATATAAAAATCAAGCGCGTTCTTCCCGCTTTTACACAGCTTACATATTTCAAAAGTACATCCTGAATTTGTTATATCCTGTAAAAACCTGCGCTCCATATGCCTTTTAGCATCACTGTAAAAAACAACCAGATAGTCCAATCCATTCAGGTAGTGACAACCCCTCATCCCTGCATTTCCAACGTTTTCATAATCAACCAGAAACAGCATATTACAGCTCCCTTTTCTTCAGCTAACATAAAATGTCCTTCTCTCTTTTACCGATTTCTGGTTCCATTATAAACTTCCCTATGTCCCAAAAACGGGACTTGACAAAAAGAAACAAAAAAATATACCCCTCTGAATCTGCTATTTCATAAACTGCCGCTTCTTTAAAACCAAACTGCGAATAGTACTCTGGCCTGCCAAAAAATAAAATTGCACCATAACCAAGCCTTTTCGCCTGTTCCATCATTGCCTGATTGCATCATATTTTATGCTACAAAAATATGGGGCTTAGCAACCGCCGCACAAAGAGAACGGGATCCTTATATTTTGAGCAATTTTAGAAAGTTGTTTATGCGGCTATCCGTAGAAACGCCGTTTTGTGGATAAAACTACAGAAAATCAAGTATTGATGGTATTGTATTAGCGGATGTATTATTTAATATGGGGAGGGGTTTTGATGATATTTTCAAAAGTATGGCAATCTCTACAGAATGTGCATGGAATCACGCAAAGATGGATTGAACATTTTCCGCCAAATGCGGAAAAACGCCAGTCGCGGGAAATCCTACGGCTTATCCTCCATAAATACCATGGAGAAGAGACAGGAACAGAAAACAGAACAGATGCGTTAAAGAAGCATTTACCTTGGAAGCCAAAGCACTTTCTGCACATCTCTTGGGAAGTGTGGAAAGGGCGCAAATGGCTGTCCGTGATCTGCCATCCTGCTTTTTTGCAAAAACAGTACAGTCTGGAAGTTCTGGCAGGTCTTTGCGGCTTTCTGGAGAACGAAAGCCTGACCCGTCTGGAAGGGATCGGACAGGATTTGTATTTTGCCCTGTGCATGGCATATGGATTTTTCACAGATACCGATGGCATGGCGGCGGCTGACAGGCAGGCGGAGATGGCTGCAGCGCCTAGGGCGGAAAGCGAATATGCCCGTATAAAAGGGCTGCTTGCCGCACACCCGAATCACCGGGAATATGTGCAGGATCTCCAGTGCTGGCCTGACCTGATAGAGGAACGCCGCTTCGTTTCTTTCTGTAGGGAGGCATACTGCTTCTGGCAGAACACGGGGGATAAAGAACAGCAGGACGCCTTTGCGGAGAGCTTCCCTGATATGGCGGAGCAATGGCTGCTGATGTCCTCCCTTCCTGACTCCGATACGGAATTTATCCTCCGCAACCTTTGCAGTCTTCCGCATCCTTTGTTCTCACGGCAGCTGTCGGCGAAAATGCAGGAATATACGCATCTGTGCGAGAAGCGTTGGAAATTTTTCCAGGCGTTTGTGGATGCGCTGGATCATACAGGAGAAGGACATTCCGTCCATGAACGTGGATATGTGCCGCATATGCAACGCTTTGATGCGCTGAAGGCACGATATGGTTCTACAGGAAGTTGGAAAAAGCTCCTGTGCAGCCGTGGCTTCCAGAATGCTTTTCGCAATTGGGTGCTGCACCCGTGCTACGGCAGCTATGTCAGCTCCCAGCCCAGGTATCTTGAATACTATGGATGGAGGGAAGTGCGCAGTCAGTTTGATGGCAGTTCGCCTTTTGAGGAAAAACTGCTCGCGTGGCTTAAGACTGATCTATACTTCACAGAGTACGAGAAACGATACCAAAAGGAGTTGGCATGGAAAGGACAGCAAATCGAAAAGGCCTATTTCCGTGAGTTGTTCCCCTTGCCGGAGCGAAGCAAAGGAAAGCTTGAGGTTCTTTGCAAGGTGGAGCAGGGGAAGCCGATCGGCGCAAAGAAGGCATCGGAAGCACTCAGCGAACTGTATGCTTATGATGAAACGGCACTGCGCCGTCTGACACAAGTGACCAATAGCATGGTGCATTTTAATTTCCTCCTAGGCGCGCCAAAAGACAGGGAAGAGGCGGCATGGGGAGATGCAGTCTGTTTTCTGGAGGAGGAAGTCCTGATTTATCGCAGGGAGGAAAACGGAACCTGCCGCTTGAGCCACGCAGCTTTTTTTGACATGCTTGCCCACATTGTCGACAGCAAGGCGGACTGCCACCTTACCCATAAGAAATCCTTCTATCATAATGAATTTATAGATACTGTATGCAAAAATATGTACCTGTACGAATGCTATATATCCGGCATAAAATCTGTAGATGTAGAATAGAAAGGATGTAGTGGATATGTGTACTGAAGCAGATAACGAAAACTTATTGAAACCCTTGTAAAAGCTGCCGGATTCTTTCGAGGTCTGGCAGTTATTTTTTGCAGAAAAGGAGCTGTACACTAATTACTTAGTGTGACAGCCCCATTGAATTGTCTTCCTCAATATGACCATTCCATTCTACCATACTAAGGAGGCAAATACTATCTATCCTTTCACAACACCCACTGTCTTAAGCTTTCTGACCGGCGTTACGATATCCATCTGCTGCGCCATAACTTCATCGATATCTTTGTAGGCAAACCTGCACTCCTCAGCAACGTCATTCTTTTTCCTCTTGCCGAGAACAACACCCTGCTCCTTTAAGTCCACGATTACCTGCTCGGTCGTAAATGCATTCATTGCTCCGGTTCTGGAGTAAGCCCTGCCTGCTCCGTGTGATGAGGTATGGAAAGACTCCGGGTTTCCTTTTCCCTCTACCACATAGCTGTAAGAACCCATGGCGCCCGGTATGACGGCGCGCTCTCCCTGTCTTACTCTCGTCGCACCTTTGCGGTGCACCCAGACATTCGCACCGTAATGGTTCTCCAACGCCGCATAATTGTGGTGACAGTTGATCTGTCCGGTAAAAGAAACCGTCCGCTGCGCATACCTTTCGATATGCTCCTTTACAATATTACACACCTGCTCCATCATGCGCTCTCTGTTCTCATAAGCATAATCCAGCGCAAGATGCATCCAGTTGATATACTGCTGCCCTTCCTTAGTATGTACCGGAAGAAACGCAAGTCTGTACTCGTCCGGCACTTGGCTGTACCATATGTTGTTCAGTTCACGCGCCTTATTGTGAAAATAGTCACAGACTGCCTTGCCCAGGTGGCGGCTTCCTGAATGAATCATAATGCAAAGATACCCGTCCTCATCCTCCTGAAGCTCGATAAAATGATTGCCGCCTCCAAGCGTTCCCATCTGAAAATAACCTTCCTCAATCAGATGGACTAACTCGGAATCCGTCTCATATTTGTCCATACTTTGAAGCGCCAGATCAAGCACCGCCGAATCCTGTTTCTGCTTATGCTTCTCAAATCCCACGGGAACGGTACGCATAATATTTCCGATCATTGTCTGCATGATCGATGCTGTTCCCACCATGACTTCTCTGATTTCCTCATACTTAATATCTGTTGCCACAAACACCATTCCGCAGCCGATATCCACGCCCACCGCATTAGGGATAATCACATCCTTCGTGGCAATGACGCCTCCGATGGGCATTCCTTTTCCTGTATGGGTGTCCGGCATAAGGCACACCCATTTATGCAGAAAAGGAAGATTTGACAGGTTGTATGCCTGCGCTATACAGCTCTCCTCAATCCGCTCAATTCCTGACAGCCACGCTTTTATAGGAAATCTTGTTTTATCATTATATATTATGAACATAATCTCTCCTCCACCTTTCTATACCTTTCACTATCGAGTACCTTCTTCAAACATGCAAACGGATCCAACTCGTTAGAGAGAACCATATTGCAGATGTTGACCGAAAAACCGCTGACCAATGCCACGCCAAGTTCATTTTCGCGAACCGGAATCACGTTCGTTCTGCTGTTCACATTCCAGAATACCAGCTTCGGCATCTTGTAGCCATATGCCGCAAATCGTCTCCCTATCGTATCAAAAAGCGTCTCCGTGTTATAGCTGTTTACCGCCATATCAAATTCCATATCCGAGATTACAAGCATCGTACCCGGAAGTTCCTGCTGTTTTAAGTGATTTCTCACCGCTGTCTGCAAGATCAGTTCAAAAGTCGCCTCGATATTCGTATTAGTACAATCATTGTTTGCAAATGCGAGTTCCAGCTTTTCCCTGAGCGTCCTGCAGACTGACAGATCCACATACTTCGGGCTGGCTGAAAAGGTAATAAACTTGTCATGATATGCGCCGCTCATCTGCTCGGCAAAGTAAATACCAAGTGCATTGGAAACATGTAATGCCGTAACAGATCCGTCACCTGCCGGACATAGCATACTGCCGGAGCCATCCACCACACAGAGCACATTCCCGGCATCCGATGCCATTTTCGGAAGGTTCTTCCATAATTCCTCCAGTGTCACATCCTCCGCTCCGGTCTTCATTCTCCATCCGGTACGCACCATATACTGTGCCACGATCTCGTGGGGCATCAGTACACCCGCATGTATTACCGCACGATTCTCCTGTACTTCCTTCAGATAATCCTTCCGGCGCGCCTGATCATGAAGCATGAAAGCATTCCGGTAAATAATATTTGCCTTGGACGAGACCTTTGTATAATCAATTTCATTCCAGCGGTCAGCGCTCATATACACTTCCGTCACATCTAAGTATGCCCGCAGGGAAGATAACATCTGTCTGTACTCCCTGGATGTCATTCCCATGAAATGCTGTAACTTTGCGGCATCCCTGCGGGATTCCTGCGAGGAAGTATTGTTACCCGGCATCCACTTTGCACAGAGCGAAATCTTCCCAGAGCCACTCATATTTGTAATGTCCTCCTCCAGCTGCGTCCTTAATACTGTCAACACCTCATTTTCAAGTGCCGTATTGAACAGACACAACAAATCGTCGTATCTTCCATATTCCGCCATAATGTCAATCAACCCGCTTATCATCTCCGGAGCGTTTCCAGCCAGATACCGGATGATAATGCGGAATGTTCTCCGCTCTCCCAGACCGCCTCTTGCATCCCTCAGGAAAAAGAGCCACTTCATTGCAAGCATTCTGTCCTCATAAAATGCCGGAACAAACTTCTTAATAATCTGCGCCTCCGTCATGCTTCTTAAGGATGTCACTGCAAAATTCAAATCTACCAGCGCTCTGCCTGTAGTCGCATAACCCACCGCTCCATTTTCTGTCATTTTCTTTTTATCATTTATCATAGTATGTAATCTTTCCATGAAATTCATAGTCATTTCCTCCTACTTCTTTTCCTGTCTCTTAACATCTGCTTACTTTTTAAAGCCCTACCGGGGCAGGATTCGAACCTGCATAAACCAATTTAGCATTGCTGTGAAAGCCTTTAACAAGACTTATTTTTCCACGGTAAGGCTCACCTTAGACTTAGGAAAACTCCCGAAGGCTTCCGCAATCGGATTGTTTTCCTCTGTCTGAATCTAAGATACAATATCCCAGCAGAATAATCATTTCAAAAAAGTTGCGAAGGTATGCTACAATAAGACATGAAGTTATACTAAGAGGTACACCAATGTCAGAATTTAAAGAACTTATCAAATCTTTTTCCAAAAGCAGAGAATATGTCCGTGACTTTTTTGTGTACGGATTTAAGACCCGCGATGAATTTAGCGGTTGGAGCGGCCGTACCTACGATAACGAGCGTCGTCGTCTGGAAAGCTGGCTGTCCGGCTACGTCAAGCAGGATTATACCAGCAAAGGGAAAAATATCTATTTATCCATTGACAGCAATCTGCTCGATACAAATCCGCTGTTTCGGGTATGGAAAGCTAAGAGCTTTACAGATAATGACATTATGCTTCATTTTTATATCTTGGACTACCTGTTGAAATCCCCGGAGCAGACAGCCGATGAAATTGCCGACGGTCTTCTTAAAGAATACGGCAAGGTATTCGATTCCCAGATTGTCCGCCGGAAGTCTAATCAATATGCCGCAGAAGGTATTCTTATAAAAGAAAAAAGCGGCAAGGAAGTGCTGTACCGGCTCGCTCCACCTTTTCAGGAACTGCTGACTGCACACTCCGGTTTAGAAAATGCCATAAAACTATATCAGCTTTCCTCGCCCCTCGGCATCATCGGAAATACCATTATGGACACTGCCTCATTTCAAAATGACCTGTTTCGAATCAAACACAACTTCTTTGTTCACACACTGGAAGACGAAATGCTTCTTCTCATCCTACAGGCAATGCATGAGCGCAAGTCAGTCCTTTTGAATATAAAAAGTACGAAATCGGAGAACTTTCTTGAGGCAAAAGGCGTTCCTCTGAAAATCTTTACCAGTACGCGGACCGGCAGGCGCTATCTGTGCCTCTACCTTCCGGATAAGAAGCGTTTTGCAAATATCCGTATGGACGCCGTGAAGTCGATAAAAATAGCAGACCTCTATCCCGATTATGAAGCCATTCGGGACAAACTGGAAAAGAACAAAGAATCCGCATGGGGTGTCTCTTTTCAAAATGACAACCGCCATCATTCCGAACACGTTAAACTAACGCTCCGTATCAATGAGCAATCTGAAAAATATATCCTGAAGCGACTGCAGCGTGAAGGCAAAGGCGGCGCGATCCAGCAAATTGCTCCCGACACCTTTACCTATGAGACGGAAGTGTTTGATGCAAACGAAATGTTACCGTGGATTCGCACTTTCATCGGTCGGATCGTTTCTATTGAATCGGACTGCCCACAGCTTAATGACCGTTTCCAGAGAGATTTTTTAACGATGTACCATATGTATTTCAAATAAGACAGATAAAAAGGATGCAAATGTACAAATGACAGAACTATTCTCGGAAGTATATAATTGCTATTTTCAGGTAATCAAATCGCTGATTGAAAAGAAAAACTTCATATCCGAAAAGGAAGTAACCCTTCATATTAAAAATACCTGCTTTGAAGAAAGTATTCTTTACCTGCTCCCCAAGCTCACAGAACAGGGATGGGGCTTTTATGAAAAACAGGACGGACTCTTACATTCCAGATTATCCGAAAACTTCTATGTCCCACTCACAGACTTACAGAAGTCTTATATAAAGGCTATCCTTCTGGATGACAAGATCGGTCTTTTCCTCGACGATAAAGAAATCGAGGCAATTAGTGATGCCTTTTCAGACGTTGAGCCCCTTTATCTGCCCGATGACTTCTACTACTACGACCGTTTTGCCGACAAAGACGACTATAAGAATCCCGATTACAGGAACCATTTTCGGACAATCCTGTCAGCAATCCAAAATCATGAATATATAAATATCCTCTATGAATCACGTTACCACCGCCGCCTGCACCACAGCTATCTGCCGTGCCGCATAGAATACTCTATTAAAAATGATTGTTTCAGGCTACTGGCTGTTGAAGCGCACCACAGCCAGCAGCCACAAGTAATCACACTAAACTTATGCCGCATTCAGGAAGTGATCCCAACCGGCAGGATTGCCAGACAGTTGCCAAATATAAGTCATCTCATACAGCATTCCCGTTACCATGAGCCTGTGTGCATCCTCATCAAGAACCGCCGCAATGCTCTGGAACGTGCTATGCTGCAATTTGCGAATTATGAGAAAAGCACCCGCAAGCTTGATGAAGATATCTACGAGTGCTTAATATACTATAATAAAGAAACTGAAACCGAACTCTTAATTGAAATTCTGTCTTTTGGACCAATGATCAAAGTAGTGGGGAATGAAACTTTTCTTCGGCAGATTAAGGAGCGGCTTATGAGGCAGGCGGCATTATGAAAAGCTACAGATATCACTCTGTAGCCATCTCTCAGTAGAGCAATTCCCTTATCTTCCTCATTTCCGCCCAAACATTGTCTCCATAGTTACTTACCAAAACCGAAATAATTTCCTTATCACGATTATATTCCGAGATAAAGCTCACTCCCGGATCACATCCTTGAAAATATGCAAAGTCTCTTCCATCAGAGTTGTCAATAATCCATACTCCGTAGCCATAATATCCTTCCTCTGCGTCATCTCCATCTCCGCTCTGTTTACTGAGCATATCCAATACCATTGCCCTTGAAATCAATTTTCCATCAGATAAACCGATCCAGAAATTCACAATATCTTTTACCGTAATAAATGCACCACCTGCACCTGTGCCTTTTGCATCAACGGAATAAATATTTGTGCGATAGTCATTCGTATCCTCACAATAAATATAATGATTGGCACAGCGAGCCGGTAATCTGTCCAACTCATAATAGCCTGTTGATGTCATACCGCACACATCAAACACATTTGCTTTCAGATATTCATCAAAATACATTCCCGTGACTTTTTCTATAATCATCGCGAGCAGCACATATCCGGAATTATTATATTGAAATTTCTCTCCTTTCAGATACATCATGGGTTTATCGATCATTAGTGGAAGCAGATCACTATTATGCCTGATTTTATAATTGGGAAAATCAATCCACAAATCTTCATATTCGTCCATAATGCTTTCATCAAAATAATCGGGAACACCTGCTGTATGAGTTAAAAGCTGTCTGACCGTAACATCCCGATCAATATTTTTCCATTCAATATCGATTAACCCAGATTATTCACGGCACAGCTGTGAAAGTGGCTGAAAGCCACTTAATT
>CAMWJF010000087.1 GCA_947174505.1 uncultured Lachnospiraceae bacterium
CCACAAGGAAGAAAACCTTGCCCATGAGAAGCGGAGGCACTGGGACAGCCGGGAGTTTGACGAGTACATAGTCCTCACCGAAGGGCGCTCCTGCTACTACCAGACGCCGGAACAGTGGGTATGCAGGAAAGAAACCATGCTGGAGATTAAGGCCGCCCTTGCGCTCTGCACCGAGGCGCAGCGCAGCCGGTTTCTGCTCTACGCACTGGAGGGTTTGAGCTATAACGAGATTGCCGGGCGTTGCCGCTGCTCCAAAGCTGCCATACAGGACAGCATTGAGGCGGTACGGAAGAAAATCAAAAAATTTTTCTGATACAGACCCTACGATTGACCGATTTCGGGCTAACCAGTGAAGGGAACTTTTTCCCTATCACATTTCCGGGGAGGACAGGCAGGAAACCGCTGCCTGTCCTCTCCGCATTTTAGGAGGTCAGCCATGAAAACAATCAATCTAAGGTACTGTTATCCCTACTACACCGGGGACGTGTTTGTGGAGGTATCGGACGAAGTGGCCGAGGTCATGGTGCAGTCTGTCCGGGAGATGTACAACTATGACCGCCGGACACGTTACCACAAAGCGTTTTACTCTCTGGACGCTTTTGACTGGACGGAGAAGTATGCATTGGAACACAGCCCGTCAGCGGAAGAAATTATCCTGATGAAAGAGGAACAGGTCGCCCATGAAAAGCTGCTTGCCATGCTGGACGAGGCGTTTTCCGTTATCACTCCCATGCAAGCAAGGCGTGTTAGGTTACTACATCAGAGGGTTAGGTTTCACCCAGATCGCAAGAGAGGAAGGCGTTGACAAGAGCGTGGTAAACCGTTCCGTACACCGTGGGCTGAAATATATGCGTGAGTTTTACAGCCGCCAGCAGACGGAATGAGGTGCGGCCTATGCAGACAATCAACCTGAAAAAGTATTATTACCCGCTTTTTGCCACGGACACATTGATTGAGGTATCGGACGAAGTGGCCGAGGCTCTGCTGCTTATGCGGAGGGAGGAAAACAACCGCACCCGCAAAATCTGGTATCACAAGGCGTACTATTCTCTTGACTGTGAGGACGGGATTGAAAACTGTGCCTTTGATTTTACCGCCAAATCCCCAGAGGAGATTCTGCTGGAACAGGAGGAAGAACAGCTTTTCCTTGCCACACTGGAACATCTGTCCGAAGCTATGAATAGTCTGACGGACATACAGGCGAGGCGTATCCATGCCCGCTACATACTTGGCAAAAAACTGATTGAGATTGCCGCAGAGGAAGGCGTGAGCGTATCCGTGGTACAGCAGACCGTTAAGAGCGGCTTAAAGCGAATGCGGAACTATTTTGAGAAAAAGAAGTGGAGGGAATAAGGCAAATGAATTTTACCAAAAGCGAACTGGAAATGCTCTACCAGTATGCCGCACCAACAAAAGAAGAAACCCTTGCCGGACTGAAAGAGATTGTGCCGGTTCTGGAAAGGAAGGACGATTTACTTGCAAAAGTGATTGTCGAGAATACCATACGGAAACTGGAAAAACTGGCAGAACCGGAGTGCAGCCGGTTTATTACGGATAACCGAGCCGCCTTTATCGAAAAGCGGGATCATTCTATCCGCCAGAGGCTTGCTGCCGCTAAAGCCGGGAAGAGGGAGCCGGTTCTGCAGGGGCATGACCTGGCAGGCATGGAGCGGTTCCTGCCGGAAACAAGGCACATGGTAACGGTGGATATCCTGAACAGTGACAGCCCGGTGGGATTCCCCGGAGAGCGGTATCGCTTTTTCCTCTTTGACGAGGGCTACAAAAACGCCAGAGCCAGTGAGAAGCGGAGAGAAATCAGAATCAGGAACCATGCCGCTGTCATGGCCGGGAAACTCTACCCGGACAAGAAGTCACCGGCACAGGAACGGTGAAGGCAACAAAAAAGAGGCTCCGCAAATCCAAATCTGCATTGCCCCTTTAGTCCGTATCTTCGTCTGGTACATACTCCATGATGTCCTCAATACGGCAGTTTAGAATCCGGCACAAGTTGTTGAGAATCATGGTTTTGACAACCATGTTTTTCCGTAGCCGATGAAGCTGTGCCTTATCTATGCCGAAATCCTTGATTAGTCTGTACTGACTGATCTCCCGCTCTTTGAGGGTAGACCAGAGCCGGTCATATTTAATCATGCTGTCAGCTCCCTTCCCTTGTATTTTAACTGTCAGCAAGCCTTAATCATATGGTGCGTGTATGCTCCCTCTTTATACGAAATTGAAAATAAAAAGTGGCTATCAGAGAATACAGACAGCAAAGGGGAACGGAATCACTTCATGTAAAGACACAAAGTTTTTTATTACACGAGGCAACCGGAAACGGCTGTCTTTTTTGCCGCCCGAAAGGAGGTGATTACAAATGCCAGATATAGGCAAGCTGAAAAGCCAGCAGGAAAAAGTAAAGACAGAAATCCGCCAGTTAGAGAACCGCCAGAAGATTCTCCTGAACCGGAAAACGGACGCAGAGCGGAAAGCCAGGACACGCCGCCTGATTGAGCATGGGGCAATTCTGGAAAGTATCTTCCCTGCCGCTACCGCCATGACCGGCGAGGAAGTCAAAGCATTTTTATCCGCCATTTCCTGCCTGCCGGAAGTTGTGCGGCTGCTGAAAAACGAGCCTGAAAGCCAAGGTATGCAGCAATCTTAAAAATCCAACGGCGCACTTATACACCGTTCCGGTGCGTGCGCCCTGCCGGGGGCGTGGCGTCCTCTGGACGCAATGGGGAGCTACACTCCCCAAACCCCTTGTATGCTCCGCCGGAAAGGACACCAGCTCTGCGTCTGCCCTGTCCAGCGAAGCCGATATATCCCCACCCGAAAGGAGGCGAACCGCCATAGCCATATTCCATATGCCCGTCCAGATTATCAAGCGCAGCAAGGCCAAGTCTGCCGTGGGCGCTGCCGCTTACCGGAGCGGAACCAAAATGACCAACGAATGGGACGGGCTTACCCATGATTACACCCGGAAACGTGGCGTAGTCCACTCTGAAATCATATTGCCGCCCCATGCCCCGCCGGAATTTCAAGACCGCAGCACTCTCTGGAACAGTGTGGAGATGGTTGAAAAGACCCGTGACGCACAGCTTTCCCGTGAGATAGAGATTTCCCTGCCGGTAGAACTAAACCGGGAGGAACAATTACGGCTTGCCCGCTCTTTTATCAGTGATACCTTTGTTGCCGCCGGTATGTGTGCGGATTTCTCTATCCACGATAAAAAAGACGGCAATCCCCACTTCCATGTCATGCTCACCATCAGGCCGCTAAAAGAGGACGGGCAGTGGGGAGCGAAATGCCGGAAGGTCTACGAACTGGACGAAAACGGCCAGAGAATCCCCAACGGCAAAGGTGGCTGGAAGAGCCGCCGGGAGGACACCACCGACTGGAACGACAAGGGAAATGTAGAGAAGTGGCGGGCTGCCTGGGCTGCCTACGCCAACAGAGCGTTGGAGGCTGCGGGCAGGCCGGAACGGATCGACCACCGCTCCTACGAGCGTCAGGGCATTGACAAGATACCTTCCATCCATCTGGGAGTTGCTGCCAGCCAGATGGAGCGGAAAGGCATTGACACAGAGAAGGGAAATATCAACCGCCAGATTGCTGCCGACAATAAACTGCTGAAGGAAATCAAGGCACGGATTACCCGGCTCTACAAATGGACAAAGGAGCAGGCGGGGAAACCGGAAGGAAAAGACAGTATCATGGCGCAGCTTTATGAGGTGCAGCTGTCAGCGGGGAAACCCGGCTCCCGGTATGGGAAGATAAAGAACCTGAAAGAAAGCGCCGCCCTGTTCAATTTCCTGAACGGCAACAACATCACTTCCATGGAGCAACTTTATGAAAAAGTGGCTGCCATGAACAAAGAATATTATGCCCTGCGTGGGAAGATTGTCACCGCCGAGCGGCGTATCAAAGTGCTGGACGAACATCTCTCCATGTGGGAGAAATACGAGAGGAACAAAGGAACCCGCCGCCAGTTCGACAAGATGAAGCCGGGAAAGAAAAAGGAGCAGTTTGAGCAGAAGCACAGTGCGGAACTGGCGTTATATGAGGCCGCCGTCCGGTATCTGGAAAAGCTGAAAGCTATCGGCGAAGAAGTCACCCCGAAAAAATGGCAGGCTGAGGCTGACCGCCTGAAAGCGGAGAAATCGGTACAGTACCAGAAAATGAAATCCATGAGGGAGGACATCAAGGCGGTAGAGAACCTGAAAAAGACAGCGGAGCAGTTGGCCAGGACGGAAAATGAACCGGCCAGAAAGAAGGAGGAACAGGAATTATGACACAGCAGTTTATCACCATGACAATCACCATCACCGTAAAGATACCCGTGCCGCCCACGCCGCCAGCGCCTACGGGGGCGAAAGTGCCGGAGCCGGTTTTCCTTTTCAGGGAGGGGCAGCCGCCTTTGTGCCGCTGTAAGGTGAGATATGGGAAACAGGCAGCATGAGCGAATCCCGGCCATGGACTACCGGCAGTACCGCAGGGCGAGGCGGCTGGTGCGTGAGTGCTGCAACTACGACAACGGCCAGTGCATGGTGCTTGATGAAGGGGACGGGTGCGTCTGTGTCCAGAGCGTTTCCTACTCCCTGCTCTGCCGCTGGTTCCGTGCGGCGGTGCTGCCTTTAGACCACCAGCTGGAAACGGCCCTTTACCACCGGCTGGAAAACAGGCGGTGCAGCGAGTGCGGCGCTCTTTTTCGTCCTGGCTCCAACCGGGCGAAATATTGTAGGGAATGTGCCGCCAGGGTGCGCCGGAGGAAGGAGGCAGAACGACAGCGGAAAAGATACCATGATTCTACGCATTTAGGAGCGGAAAAAGCCTTGTAAATCAAGCACTTTCGGAGCGTGTCGGAGGGGAGGCAATACTTTTTATCACCGACACTCCAAAAGCCCCCTTAAAATGCGTACAAGAGCCGAAATAAACCATTCTGAACCAAAGGAGCAACTAAAATGACAGAGAATCGACGATTTTATTACCTCAAGCTGAAAGAGAATTTTTATAACAGCGAAACCATGGTCATCCTGGAGAGTATGCAGGACGGCCTTCTATACTCCAATCTCCTGCTCAAGATGTATTTAATGTCGCTGAAAAGCAACGGCGTACTCCTGCTGAATGACTATCTGCCCCATACCGTGCAGACCATAGCCACCTTTACCCGACATCAAGTAGGCACGGTGGAGCGGGCTTTGAAGATATTCCAGGAGTTTGGCCTTGTGGAGATACTGACAGACGGAGCCTATTACATGAGCGATATCCAGCTGCTGATCGGCCAGTCGTCCAGCGAGGGGGAGCGGAAGAAAAAGGAGCGCATGAGGCTGAAACGCCAGAACCTGCTCCCGTCCGGGGAAACGGACATTTGTCCGTCCAATGGCCGGGTGGACAAATGTCCGCCTATATTAGAGTATAGAGATAAAGAGATTAGAGATAAGAGTATAGAGAATAGAGAGGGGGATAAGACACACACCTATGGGAGATACCAGAATGTATTTCTATCTTCTGTAGAATTAGCAGAACTCCAAACGGAACTCCCCACCCTCTGGGAACAGTACATTGAGCGGCTGTCCGAGTATATGAAATCTAGCGGAAAAGAATATAAAAACCATGCCGCCACAATCCGGTGTTGGGCGAATGCCGACAAAAAGAAAGAGAAACCGCCTGCCCGGAACCGTGATTACAGCGTAGAAGAAGGAGAAACCATATGATAGAGATTACCGCAGAAGTCCGGGCGGCCATTGACAGAGCCGCCGGGGATATGGAGCTTGCCGGGGACGAATACATAGAACCGGCAGACGGGCTGATTCACTGTAAGAAATGTCGTGGCAGCCGCCAGACCGTTGTGCCGAGGTTCGGAGGCTCCGGCTATTTCATGCCCCGCTGCCTCTGCCCCTGCCAGCAGAAAGCGCAGGAGGAACGGAAAGCCATGGAGGAACAGAGGGAACGCATGAAGCGTGTCAAACGCCGGAAGGCACAGGGGCTTCAGGACAGATACCTTTATGATTACACTTTTGCCAACGATAACGGTCAGAATCCCGTCATGGAGAAGGCACACGCCTATGTGGAACATTGGAAGGAGGCGTACCGGGACAATACCGGCCTTCTGCTCTTTGGTGACGTGGGAACCGGGAAATCCTTTTTTGCAGGCTGTATCGCCAATGCCCTGCTTGACCGTGACGTGCCAGTACTGATGACAAATTTCCCGTCTATCCTAAACCGGCTGACCGGTGTGTTTGCCGAGGACAGGGCGGCCTTTATCACCAGCCTGGACGATTACAGCCTGCTTATCATTGACGATTTAGGGGTGGAAAGGAATACCGAGTATGCCATGGAGCAGATGTTTACCGTCATTGACAGCCGGTATCGGAGTAAGAAGCCGCTGATTGTCACGACAAACCTGAAACTGGAAAAGATTAAGAACCCGCCAGACCTTGCCCACGCAAGGATTTATGACCGCATACTGGAACGGTGTGCGCCGGTTCTCTTTTCCGGAAAGAATTTCCGGGAGGAAGGAGCCAGGGCGACCAAAGCGGCGGCGAAAGAGATTGTGAGTAAGGGATAACAAAATCTGATTGCATGAAAAGGAGAATTTATGAGCAGCGAGAAAATCACAGAGGACACTACCATCACGGCACCGACTAAGGACGCTCCTGCACTGGTGAAGAAGATTGGCCGGACGACCTACATTGTGAGGGTTCATTTCAGCAAGACCAGCAAGGAAACCATGAGTGACAAAATCAAGCGTATGCTGAAAAATGAGATACAGCAGATGTGAAAAAGCGATAACGGAAACAGGCCGGGATTCAGAAATGCGCTGGCTCCCGGCTTGTAAAATCAGGAGGTTTATGGTAGTATGGAGATACGAAAACAGAAGGGAAAGCAGGTGGGAAGATTGACAGTGACGGAACAGATAGACCAGAAACATCAGGAAGATTTACAGAGGCTAAGAGGTTTTCGCCTGCTTGATGATGATTTCCTCACAAAGTGTTTTGAGGGAGATACGGCAAGCATAGAACTGGTATTGCAGATTGTGCTGGAAAAGCCGGATTTAAAAGTACTGGACGTCCGCACCCAGGTATTTGTGGAGAACCTGCTGAACCGTTCGGTGAGGCTGGATATCCTGGCTACGGACAGCACAGGGGCAAAACTGAATGTGGAGGTACAGCGCTCCGACAAAGGAGCCGGGAGAAAAAGAGCCAGGTACAACAGCAGCATGATGGACGCAAACCTTTTGAAGAAAGGCGAGGACTTCGACAAGCTGCCGGAAACGTGGGTAATCTTTATCACAGAGAATGACGTAATGGGAAAAGGGCTGCCGCTCTATCCGATTGAGCGGTGCTTTTTAGGAACCGGGGAAAGATTTGAGGACGGTTCGCACATACTGTATGTAAATGGCGCTTACCGTGGAGATACGCCAATCGGGAAGTTAATGCATGACTTCTCCTGCACAGACGCAGCGGACATGTACTATGGGACACTGGCAGACAGGGTGAGATTTTTCAAAGAGAGCAAGGAGGGAATCGAGATTATGTGCCGGGCTATGGAAGATATGAGGAATCAGACATTGAAAGAAGGAATGATAAATGTTGCAAAGAAAATGCTGGAAGATGGAACAATAACGCTTGAAAAGATTGCGGAATTTGTCGGTCTTTCTGTTGAAGAGGTCAAAAAAATAAAAACAGACCAGAATATCCCTTTAGGATAAGTAATGTAGATTGAGGTGAAAATAAATGTTTGGAGATTTAATATATTTTAATAAAAAGAAGGTTGATCAGTATTCGGCATTGATTTTAGGAAAAAATATAGAAACAAGGGTTATTGATAAGGATAACATTGAAGATATATCAGCCAACTATTTATTGGAATGCTCCAATTTTGAAAAACTTCTACAAAGGAGAGATGATTTTATCGACTATGTTGATGATAATCAAGGCATTTCAATTAAAGATGTTAGAATTTCTTCCATCATTAAAGTTACTGGTGAAATTTATATACCTGAACAATTTGATATGGTTCATTTAATTGATCAATATAAAGATATGATTGTTTCACAAGTAGATTACGAAGATAATAATCAACGGGAATTAATAAATTCTGTTTTGAAAAATTCAAAAGTAAAAATACCTATATTTTGCGAATTGGGGGGTGATTGTGATTACTGGATGGGAATAGGGAAAGTATCACAAGAAGATATGCTAATTGACTATAATGAGTTGGAAGATTATGAAGGAAAAGAGTTAACTATTATTGCAAGATTGGAATCCCGAAAATATTATAGAGATAAACCACTTCCGGTTTTTGATATTTATAAAGATTTTTTAGGACTAAATCGAGCGTTAAGAAAACAAATAGCTTCGGGAAAAAAGCAAGAATTTGAAAGTATTGATGTTAATGAAGATTATATTGGATTAGAATTACTTGCTATTTATTGATAGGGCTGTTATATGAAAAATACGATCAAAGAATTTATAGAACCAACAAATAAAGAAAAACAAGAATTATGGCAAAAGGCAGTTTTTGTTTTTGATACTAATGTACTGCTGAATTTGTATAGATATTCTGCAAAAACAAGGAAATCTTTATTAGCTGCTTTTGAAAATTTTAAGGATAGAGTATGGATTCCATACCAAGTGGCATATGAGTATATGCGTAAACGTTGTGAGGTCATATATGAAACAGTTCAAAGATATGAACAATTTAAGAAGGAAATGGAAAACTTCACAAATAAAGCAGTAGAAACTTTACGTTTGACTTCCAGCGATGAGGAAGTTTCTGAATTAAAGAGGTATTTGTTTAAATGGTTAGATAGTAATAAAGACCGAAACTTGTTAGTGGTTAACGCAGATGAAGATGAGATATTGGATAAAATTTTGACAATTTTTGATGGCAGAGTTGGTTCACAGATTGATGATAAAGAACTAAATGCAATAAAAGAAGAAGGTGAGAAAAGATATAAACAGAGTATTCCGCCTGGTTTCAAAGATGATAAAAAGAAGAAAAATTCGGAAGATGACAATAATGCCTATGGAGATTTGATTATATGGAAGCAGATAATTAAATATGCGAAGGAGAATGGAGTAGGTGTTGTATATGTTACACATGATCAAAAAGAAGATTGGTGGAATATTACCAAAGGTAAGACGATAGGGCCAAGAATAGAACTTAGAAAAGAATTTATCACAGAAACTAATCAGGAATTTCATATGTATTCTATGGACGGGTTTATAAATACATACAATAAAATGAATGAAAATCAAATTGATAAAAGTGCTATTGATGAAGTGATTGGTCTTGAAAAAGCAGATAAAAAGAATCGAAGATACAAAAAGCGAAATGAAGGAATTTCTTTATCAGAAAAAATAGCACGCACAGAAGATACTATAGAGAAAATTCAAAATAGAATTTTAAGAAGAAGAAAAATCATGGAAGATATTGAAAATAAATATCAGAAACAAGGTATTGAACTACCTGAAAATATTCAGTTTCAATATGATAATACAAAAGTTAAGAGGGAGGAACTAGAGGAAATCTACGAGAAAAAATTACAAGAACTGAATGTTTTAAAGCAAACGCTTAGTGAAACAGAAATTATAAATTCGTTATAAAAGATTTGCAACTATTGTGCTTACAGAATCAAGAGCATGAATAAAGACCGCAGCCGGGAACCTAAAAACAGGTTCCCGGTTCTTTTTGTTTGCGCGCCATGGGCGCGCTCTAACGGGTGCAAGTCCCGAACACACCC
>CAMWJF010000088.1 GCA_947174505.1 uncultured Lachnospiraceae bacterium
TTCACCATGTTTACATAATATCACATTTCCTCTTTTTTGAAAATTGATTTCCGTGTTTTCTTTTTGAAAAAAATTACACTTGTTATACAGTTCTTTTTTGAGTGCCATGAAAACGTGATATCGAATAATAACAATTGTAATTCCTGTGCCGACCGGAGGCTTTGCCTAAACAGGGAAATCAAGAATGCTTCTGTCAGATTTTCAGGAAGTAAAGGGAGACAGAATAAAGCCCGATATAAGGAACCCGATGTGAAGTATGGAATTGTCCTGTTTGGTATCGGATTTTTTATAATATGATAAAAAGCCAGAAGCAAGGCTCTGGCTTTTCAGCGGAGACGGAGGGATTCGAACCCTCGTGCCCCGGAGGGCTAACGCATTTCGAGTGCGCCCCGTTATGACCACTTCGATACGTCTCCACACGAATTAAATTATAAGTTGAAATGAAATCCTTGTCTACTGTTTTTTCTAAAATCTTTTCTAAAAATCTTTTTCGGTGTCCTGAATATGGTACATGTGGTAAACTATAATGGTACAAAGTAAAGCGCCGCCGCGGACAGAGTAGCCCGCGGCTCTCATATGGAGGACGGCATGACACAGGATGAAAAATATATGAAAGAAGCCATAAAACAGGCGAAAAAAGCCTATGCTCTCGGGGAAGTGCCGATCGGCTGCGTCATCGTATATCGGGACAGGATTATCGGCAGAGGATATAACCGCCGCAATACGGACAGGAATACACTGGCTCATGCGGAGATTACCGCGATCAATAAAGCGAGCCGGGTGATGAAGGACTGGCGGCTTGAGGAGTGTACGCTCTATGTGACGCTGGAGCCTTGTCAGATGTGCGCCGGAGCGATTGTGCAGGCCAGGGTGACGGAGACGGTGATTGGAGCCATGAATCCGAAGGCGGGCTGCGGCGGCTCGATTTTAAATATTCTGGAAATGCAGGAGTTTAATCATCAGGTGGTTGTGCGCAGGGGCATTTTGGAGGAGGAATGCCAGTCGATTTTAAAGATTTTTTTTCAGGAGCTGCGAGAGAGAAACAGAATCGAAAAGCGGCAGCGTAAAGAAAGGCTGGCGGCGGAGGAGGCGGGGCTGCAGATGGAAACCGACGACGTGCAGGGTGATGCGGAAGAGGAAAATCCGTGAAATAGAAGTTGTGATCATATAAAAAATAAGCTATAATTATGTACGAAGTGTGTGGGATGAAGCGTTCGGTTTCTTGCGGTACGGGCTGTTTTACGAAGAAACCTAAAGTCTCACTATGGAGAATGCAATAGGGCATTCTTCACAAAATTTTTGCGTAGAGGGTATAGCAAGTAAGGAGGATGCGGAATGAAGAGAATCGGAATGTTGACCAGTGGTGGGGATTGTCAGGCGTTAAACGCTGCTATGAGAGGCGTGGTGAAGTGCCTTTCCTGCAGCAGCGAGGATGTGGAGATTTACGGTTTTCTGGATGGCTATAAGGGCATGATTTACGGGGATTTTCGAATTTTGACAGGGCATGATTTCGCAGGCATTCTGACGAAGGGCGGCACCATTCTCGGCAGCTCCAGAACTCCTTTTAAACTGATGCGGGAGCCTGATGAGAACGGTTTGGATAAAGTGGAGGCAATGAAACAGAATTATTATAAGCTGAAACTGGACTGCATGGTAATTCTGGGCGGCAACGGTACCCATAAGACCGCGAATATGCTCCGCGAGGAGGGGCTGAATGTCATTACGCTGCCCAAGACGATAGACAATGACTTGTGGGGGACGGATATGACTTTCGGTTTCCAGAGCGCGGTGAACATTGCCACGGACTGTATTGACTGTATTCATACCACGGCATCCTCCCACGGGCGTATCTTCATCGTGGAAGTTATGGGACATAAGGTTGGCTGGCTTACGCTGAATGCCGGCATTGCGGGCGGTGCGGATATCATTCTGATTCCTGAGATCCCTTACGATATCAACAGCGTGGTTAAGGCGATCAATGCGCGGGCGGCGAGAGGTTCCCGCTTCACTATCATGGCGGTGGCGGAAGGAGCGATCTCCAAGGAAGATGCGAAACTTTCCAAGAAGGAATTCAAGGAAAAGATGAAGAATTATCCGTATCCTTCCGTTTCTTATGATATTGCGGATAAAATTATGAAAAAGACAGGCATGGATGTGCGTGTTACGGTTCCGGGCCATACACAGCGCGGCGGAAGTCCGTGCCCTTACGACAGAGTGTTCGCTACCAGACTGGGCGCGGAGGCCGGCAAGCTGATTTTGCAGGGCGAGTACGGCTTCATGGTAGGCTATAAGAACAGGGAGATCGTAAGAGTGCCGTTAGAGGAAGTGGCGGGCAAGCTGAAAATGGTATCACCTGATGCCACCATTGTCCAGGAGGCAAAGATGGTGGGTATCAGTTTCGGAGATTAATCTATGTCATATACAGCGCTGTATCGGAAGTTTCGCCCGGGCCGCTTTGAGGACGTAAAGGGGCAGGAACATATCGTCACCACCCTGCAGAACCAGATTAAGGCAGACCGCATCGGCCATGCGTATCTGTTCTGCGGAACGAGGGGTACGGGTAAAACTTCCATAGCGAAAATATTTGCGCGGGCGGTGAACTGCGAGAACCCCGCGGAGGGGAGCCCCTGCGGGGAATGCGCGAGCTGCAAGGCGATTGCGGCGGGCGTCAGCATGAATGTGATAGAGATTGATGCCGCCTCCAATAACGGCGTGGACAATATCCGTGAGATTGTGGAGGAGGTGTCCTACTCTCCGGCGGAGGGGCGGTTTAAGGTCTATATTATCGATGAGGTACACATGCTTTCCATCGGCGCTTTTAACGCGCTGTTAAAAACACTGGAGGAGCCGCCCTCCTATGTGATTTTTATTCTGGCGACTACCGAGGTGCACAAGATACCGATTACCATTCTTTCCCGATGTCAGCGTTATGACTTCCGCAGGATTTCGATTGAGACGATTGCAGGGAGGCTGCAGGAGTTGATGGAAAAGGAACAGGTGCAGGTGGAAGAGAAAGCGCTCCGCTATATCGCCAAGACTGCAGACGGTTCCATGCGCGACGCGCTGAGTCTGCTGGATCAGTGTATTGCCTTTCACTTCGGGCAGGAACTGACCTATGATAAAGCCCTCGATGTGCTGGGCGCGGTGGACACAGAGGTGTTCAGCAGGCTCCTGCGCCATGTGATCGGCCGGGAGGTGACCGGCTGTATTGGACTTCTGGAAGAAATCGTCATGCAGGGCCGGGAGCTTTCGCAGTTTGTGACGGACTTTACATGGTATTTAAGGAATCTGTTGCTGCTACAGTCTTCCGATGACATTGAGGATATCATAGACGTGTCTTCCGACAATCTGCTTCGGTTAAAGGAAGAGTCCGGGATGCTGGAGACGGAAACGCTTATGCGCTATATCCGCATTTTTTCAGAGCTTTCGGGACAGATCAAATATGCACCGCAGAAGAGAATCGTAATTGAGATTGCGCTTATCAAGCTTTGCAGGCCTGATATGGAGCGTGATATCGGTTCCGTGGCGGAGCGGGTCAGAGTGATAGAAGAACAGTTGGAAAACGGCGTTGTGACTGCCGCGTCAGCGGGAACAGGAGTGGGAGAAAGCGTTTCTGCGCCCGTTCCGGCAAAGGAGCGCCCGCCCCTGCCGAAGGCGATCCCTGAGGATGTGCAGGCGGCGGTCGAGCGGTGGCAGGATATTGTGGCGAATGCGGATATGCCCATGAAGCAGTATCTGAAAGATGCGCACTTAAGTCTGGGAGGGGACAGCCGATTGATGATGGTTGTGGAGGACGGTCTGGCCTCCGATTACTTTTTGCGGCAGGAGGGTCATAAGGATCTGCTGGAGCAGCTGCTGGCGGACATGACAGGCCGGGAGATTGACGTGACGGTACAGACGGTGCCGGACAGGGAAACTTTCGAGCAGAACTATGTGGACCTGTCACAGTTAATCCATATGGAGATAGAGGAAGAACAGAGCGAAAAGAACTTCTAGAACTCAGCAGCAAAGGCTGCATCGAAAAGTCAGCAGGCTGACTTGGAAGCTCTATGCTTCGCTCGGGAGAATGCCTGAAAAGAGGCATTCTCTGTATAGAACATGGGGAAAATAAAAGAAAGGGAAATAGGAAAAATGGCAAAAAGAGGCGGCTTTCCGGGCGGTGGAATGCCCGGCAATATGAGCAATCTGATGAAGCAGGCGCAGAGGATGCAGCGCCAGATGGAGGAGAGCCAGAAAGAGCTTGAAACCAAAGAGTTTACGGCAAAGGCGGGCGGCGGTGCAGTGGAAGTTACCGTGACGGGTAAGCGGGAGGTGACTAAGGTGAAGCTTTCCGAGGAGGTAGTGGACCCGGATGACATCGAAATGCTGGAGGATCTGGTGATGGCGGCGGCAAATGAGGCGCTGCGCATGGCGGAGGAGGCGAACGCCGAAGCGATGAACAAGATGACCGGAGGGTTAGGTCTTGGCGGGGGACTGCCGTTCTGAGTGCCCATTGAGACGGAGTGTCATTATCATAAAAGGGAATGCCTGATGAAAGGTTGAGATTTTTCTGACATGGAACTTTACAGCGGACATATCAATAAACTGATAGAGGAGTTGGCGGGCCTGCCGGGGATTGGACATAAGTCGGCGCAGCGTCTTGCCTTTCACCTGATTAATATGTCGCAGTCGCGGGTGGAGCGCCTTGCAAAGACGATTGTGGAGGCCAAAGAGAATGTCCGTTATTGTCAGGAGTGTTTTACCCTGACGGATAAGGAGATTTGTCCGGTCTGTGCAAATGCAAACAGAGATCACAGCGTCATTATGGTGGTGGAGAATGCGAGAGATCTGGCGGCTTATGAAAAAACGGGAAAATATACGGGCGTTTATCATGTGCTGCACGGTGCGATCTCTCCCATGCTGGGAATCGGGCCGGGAGATATCAGGCTAAAGGAACTGATGAAACGGCTGGAGGGTGACGTCACGGAGGTGATTATTGCGACTAATTCCAGTCTGGAGGGCGAGACCACGGCGATGTATATCAGCAAGCTGATCAAACCTACAGGAATTAAGGTTACGAGAATCGCCAGTGGCGTACCGGTAGGAGGCGATCTGGAATATATCGACGAAGTGACCCTTCTGCGGGCTCTGGAGGGCCGGGTGGAGCTGTGAGCGGCCGGGTGCTTTACAGGGTTTTATGGCGGAAACAGTTGCGGCGGCAATTAAGGTTAAATAAATTTTCTGATTAGCAATTTAGTTCAACTAACTGAACGAGTTCAGTTAGAATTTGTGACGCTTCGGAATGGAGAGAAAATGAAACATAGATGAAGGAGGGTATGGGAAGTGGGGATTATAAAAGAGAAGTTCGGGACAATGAAGACGGGGGAAGAGATTTACCTGTATACCCTGAAGAACAGGAACGGCATGGTGGCGAAGATTACGAATTTCGGCGCGGCGGTGGTGAGCCTTATGGTGCCGGATAAAAACGGAGAGCTTGCGGATGTGGTTCTGGGCTTTGATAAGGCGGAGGATTATTTTTCCAATCCCAGCTTTTTTGGCGTGACCATAGGGCCGAATGCGAACCGCGTTGGAGGGGCGGCTTTCACTTTGAACGGGGAAGAGTATCACTTGCCCGTGAATGATGGGCCGAACAATCTGCACAGCGATATGGACGGCGGATACCATAAGGGCCTTTGGATGCCGGAGGAGGAAGGGGACAGCCTGAAACTTACGATTGAGGGTAAGGATGGCGATCTGGGTTTTCCGGGCAATAAAAAGATCACCATGATTTATACCCTTACAGATAACAATGAGTTAAAACTTAAATACCATGCGATTTCTGATATGGAAACGCTGCTCAATTTGACCAACCATACCTATTTCAATCTGGCAGGGCATGATTCCGGCAGCATCGAGGGACAGTTCCTGCGGCTGCATGCAGCCAACTATACGCCGGTACTTCCGGGAGCGATTCCGACGGGAGAGATTGCGCCAGTGGCGGGTACGCCTTTAGATTTCACTGAAATGAAACAGATTGGCAAGGAGATTGGCACTGATCATGAACAGCTTAAACTGGTGCAGGGTTATGATCATAACTTTGTGATTGACGGCGCTGACGGCACGATGCGGGAGGCAGCGGAGGCTGAGGATGTGGAGAGCGGCCGCAGGATGAAGGTGTTTACCAATCTGCCCGGTATGCAGTTTTATGCCGGGAACTGTATCGCCGAGCAGAGCGGAAAGGGCGGTGTACACTACGCACCCCGCACGGGATTCTGTCTGGAGACACATTATTTTCCTGACAACATCCATCACCCTAATTTCCCGCAGGCGGTGTTTGGGCCGGGAAAGGATTACGAAGCGGAGACCATATACCAGTTTGTATAAACCGGGGATGAAGACAATTCTGCCTGCAGAATTATAAAATAAGATTTGGATAAAATGCCGTCGTGTGGAAAACATGGCGGTATTTTTCATGCATGGGCAGAATTGAGAAATGCGAAACATTTTCGGCTGCTTTTCTACAGAGTGTCAGTCACCGCGCCTTACGCCATTTTTTTTGGGAAGGATATGGTATACTCGCCACAAAAAGAAAACAAATAACAGGCGCAGGGGGAAAAGATGGAATCCGGTTCGGCAGTTGTTGGGAGAGATGAGAGAAAGAAAAAGTATCAAATTTACGTGGAAGAATATGTCCTGTCGTATTTAAGGCGTGAGTCAGATTCACTGGAGCTGTCCGAAATTTATTTTTACGGATCCCGTCAGGATAACGGCAGGAAGCTCTATGTTTACGGGGCGGGCCGAGACCAAGGGATAGCCGCGTTTATGGCGTATGAGCCGCTTTCCGAGCTGGTATGCCGCCTTACGCAGGCGGGGCCGGTGTTTCTCGTGCGGGAATCTGACGGTGAATGCAGGGCAACCGGCTTTCAGGTTTTTTATGATAATAATGAAGCGATGCAGAATTACCTGCTGGAGTGGACAGGCAGTACGTTCAAGAAGCGGATTGCGGAAAAAAGCGATGGGCAGGAGATGCTGCCTGCTTCTGCACCGTTTCCTAAGGAGGAGAAGAAACGCACGCCGCATGGAGTCATGTCTGTACAACTGTGCCTGATTCTGGTGGTGCTTGTGGCTATTGTAATCACCTCTACCGACAGTTATGACAAGATGGAGGATCTGAACCGTTCTGCGAAGGAGGTTTTCTTTGCTATAGAAAATCAGGAGGCGGACACAGATGGGACAGCGGTAGAGCAGACGCAGGCTCCGGCAGGGGATAGGGAGATTGTGGTCGAGCGGGTGACGGATATGTTCGGAGATAAGGAGCAGGATGACAGGGCGGCGGAGGATGTGGATTTCGACGGGAGGGCAGATGACCGTGAACAGGACGCGGATTCCGATACGGCGGCAGACAACCAGTCACAGGATACAGACACCGGCGGAATAGACAGTTCTGACAGTGATTCTGCCACTGAAAATCCGGCAGAGAAAGAGGAACAGGAGGAAGGTATTTTAAAATCAACGCAGGAGATTTCTGAGCAAACAGTTGAGAAAAATCCGGCGCAGGAGAGCGAGGAGGAAAACGAGGAAGCACTTTCCAGGAGTGTAACCAGATATTACGAGGTAGAGCAGGGGGACACGCTTTACACAATCAGCCAGAAGATTTACGGGGACATTTCCCGTGTGGAAAAAATCTGTGAAGTGAACCAGATTTCAGACCCCGACAAAATCCACTCCGGGCAAAGAATAATCCTGCCGTAGAAAAGTAAATAGCGCTGTGGTATAATGTACGCGTTGGCAGTGAGCAGTGCGGAGACAGCCCTTGAACGAGGAAAACCGAAAGCTTTGTGGGTGTGCGCTGCAGTTGTAACTGGATTTTAAGGATACGGCAGATGGCAAATATCAGGGAGTATTTCAGAAAAAAAGAAAAGCGGGACAATGAGCAAAAGCAACCCAGAATCAGCTATCGGGAAAAGATCAAGAGTCATAAGTTTACCGTGCTTTACAGGGTGACTCTGGTGCTGATGCTGCTTGCTGCTTTGGGTGCGGTAGCTTTTATACAATGGCAGAATAAGGTTTATACAGAAAGCGTGGAGCTTTCAAACGTGGAAATCGGGATTTCGTCCGATGCGCAGATGATGCCCTTTGCGTCACACCTTCTTACATATAGTAAGGATGGAATCAGCTGTATGGACACAAAAGGCAATGCAGTGTGGAATCAGACTTTTGAAATGCAGAATCCCATGGTGGACATCAATCAGAACGTGGTGGCGGTTGGGGATTATAACGGTAGGGAAATTTATGTGATGAACACAGAGTCCGTGCTGGGCAATATCACGACCAACCGGCCGGTACGCGATTTTTGTGTGTCCGCAGGCGGTGTGGTGGCGGCAGTGTTGGATGACACAAATGTCACTTTAATCTGTCTGTATGATGCGAAAGGGAAGGAGCTGGTGCGTTTTCGAACGACCATGAAGGAAAGCGGCTACCCGGCGGAAGTATCTATTTCGCCAAGCGGGGAACTTGTGTGTGTCTCTTATCTGTATGTGGACAGCGGACATATGAAGTCCAGTGTGGCTTTTTATAATTTTGGCGCGGTAGGTCAGAACAATACGGATAATTATGTGAGTGGCTATGATTACATAGATACGGTAGTGCCATTTGCGCGCTTTCTTGATAACCGCTCTCTTTTTGCAGTGTCCGATGACAGAATTATGTTTTTTGGCGGCGCGCAGAAGCCTGTCAGCATAGCGGAGAAGCTGCTTGATGAAGAGGTGCGGGGCGTTTATTACGGGAGCGAATATGTGGGGCTGGTCTTTAACAGCAGGGAGGGCGGCAGCAGATACCGGCTGGATGTGTACCATAAGTCGGGCGACTCTGTGTGCTCTATTGCGTATGATATAGAATGCAGGGATATTTTGTTCCACGGGGACCAGATCATTATTTATAATGAATCCGACTGCCTGATCTATAACAGCAGAGGGATGGAGAAATATGCCGGGAAATTTAACAAAACAGCGTTGATGCTGATACCGCAGAGCGCGTCCTACACTTATATGGTGGTGACGCCGGAATCCATTGATACGATAGAATTGAGATAAATCAGGTTGATATTGAGATGAGACAGGAATTGGTTATGTGCGCCTTTGCGGCGATTGTGCTTTTACTATTCATATGGAGAGTACGGGGAGGGTATGCCTGTGGTATGATGCAGGAAATTGTCAACCTTTTGTCAGGCGTGATTTCTCTGATGTGTGTGGCGCTGGTTTTTCTTGCTGTCACCAGTGCGATGAGCAAATCAACGCATATTCTGACAGCATGTATTATTGCGCTGGTTCTGCTTGGGATTCTCTTTAAACTGTGCCGCCTGATTTTTGCACCGCTGCTGGCGGTCGGCAGCATTTCTATTGTAAGCGGTATCAACAAACTGCTGGGCGCGGTAATGGGTGCTGCGGAAGCCTGTCTGCTTGCATATTTTTCCTATAAAGCGCTGATTTATTTCGGAATTTATGTGCTTTGACTTTTCACGAAAAAATTTCTAAAAAAAATTTCAAAAAAATTCCTAAAAACCCGTTGACATCCAATAATTCTTCTGCTATTATATGAAAGTCGCTTGTGCAGGGCAGTAATAAAAGCACATCGGCAGGAGGAATGCGAAGCATTCTCAGGAGTTAATCCCGAAGGGATTTACTCCGCGGACCTTGACAAATAAACAGTAA
>CAMWJF010000089.1 GCA_947174505.1 uncultured Lachnospiraceae bacterium
TCGGATAAACATTTCGGTGAGCAAGCTCCCCTCCCTGCTTATCCTCTGTCTGCGCTTTACTCCGCAGTGCTAACTCGATTCCGCTTCGCTTCATCTCGTTCACGGGCTTTCGCCCTATGCATCCATTCGGATAAACATTTCGGTGAGCAAGCTCCCCTCCCTGCTTATCCTCTGTCTGCGCACTGCTCATTGCCTACGTGTATATTTTACCCTAATTCTCCTGTTTCGGCAAGACGTAGGAGCTTTTAAGGGAAACAATTCTGTTAAAAACAAGGTTTTCCGGCTTGGAATCCCTGCAATCCACACAGAAAAAGCCCTGTCTGACAAACTGGAAACTCTCATATGCCTTCGCATCCTTCACCGACGGTTCAATGCGGCATTCCCTTAAAACAGTCAGGGAATTGGGATTCAGGTTCAGGCTGCCGTCTTCATTGTAAACGCCTTTCTCCTCGTCAATGATGTTCTCATAAAGCCTGATTTCGACTTTCACGGACTCCGCCGCGGATACCCAGTGGATCGTCCCCTTTACCTTACGGCCATCGGGGCTGTTTCCCCCTCTGGACGCCGGATCGTAGGTACAATGCACCGTCGTCACCTTTCCTGCCTCATCCTTCTCGTAGCTTACGCACTTCACGAAGTACGCACCCATAAGCCGAACCTCATTGCCCGGGAAAAGCCGGAAATATTTCTTCGGCGGCTCCTCCATGAAATCTTCTCTTTCAATATAAAGCTCCCTGCTAAAGGGCACCTCCCGGGAACCGAGAGATTCATTCTCCGGATTGTTCACCACGGGAAGCCACTCTGTCTCTCCCTCAGGGTAATTGTCTATAATCAGCTTAACAGGATCAGTCACCGCCATGATCCGGGGGCGTTTCATCTTCAAATCCTCCCGGATGCAATACTCCAGCATAGAATATTCCGCTGAGGAGTTTGCCTTGGACACCCCGCACAGCTCCACAAAGAGGCGGATGGACTCAGGCGTGAAACCGCGTCTCCGAAGCGCGGCGATGGACACCAGCCTTGGGTCATCCCAGCCGTCCACGATACCGTCCTCCACCAGCTTTTTAATATATCTCTTTCCTGTGACCACATTGGTCAGGTACATTTTCGCGAACTCGATCTGCTTGGGCGGATGCGGGTACTCCAGCTCCGTCACCACCCAGTTATAAAGCGGCCTGTGATCCTCAAACTCCAGCGTGCAGATAGAGTGGGTAATCCCCTCGATCGCGTCCTCTATGGGATGCGCATAATCATACATCGGATAAATGCACCATTTATCCCCCGTATTCTGGTGGGACAAATGCGCCACACGGTACAGAATCGGGTCGCGCATATTGATGTTCGGCGAGGACATGTCAATTTTTGCGCGAAGGGTTTTCTCCCCGTCCGCATACTTTCCTTCCTTCATCTCCTCAAAAAGCCGCAGATTTTCCTCCACACTGCGGTTTCTGTTCGGATCATCCCGTCCCGGCTCCGTCAGCGTCCCGCGGTACTCGCGCATCTCCTCCGCCGTCAGGTCCGACACATAAGCTTTCCCCTTTTTAATCAGCTTAACCGCGCCTTCATACATCTGGTCAAAATAGTCGGACGCAAAGAAAAGCCTCTCCTCATAATCCGCTCCCAGCCACTTTACATCAGCTTTGATCGACTCCACAAACTCACTCTTTTCCTTGGTGGGATTCGTATCGTCAAAACGCATGTTGAACTTTCCGCCATACTCGGACGCAAGCCCGTAATTAAGCAATATGCTCTTGGCATGTCCGATATGCAGATAACCGTTGGGCTCGGGCGGGAATCTGGTATGCACGGTGTCGTAGACACCTTCCGCAAGATCCTTATCTATGATCTGCTCGATAAAGTTTTTGGATTCCACTTCCGCTCCCTCCTCTGTCTCAAAAAGGCAAAATCCCACATCGTGGAATCTTGCCCTATCCCTAAATCTGTGTTCCCTGTCATTTTCACTGTCTATATGCTTTTCCATTCATAGCGCGGACGGCGTCCGGCATTTCCATATCCTTTCGGATATCTGCCCTGCATCCGTCCTTATCCGCAAAACTCAGTCTTCCTCATCCTCTACTGCGGATGCGATTCCCGAAACGACTGCCGATACCACGGAAATCACCACCGGAATGATCACTACCACAAGAAAACCGCCCAATAATAAAATACTCATAATTGAATTCCTCCTTAGCCGAAGTATGCAATCGACCACACAACAGTAATTATACACATTTTTTCCCAAAACTGCAAGAGTCCAGCCGCGTAAAATTATGTGTCCTGTTCATATCTGTTCATATCTGTTCATCTAGGCATTCATCATCTTCACACCATCCCTGTATGAAATCCGTTTTGTCCACATAGAAGTTATTTTTGCGATCACTTCCTCAAAATACTGACACCACGAATCCAGTTCCCTGCCATTAAGCGGCTCATACAGTTGTATTACTCTTATCTTATCAATATCGGTCATATTTACGCCTGATTGCTTTCTGAAAAACGTGTAATGCTACTCCGAAACGACCTTACACCGTTTCTTATAACACGCTATTCCATATCTGCGAATTATCTTCATACCGTCATCAAGCAAATCTTCCTCGTAATTCCTGTCCCGGATCTGCTGCAATGCCTTCCTGCACCCCTCATCAAAAGCGGCGTTCTGCGCATATTTGAGTTCAATAACAATGCCGATATCCTTATCCCCGATTTCTATGCTGATATCGCTGTAACCCTCCCCGGACTCGGCATTGGACTGAACCAGCCATCCTTCCATACCAGCAAATAATCCAAGCAGGATCCCGTGGTAAAAGTTCTCCTTGGTATCCTTCCTGACGCTGTTGTCGCGGAGACTGATGGTTTTGCGTAAATATGAGTTGAAGCCGCTTTCAATGGCTTCCGTATTCCCTTCCTCAAATGCTTTACAGAAGCTTTCCAGCTTCTGTAAATCCTTTCGGACATCCTTTTTCATCCATTCCCAGATCTGCTCTTCAAAGATCCACTGAATCTCCCTGTTCGGAATAACTAACTCTATCAGGCCGCCGTCGTCCTGCCCGCACTGCGTCAGATAGCCAGTCGTAAAAAGAATGCTCCACAGGTTGTCAATATCGGAATCCATATCCCTGTAAGTCAGCTCCTGCCGTAATTTCTTTTTAATACTCCTTCCATTAACCAGCAGCTCAGTCTCTTTTCTGGTCACTTCATCCGCCTGTTCTATCAGTTTCCTGACAATACCATTACTGCTCGTATTTACCCAGTAATTCTGGGGTACCATAGATGCATCCATTTTCAGGGCATGGCAGTAACATACCACATCCCATGGGCAATATATCTCCAGTTTCCCAAAACGGTAACCGTCATACCACTCCTTTATGGCATCGTATTTTCCCATAAATCCATAATATTCCAGCAGTTCCCTGACTTCCCCGTCCGAGAAGCCAAAATATTCATTATAATGCACATCCTTTACTGTATATACATTAAAATTATTAAGTCCCGTAAAAATGCTTTCCTTCGATATCCTTAAACATCCTGTCAAAACAGCAAAGTCCAGACTTTCATTCGTCTTTAGCGCGTTTCCGAAAAGAGTCCTGATCAGCTCCACCATTTCCTCATAGTACCCCGACTGGTATGCCTTATCGAGAGGCACATCGTACTCGTCGATCAGCATGATCACTTTCTTCCCATAATGCTTTTCCAAAAGCCGCGACAGCACCTGTAAGCTGTCCTTCAACAGCTCATCAGACATCGTGTAGGCGCCCGTCTTATCTATATTGACCACCGATTCATACAGGCTCTGTTCCATCTTCGTCAGGCGCTCACTCTCCAACAGAAATTGAAACCGCATCGCCTCATTCCCGATTGCCCTTCGGACCATTGACCTGGCTTCTGCAAAGTTTGTCCCGGTTGCCCCTTTTAGCGTGACGGATATGACCGGAAACTTCCCCATAAACTCTTTACAGAGATCTTTTTCCTGGGAAATCTCAAGCCCGTCAAAAAGTGTGCCTTCCCTCCCCACTTCAAAAAAGTATTTCAGGGTGCTCATCGTCAGGGTTTTACCGAAACGTCTCGGCCGCGTGAACAGATTTACTTTTCCGGGATTTTCCAGAAGGGTCCTGATCAGTCCCGTTTTATCTACATAGTAGTAGTCCCTTGTGCGCATTTCCTCAAAGTTCTCGATTCCTAAAGGGAGTTTTTCTTTTTTTGCCATACTCTACCCCCTGTCAGGCTCCCCCGCGTTCATATCCGTATACATATCCAAAAGCCCCACCGTCTCCGAGGCCGGTCTGCCGTACATGTTGCAGCATTCGTGGGATACGTTCTTCGCCTCCTCGCTCTCACCGTCAAAGGTAATACTCATGCGATACACGCCATGCTGAGATTCCGCATCCAGATGCCGCATGATCTCCTCAATCATTTCTTTGTCATTGCCTTCCATAACGCCGCCCCTTTCGCACTCTGCAACTCTTAGAACCTCTTGGCGAAACAGCCTCTGTGCTGCGCTTTAGAAGTTCTTTTCACTCTGTTACCAATACATGCCATACATGGATTCGAGAAGATACTCGTAATTCCTGTATACCCTGTCGAAAATCGAATTCCATTCATACTCCGACAGCTCAAAAAATGCTGTTTTTGCCTTCACGTTCTGCCTTACACTTCTTTTTAACGGCGACAGACCGACATCCCCCCTGACCAGTACAAGCTCTTCGCCGTCCGCATACAGCAGAACCTCATCAAGCTCCAGATCAAAGCTTTCCCCCTTCGTAATATGGGAAAAGCCACCCGATGCCTCCAAAACCACCTCAAATCCGTCCGCCGCATCTTTCATGGAAATTTTCCCGTCAAAGCTGTTCTTTCTGCCATCACACTCCAAGTCACAGCCAAATCTCCAGTTCTGTGTCTGCCCATTCTCCATAAAACTGCACTTGATATCTGTCTCCATCTGGTAATCGTCCAGCTCCAGGCTCTGCGTTGTCTGCCAGACAATCTCAGTCATTTTCTTCTCTTCCTGCCGCCCGCTTTTCACCTCAAGCATTCCCTGCATTTTCTCTATACCCCGCTTTTCCCCCAGAAAATAGATATCACCCGAGAGCCGTATCCTGCCGCCGCAGAGGGAAAGCGGCTCCTCCACACGGATGCTCTCGATTCGGTTCGCACCGTTTATCTCCAGAAGAAAGCTGATTTCATCCACATTGGAAATCACATCAAAGTAGCTTAACATCCCCATGGCATCCTCCCGGCCCACCTTGGAGAAATCCACATAATCATATAGAAACTGTCTGACAAGTTCATTGAAATACAATTCGTCGAAGCTGACCCGATAAAGCTCCTTTCCAGCCTTCTCTATGGTCATATGCCGCCTGCACTCCGCGATTTCATCGGCATACTCTTTGATAAAAGCCTTTCCCACGCCTTCCTCATCCCCAAAAAGCCACGCCTCCGGGAACAGATCAATGGAAAAATCGTCGCCCGCCGCTTTCCCGAAAACCTCCGCCCACATGGAATGGTTATACTGGTCAAGTACATTTTCATTTTCGATATAAATGTTTTCCAGATAAAGTTCAGGAATCGAAAAGCACAGATTTTCCCTGTCCCCATACATTTCCAGACTGGCCAGCTCATAGTTCATCACACTGACGCTTGTGGAAGCCGCCATCTCCTTTTCCCGCCTGTCAATCTCGCAGTCCGTGTCCACCCCAAGCGTAATCTGCCCGAGAAAAGTATCCGTAGTGACATTCATTCTGGTGTCCAGATGCGCGCCTTCCTCCACAAGCATCCGTCTGACCTCATCCGCCCCGATCTTTTCCGCAAGCGGATTCCTCATCTCCTCCGTCTCCCGCATCAGATTCAGAAAGCCCTTCCGAACCCTGTAGGCCGCCGAATGCGTATGATAAAACACCCCGCCCAAAACAGCCGCCAAAACCACAGCCGCCACACACAATGCAACGATCAGCGCCGTCTTTTTATGGTTCTGCGGCGGCAGATATAGCTGCGCCGGAGGTCCGAAGGTGTTTCTGTTATGGTTTTGCGGCTGTAATGAATAACTGTCCATATACGATCCCCTTTTTATACCCCTGTCTTTATAACTTTATCAGTTTGTTTTTTATCATATTACCATATCTTAGCCGAAAACAAAACAAAAAGAAAAGACGTGGAAGCATCCGTTTTCACAGACACATCCACGTGCATATTCTGTCCGCCAGTTATCTCCACCACCACAGGAAGCCTTTTGCCCGTATCTTAAATTTAACCGTTTTCACACCGCCGTAATTGTCAACTCCTCGGATCGTCACGCTGGCATTTCCTTTCTTAACATTATCTTGATAGCTTACAATCTTATATTGTGACGAATCGATCGGTTTACCTTTCACTTTGACACTGATCACACTCTTACCAGGAGTGACACGTCTCCCCGTATATGTCTGCACCGGAATGGTCACCTGTGCGGTGGATATGGACGCCTGTGATATCCGATACGTACCTTTCAACGTTCCCGTATAATTCCCTTTCCCGGTAACACCCACCTCAAGCACCGCTCCGGCCGGAATAATATCATTTTTATCTACTGCTGTTCCTGCCTCCCTCACGGTGCCATCGTCCAGCGTCACGGTTTCCTTATATGTATAAGTAAATTGCTTTTCATAATCCGTTCCCGCCTTCAGGGTTTTGCCGTCCAAATCCGTAACGGAAACTTTGGTTGAAAAAATATTTCTCTTATTCTGGTAGGTCTTATCAGAGGCGGTCATGGACAGCTTGCCGATATCCTGCGTTGTGATCGTATAGTTCAGCTTCTGTGCGAAGGTTCCTGTGAAATTTCCCTTTCCCTTCACCGTCGCTGTGGGCAGCTTTCTGGCATTATTCCCGTCGTTAACCGCTTTATTGTTCGTGCAGACCAGCGTATAGTCCTTCCCCTCCTGTAGAGTCTCCACAGTCCCGTCAGCCTTTTTGAAGGTGACCTTAAGTTTCGGCCTGCTCCCGCCTTTGGCATAAGGCGCCGCCTTCTCTTCCAGTTCCGCCTGGAAACGCCCCTCCGCATTCCCGGCGATATTGAACGCCTGGATTTTAAACGTCTTTTTGACTGTACCGGTATAGCCTTTCTTCTGGTTTCCGGTAAAGATCACCGTGGCAGTGCCGACATTCCGGTTTTTCTGCCAGCTAACGCTGTAATACTCCTCCGTCAGGGTTTGCGTCTCACTGCCGGATTTCAACGACAGCTTCAGCGCGGGCACAATATCCGTGCCGCCGTAGACAAAGGTCTGTCCTGCCAGCCCGCTTACCGTCGCCTTGGAAATGGAGACGCCCGTGATCTTGAAGGAAACCCGCTTCGTGCCGCTGTATCCTCCCGCTTCCAGACCCTTCACCACGGCATAGCCGGTTCCGATCTTCGTATGGTTGCTGTAGCTTACCGTATAATGTATTCCCTCGGTCAGCACGGTCTTTCCGTCTTTCACCGTGACTGCTGGGGTAACCTGCCCGCCCTTGTAGTCCAGATACGTCTGGTTCGGAATCTTTGCCACGCTCATCCTGCTCATCAGCTTCAAATCTGCGGTCACTTGCAGAGCAATCCGGCGCTTTCCTGTAAAGTTGCCTGTCCCTGCCAGCTCGATCTCATAATCCCCCGCTTCCTTGAGTGCGTCCAGACTGGTGCCCGCCGCGTTGTAATAGGTGACGGTATAATCTGTCTTGTTCTTCAGTTTTTTGCTGTCCCACCAGAGCGCCGGTATGGGTTTCTGTGCCTTATTGTTATATGCCAGCGTCATATCGTCCGCTCCGAATGCCTCCCCGTTTATGTCCAACGGCAGAATTCTATAAACCGCCGTATCCTTGCCAGAATAATTGCCTTTTCCTGTCACGGTGACCGTAGGCGCCGTCTTCTCCACAGCGGCGTCGTTCGCTTTCGTATGATTCCTATAGGAAATGGTATAATCTGTCTTTTCCGTCAGCAGGATTTTTCCATCATAAACCCGAATCGCAGGCTTAATAGCAGCGCCCGTATATGGATAGCCGCCCTTATCCAGTCCGGCAATCCATATCCCGTCAGGGATCACGCCGTCCGCAGGAACATCCTCCGGGAGCACATCGTTTCTGTCCAGATTCGGATCGTCACCCGGACCTCCGGGAATATCGCCAAGATCTTCATCCGGATCGCTTTCCCCGTCCTTTTTCACATGGAATGTCACATCTACTGCACCGCCATACTCCCCGGTTCCCCTGATCTCCACATGGTACTCGCCGGGTTCCGTCACCAGACAGGTTCCGTATATCTCATAATCTACACCCTCTTTCAAGGTTTCACCGTCAAGGAAGACATCGGCCTCCACCACATGCCCGCTTCCGTCATAGGGCAGGTCGGGAACGGTTATCTGCGCGTCAGCTATGTCTTTGCGCGTCATGGAAACGACAAATAATTCCGGCGTCTCAGACGCCTCACGTAGCTCATAAGGCACGCTCAAAGCCCCGCTTCCGTCCGTAGTGTACTGCCCTAAGTAAAGCAGATTATCGGGTGATAGCACATTCTTTTCTTTTCTCGTCTTTACTGCATAAAAGTTATAGATTTCATTCGCCAGCAGCCCGGAAAACTGCGCCGGAGAGCCAAGATCGGCTGTCTGCGCCGTAAGTGCGACAGTGGCAGCCGCGCCCCAAGACACCTCGTACGCGCAGGCAGCTTCGGAGACGATTCCTATATCATCAGGAGGCATCACCTGATATGGGACCAGTTGATTACCACCCGTACTGCCGTTTCCTACCTTTCCATACATATTAAGCCCCCACGCCCACAGGCTCCCATCTTCTTTGATTGCATACATCGTCCCGCAATCTTCCTCACACTCCTTCACCCCATCCAGCACTTTGTATGGCACATTCTGCACATTCCTGGTGCTATTATCTGCCCATGTATCGGTGCCATTACCGACCCATCCATTATAGTTAATTCCCCACAGCCACAGACTGCCATCCTCTTTGATCACGCCCCTCCCCAACGAACCGCTACTATTATAACTATAAAAATCAAATAATACGCATTCCCTAACACCACTGTCCATCAGCTTGATCGGCTCTTTCACCTTTCCAGGCTCCGCCTTGCCAATGCCAAGCTGCCCTTGATAATTGTTTCCCCACACCCACAGGCTCCCATCCTGCTTAAGTGCAGAAGGACTCGCAGAGTCAGACCAGCCAAAATCCTTCACCTGATCCATCACCTTGACAGGTTTAACTCTGTACCCATCGCCACCGGGATGAGCCCCCCACATCCACAGACTGTTATCTTTCATAATGGCTGCACTGCTGTTGCTATTGAGATACACATCTTTCACCTGATCCATGACTTTATAAGGCGTAAGCTGCCGCGCTTCTTCATTTCCGAATCTTCCGTTTCCTATTCGTCCTCCTGTGTTATCTCCCCACATATACAGACTACCATCCTCTGTAATCGCTGCTGTATACGCCGTAGAATTAGCGTCGTATATCCTCACATCTGCTACATGCTCCAATATTTTGACCGGAGTAAGCTGTTCCTCCTTGGTTTTGTTACCAACCTCCCCATACTTATTTCGTCCCCACATCCACAAACTGCCATCCTCTTTGATTGCCGCTC
>CAMWJF010000090.1 GCA_947174505.1 uncultured Lachnospiraceae bacterium
TGCTGTGCGGTCTTTGCGGTCTGTGTGCTGGCTTTTGCCAATCTGCTGCGGATGCTGTGCCGCACGCCCCGGAGACTTGGCATGCTTTTTCTGCCGCTTCTGGCGGCGATGCTGGCGTTGTGTCCCGTTTTTCTGAATCTGCAAAATTTCAGGGCGGGAAAGCTGCTGCTCCCGCCCTGGTACTATCTGCAATCTGTTCATAACACACGTTACCTATTCGAAATGGCTGCCTATACGGCGATTCTGGCGCTGTTAAGCGCCGTGATACAGCGGATGCAGAGCCACGGCGGCTGATGCGGAAAATCCGACGGTTCCATGCCGCGCCAGCCCCGGAGAGCGGCGGTGGCCGCGCACGGAGGGCTAATCGACCTCGATCTGGTCCGCCGGCGTTTCCTTCTGCACTTCCTCATGGTAAGTCTTTTCCGTGTTGACGTTCCAGATGTTATCCTTGGAGGAAATGCCGCCTAAAATATTTTTCACGGTTTCGAAGGAGGTCATCATGGAGTGGTCGATGTTGTTGTAACGGTGCTGGCCATTTCTGCCAACACAGTAGAGATTGTCGATGGATTTCAGGTAGTCGGTCAGCCTGTCCATATCCTTATAGGTGTCAAAGTAGGCGGGATACGCTTTTTTCACCCGCTCCACATGGGAGTCCATCACGTCGGAGGGCTTATCGATCAGCCCCATTCTGACGATCTCGTCCACCGCAAAACGGGTAAACGCTTCGTCTGACATGGTCCAGTATCTGTCCCCTTCGGAAACAAAATATTCCAGACCGATCCATACCGTGTGCTCCAGGTCGCGCACCATATAGGGGGACCAGTTGTTGTAGATCTGAAACCGCCCCAGCCGGACGGTTCTGTCATGCACATAAATCCAGCAGTCCGGCACAATGTTGTTGATGGTTTTCAGATTCGTTTTATTTTTCAGGTTCAGCTTCGGCAGCAGGAGTCCCACGGTCATGTAGTCGCGGTAGGGAAGTCCGGCGGCAATCGCAGCTTCGGCTTTCGGCACGTCGTTTAGTCCTGCCACAAGATCCTTCACGGGCATGGAAGAAATGAAAATGTCGCCCGCTGCAGTCACTTCGCCTTCCGGCGTTTCATAGGTGATAGAGGTAAGGCGGTTATTTTCGTCTTTGTGGAGCCTTACCGCTTTGCTGTGGCAGAGGATTTCTCCGCCGAGCTCCCTGATTCTGTCCGCGGTCACTTCCCAGAGCTGGCCGGGACCGAGCTTGGGATAACTGAACTCTTCGATCAGGGATGTCTCCACCTCACGGTTTTTCTTTCCGGGCAGCATTTTTGAGAAAACGTCCTTCAAAATGGCGGCAATGGAAAGCCCCTTTGCCCGCTGGGCGCCCCAGTCGGGAGCGATTTCGGAAGGGTGTCTCCCCCATAGATTTTCCGTATAATTTTCAAAGAACATGGAATACAGCTTTTTTCCAAACCGGTTTACATAAAAATCCTCCAAGGAGTTCTCCGGCCGCTTGTGAAGCATGGAGGCCAGATAGCTTACGCCCGCCTGCATGGTGGCAAGAAATCCCATGTTGATAAAGGTTTCCGGCTTTAAGGAAATCGGATAGTCGAAAAATTTCTGGTTAAAATAGATGCGTGACACACGGTGTCTGCGCAGCATCACCCGGTCTTCCTTTTCCGGGTCGGGGCCGCCGGGAGAGAGCGTCATCTCGCGGTGCAGCACGATATCGTCGTAGGTGGGAGCTCCCTGCGTGGGCAGCATGTGCTCCCACCAGGCATTGACTTCCGGCACTTTGGAGAAAAAGCGGTGCCCGCCCATGTCCATGCGGTTTCCCTTATAGTTGACGGTCTTGGAGATGCCGCCCATGGCGTCGGATTCCTCCAGCACCGTGACTTCGTATTCTTTCTTTTTATCCTGCCTGAGCAGCTCGTAAGCGGCGGTCAGACCCGCGGGGCCTGCGCCGATCACATATACTTTTTTCATGCGATACCTCATTATTTTATTCTATAGGAAATGGCGAAAGCGTAAACCATTCAAGGAGAATGCGGAGCATTCTCTGAATCGTCGCTGCCGAGCGACGATTTTTTATTCTATAGGAAATGGCGAAAGCGTTGCGCACTGCCATCGCGCACATTATACCATGTTTGGGCGGGGATGTACACGGAAATGTGGAAAAATAAAGAGGTATATGCTATAGTATTACTGACTGTTGTCCTGCATCAGGAAAAGAAAGAGGCGTATTTATGCTGGCTGTGATCAGTTTGGTTTTCTGGCTTTTGGTCATCCCCTTTTGTATCGGGATGATTCCTGCAAATTTCATATCGACGGAAAAAAGGAGTCCGGGCTTTGCGCTGCTTTCCGGGTATTTTGGCATGTGGGCGCTCTTTGCGCTTTCGGCGGTACCGGCGGTTCTGTGGGTGGAGTACGATAATTTCAGGGTGGCCTCTGCGGTGTTTACGGTGCTGACGCTTCTTTGCGCGGCGGCGGGCGTATGGCTTCTCTACCGGAACGGAAAACCGGGGCTTGTTGCGGGAAATCAGAGAAAAGGCGCCGGGCGGCGCAAAGAGGGCGGCGTGTACGGTAAAGGCGGTAAAAGTGACGAGAGTGTCATGTTTCGGGGCGGTGCAGGAGCGCGCATGAAAGCCGTGGCGAAAAGGCTTTTTACAGGCGCAGATATTGCGTGGCTTTTATTTTTCCTCCTGCTTGGGTTTCAACTCTACAAGGCGGTGGCGTTTACCTCCTTCGACGGCGACGACGCTTACTATGTGGTGGAGTCCCTGATTGCGCAGGAGGCGGGCGTGATGTACCGTATTCTGCCGCTGACGGGCGGTTCCACGGGACTGGACGTGCGCCATGCAATGGCGGTTTTCCCTATGTGGGTGGCCTTTGTCTCGGTGAGGGCGGGGATGCATGCTACCATTGTCTCCCATGTGGTGATGCCCCTTGTGCTGATTCCGCTGACCTATCTTTTATATTATGAGGTCGGGCGCGTGCTCTTTGCAAAAGACCCGCAGAGAAGCGGGAAGGGGGACGGCGCAGGGGAAGCGGCGCGGACAGCCGGAAAGCAGGAAAGAGAAGGCGGTGTGCAGGGGACAGGCGGGAAGGTGTTCCACCGGGAAAATATGCCGGTTTTCATGATCATTATGGCAATGTTCCAGATGTTCGGAAATGTGTCCATTTACACCAACGAGACCTTTTTTATGACGCGCACTTGGCAGGGAAAGGCGCTGGTGGGCGCGCTGGTGATCCCGGCGCTTTTCTGGGTGTTTCTGCAGTTTTATGACAAGGGTGTCGCTAAGGGGGCGGCGGACGCGGGATTTTGGATTCTGCTTGTCTGCATCAATATGACGGCGGGCGTGTGCAGCTCTATAGCGGTCTTTCTGGTCTGCATCCTGATTGCATTGGCGGCCTTCTGTCTGGCGGTGGCGGAGCGGGACTGGAAGCTCCTGTTCAAGGTGGGGGCGGCCTGCATACCGAATGTGGTATACATGGCGGTCTATGTCTTTATGGCGTACAGTTACCTTTTAAAATAGTGAGGACGGCTTATGTGGGGTATTTTTTTAGAGAGCGTCGTTATATTTAAAAATTATATGGGTTACCACGAGAATCATTTTCTGGCGGGGATTTATCTCTTTGTGCTCCTCTATCTGTGGCTTACGGAAAAGGATAAACGCAGGCGGGCGCTGCTTGTCTATGCGCCCACGCTTCTGCTCCTGCTGTTCTTTTGTCCCCTGTTCCGCAAGGTATTTGTGCGGCTTATGGAGGATTCCGAGACGTACTACCGGCTTTTATGGCTTTTGCAGATGAGCCTTGTCAGCGCCTACGGCCTGATCCGGCTGATGGGAAAGCACAGACGGATCGGTCTGGCGGTGGCCTGTCTGGCGATCGCTGCCTGCGGGGATTATGTCTATGACAGCGAGCATATCTCCCGGGCGGAGAATGCTTACCATCTGCCCCGGGAGGCGGTGGATATTGTGGACATGATAGAACCGGAAGAGGGGCGGATCACAGTGCTTGTCCCGGCGGACCTGATTTATTATGTGAGACAGTACAGCACGGATATTGAGCTGCCTTACGGCCGCGAGATGCTGATTGCCCGCTGGGATTACTACAATGCCATGTATGAGGCGATGGAGGAGGCGGAGGTGATTGACACCCCTGCTTTCGCGGAGCTGGCCAGAACGTATCCCTGTGCCTATGTGATCCTGAAGGAAGACCGGGAGATACGGGAACCGCTGACAGATTACGGCTATTCGGTTTACGGCCGGGTGGGAGAGTACGTGATTTATAAGGATATGACATTGCAGGACCCGTAAAAAATCAGGAGGGTCACGTTTGGGCTGGAGAATAACGTATGCTGTTTAATTCATATATTTTTGTGTTTGTGTTTTTCCCCATATGTCTGTTCGGGTATTATGGTCTTTTGAGAGGTGGGAAACCGGCGGCGGCCAGTGTATTTCTGACTGCCATGTCCCTGTGGTTTTATGGTTATTTTAATCTGTCCTATCTGCTCATTATGGTCTGCAGCATTGCCGGAAACTATCTGTTCCACAGGCTGCTGTCCGGGAAAAGCCTTGGGCTTTCGCGCGGAGGACGGGGAGACGCTTCGGGGCATGGAGAGGGGAAAACGGCGGCGGAATCCGGGGCTGCGCTGCGCAGGGCGGTTATGGTTCTGGCGGTGGCGCTGAATCTGGGCGTCCTGTTTGCCTTCAAGTACTTTGACTTCTTTCTCGATACCGTGAACGGTGTGTTTGGAACGGACTTTATTTTACGGGGCATGCTTCTTCCTCTGGGGATCAGCTTCTTTACCTTTCAGCAGATTTCCTTTATTGTGGATACTTACCGGGGGGAGGTGGCGGACTGTTCCCTGTCCGAGTACGCGCTGTTTGTCTCCTTTTTCCCGCAGCTGATCGCAGGCCCCATTGTGAATCACGGCGAGATGCTGCCGCAGTTTCGGGCGTTTGGCAAAAAAAGGGCGGACTGGGAGCGGATCGCGGGCGGTCTCGCGCTTTTTGTGCTGGGTCTTTCCAAGAAGGTGCTTTTGGCGGATACGTTCGGGGCGGGTGTGGATTACGGCTATGGCAATCTGGCTGTCCTTGGCCGGGCGGACGCGGCTCTGGTGATTCTGTTCTATGCGCTGCAGCTCTATTTTGATTTCAGCGGCTACTGCGATATGGCTGTGGGAATCGGCAGGATGCTCGGCATAGAGATTCCCGTCAATTTTAATTCTCCTTACAAAGCGGTAAATATCGTGGACTTCTGGAAACGGTGGCATATAACCCTGAACCGTTTTTTCACAAAATATGTCTATATTCCGCTGGGCGGCAACCGTAAGGGGCAGGGGCGGATGTACCTGAACCTTCTGCTTGTCTTTTTCCTGAGCGGCCTCTGGCATGGGGCCGGCTTTCATTTTATTGTGTGGGGGATGCTGCACGGTGTATTGTATGTGCTGACCCGGTTCTGGCAGAGGCGTATGCGGACAAAAGATGACGGTCGTGTCACAAATGCTGCGCGGGATAAAAACGGCGCGCCGGAGCGGTGCAAAGACATGACGGCACAGACAGGGAGCGGCATGTCAGGATTCGGACGCAGGATTGGTCATAAATTTATGACGGTATTGTCACAAATAGCGACCTTCCTCTATGTCAGCGTGGCCTGGGTCTATTTCCGGGCGGAAAGCATTGCGCAGGCGAACACGCTTCTGCGGACGGTGTGGCAAGGGGAAGTCAAAAAGCTTTCGCTGGATCTGGCGGAATGCCTGCAGCCGGATGAATTCTGGTATGTGATCAAAGTGCTGCGTCTGGACAACCTGTCCTTCAGCCGCTATATTCTGATGTTCCTGCTTCTGGCGGCGGGCCTGTACTTTTCCATGGTGGGACGAAATGCGCAGGAGCGGGTGGCGCGTCTGAAATATGGCCCTGTGTCGGCGGTGGCGCTGGTGGTTCTTGCGGTGTGGTGCGTCCTCAGCTTTTCCGGGGTCAGCACGTTTCTGTATTTTAATTTTTAAGGAGAAACTGGATGAAGCGGTTTAAAAAATGGATTCTCTCCATCGTATCCCTCACCTTAATATTGCTGATACTGGCGGCCGCGCTGGTGGTCTGGGTGGACCCTTTTTTCCAGTACCACGCGCCGCTTGCGGACTTTCCCTATCTGGTGGACAACCAGCTTACCCAGAATCCGGGGATGGCGAAGCACATGGATTATGACAGCGTGATCCTCGGCTCCTCCATGACTGTGAACTTTAACACCCACTGGTTTGAGGAGCTGCTGGGGCTTAAGACGGTCAAGCTCAACTACAGCGGCGCTTACCCGAAAGACCAGGCGAATATTATGGACATCATCTTTGACAGCGGCCATGAGGTGAAGTCGGTTTTTCTTGGGGTTGACGTGATGACCTACACCGGGGGCGTGGATGAAACGAAATATCCGATTCCGGCCTATCTCTACGATGACAATTATTTGAACGACATACAGTATCTGTTAAATAAGGACGTGCTTTTAAACTATGTGCTGCGCCCGCTGGCGGACCCGGACAAGACGGATCTTGCCACCGTATATCAGAGCTGGTGGACGGACGAATATTACAATATCCAGTGGGTGATGCACAATTATGTGCCGCCTGCCAAGGTGGAGGAGGAAACGCGGCCAGACGCTTTCATTGAGAGCACGGACAAAAACCTGCGGGTCAATCTCTGTCCTTATATTGAGCAGAACCCGGATACCACTTTCTATATTTTTTTCCCTCCCTACAGCATTCTTTACTGGAACGACGTGATACAGGAAAACCATATGGAGGCGACCATGCGGGAATATGCGCATATTGCGGAGACGGTGCTCGCTTACGATAATGTGCGGCTGTTCTATTTCCCGAACCGGGAGGAGATCGTGACAGACCTGAACAATTATGCGGATTACACCCATTATCATGCAAGGTTTAACCGCTTTATGGCAGAATGCTTTGCGGATGGGACGTGCGAGGTAAAGAGCGTAGAGGAGATGGCGCAGGCGCTTGAAGAGACACGGGATATGATAGAGAGGTTTGATTTCGAGACGCTATTTTCGGTAGAGTATTGACAGAGAATGCCGTATTTCAGGCATTCTCTCACGCGAGACATAGTACTTCTTGGCGTCGCGTCCTATGGCGCGACGTCTGTAGAAGTACTTCTCGCGTTGGGGAACAGGCAGTCTGCGAATCGCTGTGCAAGCAGCTCCCTTCCAGCGTCGTTAAAGTGGATATAATCTGTCATATAATCCAGATAATTGTCCTCGTTGATGGAGCCGTAGAAGTTGTCAATAAAGGAAACGCTGACATCCATGGTGGCATCCCGCTCCTTTTGCAGATAGTGGCTCAGGGTGCCGTGGCCTAAGTCCGCCCGGTCGCCGTTCTGGAAATTGCCGTCCTCGCCGATGCTGTGGCAGAAGGTGTGGGACATGACCACAATGCGGATATGGGGATAGGCATCCTGAATGGCTTTCACACCCGAACGCAACGCGCCTGTGTAGGTGATTTCGTCGTAGGGCGCATTGGGATCATCGCAGGGACGTTTGTTGATATAGTCGCTGCCGTCGTACATCACACAGATCATATCCACGATATTCATGTCAAGCTCGGAGAGCATCTGGGTTGTTTTTGCGAAATTCTCGTCGTAGCTGTAAGTGGCCGCCGTCTTCATCAGTTCAAAATCTCCGCTCGCGAGACTCTTAGCCACATAGGAGAAGGAGAAAGCGTCCAGAATATAGCCGTCGTTATAAGAGGCAAACTGCGCCGCCATGGTGGTTCCTGTGAAAGAGCCGTTATAGACCGTAGCCCCCGTTTTCTTTGCAATCTGTTCCGCCAGACCGTTCTCACCCTGTTCCAGAGAGAAGGGGTCGTCGCCCAGACAGAGGATGGTGGTCACTCCGTCGTCCACATAGCCCTCGCGCTTATCGGGAGCGAGCGGAATCAGGTTGTCCATAACCTCGATATCGAAATCCGTGGTCTGGTAGTTCGGATCGTAGTCGGAAGGGGTTCCTTTGTTCCATTTATAGAGGCGGAAAGCTGAGAAACCGATGACCAGCACAATGGCGGCCAACAGAATCAGATGAATATTTAAGCGAAAACCGCCGGAGCCTGTTTTTTTGGAGGGTCTTTCTGACATGCTTGTCATGTTTTCTTCCTGCCGTATATCCTTTTTCTGATTTTCTTCCATAGTTTTATTCATATCCTTTCTGAAAATTCTTATGCGCTGGCGCTGCATATTTTATATTTTGCTTATTTTGCAATGAATCGTATTTATTCTACTATGATTTTTTCCAAAAATCTACAGAAATAGAGAAGCCTTATAAAATCTTAATAACTTATATAAAAATCGTCGGATAAAAGAAAAAGGACGCCGCCCGGAATCCGAAGATTTCGAGCTGCGCCCTCTTTCTCCTGTTTTTCGTATCATACGATAGATACGGCGTTTTCCAGCGGGTTCAATTCCGGCGTAACATAGGCGTGGATCGTCGGCTGCCCAAGCTGCCGCTGCAGCTCCTTATACCATTTGCTGTACTTATACATACGATATGTAGTACTCAGTTTCCTGAGCTGCTCATCGTCGGCACAGCACACCGTAAAAGAAACTCTCTGCGATTCATCCATAGACGCATAGTCAAGATAACTGAGTTTAAGCTCTGTTATCAGCCCCTGGCATTTGGGACAGAACTGCTTATGCCCATTCAGCATATGAACCCGTTGGCAACGCTTACAGTAATGCATGTACATCATGAAAATTCCCCTTTTCCAATGACCCCTGTAAGGTAACCGTTTGTCTGTTGCCCTTATATTGTGTCAGTTGAAGCGGTCAAAGTCAAGCGTATATTAGCGAGAAATGCCATAAAATGGGTGTAAAATATCGCGCAATTATCGCGGAAAAGGCGTAAATGACACACGATACGCCAATTTACATAATTTGACGACCTTTTGTGTGCGACAAAAATCTTGATATTGCGGTGTTTTTGTGCTATAATTTCCAAGAATTGTTTTGATTTACGGTTTACATAAACCACATAATCGGCCAACACAAAATCAAGGTGGAAATTATAATGCAAAATAAGAAAAACAGGAGACAACATACAGGAAACCGCCGCAGGACGGTTCGGTTTGAGGAACTGCTGGAGGACGACCGGTTTGACGATGAGGATTTTGACAGTGTGACGGAGGACACGCTGGAATTTTTGAGTCTCGATGATGATATGATCGAGTCGTACCAGCGCGCCCATCCACCGAAAAACGGAAAAAGCGTGTCTGCGAAAGCCAGTCCTGTTCGCTATGAGGAAGAGGATTACGAGGACGACGACTACGAGGAAGAGGATTACGAGGACGGCGACTACGAGGAAGAGGATTACGAGGACGACGACTACGAGGAAGAGGATTACGAG
>CAMWJF010000091.1 GCA_947174505.1 uncultured Lachnospiraceae bacterium
TAAACGCTGGGGTCGTGGGTATTTTTTTACCCACCATTACCCCTGAAGAGCCAAAAAAACAGACGTTATCTATATTTTTAACTCGAATGGAGCAGAAGGGTGCCATATCTGTACGGTATGAAGGTGATAAACGCTTTGAGAAGAGACGATATTTTACGGTATCCAGACAGCAGTTGAAAGTAAATGACGAGGTATCTTCTGGATTCCTATTTTAACGGTTCATAGAGCCAGTTTATGGTAGCCATAAATGGAGGTGATAAGATTAGCAGTGATGAGACGGAGATTTTGAGAAAATTCTTAGAGAATTTATAGCGCATATTCCAGAATATCTTGACAGTTATTATAATATGTAATATATTAGCATTAGAACTACATAATGTAGAACTAGTGCTTTTTGAAATAGTCCTTAAAATTTCTGAGTGTGAAAGGAGAAATTGAAAATGAAGTTAAGAGTTAAGATTCAACAGAAAAACAAACAGATCAAGTTACTTGCACTTTGCGCAATTGCTACATTCTACTTTAGTGTGACAGGTCTGACTGCGCGTGCGGATTCCATTACTGACAAAGGCGACAACGATACTATGGAAACTGCGGAAACAATCGAGGCTAATGATGAAACACCCAGCAGTACACTTTTAGGATCAAAGCCAGGGCAGAATGTTGTAAGAGGCTATGCGAATACCAAAGACACGGACTGGTACAAGGTGTTTTTGCATGCTGGCGATAATTATATGACATGTAATGCAAATTCAGGTAAATCTTTCATTTTTCGTATTACAAATTCGGATGGTGACACTATTTCGACAGACACATACACTAAATCAGGGTTTGGTCCGAAAGCTTACCGTTTTACAACGTCTACGGATGGATATTATTATGTTGAGATAACTGGAACAAGTACAATTTCTGATGAGTATATATTTATGATTGGCAGTCCGACATATCAATTAGCATCTTGCAAAATATCCTGCGATGAAGGCTCGGTATCGTTTACATCAGCAGGAAGAGATCAGCTTGTGCATTTTAATGGAAATGTTGTGTCAGGACTTCCGGAAGATGCTATTGCATATTATGTTAAAATGGCAGGAATACCTTTAAACGGAACATCTTCAGTTCGTGTGGAAAATCTTGATAGAGAAATTAGCTTTACTTTAACAAACTATACTTGGTATAGGGATAAATTAGTTGCCATGGAATTACCAGTTGAATCAATGTGGACGGCAGAATTTGGATACCATAAGACAGTAACGTTCGCTCCTGTTTTAAATGTAGACTATGTTTATCCTGTATATGACCGTGTATTACAGCCGTATTAATCTTATCTAAACATATATTGAAAGGGGATATCGGGTAATGAATGGTATGGTTAATTGGAAAAATATAAATTCGAATTCGATGGCAACGCTAAACAGAAACCAGCGGCTTCTTGATGTTTTGATCGGAAAGCGAAGCACAGTCAACAAGGGACAGAGGGATTCGTTCATAAGAAGCGATAATCTTGTTGATGAAATAGGGTTATACACAGTTCCAGAATTGAAAGCGAAAGGGGTAATCAACGAAGAGATTCTGGACATGATTAATTTTGCGTATCTGGATGGAACAGAGACTCCTGATAGTTTTATCTTTGGAGGTGTCGAATATTTTGAAGAGGATATTCCGCCTATCAGTTTGGATAGATGCGAGAAAGCTGTTGCCAAAAACAACGCTATCGTTTTTGAATCAGGAAAATACTATCAGTTTACGGATAAAGAAGGAAAACCGCATATTCTCACTTGCACTTATGGGCACATGACACAGCCAAGATCTAATACAAAGAGAGGCATAGCAGATGATGAGAGTTTTGAAATCGGGAGATTTTGGAACTTGTTATCGAAAAACGGTACCTTTATCGGTCTGCATTGTTCGGAAGAAGAGGAAAGAAGGCTCTTAAACGATGCGGGTATCACGGAGGGATTCTTTTCCGTGCAGGTTGGAGATAACAAGCAGGAATATTTTTATTCCAATGGGCATGCGGGAGCTGCAGTGCTAAAGGAAAGATATGACAATACCTATCAAATGTTTATGACGCAAACTGAAATTCTGTTCCGAGACTATAAGCCGGGTGATGTTTTCCGGGTTGGCGACAGGGAATATGTATTGAGTGAAGATAAAAAGTTAGATATTCCGTATGGAGCAGATATTTATGACGTGAAATGGCCGCCACGTAAAAAGACGCAGGTGGATAGCAATGTGTAGAAAAGCTCTTGTTTATTGAGCGACATGACAAAAAGGAGCCGGCCGGAATGAACCGGCAGCTCCTTTGCAGTGCGTTACCTTGTATGTTTTCCGTTTTACTTTACGTTGACGGATGTGATATGGGGATTTGCGCCGTTGTACCAGTACAGGAAACCTTCCAAGTCAACCGTATCGCCCACATTCAGATTCTCCACAGCCTTGTAAACGTCCGTGCTGCTGTCGCAGAGATAGGACTCTACGCAGAAGGTGTAGGTCTGACCGTCCTTGGATACGTTGAAGTACAGATCGCTGTTGGAATCAGCGGAACCGGAGTTGTCGTCATTGTAAACGAAAGCGCAGTCATAGGACTCTCCGTCCTTTTCATAGGTTTCCACGGTCATACCCTTGAAGGATACAAGCTGGTTCTGATGGTCGATCAGCTCATCCTTGCCAAGCAGATCGGTTACATCGGCAGCGGATGCAGTGTAGCTGCCGTCCAGAATCTCGATGGCTGCGCCCTCGGCAACCTCCACCTCGCCGGACCATTCTGTCTTATAGCCGGTCACCTTGATTTTCGTGCCGGGAGTAAGCTTTTCATAGTCAGCCTCGGAGCAGACTGCGTTGTAGATAAAATAGGCGCCGTCCTGATCCTGGGTGTAGAGAGTAGCCTTATCCTCCCACCAGGACTGCTTTGCCTGTACATAAGTTTCGATCACAACTTCGCTGTCAAGATCAGCGGCCATGTACTCGGCGTAAGTCATAACGCCCTCGGATTTCTCATCTGCGCCGTCGTTTCCGCTCTTGCCGCAGGCGGTGAGGGACAGCACGAGAGACAGTGCCAGAGTTAATACGATTGTCTTTTTCATAATTTTCCTCCTCAATAGTAGCGGTTTTCATAGTTAACGGCATTAGAAATTCTGCTTTCAGCTTTTGAAGTAAATTTGCTATGCCGTTTCCTATATTTCTACAGCGACGATTATACCATATCCTGCGGATAAATCAATGCTTTTTTCTCTTTTTGACAAAATCGGACAACACATAGAGCAGGATTAAAAGCCACGAGAGCGACAAAGCCAGGAGAAGAAGCACAGCCGCGCCGGGCAGAGGCCCCAGTGCCTGCTTGCCATTGGTGGCGATATCTTTCTGGTCCAGACGGTAGAGGGCGGTAACGTCCGCATAAAGCTGTTCCATGTAGGCGTCATCCACCGTCTCATGCCGTCTGACGGAGGTGGACACATTTTCTATGAGCTGTCCCGCCGCATTTCGGAGGGAAGCGGAACCGTTAAATACGGGCGTTACGAAGGTGTCCCCGGTATGGGAGAGGAGAAGCTTGGAAGCATCCAATTTTATGGCGTAGTGGGTGCCATTGTCCTCCCCGCTTCTTGCCAGATAATCCTGATAGGAAGGGGACTCCTGCGCCTTTAATGTGACGGGCAGATAGCCTTCCGTCCGGGCGTAGCCGATCTGTACCTCGTCAGTCAGAAGATACTGGGCAAAAAGCCATGAGGCAAGCACTTCCTGCGGATCGGCTTTGTTGAACACGCAGATGGAAGGCCCCTGGGAAATCATCTGCGGATTTTCGGGATCGATCTGGGGAACCATCCGCACTTCCGTCTCAAAGTCTACGAAGGCGTCCTCACTGATATCCGAGAGTGGCGCGTCGGCGCCCATCCATGTGGCGCCAGCCGTGGAGTCGATGGCGAACACACACTGTCCCGCATTGAGGAAATTGGCGGGATAGCTGGAAATCTTAAAGGTGGAGAACGCGCCGCTTTCCACATGGTCTGCAATTTCGTATAAAAAAGCCTCCGTGGTATCGTTGAAAAGCCCGATATCGCCCTCCGGCGTGGAATAATCCGCTTCCTGCTGCTTTAAAAACTGGATCATCATGTTATCCGTGGACTTATAGATAAAGGGAATCATCACATTCTGTCCGTTTAAGGCAAAGGTGCCGTCCGCATTCTTTGCGGTGGCGGCTTCCGATACTTCCCATATGAAATCCCATGTCAGCACATCGGGGAGCGTGTAGCCCAGCTTTTCCACATAATCCCGGTTGATGTAACAGCACTCGGTGGAACGCATGTAGGGGATGGCGTAGTGCTGTCCCTCCAGCACGCATTCCGAGAGAAACTGCGGCACGATTTCCTCCTGCGTGGGGCCGTCAAAGAGAAGGCTGTTCCCGCCAAGACCGTATTTTTCATTGACAAACAGGTCGTCCAGAGGAACCACGGTATTTTTTCCGGTCATGTAGGTGGCGATGTGGTCCGGGTAGGTGATGCAGACATTGGGTGTAGTGCCTGTGGCGATATTGGTGATCACGTCGTTGAAGATCCTGTTGTAGTCGGTGTAGAGCTTCATATTGACCTTGATATTGGGATAGAGCGATTCAAAATCAGCGATGGCTTTTTTGTAGACATCGGTCTGGTTTTTGTTGGTGTCGTTCTTTGCCCAGAAGGTGATCTCAAAATTCTTTGTGGTATCAAAGTCCGCAGGCGGGGTAAAGTCCGGCAGGGCCCTGGAGCCGTGACAGCCGGTGAGGGTTAAGAGACTTGCCCCGATCAAAAACGCCGACAGCATCTTTTTCCATTTTTTATTTATTGTTATCTCGCTATACTTTTTATTCAATGTTTCCTCCATTCCGAAGCATTCCTCACCCCTTGGTTCCTCCTCTGGCAACGCCTGACATAATCTGTCTGCGAAACAGGAGGAACAGAATGACAAGCGGCAGGGAAATCACGACCACCGCAGCCATCATGGCAGGGATGTTTGCACGGCCGAATCCGTTTTCACGGATTTCCTGAATGCCGTTGGAGACCAGATAGTAGTCCGCGTCGTCGGTAATCAGTCTCGGCCATACGTAGGAATTCCAGCACTCAATGATTTTCAGGATTGTGATAGTGACCAGCGTGGGCCTGCAGATAGGGATCATGACCCGGCGCAAGTACCGTAGGTCCGACGTGCCGTCCACTTTGGCGGCGTAGTAGAGCTCGTCGGGAATCTGGGCAAAGTTTTCACGCAGGAGATAAATATAAAATACCGAGGTCACCGAGGGAAGGATCAGTCCCGTGAAGGTGTTCCTAAGCTCCAGACTGGTGATGGTGGTAAAGTTGGTGATCACCACCAGTTCGTTCGGAATCATCATCAGCGCCAGAAACAGGGTGAACATGATATCGCGTCCGGCAAACCGCAGTCTTGCGAAAGCGAAAGCCGCCAGCGTAATGACAACGAGCATCAGCGCCGTTGTGCCGACCGTAAACCAGAGTGTATTTAAAAGATACCGCCCCAGCGGAACGGTGGTAAAGGCGTCCGCATAATTCTGCAGGGTGGGAGAGAGGGTAAAAAATTTCGGGATGTGCTCCGCGTTATAGGAGCCGTAGTCCTTCACGGAGGTCAGCACCATCCAGTAGAAGGGAAAGAGCACGACCAGCGCCCAAAAGGCGAGAAACACATATGTGATTATGGTGAGCAGGCGATTTTTTTTCATAAAATATAACCTCTTTTTGGCGATGCGGCAAATGCCACGGGTAAATGACGCAGAAAGCGTGTCATCTGTTTTCACAATCAGGTGTAAAGGTGCATGGGCAGATCAATGATAGTGTACGTGCTTTTTGCTGACCAGCAGATTGATACATGTGATGGTCAGGACGATGGCAAACAGAATAATTGCAGCCGCCGACGCATAGGAGGGATAGCCGCCGCTGTCCCGGTAGAGCATGTCGTACACATAACCTACGATGGTGTTCATGTCAGCCGCGTTCAAATTTGTGCCAAACAGGGCCACCGCGTCGCTGTAGGCTTTAAACGCGCCGATAAAGCCCGTGATCACCAGATAAAAGAGCATGGGGGAAATCATGGGCAGCGTAATCCTGAAAAACATACGGATCCGTCCCGTGCCGTCTACCCTGGCGGCGTTGTAATAAACCGGGTTCACACCCGCCAGCGCGCTTGTCAGGATCAGAATTTTAAAGGGCATTACCACCCAGATCGTGTAAAAGCAGAGCACGAACATTTTCGCCCAGTAGGGGCCTTCGATAAAGTCCACGGAACTGCCGCCGAAAAAGTGGATCAGGAGATTCACCAGGCCGTCGGAGTAGGGCGTTTTTTTAAAGAGGATCATAAACACTAGACCTACCGCCAGCGTGTTTGTCACATAGGGCAGGAAGAAGACAGTCTGAAACAGCTCTTGTAAGGGCTTTATGGAACTGAGCGCCACAGAGATCAGGAGCGCGAGCCCGGTGGAGAGCGGCACGGTGATGATCACCAGAATAAAGGTGTTCTTCAGCGCCTGTAAAAAATAAGCGTCGTGCAGGACATAGGAATAATTGTAACCGCCGGTGCCGAAAAAGGTCTGGGAGGCGGAGTTATAGCCTTCCTCAAAGGAATAGATAAATACGTCGATTAAAGGGTAGATCATAAACGCCCCTAAAAACAGGAGCGCGGGCAGCAGATAGAGCCAGCCCTTGTTATTCTGCTTTTCCATATGCTTCTCCATTCCGGAGCGTTTGTGCAAACCGAGTAACAGCCGACGGATACAAAGCAGCGGATATTCGGTTTGTCCTGCTCCTGCATAGGTGGATTCTGGTCAGGCGGTTTCAAAGGGGATGCGGACCTCGGTGTCTTTCGAAAAGAGAAAGACCTTTCGCGGTTTCAGCATAAAGCGCACCGTATCACCTGACAGGCGCTCGCAGCTTTCCGCGTCCACGATGGAGCGGATCACGGGATTTAGGGACGCGGGATGGGTGGAGACGATGCTCACATCCCGTCCCATGACTTCCGGGCGGCTGAGCGCGCATGTGAAAGCGCCGCTTTCCGAAAGGATAAAGCCCTCCGGCCGGATGCCCGCATACACTGGCTGGTCGGGGATATTTTTCAGTGAAAGGACCGCCTCTTCGCCGATGAAGAGAGAGCCGTTTTCCACTCTGCCCTCAAAGAGGTTGATGGGCGGGGTTCCCAGAAACTTTGCCACAAATAAATTGGCGGGATTGTCGTAAACTTCCTGCGGCTTTCCGATCTGCTGCACCAGCCCGTCCTTCATTACCACAATGAGGTCTGAAATGCTCATGGCCTCGTCCTGATCGTGGGTCACAAAAATGGTGGTGATGGCCGTCTTTTTCTGGATGCGCCGGATTTCCTCGCGGGTCTGGAGTCTGAGTCTGGCATCCAGATTGGAGAGGGGTTCGTCCAGAAGAAGCACCCGGGGAAGCTTTACAAGCGCTCTGGCAATGGCCACGCGCTGCTGCTGGCCGCCGGACAGCTCCGCCGGTTTCCGGTCCAGAAGGTCACCGATCTGCACAAGTCCTGCGGCTTCTTCCACCCGGGCGCGCATTTCTTCCCTGGAAAGCTTCTCGGCACCCTTCAGGTTTTCCAGAGGGAAGCGGATGTTCTGCTCCACGTTTAAGTGGGGATAAAGCGCGTAGTTCTGAAATACCATGCCAACGCCCCGTTTTTGCGGGGTGAGCGGGGTGACGTCTTCCTCGTCGAAAAAGATCTGTCCTTCCGTGGGCTTTTGCAGACCGCAGATCAGATTGAGGGTCGTGCTTTTTCCGCAGCCGGAAGGCCCTAAAAGTCCTACCAGTTTTCCGCCGGGTACCTCAAAAGTAAAGTCGTTTACGGCAGTTACGTCTTCCTTCTTTTTATTACCCCTGCCCCTGCCGGGAAATTTCTTGGTCAGATGTGAGAGAACAATTTTCATAATTTTAAAGTCCTTTCCAAAATCGCGAAATGGATTCTGTGATTGCGGTTGCTTCTCTTAGTGCATAATAAATTCGCCGTCGCTATGAGTCGGCGCGTCAGATGCCGTACTCGTCGCGCAGATCAGCCGATATATGATCCAGATCGGGATAGACGAAGCTCTCCGTGATGCCGAGTACCCGGAGACTTTCGATAAAGTATTTCTTCCGTTCGCAGGGGATAATGATTTTGTAGAGCATATTTTCGTCACAGATGTCCTCCAGATGCTTCAATGAGTTGTGGACGGTAAAGTTGGAGTGCTGGGAGTACATGCGCAGATTGTTTTCCGTGGAGCTGCAGGCCAGAATACGGTTGGTCAGCTCGTGATTGTGGTGTGCATGTTTAAAAGCGGGAAGCAGCATTTCCTGCGTGGTGTCGGCGTCGATGGGATAAATGCAGTTGCCGAAGCCTTCTTTTTCGTTCAAAAGACCGGGCGCCAGCACCCAGACGCAGCCGTCCGTATCCGACAGTTCCCGGTAAGTCTCCGTGGCGAAAAATACCGCGATCAGGGGAGACTGGCTCCAGTCGAGCATTCGTGTGGGAAGACCGTAGTGCTGCATCAGAGATACCCATCCCGCATAGTTGTGCTTGGCAGGGGGATGGTCGATGATCTGTCTGGCGCGGGTGTAAAAATCGTTGGTGATATACCGCTCGGCGTCCAGCCGCTTCCGGCTGCGCTGGATGGAAGGAATCAGCGTAAGCGACGCGTTTTCCTCCCCGCGGTACCAGAGCCGTACGCCGTGTTTCTGATATAAACCGTTTACGAACTGTAAAAGTTCGTCGATGGTGCGTATTTCCTGTGTAATCATAGTTTCTCCATTATTCTTACGGACTTGACAATCCTTTTTACAATAAGACATAATGATTATAGAAGATTTTGGAAGGATGTACAAGGGTTAATCGAAAATGACCACGACAAACGCATGAATGCAGCCATCCCCTGAATCGTTCCACTCTGGCTTTTTA
>CAMWJF010000092.1 GCA_947174505.1 uncultured Lachnospiraceae bacterium
GGGCGTTGAATACTGGCATACACAGGGCTTTTGAGGAAGAAATGATGAAAGATGTTTATGTGGCAAAGTATCCGCAGTTTAACGGTGCGGTTGGCGCCGCTCTGATTGCCAGCGAGCGGGGAATGTGAAGAGAATTTCATATGAGAAGAATGCAGGAACAGCGTTCTTCCGGTGTTTTTAATAGGAGGTAGGACTATGGATATGCCCATATTTGCGCTTACAACCGCTGTTTCCGTCGGACTTGGGTGCGGAACCTGCTGCAGTCCGATGATCAGCACGTTTCTTTCCACTTATGTGGTGGCCCATGCGGGCGGCGTGAAAAAAGGGATTTTGTCATTTGTCAGTTTCTTTTTTGGCAAGATGGCCAGTGTTTCCCTGCTGTGTATGATTTCTGCACTGATTAGCAGACAGTTTATCAGTGAAAGCGGTTATATCGGCGCTTTTAATCTCCGGCTGTTCTCGCAGGCGGCTATGAGCGTGACTGGAATGGTTCTGGCAGTCCGCTGGTTTTTCGATTTAAAAAAGCAGAGAAAGTGCAGCGGCTGTAAAGAATGTGGAAAAACGGTTGGAAAGTCGGGATTTGTACCAATGCTTGCGGCGGGTTTCACTTATGGCATGACGCCCTGTGCCCCTCTTTTACTGATGATCGGGTATAGCTTTACGCTTCCGGTTTCCCTGGCGGGAGTGACCGGCGCTGTCTTTAGCCTTTCCAGTATGGTAAGTCCTGCTTTGCTGCTGGTTGTGGTCACTGGTGCGCTTTCAAAGAAAATGGGACGGGAAATACCGTATGCGGTGAAATGGTTCCGGCTGGCTTCTTATGTATTGCTGATGGTCATGCCGTTTTTTCTGACAGCAGGGTATGAGTGACAAAGTCATACCTTTTGGGTATTTAAAATGATATTTTATATGTATTTGATATTATTCGCAGAGAGAATTACAATTGCATATGAGGGTGGAAGAAAAAATCAGGAGGATCTGGATATGAGTACAACAATACCGAAAATTGCATTGGGAGCCTGGTCCTGGGGCGCAGGAGCAGCCGGAGGGGATCAGGTATTTGGAAACCATCTGTTTGAGCAGGATTTGAAGCCTGTGTTTGAAAAAGCCATGGAGTGCGGACTGAACCTGTGGGATACGGCAGCAGTATACGGAGAGGGAACCTCTGAAGCTATTCTTGGCAGCTTTGTAAAAGAGGTACAACGGGACAGCGTTATTCTTTCCACGAAATTCACGCCGCAGATAGCCGGCAGTTCGCGGAATGCCATGCAGGAAATGATTGACGGCAGCAAGGAGCGTCTGCATACCGACGTGATTGATGTTTATTGGATTCACAATCCGATGGATGTTGAAAAATGGACGCCGGATTTAATTCCGCTGGCAAAAAGCGGACAGATCAAGACAATCGGCGTTTCCAACCATAATCTTGCCGAGATAAAAAGGGCAAATGAAATTCTTGCGGCAGACGGTTTGAAGGTTTCTGCGGTGCAGAACCATTACAGTCTGTTACACCGTTCTTCGGAGCATGCGGGTATCCTTGATTACTGTAAGGAGAATGGCATTACATTCTATTCTTACATGGTGTTGGAACAGGGGGCGCTTACCGGGCGGTACAGTGAGGAAAATCCATTTCCGGAGGGGACCGGGAGAGGAGAGGCCTATAATCCGCATCTGAAAGAACTGACAGCACTGATTGACGAGCTGAAAATAGTAGGCACACGCTTTGACGCCAGTCCAGCGCAGATTGCAACGGCATGGGCGATTGCAAAAGGCACACGCCCGATTATCGGAGTGACAAAGGCGGGTCAGGTTGAGGAGGCGGCAAAGGCGGCACAGATAGAGCTGACTGCTGATGAGATCAGCCGCTTGGAAAGGCTTGGCGATGAAACGGGCGTCCATACGCTCCGGGAGTGGGAAAAGGAGATGTAGACTGTGACAGTAAAGGAAGTGATAGACGGTTTTCGGGAAGGGGCAGAAGAAGACGCCGAACGTGATGCGTATGCAGACGAACTTTTTCAGGAAGCTGTCCGCATTGGAATGGAGCTTAATACGAAGTACCATACACCACAGGAACTGCGTGAGATTATGGGCAGGCTGACTGGGAAAAGGGTAGACCGTTCTTTTCGGATGTTTCCTCCGTTCTATACAGATTTTGGGAAAAACATCACAATCGGGAAAGATGTGTTTATCAATTCGGGATGCCATTTTCAGGATCAGGGCGGTATTGAAATCGGGGATGGCGCGCTGATAGGACATAATGTGGTGCTGGCAACAATCAACCATGACCTGAATCCAAAAGAAAACAGAAAAAATCATTATGCGCCAATAAAAATCGGCGCTCATGTATGGATTGGTTCTAATGCAACTATCTTACAGGGAGTAACGATTGGTGATTGGGCTGTGGTTGCGGCGGGAGCCGTAGTGACACAGGATGTTCCGGCCATGACGGTAGTGGGAGGCGTTCCCGCGAAAGTGCTGAAAGTGGTTAAGGAATTGTCTGGGACAATTCCTGTGGAAGAAAAGGAGGAGCGGTATGAAACGGCTGTATAAGCTTATATCGGTTTGTCTGCTTATCGTTACATTATCAGCCTGTGGAAAGCAGGCGGGGACAGATTCTTCTGCGGATAAAGTGTCGGAGCAGTACGGGCAGGCAGAAAGTGTAGAAACAAAAGAGCAGGCGGAACAGGAGCAGCCGACAGTGTTGGAAACCGTTCAGACTGAGGTACAGGCGGAAAATGATTTGACTGACGGGCAGGAACAGCAGACACAGGGAGGTGATAATACTGTGACGGAAGATATTTCTTTTAACTTTGAAACAAAGACGGTTTTATTAAACAGCGGATACGAAATGCCCATATACGGGATTGGCACATATAGCCTGACCGGGGATACCTGTGTGGAATCTGTCACGGCAGCATTAAACAGTGGAGTTCGTCTGATTGATACCGCCTATATGTACCATAATGAGGAAAGTGTGGGGAAGGCAGTCAGGAACTCCGGCGTGCCGAGGGAGGAAATCTTTGTCATCACAAAGCTGTATCCGAACCAGTTTGACCATGCGGAAGCAGCGATTGAGGAGGCGCTTGCCAAATTAGATATCGGTTACGTTGACATGATGCTGCTCCACCATCCGGGAGCAGGCGACGTGGAGGCTTACCTTACAATGGAAAAAGCGGCTGCAGACGGCAAAATCCGCTCGCTTGGTTTATCAAACTGGTATGTGGAAGAACTGGAGGAATTTTTGCCGCAGATAAATATTACGCCCGCTCTGGTTCAGAATGAAATACACCCGTATTATCAGGAAAATGATGTAATCCCATATATTCACAGTCTTGGGATTGTGGTGCAGGGGTGGTATCCGCTTGGCGGCAGGGGATACACCGCAGAATTGCTTGGAAATGAGGTGATATCGGAAATTGCGGCGGCACATGGAAAGTCGTCGGCGCAGGTCATTCTCAGGTGGAATCTGCAAAAGGGCGTGGTCGTCATTCCCGGATCGAGCAATCCCGACCATATTCAGGAAAACACGGAACTGTTTGATTTTGAACTGACAGAGGAGGAAATGGAGCGGATCGGTGCCCTTGACCGCGGCGAGAAACATGACTGGTACTGAGAATAGTTTTGCCTTTAGGTAAAACTATTCGATACTTCTCAATTTGCGAAAGCAAATCGAGAAGGTTCCAATTATTTGTAAAGTGGAGGTAGATTAGTATGAAAGTTTTAGCGATTAACGGCAGTGCAAGAAAAAATGGAAATACTGCCATCCTTATCAATACCGTATTTGAGGAGCTTCATAAGGCAGGAATTGAAACGGAGATGGTGCAGCTTTCCGGGACAATCATCGAACCCTGCAAGGCCTGTTGGGCCTGCGGCGGGAGAAAAAACTGTGTGCATGGGAAGGATCTGTTTCAGGAAATTTTTGAAAAGATGACGCAGGCGGACGGGATCATACTCGGCTCACCGGTTTATACGGCAAATATTTCCGCGAATATGCAGGCGTTTTTGGAACGGGCATCGGTGGTAACAGATATGAACCGAGGCGAAAATCTGCTTCAGCACAAAGTCGGGGCGGCTGTCACGGCGGCACGCAGGGGCGGCGCGCTCACTACGCTTGACGCCATGTACCATTTCTTTATGCTGCAAAACATGTTTGTGGCCGGTTCCTCTTATTGGGCGTTTGGCTATGGACAAATGCCCGGGGATGTACAGAATGATGAGGAGGGTCTTGACACAATGAGAAACCTTGGACGGAATATGACATATCTGTTGAAGGCACTGGAAGAAAGGCGGAATGGATCATGAGAAGAACAGGCGGTTTATTACTAACCCTCGCAATGGTTTTGGTTTTGACAGCCTGCGGGCAGTCAGCTTCATCTGAAAAGCAGGAAGAAATACAAGCTGCTGTGCAGACAACGGAGGAACAGTCTGAAACATCTCAGAATGGGGCGGCAGCAGGGCAGGAAACAGAAGAACAGCTAGAGTCAGAAATGGAAACGGAGCCGATGGAATTTGTTTCCACACAAAAACAGGAGGCAGAGGTGGATATAAAAACATTGGTTGTATATTTTTCGTGTACGGGGTCTACGAAAAATGTAGCCTCGTATATTACAGAGATTTTAGAAGCAGATATTTACGAGATTGTACCTGAAACCCCTTACACGGAGGAGGACTTGGCATATTATACGAATGGACGGGCCGACCAGGAGCAAAATGATCCCGATGTGCGTCCTGCAATTTCCGGGAGCGTAGAAAATATGGACGAATATCAAACCATAATTCTCGGCTATCCGATTTGGCACGGTCAGGCGCCCCGTATTATCAGTACGTTCTTGGAAAGCTATGATTTTTCCGGGAAGACAATTATTCCGTTCTGTACTTCCCATAGCAGTGGCCTTGGTTCCAGCGCAAGTGATCTTCATGCCCTCTGTCCCGGATCGGTAAAGTGGCTGGATGGAAGAAGGTTTGAAGGCGGAGCTTCAAGGGAAAGCGTTGCGGAGTGGATTGGGGAAATTGGGATTGAGTGAAACAGGCAGCAAGCCTACAGAATATTGCAATATTTTTTGGAAAGGAACAAATTTCTATGCTATAATTCATTGGGTGATTTGGCTTTAGCAGGAAGGGATTCCTGTCGAAGTAATAGGAAGCAGCAGAGAGGCAGCTATGGTTTATATTGTAGACAACATATCTAATTATTTGATATTTCTTTTCATCATTTATTTTGGATTCAGGTTATGTCCAAGAAAAAACAGGTTTTTTATTGGCTCGTCCATTCTGATCATGCTTTCGGCTGGTGCTTTCAACGCATATTTTGATGCAAACTCTCCGATACTCTATATTTTTTGGAGTGCACTTTCCATCTGCTTGTTTTTTGATGAATGCCTGAGTCATCTGCTCGTACTAAGCGCTGCCCTTATGTATTTCACGGGAATCGTCGATACGTTCAGTGTCATGCTGATACAGGTTGTATTAATAGGCAGAGGGGTTGAAGGTACAGATGTGATCTGGTGGATGGAGCCTGCCTATCTGCTCTCGTTTTTGCTATATCTCATGGTATATTTGCGGCTTTTCAAGAAAAATGACGTTTATTTATGCGATATAGAATTTAAATATAAGCTTGCACTCCTGATACAGGGCAGCATTTTTCAGATGTTCTATAATTTTGTCTTTTCCTTCTTTCACGAAAATCATGAAATGTATGGCTCAGATGCTTATGTGATATTTTTTATCAGCATAGCAGGGGCAATGTATTCCATTTTTCTTACGCTGGGTTTTGCCATTAAAAATATACTGTCAGACAGGCAGAACAGGGAACTGCAGTCTTTTATGTATATGCAAAGGCAGCAGTACGATTATCAGTTACAGCAGTCGGTGGCTGTACGACGTTTTAAGCATGATCTGGTAAATCATATTGGCGTTCTTAGGGAGCTGGCAAATCAAAAAAGGACAGAAGAAGTCAAAGAGTACATTGACACAATTTGGAATATACAGGATGCGTTTGACTTAAAAATCCATACGGGAGACAGTTTTCTTGATGTTATTGTGAATTATTATTTATATTTGGCGGAAAAGGGAAATATTGATTTTGCCGTATCGGGAAAACTGACCGGGAAAACAAGTCTTGATATGTTTGATATGACAACACTGGTGGGAAATATATTGCAGAATGCCATAGAAGCAGCAGGACATACAGCCACTCCTAAAATCCGGGTTGATCTTATCGAACATAAAAAGGAAATTTTTATTGTTGTCAGCAATAGTGTGGCTAAAAAAATGAATATCCCAAAAGATTTTCTTAGGACATCGAAAGCAGACACGGCGAATCATGGAATTGGTCTGAAAAATATTGCGGCAACGGTCCATAAGTATCATGGGGAATATTACATGGAATCTATCGTAGAGAATGGAGAAGCAATGTTTAAAATCAGTATTGCCATTTCAAAGGAGAACAAGGTATGACAATAGGTATTGTGGAAGATGAAGCAGTATGGCGGGATAAGATAAAGGCTGCCATTGAAAAATACTGCATGGAAAAAAACGTTGCTGCCTGGATCAAGGTATATGACAACGGAAAAGATCTTATGGAAAACGCGGATGTGGATTTATTATTTCTGGACATTGAACTTGCAGAGGGCGAAGATGGCTTTAGGATAGCTGAAAAAATGAGGGATTCCGGGAGCCAGTGTAAGATATGCTTTTTGACCTCCCATGCGGAAATGGCAAGGCTTGGATATAAGGTTAATGCCTTCAGATACATTGACAAGAAATATATGGAGGAAATAAGCGAGGCGCTTGACTCATTCTTTAAAACAAAGATTCAGGAACGAATCATGTATTGTAAGGATACCGCCGGGATTCGGATCGGGATACACTTAGGAGAGCTTCTGCTCGTTGAAACCAGTGGAAGAAAATTAAGATATCTCATGCTTGACGGCAGTGAGCATTTTTGTGAAGGCCGGATATCTGAAACAGCGCAGAGCCTGTCCCCATTTGGCTTCTTTTATGTACAGCGGTCGTATATCGTTAATTTAAAATACATAGAAAGCGCAAGCAGTCGTGAGATTATGCTCTGTAATGGATTAAAAATAGCAATCGGCAGAGTTCATAGAGGGGAGTTTAAGAAGGAGTTTTTTAAATGGAGAATGTTGTTTGAGGATTAATTCGTGTCGTTTGTGCAAAAAACGTGTCGTTTATACAGATGGTATGTTATTTTTTCCCCAGTGTGGTATAAATAAAACATCATGTTAGAAACACAGGTATCGTGGAATAATGGCGCAGAAGAATTGCATGCAGCAGGTTTGTGTATGTAACGCAGAAGTGAGGGAAAAAATTCATGAGAAATATAATAACAGCCATGGCTATGGGAGCGATTGTGCTTGCACTTTCAGCGTGTGGGCAAATTGAGAATTCGGGAGAGACTCAGACAAACGCAGCGGGAGGTACTACAGAAATCAGTGACAGAATGGGTGGGGGTTGGGAAAAACAGAATAATGAGACTGCGAGTTCAGCCGATGGCAAACCGTCAGAAAGCAAAAAGGAGGAGCAGCCAGTAACCGGCGCAGATGAAATAGATGCTTATTGTGAAAGCTCTTCATTTGATGAGGCTGATTTGCTGTATCATGCAACAAAGAAAATAGAAGCGGAGGCAGATGTATATGAGTATGAGGGCGAATATAATTCCTATGATGTGAATGAGCCGGCGTTGGAAATAAAGAAAAACGATGATGGAACTTACCAGATTCAGATAGATTTATTCAGGTTGTATCTGTTGGATGACGGTATCGGAAAGGTAACGGAAGACGGATTAGAGTTTACAGCAGGTCCTAGTGAAAATGTGGTGAATGGAGTCATCACATTGGATGAAGATATCGCAACAGTAACCATTTTTGGTCAGAAATGGCTCGATTTTGCAGGGTTAAGTGAATACAGATTTTATAAAACATCGGATGTGCCAAATATAGCTGAAAATGCAGATTCGGAAACGGCAGCAGAGGAACTGTTGGATTTATTTATCAATGGCTCAATAAGCGCAGTTGACTCCACGGATCTGACATCGGCATTTTACATTACTGATTTAAATAGGGACTCTGGAGAAGGGGACTCCTATTCTGTTGGAGAGAAAATCGATCTTGACAATGATGGGGAAAACGAACTGGTTATAAGCGGTCCCTATGGCGGAATATACCTTGATGCGCGTGATAACAGGGTATATGAATTTGCTGCAGGAGATGGCAATCCTCTTATTCTGTCTTATGTCTATTATAATGGAGCTATATGGATTATGTATAGCAACAGGATGAATGCAGGATATGAATCTTACCATATGAAAAAATTTGAAGGAGCTGATAATTTAGCTGCGGAAATAAATTTCGGCGAGGAACTTGCTGACCCAAATAATGCAGAGTCTGAAACGAAATATACATGGAATGGAACTATAATTTCTTATGATGAATATACAGAGTTATGTAGCAGAATTTTCGCTGCTGAAGTAAGTACAGACTGAAAGAAAGGTTCTTACAGGCAACGAAACAGTTCCGATATAGTAACAGCTTTACAGGAAATTTGAGGCGAGATACAGAAAGCGGACTTCTGATAACGACAAAAAGGGAAAAAGACAGTTATGGCAGGAGCTTTCATCGAATGGGGAAATGACTGAAAACTTTCTGGCTGAGAATTATCCTATTGACTTTCGATATTTAGACTGCTATTATGAAAGCATGTACTTGCATGAGAATGTGCTGATAAAGACAAATTCGCAGAAAGGGGGACAGAATGTGGATGAAACAAGCCAGAAAATAATAGACGCAGCAATGACATTAGTTCGGGACAAAGGATATGTCGCAACAACTACGAAAGAGATTGCAAGGATAGCTGGTG
>CAMWJF010000093.1 GCA_947174505.1 uncultured Lachnospiraceae bacterium
AAATTTGTATCAAAGGTCAGTAACCTTTTGACACCCTAATCCTATAGAATAAAAAATTCCTTCTTATTGACTACATTTAAAATGATAGAGTCAATAAAAAGGAATTATACTTTAAATTTTTCTGCTTTTTCTGTGGGGCAAAAAGGCTCTCCCCTGTCAAATACATGATGATACATGGAAAAACGCTTTATATCCGCGAAATCAGGTAGTCACATTCCCCACATACACCTTTTCCAGATACCTACCGGCCGTCCCGGCAAGGCGGTACAGCAGTTCCACGTCCGTAGCCTCCCTGTCCCGCATACGGTATCGCGGAAAAAAGCGGGTGATATGGAGAGGGATTGCCGGACTCAAACCGGAAATCCATTTGGCCTGCGCTTCCATATCCTCAGGAGAATCGTTTTCCTCCGGCACAATCAGCGTAGTCAGTTCCACATGGCAGCTTTCCACCGCCTTCGCAATAAAAGCCTTAACCGTCTCCAGATCTCCGCCAAGTTTCCGATAGTACTCCTCACGAAATCCCTTCAAGTCAATATTCATGGCGTCTATCCATGGCAGCAGTTCCTCAAGCACCTTCTGCGAGGCGGTGCCGTTTGTCACGAGAACATTTAACATGCCGTACTCTCTCACCAGCCGGGCCGTATCACGGACGAACTCCCAGCCCACCAAAGGTTCATTATAGGTATAGGCTACACCGATGTTCCCCGCCTTTTTCTGTTCCTTCCATGTCAGTGCCATGACCGCAAGCTGTCCGGGCGACACCTGCTCTGCATCAAGGGTTCCTCTGTCCGCCATGGAAATCTCATGATTCTGGCAAAAAGGACATCTGAGGTTGCAGCCATAGCTTCCCACGGACAGGATCACTCTTCCCGGATGGAAATCATACAACGGCTTTTTTTCAATGGGATCCAGCGCCAAAGAAGTAATCCAACCGTAATTATCGCAAACTATATTCCCACCCTCGTTTTTTCTGGCCCTGCACAACCCTGTCTGCCCGGGCTCCAGCGCACAGTGATGCATACACACCTGGCAAATTGTTTTCATATCCCTACTCCAAATCCATGCGGAGAATGCCGCTTCTCAGGCATTCTCCTGAGTGAAATATAGAACTTCTCCACGAAGCAGCCTCTGCTGCAAGTGGTTAGAAGTTCTTTTCACTCTATTAATGGTGCCTTATTACTTCAAAACGTTCCAACTCTACGCTCTCATGGTCTTTGATGCCCGCCTTTTGTTTTGCAATGGCAATCTGCTGTTCTATTGTGTCCACGCCCTCCAGATTCGGCAGCAGCAGCCCGCGTCTTGCGCCTTTTGTCACGATGACACCGTATCGGAACACATCCAGCTCCTCCGGTGAGGAAATCTTCTCCGTGTCCCCCAGCACGTCAACGCTGATTGTCAGACGATCCACCTCCCAGTCCTCCACAGGAGAGAATCTGGGGTCTTCCGAACAGGCGCTGACGGCATTGTGTATAATTTCTTCCCCAAGAGATCCCCTGACCGACTGAATGGTTCCGATACAGCCTCTGAGCCTGCCATCCTCCTTTATGGATACAAACGCACCCGCCCTGCTGTGATACAATTCCTCCGGGAGTCCGCAGGGCATCTCAGGAATATTCCCCGTCTCCACAAACACCTCGATGGTATACCTTGCCAGTCTGACATAAGGGTCTTCCTGTTCCCGTCTGGCAAGAAGCTTCTTCCGCTCCTTCTCCTCATACTGCTCCAGAAAATTGCGTGCCTCATCATTGCCGCAAGGAAGATAGGCGCAGACGCCATACCCCACCCCGAAAGGCCCCTCATAGGAAAACCGCTCTGCCTCTACGCCAGTTCGGTCAAATGCGCCAGCCATAATGGTAAAAGAGCGATGCCCGCACTCCGCAGCCTTCTCGCAGAAATCTTCCGAAAATTCCAACAGTTCCCCAAATGCGCCCCTCCCCATCACATCCATGATCCGCGCATCATAGGCAGGCCCCTCCTCCTGATAACCGTAGGGTCCGTCCTTCTTCAGCTTATGGGATAAGTCACCGCTGGCAATCACTACTGTATTGCGCCCAAGGGACTGTGCTGCCGCTTGGATACACTGTCCCAACCGATAGTGCGCCGTCAATGGCAGGCCCGACAGGCCGACCCTCACCAAACGGTATCCCGTCCAGTACTGATTCACAAAATACAACGGAACCATGGTTCCATGATCCAACTTCCTCTCCCTTTCTCCCAACGTCCCCGCCTGTAAACCGGCCTCCTCCACCGCCCCGCAAAGCACACGGACAAATTCCGTATCATAGGAGACTTCCATGGAAGTCCGTCCAGCGCGAAACTGCCCGAAGTCACCCCTTGCACCCTGTCCGGGCGATATGTGGAAATAGTCCGCATACAGGGTCTGATGCGGTGACAGGAGCACAATCGTTTCCGGCTGCAGACGACCGATTTTCTCCGCAGCTCTTTGGTATGCGTCAATCGTCTTCTGTATTTTCTTTTCCTCACCCTTACCCACATCGGGTATGATGAGCGGTGGATGAGGTACCATAAATCCTGCTGAAATTCCCATAACGACCCTCCTGTACCTGAATATTTCAGGGGAACACTCCGCAACGTTTGACAGACGCGGAGACATCTGCCACCATAAAAGCAGTAACGGTAATACTGCCGATAGACGGTCAGCCCAAGATTAATTAATATGAATATATTATCAGAGAATGTCGGACGCTACAAGATAATTTGATGGGGACGGATTATGCATTGCACTCTCTTCCAAAATATTCTTCGAGGTATAATTTTCGTGCGGAGGGCACAAAACGACTACTTTTCGGGAACGAATGGAAAAGCATTTTAAAGCTTCTTCCGTGTCAGGAAAATTCCAATAATTGCACCAATAAGGATAATCGGTGCTGCTCTGACAAACAGCCATTCAAATGAGTGAAATGCTACTCCGAGAATGGCGGTTTCAGGATCACTATAATCCCAGCCTAGGTAAGAACTTTCTAATGCCCACAAGATTGCAAAAATTACCGCTATGACTACGCATAATGAGATAAAAAGCCAATGTAGAATCCTTTTTCCTGTGATTTTTCTCTGCGCAAGCTGCAGGTTTATCACCTCCAGTTTTGCAGAAATTGCCTTTAAGTCATCAACTGTCGATTCAATGACGTTTTCTCCAAGCAATGTACTCACAGGTGTTTCAAGCACTTCCGATATGGAGATCAACATATCAGAATCAGGAACTGACAATCCTTGCTCCCATTTAGAAATAGTCTGTCGCACCACGTTCAGTTTGACGGCAAGCTCTTGCTGCGAAAGTCCTTTTGATTTTCTGATTGCCTTAATATTTTCATTAAGCATTAGAGGCAACCTCCTTTCTTTTAGTTGTTGCCATTATTATAGGCAAAACTGCCCGTTGCCACAAGCAACACAAATTAACATTGCCTCTTTTCACATAATCCGCTATATCCTTTTTCATTCTTCCACACACCTACTCCCTATAAATGTTTCTTCAATAACAGCTTAAGATAGTCTCCAATATCATTTGGAATGGGATAAAAAATCTCCATATCATCAATATCCTCTCAATAATTTGGAATAATATCATGTATATAGTATTGATTTTGAGCTTCAAATAATATCAATTTTTCATTTTCAATCAGATATTCCTCTCCATTTTCAATACCAAAATCATTTATACCCCACAAGGCAAAAATATCATTTTTGTATAAAATATCAGAACCATTTCTCGCCACTTTCATCATATATTCTCCTGCTGACACCGGAATGCGGCAATAGCTAGAATAACCTTCAAAAACATCCTCAATCCTGCGGCTACAATAGACCTTATAAAATTTTTATATACTTTCCTCACGCTATTTCTCCTCCTGATTGGCCGCCCTGTTACTTGGGTTAATTATATCATTCCATTCGTTTTTTCTATATCCTTTCTTACCTCAGTCCAAATAGCCGGGAGCTGCGGCACAAACTCTGCAGTTTCCATAGCAATCCTTCCGAATTTGTCATAGTGGAGCTGATTCATAATTCCCATTTCTGCAAACAATTTTGATCCGTAGATTTTGCTGCTGTCCCCCCATCAAACCGGGCAGCCTGTTTTGCAGCCTTTGTCAGATAGTCACGAGCCGATCCCAGATCTCCCATGGCGCAACATGTTTCTGCACAAAGTACAAGAAGAACACAATCATACTTGTCAAACCAAGTTTCATCTTCCAGTCCAAGGTGCGCTACTTCCGTTCTACCTCTTGACCAAAATATATTCTTTAGCAATAACACATAGATCCTCTTATCGCTAAATAATCAACTATTTAATTATTCCTATACTCCATATTTTCTTATTTTACTATTGACTTTCTGCCAGAGATTCACTAGTGAATCTCTGGCAGAAAGTCAACAAACTTTCTGCCAGAGATTCATTAAAATACTTAAATGAACACGACCAAAAAAATAAAGGAGGATAGAATTATGACAGTCAAAAAAAATGAAATTGCCCTGCACACTCATATTGAAAGCAGAAAGCATAAGGTGACAGAACAACAGAAAACTATCGAAAATACTCTTAGTATCTCATCCGCACACGAGTTTTCAGATTCAATGCACTCAAGGGAAACAGATGCCGAAAACGGCTATGACTGGTATTTTATCAGACAAATGCCCAAATTAAACGGGGAACCGGGATACGATGCTCATTGGGCCCATACACGACAGAATGTAAATGGTGAAAGCTGGTATGTAGGAGAGGGAAATGTAGCCCTTTACTACGTCAGCTCATATACATTGGAATCCTTGATCACGGAAACCAACAGTAATAAAGATTTTATTTCTAAAATCGATACAATTAAAATTGACCCTGTCGCTATCAACAATGAGGAAACACACATATCCAGCTTTGGGTATAATATAGGCGGCGCATTTGGCATTGAAGGAGGCAGCGAGGATGGCAGCAGCGGCGTAAAAGCTTCTGGTTCTTTAAGCTGGGGCATAAACTTCAATGAATCCGTCTCGGTTTCAATAAGAGATTGTGACTGCACTGCTTATACCGGCGGAAATGACAATGAAAGCCGGGTAAAATGGGTTTATACATTCAAAAAGCCAAAGGGAAAATATCAAAAAATAGAAGGCATAGCAAACTTATCTCATTCCACTTTTACTCCCGTAAACATATGGATTTGGAGAGTACCGACAAAGCATAGGAATCTTTTTAAAACATTCCGCTCTTCCATACAGGTGAATGTATCCAGTATCATCACCCGTTACAGCGGTTCACAAAATGCAAAGATCATCGATTCCGAACCCCAGAGCGTATCAGACACTTTTGACTTGCCTTTTCCGCCATTGCTGTGCTGCGAAGAACAGTTTCTAACCTTTGACAAAGAAGGCGGAACAAAACAACTTCTGATTATGACAGAGTACCGCACATTAGATTTTTCCATTATAGACGAAAATGGCAACCCCTGCAACTGGGCAGAAGTAAATCATATACGGGCTCACACCGAAACCTCCAAACTTGAAATTACAGTTGAAAAATTATCCGACACGTCAAAGGCATTTGAAAATAGAAACTGCAGAATTATTATTACCGGCAATAATGATAGTAAAACAATGCCTTATCAGAATACTCCACAGGACTTAGAAAGTATTCAGGTAGTCGTATCACAACTCGGAAAACCCGCCAAATAAGCTTTCCTATTTCTACAGTTTAGTACAATTCTCTCGGCTCTATTTCCATTCCGATGCACCGTTTCAACAGTGCGTCACGGTGACCAAATCGACAGAGGGGAGTGCGTATCCGCGATTTTTAACTGTTTTACATCCTTGGACGTTGAGAGGACAAACACGAAGATTTCACTGGTATACAGCGCTCCCTGATCTCTGTGGATCACGACCCGGTCTGGAGCTTCCAATTCCTGATATTTACCGATGCTCTTCCAGCCAGCGAACCGCACAATGTGCCAAACAGGCGGAACCGATCGGACAGACATCTTCATTAAACCGAACTTTCGGATTGTGGGCAGGAGCATCTCCCCTCTCGTCCATATATCCCGCCGAAAGATACATGAATACACTGGGTACTTCCACTGCAATCGTCGCGAAGTCCTCAGAAGCGCTGGCAGACGTATCGGGTACAGGCGTCAGACCGGGAATCGGCAGTTCTTTCATATAGTCTACCATCTCGTCAGTCATAACAGAATCGCAGACCAACGGCGGCACCTCGGAAATCATCTCAATCTCTGCAGATCCCCCAAATACCTCTGCAGTTTTTTGAACGGTCTCCTTCAACCGCCGAACCAGCTTTTCACGGCTGTCGCTGTCATTGGTACGCAGAGTTCCCTGAAGGACTGCGGTATCAGGAATGATATTGGGCGCTGAGCCTGCGGAAAAATTACCAATGGTCAGCACACAGGCTTTGCCTGGGTCTGCCTCTCTGGCAATCAGCGACTCCAGCGCCAGATAAATATGGACGCCGATATTAATCGGATCGATGGAATTGTGCGGGTACGCGCCGTGAGCCCCCTGTCCATGAACCGTAATCCGAAATCCATCCACAGAGTACATCATGGTTCCGCCGCTGTTGTACATAAACAACCCCACCGGCATCCTGCCAGAACCGACATGATAGGCCAGAGCCGCATCCACGCCATCCAATATCCCGTTTGCCATCATGTCTCTGGCGCCCTCAAAGGTTTCTTCCGCAGGCTGGAACATAAAACGAACCCTGCCAGACAACATGGATTCATTTTCTTTTAGCATCTTTGCCGCTGTCAGCAGCATAGCCGCATGGAAATCGTGACCACAGGTATGAGCCTCCGTGCCGGTTGGGCAGGAAAAACTTTCGCCGCTTTCCTCAGGCATGGGCAACGCGTCCATATCCGCCCGGAGCAAGAGCGTCCTACCCCCTTCCCTGCCCAACTCTGCGACCACTCCATGTCCACAGGGATGCGGATCCAGACCATATCCTTTCAGCTGATCCATAACATAGGCTTGCCCTTTTGGCATATGCAGCCCAACCTCCGCGTTACTGTGCAGCCAACGTCGGTTGATAACTGTTTCCTCACGCAGCTCCAGTGCGCGTTCATAGAAATTCATAATTCACCTCATTTCTGCGCTGCTTTTTGCGCATAACCGAGTTTGTGGCAAGCAATGCGCAGACACAAATCTCGTGATTGAAAATTTTAATTTTCAATCTTGTACCTCCCTACTGTTAAATCACATGGCTCTACCTTGTTAAAAAGTCCTTTCTTCATTATAATTTCTATTTTATCCTTAGCTTTTATGCACGTCAATTCATGATTTATAACCATCGTCCCACCGACAAACTATGTTATATTGTCCCTATGCCGATCCTGCTCTTCCGCTTCCACCAGTTCTCCATGAAGCTGTAATGCCATAAAAGCTGTGACACAGGCCGACAACACATCGGCAACTGGCTGCGCATAGAGTATCCCATTGATACCACATAATCGGGGAAGCAGTATAATGACTGGCACGAAACAGATTCCCTGTCTGCATGCCCCAAGAATAAATCCTTTCATGCCTTTTCCAATAGCAAGAAACAGCGAGGAATATACCGTGTAAAATCCAAACAGGAAAAAAGACAGTCCATTTGCAAAAAGAGAGTTCTCTCCCACAGAAATCATATCTCGATTCCCGTTTGCAAACTGCGATATGATCTGTGCGGAAAACCGCGCCATCACGGCCCCGACACAGACACAGAAAACAGAGGACCACAAAATGGAGGTTCTGACCGCTTCCCGTAAACGATCGAAATTTTTCGCTCCATAACTGAATCCTGCAATCGGCTGAAAGCCTTTTAAAAAACCGAATACAACCAGAGTTCCCATAGATACAATTCTTGTAACCGCTCCCATCCCGGCAATCACCGCATCGCCATATCCGTTTGCTGCCCGGTTGACAAGTGCAACGGAAACGCTGGTAAGTAACTGGAATGATAAAGTCGGAATACCAATTTTCAGAATTTCTACATATATCTGCTTTGTGGGTTTGAATTCCTGTATGCCGAATGTAAACGCGCTTTTTCTACACAATATATAGATAAGATAAACAAGCGTGGAAACAAATTGGGAAACGGCGGTGGCAATGGCCGCGCCCGCAATGCCCGTATCCAATACATAGATAAATAACGGGTCTAAACCAATGTTTAATACAGCTCCCAAAAGCAGCGCTGTCATGGTTGTTTTCGCCGCGCCCTCACTTGCCACGATGTTATTCATTGTCACATTACATACGTTGAAAATGCAAGAAATAATATAAATCCTCCCATAAATCATGGCATACGGCATAATGGTGCCGGTTGCTCCCAGAAAAATCAAAATCGGTTTTAGAAAAATGGCCGCAAAAACAATCAAGATCCCGCCGACCATAGCGCTGCTGTACAGAGCCGTACTTGCCACTCTGTTTGCAGTATCCCCGTCTCCCTTTCCAAGCAGCCTTGAAAGATAAGAAGCGGCCCCGTTACCAAACATTAACCCCAATCCTACTACTACCTGCCCTAACGGAAATATAATAGAAATTGCTCCCATAGGACTTTCTCCAAGCCCTCCCACAAAATAAGCGTCGACCAGATTATAAAGAGCATTGATCAACATACCTATCATAATCGGAACGCCAAGAGCCATAAGCGCTTTGGGAATTGGCGCGCTTCCTAACAGTTCCATTTTGTTGTTACTTCCATTCATTATTATCTTCTCCTCTCTTACATAGTTTATATTACTATAATTTATAGTAATTTGTTACAAAAATACTACTATAAATTATAGTAGTTGTCAAGCAACAATCGAGTAGGAGGAATTTCTCTCAATTGAGAAATTCCGACCTCTCACACCAC
>CAMWJF010000094.1 GCA_947174505.1 uncultured Lachnospiraceae bacterium
CTGATTTGACCCAAAAGTCTTCTGCAGATTTTTCCCCTTCCCCTTTGGTGTTGGCAATAATGGTATTCACCAGCTTTAAGATATCCTTTTCGGAGCGGATATAGCGGAAAGGGTTATAGTGCATGCTTTTCTTGAAATTGATTGTATTCAGCACTTTTATCCTGTAAGGTTCATAGATGATCTTTCCGTTTTTATCCCGCACGGGCTTCCCGTCCTTCAGCTTTGGCGTGCCGCGGCTTAACATTTTTCCGCACTCGACCAATATGGTGCCTTTCGGATCAGTGGTCACGAAGCTGACATTTGACGGCATCTGCATAAGCTGGGGTTTGACGTAAAATCTTGTCTTCCCGGAACCGGAACCGCCGATAATCACCACGTTCTTATTCCTTGCGTATTTTGGCTGTTTCGGCCTGCCATTCATGGTGAGCCGTTCCGTCTGAGTGAAAAGAATATTGTTTTCAAACACTGGATCGATAAACGGCGCGATATCCTTCTCATTTCCCCACCGTGCAGAGCCGTACTCCACACCCTGCCGGTATTTCTTAGCATTTTTCCCTTTCATATGAACAAGTGCTTTCACTACTGCCGCCCCGATCACCCCGACTGCCAGATCGTATGTATGGAAGCTGGGAACGGGGTTTTCAAAAGCTAACTGGAAATTCAAAAATAACACCCCTGTTTTTTCCGCAAAAGAACTTCCTGTGCAGTGGCGGTACAGCCAGGACAGCTTATCCGCCAGATAGAACACGATAATATAGGGTACGTTCATCATAAGCAGACGCTTTTTATCAATCATAGATAACTTGTCTGTAATACCATGCAGCAGCTTATCCATAATCTGCGGATTTTTCTTTTGTCCTGCCTGTTTTGGGGTATTTTCCTTTGCATTTTTTCCGCTCAAATCTCCTGCCCCCTGTCCTTGTGTTTTGTCTTCTCCCTCTCTCTGTGCTTTGCCATGCGCTCCTTTGCAAGCTGTAATTTCTGCCAGACGGAAGGCTTTTTCGCCTTGTTTAACGTCCTGCCGGTATATTCCTTGAAAGCGGCTGTAAGCGTATCCACGTCCTTTGCCCGGAAGAATACGAAGTACCGGGGCGGCGAGACAGATTTATCCTTTTTGATACTGTAATCAACGTTATACTTGCGGGCGCATTTTGCAAACGACTTGACATTGCCGTCAGTGACCTCGATATTGGATAACTGGATGCCATTTCCCGAAAGTTTTTTCAAACTCTGTTTCCCGTGGCTTACTGTCTGCTTTTTATCCTTCTGCTTTGTGGAAGTGTTATGCTGCTGTTGTGAGCTCCGCTCCATATCTGCCAATGCCTTTTCCAGTGTCTCCTTCAATATCCGTGCCGAAATCTTCCCGCCGTTGATGCACAATGCGATTACTTTTTCGCTGATCTCGTCCTGCACAAAATTCCCTCCTTTCCTGCCCTATACATGAAACTTCATCTCCCGTATAATCTTTAACAGACAATAGCCGATACAGGGAAAATGCTTCCCGTAAGGGCAGTCTGCACAGGTTTCTTCCCTTTTCTTTTCCGTCTTATCCGGAATAAGATAATAGCATTTATCCCTCCTGCAAGTTCCTTTCTTTGTACGGAAATAGCAGTAGACACAGTCCGGTTTATCTTCCGAATATCTTTGTCGCTCTCCTTTCCCTCCCTGCACTCTGGTTTCCTCATTTCTTTCTTTTTAATCAAAAAACATCTGTTATGATATTGATAAATATCAGTTTACATGCTGTATTTCATAAAAAAAGCGTCCATGGATTTTAACTGTCCATAAACGCTTTTTTAGTTATCTCTCTTTCCCTCTACACTTTCTATGCGTACGCCACCCTTGACAGCGCACAGTGGAAATGCCCCACGGTCTTACCGACGGCTAAGGAACTCAGGAACAGTCAGTTCTTTTCCGTCGGAAACGGTATTGTAGCATTTCCCCTGCACGCCGTCAAGGGCCGGTCATAAATGACCGGTCAGAAGCAGAGCTTCTGATGGCTGGTTTCTTTCTCTCTGGCACAGAATCTAGGAACAGTCTTTTTGCCCGCCGGAAGGTTAATGAAATAAATTCATGCCTTATGAAATCCGGCATTTACCGGCTACGATGACCAGCCTTCCGTCCCTTCCATACTCTGAACGGTCACAGGTAGAAAGGGTAAGTATCTGATCCGGAGCATTGTCGGGTTCGGCATAATATAACGCTCGTTCTTGTAACTGCTCCATCCAGAGGTTATAGCTTTCTATATCGGCATGGTTTCTCGTGCGGAAATCCCAGCTTTCGGTATCTTTAGCATTATACTTTACTACAGCCATGATCTGATATTCTGCAGTATTTCCGTAACATTCCGTATAGTAGAGCTGCCTGTGTGCCATAAAATAACATTCGTTCTTATAGTTAAGGAGCGGTGAGAACATGGCATCCGAAGTACGGCTCATGTTGTGGGCATAGATTGTTTTGTTGAAATCCCACTGGTCTGTGTCTTTATCCATGAACGGGCAGCCTGTGCTTTTCTCCTGCTTCCAGAAATCGTGGTTCAGATAATACTCGTTATTTAATGTGCCGACTACGGGAAAGTCAACGGGTGTGTCCGGCAGGTAAAGCCAGCCTTTTATATCGGCATTGGTATCCACTAAGGAATCCCAATCATAAGGAAGTGATACGGTAACGGTATCCGTCTCCGTGACACCTGTTATGCCATTGCCGCTGACTGTTTCCTGCGGATTTTCTTTTATGGGTTCCCCTGTCTCCTGCTCCGGTATTTCCGGCTGAATCATCTCTGCACCTTTTATCTGTTGGAATCTTTGCTGTTGCTTTACTTCCTGATAGCTGTATATCTTCATTCCCGCTATGGAGAGCAGGGCAATCAGCATGCCTGCGATAACCTGCAGCATGATCCGTCTGCTCTTTTTCTGCTCCACATCAGGGAATACCAGTTTCCCCAGCTTTCCTGCCAGGTCCTTCATTTTTTCATGCTTCCTCCCTTCCTGCAAATATGGCAGCGGCATATCTCTATACCGCTGTCATAAATCCATATGATCGTAATGCTTTACTTCTCAGAACTGCGTTTTCCCTCACGAATGGATAATGCTGCGAGAAGAACGCCAAACATTCCGACAGCCGCCAAAAGGTAGATCGGTGAAGTGCGTCCGGTCTGAAGCACCGGCTCCTTCTGGGTCTCTGCTCCTGCTGTGCCGGTCTTTGTGCCGTCCGCTTTTTCTGCAGAAGTATCAGCTTTTTTATCCTGTCCGGTACCGGCTGCGGAAGTCCCTGTCTTGGCGGCAGAGTCGGTTCCGTCTCCTGTGTTACTGTCACTGTCTCCGGCAGCTGCTTTCTCCCACTTTGCATAGAGGGTGATATCCTGATCCGGTTTATAGGTACTGCCCGCTTTGCCGACAAATACCTGCTTGTCGGTGTACCAGCCCATAAAAGTAAATCCCTCACGCTCTGCAGTGGGAAGTTTCACGCCTGCACCGTTTTCCACTTTGACAGAGGATTCTTTTACGGTGCCTCCATTGGCGTCATATTTTACGGTGTAGGTGTCTTTGGTCTCTGTATTGCTGTCCTGATCCGTATTTTTATTGGAATCGTCTTCTTTCGCTTTCTCCCATTTCGCATAGAAATCCGTGTCCTTCGTGATACGGTAGGAATCACGGTAAGTTCCTGCATACTGTGTCAGGGATTTATCGAGATACCAGCCTGCAAAATCATAGCCCTTTTTCTCCGGAAGGGGCAGGTAAAGGCCAGCGCCCTTCACAATGGTAAGCGTCTCATTTTTCAGTGTTCCGCCCTCTGTGTGGAATACCGCCTTGCAGGTCTCCGCTTCCTTATCGTCGGTCTCTTCTGTTTTTTCCTTTTCCCATAAGGCATAGACTGTCATATCCTTTGTCACTTCCAGTTCGTCCCCGGCGATGCCGAGCAGGATGCCGCCGTCTTTTTCCGTATACCAGCCAAGGAAGATATAGCCGGTCTTCTCCGTTCCGGGCAGGGTGATCTTTTCCCCTTTTGCCGCCCTGATATGCTCTGCTTTCCTGCCGCCATTGGGATCAAAGGTAATGAGGTAAGTGGTCTCTGCCTTTTTCTCATAGCGGGCTTTCAGGACAACATCGCCCGTAACGGTATAATCCTCTCCTGCCTGTCCTGCGCATGTGCCATTGTCATACCAGCCCACAAATTCATAACCGTCTTTCGTGCAGGCAGGAAGCATGATGGTATCACCTATTTTTGCAGAAACATTTCCGCCTTCCATCTTTCCGCCGTCTGCGTCAAAAGTGATGGTTGCGTCCGGTCGTTCCTCCGGTGTTTCTTTCTTTTCATAGCGGGCTTTCAAAGTGACATCGCCGGTGACAGTGTAATCCTCTCCTGCCTGTCCTGCGCATGTGCCATTGTCATACCAGCCCACAAATTCATAACCGTCTTTCGTGCAGGCAGGAAGCATGATGGTATCACCTATTTTTGCAGAAACATTTCCGCCTTCCATCTTTCCGCCGTCTGCGTCAAAAGTGACCGTTGCGTCCGCTTTTTCCTATGCGGCATAATAAGCGGTATCTTTCTCCGGCGCATCGTTTGTTTCCCCTGCATTTCCTGCAAAAGCAGTCAGCGCCTCATCTTCATACCAGCCTTTGAAGCTGTATCCGCTTCTTTCCGCATCCGGAAAAGTAAATTCCAGTCCGGGGACAGCCTGCTCACTGTCTCTTGCCCCTGTGCCGCCATTATAAATGTAGGTGAGGGTAACAGGCTCCTTCGCTTCCCATTTCGCGTAAAGATAGGTATTCCCTGTCAGCTGGATTTCTTCCCCGCCGAAATAATCGGTTCCTGTACCGTCTTTTCTGGTATTCCAGCAGACAAAATCACAGCCTTTCTTTTCAAAGCTGCCCATGTAGGGGTAGACCCCTTCCCTGTCAAGTATGGTCACGGTATCTTTGCCAGTGTAACGCTCCGTACCAATATAGCAATGGGACAGACCCGTATCGTTGTTGTTTGCGTCATACCCGATAAAATATGTCTCCGGCACTTCCGCAAGGTAAAGGTTTTCACCTATTCTTTCTGTACAGTATTCTTCCGTATGCCATACAAACTGCTCTGTGCTTGGCTCCTTGTTATACAGTTTCCCGTCGATCAGCACCCTGCCGGGCTTTACGTCTTCATACCCGCCGATCACAAACGTGGAATCGCTTTCAAAATCTTCATCCAGCAGAATAGATGCACCTGTGTTATACATAAAAAGAATATCACAGGGTGATATGCCTACTGTAAGGTTATCTTCCATAACGATATTTCCGGACAGAATAATCCCGGTCTCGTTCATGTAACAGATGGTGCCGCCTGCAAGAATCTTCTCTCCTGAAAGGTTTCCTGTAAAAGTACAGTCGTGGATCTCAAGGGGATCTGGTCCCTCTCCTTTTGTTGTCTGGACCGCGCTGCCCCTTGGAGCTGCGTTCCCTGTAAAAGTACATCTGATAAATTTCGGCCGGTGTCCTGTTGCAGTACAGATACCGCCGCCGTCATATGCAGAACGGTTCCCTTCGATCAGGCTGTCTGTCACTGTCAGCGGAGCTGTGCTGGATATTGCACCGCCCGATGATCCTGCCACGTTGCCTGTGAAAGTCATGCCGGAAAGGTCTGCCTCTCCCCAGAGGCTCATACCGCCGCCCCATGTTGCATAACAATTCCTGACTGTAGTGGATACAGCCGTCACTACGGAACCTTTCACCGACTGGATGCCGCCTCCGGCACCGGAACTGTAACAGTTCTGGATCAGCCCGCCGTCCATGGAAAGGCTGCCGCCCGATACGATATGCACGGCTCCCCCGGTATGGCGCGGCCTGCCACCACTGCTGACATAGCCGTCCGTATTATAATTATTCTGTAACACGGTTCCGCTTCCCATATCATAAGAGCCTGTTACATAGACCAGAGGGCTGTTCCAGACTTTGCCGGAATTATTGAAATCATTGTCCAGCACCGCACCACCGTCCAGGATGATGTCCTGTGTGGCAAAGCTTCCGCCCTCTACCGCAATCAGAACGGTGTCTGTATCTGCACTGTACTTTATCCCTGCAAATTCCTCGTCCCTGCTGATGGTCGCCGGATTGCCTGCATCTTCACTCCGCAAAGTAATGTTGTCAAGAGTGACTTCAAGCGTTCCTGACACGCTGCAGTCTTTAAGGACAGTGATCGTGTCCCCTGTCTGTGCATTGGCAAAAGCCTCTTCCAGTTCCTCATAACGGGTATCTCCGATCCTTGCTTCATAATCCGCCGCCTTTACGGCCAGGGAAACGCTTCCAAGGATTCCTGTTACGATCGCGGATGCTGCCATAAGGCACATAAGAAGTTTTGGTTTCGTTCCTTTTCTTCCCATACGTTTTTCCTTTCTTCTATACTTTTATATATTGAGCGTTTGCCTGTATCCCTCCCAGACCCGTTCCAGCCCCGGTTCTACGTTTCCGCGGCGTTTTCTCCGGCAGGGTACGCAAAATGCACACTCTTCTGCCGGGTATCAGTCTGGGCAGGCTATGTAATTGTCAAAGTACGGTGAAAGGGAATTTTTACGAAATGAAAATGAGATGTATTTACCCCTTCACTAATAGCAGACGGGAAAGGGTAAAAATTAAACAGTTTATAAAAATTTTAGAATTTATTTTTCAGATCATAACTGACAGGATAGGCATTTCTTTTTCTATGCACTCTTTTTGACGTGTTTCTTCTTTAACGGCCTCACATGGAGATGAAAGTGGTCATGGCTCTTGATCTCATTTATTGCTTGTGGGAGTGAAGGCGCATTCCCCTGGTCATGGAATTGATTAGCAAAATGATGTTTGTGCTGTATCTTGCATGATGAAAATTTCGGATACTGCTGGTGAAGAATATGCCAATAATGCTTTGTGTTCTTCGACTGCAGGGTAACGGAATGACATCCTGCGTTGATGATATGGAAATAGGTCTGGTCAATGCTCTTTAATTCTGTAGTAGTAAACATGTGGTGTCCTCTCTTGGTGGATTGTGCAGATATTCTTGCAATAGATGATAGGAGTCCTATCTGTGATAGTTTTTGATTGATTCAGATATATAAATATATATTTGTCTATATGAATATAATAACATAGATTTGTTTAAATGTCAAAATAAATATTTATATTTCTAAACTTTTTCTATTGATTATAACGGTAACTGATGTTACACTGAAATGGAAAGAGAGGTACAAATATCATGGCTATAAAATATTATAAACTGCTCGATCTGCTGAACCGCAAAGGAATAGGAAAAACCGAATTAAGGAAAAAGATAGATATTTCTTCCGCTACATTAGCCAAAATATCTAAGCATGAATATGTTTCACTGGAAGTCATAGATAAGATATGCAAAGTGTTGGAGTGCCAGCCGGGGGATATTCTGGAATATCAGCCTGATGAGGGAGAATGACAGTTACACTCTCCCTTACAGATATCTTCTACTTCCAGCTTTCTGTACAATTTCTCTAATGCCCTTTCAGCTATTCTCTATGGATTAGCCGCACCAAAGATTTCTGCTTTCCCTGCAACAATTTCTTCAAAATATAAAGATATGATTAACCATGCAGCCTTCTTGTTTATCAGAAACATTCTAAATTGTGATTCTTGGGTACATACTGAAAATAGCCTTTATTATGCAAGGGATTATAATGATATGCTCCTGAAAACTTTTCTCTATTTACATATAAAAAACTACGGCTAATCTTCTGATTATGAATTCACGATAATCCAGAGTATCTTTTATAATAGAAGTATAAATATTTTATACAAATGAGGAGGTTATTATGGATAACTTACAGAATTATATGGAAAATTATTTGAAATACTGTCAAGTACAAAAACGGCTAGATGAAAAAACACTACGGGCATACCGGACAGACTTAGCCCAGTTCTGCGAACATACCCAATCCTCTGATATTTTGGAGATTACTCCGGACGTATTGGAAAATTTCTTCGCTGATCTTCATCAAAAATATAAGCCCAAAACAGTGAAAAGAAAAATCGCATCACTCAAGGCTCTTTTCCACTATTTTGAATACAAAGACCTGATTGTACAAAATCCTTTTAACAAAATCCAGATAAAATTCCGTGAACCTGTTCTCTTACCAAAAACTATTCCCCTATACAATGTCGAAGCATTCTTATCTACCATATATAAGCAAACATCGAATGCTAAAACAGATTACCAGAGAAGAAATGCCTTAAGGGATGCCGCAGTAATAGAATTGCTCTTTGCTACTGGAATACGGATCTCTGAGCTTTGTTCTTTACATGCAGATGATGTAAACTTGTATGACAGGGCTATATTGATCTATGGAAAAGGCTCTAAAGAAAGGAAAGTACAGATTGGGAACGATGATGTCATCAATGTGTTGAAAAAGTATAAAAAGAATTTTGAAATAGAAATAAAGAACTGTAGATATTTCTTTGCAAACCAAAATGGAAGGAAATTATCAGAACAGTCTGTCCGCAGGATGATAAATAAATACACTTCTCTTGCTGCTATAGATTTACATATTACCCCGCATATGTTCCGGCATACTTTCGCTACAAGTCTATTGGAAGCAGATGTTGATATCCGGTATATTCAGGAAATACTTGGGCATAGTTCGATCACAGTCACGGAAATATATACTCATGTCACGATGTCCAAACAGAGAAATATCCTTACTACAAAACATCCCAGAAAAAATTTTCAGATATAGATTCAAAAGCCTCAGTCCAAAAAATTTATTTAGACTGGGGCTTTTGAATGATAATTGAATATTATCGGTCAGAAGTTAGATGGGATAATTAAGAGTTATCTAT
>CAMWJF010000095.1 GCA_947174505.1 uncultured Lachnospiraceae bacterium
TGAAAGAAGAAAATCCAGTGATTGTATCTCTTGACAGCTATTTTGAATTGCAGCCACAGAATAAAATAGGCGAATGGATGTAAACCTGTGATAAAACAAAGCTATTGATATTTACAGAAAATAAATCTATAATAAGCAACGACAACTAAATAAGATGAATGTCTTCAAGGCAGGGTGAAATTCCCGATCGGCGGTAAAAGTCCGCGAGCGTGTAAATGCTGATTTGGTGAAACTCCAAAACCGACAGTATAGTCTGGATTAAAGAAGGTGTATTGAATTTGTTAGGAATTTTCTGGCATTATGCACTTTTCCGTCTATCCGATAAATGCTTTGTTGACATTTTCAATACACCTTAAAAATCATAACACCTAAAGACATTACATTGCTTTTAGGTGTTAATTTTTTGGGGAGGTGTATTCACGATGAATAACAAAACAAAGAAACTTACAACATTTGGTATGCTTTGCGCTCTTGCTTATGTTGTAGCGGCAGTAGGGCGTATCCCTCTTGTACTTTTTTTAAAGTACGATCCAAAAGACATTATTATTGCAATTGGTGGACTGATTTTTGGTCCTCTCACTTCATTTCTCATTGCTTTAATTGTTTCCTTGGTTGAAATGGTTACTATCAGCGAAAATGGTATTATAGGCTGTTTAATGAATATCATTTCAAGCTGCTCCTTTGCATGTACTGCTGCATTTATTTACAGCAAAAGGCGTAAATTATCGGGTGCTATTGGTGGGCTTTTTTGTGGTTGGGGTTGTCAGGTTGTAGTTATGATACTTTGGAATTATTTGATTACTCCTTTCTACATGGGCTATCCGAGAGAAGCAGTCGTAGAATTGCTAATTCCGGCATTTTTACCTTTTAACTTGATTAAGGGTGGATTAAATGCAGCAATTACTATGCTCTTATATAAACCTGTTGTTACAGCTTTGCGACGTTCTCATTTGATCGAAACTAGTCAAATGACAGCAAAAGGTCGATTGAATGTCGGCGTTATATTGGTAGCCCTGTTAATAATCACAACTTGCATATTGTTTATTTTGTCCCTAAAAGGTGTAATTTAAGTTCTATCAATATGATGTAAACTAATATTTGATTTTGTGGGAATTGGTATTGTTATTTCCCGTAGAGCTTATCTGGTTGGTTTCTATACCTGTTGTACCGATTGAATAATTAGGAGAAATGCAATATTGATGGTAAAAATGTAAAGGCATCTACTTGGAAATAAACTGATAGATGCCTTTCATATAGGTTTGTAAGCCTGCAATATGTTATTTTAATTGTGCTGGCGTGAACCGTGCTGGCGTGAACCGTGCTGGCGTGAATTTATTTGATTATCTGTATTTCGTGGAAAAAACCTGTAAGTCGGGAATAAAAACTTTGAAAACAGAAAGATTCTGTATAATAAAGATGGGAGTTTTTATTATAGTTGATAGACGCTGCAATATCGGCGGCTGACACAGGTATTGAGGCGGAAAAAAGAATAAACAATAGAAGGCTTGGCTTCTTTCTGGCAGGTTCGGATAAAAATAGAACCTTGTCGGGAAGGAGCTTTTTTGTAGTTGGATAGGACAAAATTTCTTGCAGACGCAATAAATCGTTCGACAAAATCAGGGAAACGTCTGCGGAAATAAGAAAATAATGTTGACAAAGGGCGGATGGTGTAAGCGAAAAAGAGCGGAAACAGTTGAAAGGCTTGAATTGTCCCGTTTACGAAAAAAAGGACACAACCAGTCCCTTTTCAAATAACAATTACAACTTTATAATGGACACACCAGTCAGGAGGGACAGGATGATAAGTATGGAAGGTACGAATTTAGGGGTAACAGTTAAAAAACTGCGGGAAACAAGGGGCATGAGCAGGATCGAACTATCGGAGGCAGTCGGTATCAGTGAATCCCATCTGAAAAAGATTGAGGCCGGGAACCGGCAGCCCGGAATCCAGACATACCGGAAGATGATAGCAGTGCTGGAGGCGGATATTGTCATAAGGGATACGACAGGAACCGTAATGGGGGACTGTACAGCAAGGGCGCAGAAGGTTTTTATGGAAAGTACGGAGGCGCAGGCAATATTTTTGGTGCAGGTTCTGGAGTATATGGCGCAGGTCATAAAATTGATCAAGTAAAGAAAAGGGCCGGCTGTTGCGGGTCTGCCCGGAATGATCTTTTTTAGGTGGTTCCGGGCAGGCCTGTAACGAAAGGATAAATAGGTAAGATACTATGAAGATAAATGCCGCGTGGCAGACTATGAACCTTGACAACAAATGTTTCGGCATTTTTTATCTGCCGGAACTGAATATCAGTATGTAAGAACACAAAACATTCGGAACATTGGAAGATGATGAGGGGAGAGCTTCGCGGAGAAATATTTGCCTGCAGAGAGGTATGTGGCAGGACTTTGACGCAGGTGGAACGAGGAATCGTAACAGAAGAAGGAAAAATATGAGCGGCATTCCCGGCATGGGGCAGCGTTGGCAGGCTGCCTTGAAGCTCCGGGTGATAATGATACCTCTGCCGGAGAACACGGCAGCCGGAGCGGCGTCCGGGATATGCTGCAGTGGGAAAGGGTGCTGCAGGGTATCAGGCGGCTATGCTGGGCGATCCTTACATATTCCGTCCCACACCGGGGGAGAGAAAATAAAAATCCATGGCAGGGCATTATGCCCTGTCTTGGCGTGTGGGGATTACTTTTTGTGGAAGAGAAGGGAAACACCGGAGAAAGAGTGCATATCAGGCAGGATGAGATACATTGGGGAATAGGACATACTTTGTGTCAAATATAATGTAACATTGGAGGGCTTCATATGCATTTATCAAAGGAAGAGTTACAGAAGATGGAGCAGATGGACATAAGGGATGCAGTGCCGGAAGAGTTGGTGGATATCAGCGGGATCGAGATTGATATGAAGAAACCCGTCCCCGCCAGAGTGGAGGAGTATGTGCGGAAAGTAGGAAACCCCTTCCTTGTGAGAGTGGGGGAATATGTGGTGAAGATCGGCTATTCGGACCAGGCAGGGACACTGAACGACAGGATGAAGCAGTATATCAGGAAGGTTGCTGAGATAAAATATTAGCAAAAGCCTTTACAGACAGTGGAAGTTGTGATAATTTATAAGCAGGACAAAAATTAACGGAATCCTGACTTTATCAAATGGTACAGACCTCGTAGGACAGGTTTTGCTAACTTAAAAAAATAAAGTTAGGAGACGCGCTATGATTAAGAAACACTTATTTTTTGTTGCAATTTATCTCCGTCTGTCAAGGGATGATGAAGATATTGACGGAAGCACGAAAGCAGAGAGCAACAGCATAAGCTCCCAGAGGGAGCTGATCCGTTCTTATGTCAGGGAACATGATGACATGGAATTATTCGACATCTATGTGGACGACGGGTATTCCGGAGCAAATTTTGACAGGCCGGAATTCAGGCGGATGATGGCTGACATTGAGGCGGGAAACGTAAACTGTGTGATTGTAAAGGACTTGTCCAGATTAGGACGAGATTATATAGAAGCCGGGCGGTTGAGTCAAAAGACCTTCCCGGCTTTTCATGTGCGCTTTATTGCGCTGACAGATAATTATGACAGCCAGACGGCGGACAATAACACGAAATCACTTGTCCTGCCGGTAAAGAATTTTATCAATGATTCTTACTGCCGGGATATCTCCCAGAAGGTAAAGAGCCACCAGAAGGCAAAAAGGGAGCAGGGGAAATTCATAGGGTCTTTTGCCATGTACGGATATCTGAAGTCTGTGGAAGACAAGAACCGGCTGACCCCGGACGGGTATGCCGCCGGGATCGTCAGGAAAATATTTGCGTGGAAGATCGACGGGATGAGCGCACAGGCCATTGCGCAGCGGCTTGACGGGCTTGGAGTGCTTTCCCCGATGGAATATAAAAAATCCCTTGGGGAACATTATACCACCGGCTTCCAGACAAAGACGACCGCGAAATGGTCGGCGGTAGCAGTGATCAGGATACTCACCAATGAAGTGTATACGGGGGTAATGGTACAGGGGAAGAGCGAGAAGGTCAATTATAAGGTAAAGAAGACCGTGGCGAAGCCGAAGGAAGAGTGGGTACGGGTGGAAGGGACACACGAAGCCATTGTTTCCCGTGAAGATTTTGGGATCGTGCAGGAACTTCTTAAAGTGGATACCAGGGCGAAAGCCGGAGGGGCGTGTTCTCATCTGTTTTCCGGACTGCTGTTCTGCGGGGACTGTAAGGAGCCTATGTACCGGAGGGTAAACCGTTATAAAGGTGTGTCGAAGATTCATTTTATCTGTTCCACAAGGAACAGCGGGCAGGGCTGCACCAGACACAGCATTCCGGAGGAAGAACTGAAGGAGACCGTATTCCGGACACTGCAGATGCATGTATCCGTCTTTCTGGATGTATGCAGCCAGCTTGAGGATATACAGAAGATGGAGGTGGATTTCGGGGAGATTGCCCGGTTTGACAAGGAGATCGAAAGGCTGCATAAGGAGCAGGATAAATATCTGGAACTGCGGGCAGGGCTTCACGAGGATTTAAAGACCGGCCTGATCACAGAAACGGATTTTAAGAATTTCCGCGCCATTTATGAAAAGAAATATGAGGAGTCAAAACAAGCCCTGCTAAAGCAGGAAGAAATGCTGAAACATCTGTTTAAAAACGGCGTTTCTTCCGGCATGAGGCTTGAACGGTTCAAGGAAGCAATGGAGCTTACGGAACTTGACCGTGACACGCTGTTATGTTTTATCAGGCGGATAGAAGTTTTTGAAGAGAAAAAAGTCTATGTGGAATTCCGGTGGCAGGAGGAATTTAACAAGATGCTTGTCCTGCAGGAGTATATGGCGTCAAGGACGGAAAGCAGAGAGGGGGCGCTTACATAATGGCAAGGACATCTAAGAAAAAGCAGGAGATAAGAAAGAAGCCTGTAAAGATTTATTATGTGGGCATTTATGCAAGGCTCTCTGTTGATTCCGGTGACAGGAAAAATGAATCCATTGAAACGCAGGTGGAGATCATAAAGGCATTTATCGCACAGCACGATGATATGGTGATATATGGTGTTTATACGGATCTGGGAAAGACCGGCACCAGCTTTGAGCGGGAAGGGTTTGAGCGCATGATGCGCGATGTGCGGGCGCGTAAGATCGACTGCATTATTGTAAAGGACCTGTCAAGGTTTGGCAGGAACCATATCGAGACGGGGAATTATATTGAGAAAATATTCCCTTTCATGGGTGTACGTTTTATCGCTGTCACCGACAAATTTGACAGTATGGATATATCTGGACAGAATGAGACCATGAGCGTAAACCTCAAGAATCTGGTAAACGAAATGTACGCAAGGGACATAGCGGTGAAGGTAAAAGCCAGCAAGAGGGCGAAATGGGAGCAGGGGAGTTACACCGGCGGCATACCGCCTTATGGGTATAGGGCTGAGTGGATAGACGGTAAAAAATATCTTTTTATTGAAGAGGATACTGCGCAGATCGTAAGAAAAATATATGAATTATTCCTTTCCGGTAAAAACAGGAAAGAGATTGTTATATGGCTTTATGAAAATAAGGTTGCCAGACCGGCACAGTATCATAAAACAGGGCAGGTTTACTGTCAGGATGAGGGGGAACTGGAGCAATGGTCCAAGGAGACAGTCAAGGTGATGCTGAAAAATCCGGTATATATGGGATTTCTTGTCCAGGGATGTACCTGTGGGAAAGACTATATGATGCGTAAGCGGCATGATGTCGATCCGGAAGACTGGTCGGTAAGGGAACGCACCCATGAGGCTATCATCTGTGAAGAATTGTTTTTGGAGGCAGCCGAGAAATTTGAGGAATCTTCCAAGCATTGTAACAGGGATGGGTTTTCAAAAGCGGTTCCCATGGGAGAGGATATCTTTGCAGACGTCCTTTACTGCGGTGACTGTGGTGCAAAGATGAGAAAGGTTGCGATCATAAAGGAGTTCAGTTCAAAGGATAGGGTCAGGACATACAGTTATAAATGCCCGAAATCCAGCAGGATAGACGGGCTTAAATGTCCGGGGAAAAGCATAACCATGGAAGCGCTTACTAAAATAGTGAAAGAAGCGATCCGGCAGGAATTTACCCTGTCCGGCATGCGTCCGAAGGACCTTGTGGAGATGAATGAACGGGAAATGGAGACGCTGAAAGAGAGTTGGAACGGGCAGCTTGCCATGATCGAAAGGAAGCTGGAGGGAATAACAAAGGCCGGAAGTGAACAGTACCTGAAATACCGGAGCGGGGAGATAGATGAAAAGGGATTTAGGATGGCGAAGGAAGAGAATGACAAAAAAGCAGATTCCCTTCGCGCGGAGAGCAGGGATATTACAGAGAAATTAAGGGAGATTGATTCTGAAACGGTAAGGAAGAACCACTTCCTGCGTACCCTGATGAAGGGAAGCGAAAAGGGGGAACTGACGGCGGAGATTGTCAGGGCGCTGTTTGAGAGAATAGAGATTTATCCGGGACGCAGGGTAAAAACGGTCTTTGCTTTTAAGCGGAGCGAGGTACTAGGGTGAAAAGAAGTTCTAAAGCTCACAGCAGAGGCTATTTTGCTAAGAACTTCTAAGTTTCACTCAAGAGAATGCCTGAAATACGGCATTCTCCTAATGGTTTTTAGGTGCATACGGAGCAGATGAATGGAGGTTAGGATGAAGAGATACATCATTGCAATCTATAGCCGCTTATCGAAGGAAGATGATAAATGGAAAGAAGAAAGCAACAGTATCACCATGCAGAGGGTGCTTCTGAAAAAGTATATAGAGGAAAACTTTGCAGACTATGAGGTGATCGAGTTCTGTGATGACGGTTATACAGGCACGAACTTTGAACGTCCGGGTATGCAGGAAATGCTCTGCAGGATAAGGGACGGTGAGATCGACTGTGTCATTGTAAAGGATTTTTCAAGGTTTGCAAGGGACTACGTTGAGCTTGGCTCTTATCTTGAACAGATATTCCCATTCCTTGGAGTCCGTTTCATTTCTGTAAATGACGGTTATGACAGCAGGGACTATCAGGGGAGCATTGCCGATATTGACGTGAATTTTAAGAACCTGCTGTATGACCTGTACAGCAAGGACTTGTCAGAGAAGGTGCGCTCTTCTCTTGCCATAAGGAAGGAAAAGGGGCAGTATGTGAGCGCAAACAGCCCGTTTGGTTATGAGAAAGACCCAGAGGACAGGCATGCCCTGGTGGTTGCGGAAGATGAAGCGGAGGTTGTCAGGCGGATCTTCTCCCTTACGCTGGATGGGTGGACGTCAGTGCAGGTCGCAAAGCTTTTTAATAAGGAAGGGGTTAAGACACCGGTTGAATTTAAGATAGAAAAGGGGCGGACCAGCAGACAGCCAAAAGGGGAAAGGTTCCTGTGGAGCAGCAGTACGGTCTGCCAGATATTAAGGAATGAGATTTATGTCGGAAATATCGTGCAGAAAAAGTATGTAAAGGATTTTGTGGGCGGAAAGAACCACATAAAACCCCGTGAAGAGTGGCTGGTCTCTTACGGGCATCATGAACCTATTATAAATAAGGAAGATTTTGATAAGGTGCAGGAGAGCAGGGGGCAGAAAAGACCACCACAGCATAACCCGCCACATCTGCTTGTGGGGAAGCTGGTATGCGGCTGCTGTAAGAAAAACCTGCATTACCGCAGGGGATTAAACCCATATTTCACCTGTGGGCAGCGTTATTCCAATACAATGGAAAACTGTGTCAGCAAAGTAAACGCAATGTTTATGGAGCAGTATATCCTTTGGATGATGCAGGAGAAGCTGGAGAAGGAAGGGAATCTGTCGAAAGAGATGATAGAGAGTTATATTGAGAAGATTGAAGTTTATGACGAGCAGCATATAGAAATCCAGTGGACAAGGCGAAAAGAAAATCATTTCTAAGTTTCGCTTGGAAGAATCGCAGGGCGATTCTTCTGAGTAATGTACATTTTTTTAATAGTATTTGTATTGTCGTGGTGTTTTGCAGTAATTTTACAAGGGATATATTATTTTGAAGCAATAGCTTAACAGCAGGTGGCTTTTTAGTAGGAAAAAATGGTATAATCTTTGAAAATAGGGTAAAAAAATTGCTTGCAAGTGCTTGACATTAGAGGGGATTGGCAATCACCCGGATTTTGAAGGCCGGGTGGTTGCCTTTCATGATTTTGTGAATGACAGACAGGATTCTTATGATGACAGCGGGCATGGAACCCATGTGGCCGGATGTATCGGCGGGAGCGGGCGTCTCTCAAACGGACGATTCAGCGGGATTGCGCCCACCTGCAGGCTCTGCGTGGGGAAGGTTCTTGACGAGAAGGGGGAGGGGAGTATAGAGAGCATGTACCATGGCCTTCTCTGGGTTTTGGAGAACCGGCTGCGCTATGGAATACGTGTACTCAATATTTCCGTTGGTATCGGTGAGGATGGGGATAAGGAAAGGGTGGAGGAGCTTTCGGGACTTCTGGAGAC
>CAMWJF010000096.1 GCA_947174505.1 uncultured Lachnospiraceae bacterium
GGAATCTTTTCAGGGTTGCATTACTGTTTATTTGTCAAGGTCCGCGGAGTAAATCTCTTCGAGATTAACTCCTGAGTAAATCCCTTCGGATTTAACTCCTGAAGAATGCTTCGCATTCTTCGTCTTGTGCGTCTGCACGCAGACGCAACTGCTTAAATTAACTTTTTTCGTGCCTCTGCTCTTATGCTTATGGCACAACGGAGATGGAGGGATTTGAACCCTCGCGCCGCTATTAACGACCTGCACCCTTTCCAGGGGTGTCCCTTCAGCCTCTTGGGTACTTCTGCCAAGTAATAAGCCTGAACTTTTACTTCCTTATATAATAGCCTCGATAGAACCTTTGTCTATCCAGCGGAGAGGGTGGGATTCGAACCCACGCGCCCTTGCGGACAAACGGTTTTCAAGACCGCCTCGTTATGACCACTTCGATACCTCTCCGGGTTCGCATGGCGCTCGCTTTAAGTCGAGCGCAAAAATTATTCTAGCAAAGATAAACTTCCATGTCAACCCATTTTTTTCATTTTTTTACATGCGAATGCATATCGTAAAGTTTTTCTGCATATCAAGCTATTTTTCCTCGCTTCCCATACTGATTCTTCCCAGAACACAATAATAAAGTACCATGGAGACAGCAGCAGTCACAAACTCTGCAATCCAGAAGGAATGCCACACACCGACAACACCGAGCAGGCGGCTCAAAAACCATGCCAGCGGCAATATCACTGCTACATACCGCATTAATGAAATGATAAAAGACATTCCGCCAAAACCAAGTCCCTCCATTGTTCCGCATACTACTACCGATACTGCAGAAACCATAAATCCGATGCAGATAATTCGAAGCGCCAACACACCGGCAATGATCGTATCCGTATTAGGTGAAAACATGCCGATCAGATTCTGTGGAATAAGCAGACAAAGAACCGTGCCGACAGACATCACCAACAGCGCCGCACCGAGCGCAGTCCTGAAAATCTCTCTTACCCGCCGCAGCATTCCAGCTCCATAATTATATGCAATCAGCGGCCGGATCCCCTGAACAATTCCGTTCGCCGTAAGATAAATAAAAGTCTGCAGCTTATAATAAACTCCCAGGATTAAAACATCTGTCTGGGAAAACGCCGCAAGAATAGAATTCAGGATCGTAATTAATAGCGAGGGCAATGCCTGATTCAGGATTGCCGGCACACCAATACTATAAAGCCTTCCGGCCAGTTTGCGATACCGCCACCCTTTTGCCGGGGAAAGCTGCAAATACAGAAGCCCTTTTGCCCATGCAGCGAGATAACAGGCAAGTGTTACGGCCTGCCCAATGACCGTTGCCACGGCTGCCCCCTGAATTCCCATAGCCGGGCAGGGCCCCAGCCCAAATATCATCACAGGATCCAGAATAATATTGGTAACACAGCCTGCAATCATACTGAACATTGTGATGCGTACACTGCCAATCGCCTGAAAAAGTTTTTCATAAATCAAACCGATCTGCCCGAGAAAAAGACATCCAAAGACAATACTGCCATATTGAATCCCATAGTCAAGCACCGACCGGCTGTCAGTAAACGAGCGAAGAAAGGGCTCCATTAAAGTCAGGATAATTATCATCAGAATCACCGAATGTATCATGGATAAAAGTAAGCTGAGAGACGCTGCCCCGTCAGCGCTCTCCTGATTTCTTTCCCCCAGAAAGAACGCCGTAACCGCATTCGCTCCCACACCAAATCCGATGCTGACGGCGCCTGCCGCATTATGCAGCGGAAAGACCAACGAGATCGCAGTCATGGCATCCTCGCTGATTCTTGCAATGAAAAAACTGTCAACAATGTTGTACAGCGCATTAATCAGCATTGACACTACCATCGGTACCGCCATAGACATAACAAGCGGCAGAACTTTTTTTGTTTTCATATACGTCTGGTCCATCACAGTTTCACCCCCATCGTTTTTCCGAAATGTTTCATGTGTCGTCCTTATTCCTTTCCCTCGTTTTATGGAACTCCGCATCACGGCCGGCATAGACGCAAGGCCGTCCATAAGACAAATCTTTATGTATAGAACAAAAAAACAGCGTCTGCAGACTAAACTGTCCTGCAAGACCCTGTGGCGAAAAAGATTACTCTAAAAAATCCACTCTCAGTATTCACTGAGTTTTGTTATAAAACTTTCACTCTGAAAACAAGCGAAGAATATGCTATTCCTGCTCCCATGATTCTTGGCATAGAATAGCATACTCGTTTATACTTTGTCAATCACAATATTATCTGCATTTCCTGCGTTTCCGCAGCCGCTCACCAGCTTTTTTTCAGCTCCATATTCCAGTCCAGCTCATAGGGACTGTCGCCGGAATTTTTGAGCATTTCATAGTAACTGCGCCGCTCCTTTGTGGGCGAATCCTCCGTAATCTCCAGATCCCCTGCCCGAATTGGTAACCCATCATGTAAGCGTCCATCATCTCATCCCACGAGTCGTACATTTTCTGCAGTCTCAGCGAGTTTTCAGGGAACGCGTCCATCGCCTCCTCATAATCCATAAAACCGCACAAATAGAAATCCGCGGGTCCGTTTGCGGCAGACCGGGTTTCAAAACCCGCCGGACTTATCCAGCCATGTCTCCGCTACCGCCATATCGTCCGGCGTTGTGACTTTGATATTTCCGTAACCGCCTTCCACCAACCTGACCTTACAGTCCGTAAAGGTTTCCACCACCATCGCGTCGTCGGTAATGGAAATCCCTTCCCGCGAAAGGCGCCCCTTCTCCTGCATCAGCCTTTCATAGGCGGAAAGGATCAGCGGTGCGTCGAATACCTGCGGCGTCTGCACCTGCCACGTGAAGTTTCTGTCCGGCGTCTGTACGGCAAAACCGTTCTCATCCACGATCTTTATGGTGTCTTTCACGGGCATCCCCGCCACGCAGGCATGGTCCCTCTCCACCGCCTCGTAACAGCGTTTCAGAATTTCCTCCGTCAGAAAGGGCCTCGCGCCGTCCTGAATGAAAATATAGCCGTCACGATTAGGCACATACGAATTTCCACTGTCCTGCCCGCCGCCGCACGCCGCCTGCAGCCCGTTATACACGGAATCATACCGCTCTTTTCCCCCGGCCACAACAGCAGCCACTTTAGAGAAACCGTGCTTGTCCACAATTTCCTCTTTTACATAAGAAATATCCTCCGCACTGGTGACCAGAATGCAGTCATCAATCACAGAGGATTCTTCCACCGCATGTAATGCGTACCATATGAGCGGCCTGCCCCGCAGAGGCATAAACTGCTTTGCCACATCGCTTTCCATGCGGCTGCCGCGCCCCGCCGCCAGTACAATGGCGGTACATCTCTTTTTCCCCAAAACTTTTCTCCTCCCAAAGTACTCGCGCGAAACACAGAGTTTCCAAATCAGATCTGCTGACTTTGCGTCCTCGTCCAATGGCGGGCTGTCTTTAGAAGTTCTTTTCGCGCTGCCCCAGCTTCAGATTCGGCACCGCATTCAGGTCATACCCGTGCCGCACGCCTTTCACATACTCGTAATATGCCGCCGCGCCGATCATCGCCGCATTGTCCGTACACAACAGCGGCGAAGGGTGATAAAATGCCACGCTGCGTTCCTCACAGGCCTTCGACAGCGCCTCCCTGAGCGCCGAATTGGACGCAACGCCGCCCGCAATAGCAAATTTTTTTATACCACAGGATTCCACCGCATGCATGGAATGCTCCGTGAGCACATCCACCACCGCTTTTTGGAAGGAGGCCGCCACGTCGGCCTGAGAGAAAGACTCTCCCTTCATCTCGCAGGAATTCAGGTAATTCAAAACCGCGGACTTCAGACCGCTGAAGCTGAAATCATAATCGGAATCCCCCACCTTCGCTCTGGGAAAGGCGATGGCGTCCGGGTTTCCCTCCTTAGATACTTTATCGATCTTGGGACCGCCGGGATAGCCGAGGCCGATGGCGCGCGCCACCTTGTCAAAGGCTTCTCCCGCCGCATCGTCCCTTGTACGGCCTAAAATTTCATATTCCCCGTAATCCTTCACCACCACAAGATGGGAGTGTCCGCCCGACACGACCAGACAGACAAAGGGTGGCTCCAGTTCTTTGTTTTCTATGTAATTGGCGCTGATATGTCCTTCTATATGATGTACGCCGATCAGGGGAATCCCCGAAGCAAAGCTGACCGCCTTCGCCGCGGATACCCCCACCAGAAGCGCCCCCACAAGCCCCGGTCCGTAGGTAACCGCAATGGCGTCCATGTCGGAAAGTTTTTTCCCCGCCCGCAAAAGCGCCTCCCCCATCACCTGACTGATCTTCTCTATGTGCTTACGGGAGGCAATCTCCGGCACCACACCCCCATATAGGGTGTGTAGGTCGATCTGGGAAAATATCACATTAGATAAGACTTCCCTCCCGTTTTCAACCACCGCCGCCGCCGTCTCGTCGCAGGAAGTCTCCACGGCCAGAATCGTCACGGTTTCCCCGATATTTTCCATCGTTTAGTCCTCCACAAGCTCCCAGCCGAGAATTTTCCAGTGCCCGTCCTCGTCCTGCCTGAGTAAAAACCGTTCCTGCGACGGCACCCGGCCGCCGTTGCTTGGCTGTCTCAGATAAAAGGTGCAGTACAGTCTTGCGCAGGAATACTCATTCTGCTTAAAGTATTCCACATCCGTGCTGGCGGAAACCTCATAGCTTGCAATCGTGAGCTGCTTACCCTTCATCTCCCCAATATCATCGCGCAGATCCTGCATGTACTGCTCCTGCGTTTTATTCGCCACAAGCTCCGCGTCATAAAGCATCTGGATCTTATTGGCAAGCTGCACAAGCTCTTCATCGGAATAGGTTTCATTGTAAAAGCATTCCGTAATTTCCGAGTAGTACTTCACCACTTCCTTGGGCGTGGGCGGATAATTATGTGCCAGATCCCGCATCAGCACGCTCTGCACCACGGTGGCCGCAATCGCCTCCTCGACCTCCTGCCGCTTTGCCCGGTGGCCCAGGGAATAGTAATAAACCAGAATGATGGCCGCAATCACAACCACTATAATGACCGTCTTAGCAATCTTTGAATTTTTCATCTTCCCCCTCCTTTGTCTCACTCTTCCCGAAACATAAGATCCACGCTCCTGCCGTCCTTTGCAGCTACCGCGTCCGGAAAAATTTTCCGCACCTCCGGCATATAGTCTTCCGGGCGGATCAGCGACGGGCTGTAATGTGTCAGCCACATCTCCCGCACCCCGGCGCGCTTCGCAAGCTCCGCCGCCTCATAAAACGTCATGTGCTTATATTCTTTCGCCTTCTGTACCTTCTCCGGCTCGCCGTACATGCCTTCGCAGATAAACAGGTCCGCCCCGGCCGCGTTTTTCACAATGCTCTCCGTCGGCCTCGTGTCCGTACAGTAGGTGACCTTCAAGCCTCTTCTCGCCGCTCCCAGCACCATATCCGGGGTAAAGTAATAGCCGTCTTCTTCTATTATCTCACCTTTTTGCAGGGGATTCCAGTAATTTCTCGGAATATTTAAAGCCTGCGCCCTCTCCACGTCAAATTTACCCGCCCGGTCAATCACAATACTGTAGCCGTAACAGGTCACATTGTGGTTGACCCGGAACGACTCTATCCGAAATCCGCTGAAGGGGAACGTCTGCTCCGGCTCCGTAATCTCCAGGCAGATAATCTCAAAGGGCAGCTCCGGCGCGATCACCCGCAGGGAATTGACTATTCTGGTTAATCCTCTCGGGCCAATCAAAAGCAGCGGCTCCGTGCGCTCTGCATTGCCCATAGTGAGCAGCATTCCCGGAAGACCGCTGATGTGATCCGCATGAAAGTGGGTGAAACAGATCACGTCAATCGGCTTCGGGCTCCAGCCCTTCTCTCTCATGGCGATCTGCGTTCCCTCCCCACAATCAATCAATATACTTTTTCCGTTATACCTCGCCATCAGCGAGGTGAGCCATCTGTGCGGCAGGGGCATCATCCCTCCCGTTCCCAGTAAGCAGATATCCAACATACGCGCTCCCACTTTCTTTCAAACAGGGGCAGCCTACAAAAGTTCCTTCCTCTCCCGCCGTTCCACAGGCACCGCGAAACCGGCAGTCAGCTTCTCATAACACGTTTCGCACAAATCAAAGCTGTCGCTCTCCCCGTCCTTTGCACCGAAGAAACCGAAGTCGTGATCCACATGGATGCACTCTTCCTTTAAAATGCCATTTTCTACCAACAATTTTTTGCCGCAGGCATTGCAGACTACCTTAGTCAATTTTCTGTCTTCTTTATATTCGCGCATGACACTCCTCCTTTAAAAGCTGCTGCCGTAACTATTCCGTACCTTCATAGTTACCTGCTGTCTTCATTTTAGCAGACAAAAGGCGTAATATCAGTGGTAATTGTTCCATGCGCTGCCTATCTCTTCCACATAATCACTGCATCTTCCACAGGCTTTTCGTAAAAATCCGGACGGATGCCCTCGGACACAAAGCCGAGCTTCTCATACAGACCGATAGCCGCCGCGTTGCTGACCCGCACCTCCAAGGTATAGGCCGTCAGACCCGCCCGGTCGCCTTCCGACATCAGATATGTCAGCAGGCCCGTGGCTACACCGCGCCTCCTTGCTTCGGGAGCCACCACCACGTTCGTGATATTGCCCTCTCCCGCAATCAGAAGCAGTCCGCAGCCGCCCAGAAGCCGCCCGTCCTCCTCCGCCACAAAGTATGCGGTATCCTCCTTCTCGATCATTTGTAAAAAAGATGCCGCCGACCAGGGCATGGAAAAGGTCTCCTCCTCCAGACGGCTGATAAAGGGCACATCTTCCGCCCGCATCGCCCGATATACGATCATAGGGACTCTTCACGCTCCTTCTCGGCCCGCTCCCGCTCGGCCTGCGAAAGCCGCAGATACTCCGGTGCAAAAGCCGCTCCGTCCACCGTCCTGCCCAGCTCATAATATAGCCGTCCCAGCGATGCGACGGCTGCCGCCGACTGTCTGGCCCGGTGCAGGGGCGCCGCTGTATAAGGCACATGCATGACCTGTTCCATCCGCTCAAGAAAGACAGGTACGCCGTCCCCCAGAAATATGACACTCCTGTCAAGTTTGTTCAAATCCTCTGCGATCTCATCAAAAGACACGGCACACTGCTTCCTGATGACATGCATGTCATACGCAAACCGACCGCTCCGGTCGGGAACAAATTCATAAATTCCAGTATATACCTGGCTCCTTCTGGCATCCATAATGGGACACACCAGATCCTTTGCGCCGTACATCTGAAAGGCAAGTCCGTCCACAGTGGGCACCGGGATGACCGGTTTGCCGAGGGCAAATGCCAGCCCCTTTGCCGTAGCCGAGCCGATCCGCAGTCCTGTAAACGACCCCGGCCCCGCCGCCACCGCAATGGCGTCCACCGTGGAAAGATCCAGCTCCACCATCCTGCCAATCTCCTCCAGCATGGGCAGAAGCGTCTGGGAATGGGTCTTCTTATACTGCACGGTATATTCCGCAATTAAATTATCGTCCTCCGCCAGTGCCACAGAGGCCACCAGACCGGAACTGTCAAGCGCCAATATTTTCAAGTCCCCGCCCCGTCTTCCTTCCCCGGAATAATGCTCCGCAATGTATTGTCATGCCGCTGTGCCGGATGCCCTACAGCGTTCCCCTGTTCCGCTCATCTTTGCACCGCAATTTTGCGGTAATCGAATCCCCGCTCCAGATCCTTCTCAATCGTGATACGGATGCAGTCCTCCGGCAGAATCTCCCGGATCAGCTCCGCCCACTCGATCAGACAGACGCCCTCCCCGTAAAAGCAGTCCTCATAACCGATCTCCTCCATCTCCGATGCATCGCCGATGCGGTACACGTCGAAGTGATGAAGGGGCAGCCTGCCCTCCTCATAGCTCTGTAGAATCGTAAAGGTAGGACTGTTCACAGGCTCCGTAATGCCAAGCCCCGCCGCAAAACCCTGCGTAAACACGGTCTTCCCCACGCCAAGGTCACCGGTCAGGCTGTAAATCTCCCCCTGCGCCGCCTTCTCGCCCAAAGCCTTCCCATATGCAAATGTGTCAGCC
>CAMWJF010000097.1 GCA_947174505.1 uncultured Lachnospiraceae bacterium
CGTACAGCGCGTAGAGCAAAAACCGCTCCCGCTGAACCGCTGTGCAGGTGTCCAAAATGGACAGCAGCAGAGCCAAAGTTTCCCGCTGACATACAATGTCCTCCGGGGTGGGCTGATAGGGCAGCAGGCCCTCGGTAGCGACTATGTATTCGTCAAACTCCCGATCATCCCAATGCCGCCGCTTTTCATGGTAAAGGTTTTCGGCCTTCCGCCTGCCCTGGTCGTAGCACTCGGCCACTTCGTCATTGACTTCAACAGACACCATGCGTCCGTTGATTTTGATGGTGATCTCCATCCTGTTTTCCTCCTGTTCAGATTTGGGTTTTGCGAAATCTGAACAGGAGGCGGGGAGCGGCACCGGGGTAATCCGTCCGGCCTATTTATCATTGTGAACCGCAGTACACCGCTTGGAGTATGACTGCCCTTTACAGAGTATCGAAATTCACATATTCCTTGCTAAATGGCGCATTGCGGCCCACTAAGAAACTTCCTCCATTCTGTTAGTGAATTAAGATACATATAAAAGCCGAATTGTGGTGGATTCAATCGAAAGGGCGCATATTGTAGAATGTCCTCGAGGTGAATTGCGATGGATTTTATTCGTACATTGGGTGACACTGTGAAAAAGGCCCGCAAGCGGCTTGGCCTTACCCAACTCAAAGCTGCTGAAATCTGCTCTATTGATTCACGCACGATTTTGAACATTGAGAACTATCGGGGAAATCCGAAAATGACAGTTTTGTTTCCTCTGGTTCGTGGGCTTCAGATAGATTCCCAGGAGATTTTCTATCCTGGCATGGAGATCAAAAATCCATCTGTCAGCCAGCTTCGGTTTTTGATTGAAGATTGCACCGAGCAGGAGGCCGCAGCCCTGATTCCTGTCGTGCAATCCTTCCTGGGCGCAGTCAGATCAAATGCCGCTGCCAAAATCAAATAGGCCGTAGAACAGAAAAAGAGCCTGCATCCTTACGTCAGTAGGAAGCAGGCTCTGCGCTTTAAGCGTCTGGCTCGTCGCTCAACACCATTTTCAGTTGTGCCACTGTTACTCGGATTTCCTTTTTGCACTTGGGACAGTACAGCGGAAATTTCACCAGGACAGTATCAAAGTACACCTTAGTCCTTGTTCTGCTGCCGCAGACAGGGCAGCACACCCAATGAGAAGATTTATCCTTTTCGTTCACACTCAATTACCCTTTCCGGCAGCAATCACGCTCTGCGTTCAACGTCTGGCTTTTGTGATCGCCGCTTTCATCAACAGGAAGATTTATCGCTGATTTTTTTGGGAGGCCCGCCTTTTCTGGCTGGCGGTTTCCTCCAAGTCACTGACTGACAGCGTTTGCAACTCGCCTCTACGCAGTTGCAAAATTACATCAGCCTCTTTCGCCAACTCATTGGAGTGCGTCACGATCACCACACATTTGCCGGATTTATGGGCACTCTCTTTGAGAATGGCCGTGATTTCGGCAGCGGTATCCTCGTCCAGATTCCCGGTCGGTTCATCGGCCAGGATAACCTGCGCGTCACTGGCCAGGGCGCGGGCGATTGCTACACGCTGCTGCTGGCCCCCGGACAGCTTCAGCACATTCCGCTTTGCTTCTTCTGCGGTCAACCCCAACTGTTCCAGAATAGGGAGCGGCGGCAGCTTGGAGGTTAGGGCTACGTTCTCCATTGGTGTTAAGTAGTCGATCAAGTTGTAACTCTGGAAGATGAACGCCACATGACTGCGCCGGTGATCGGCAAGGCCGGTCTTTGCAATGTCCTCTCCCTGGTACAAAATCTGACCGCTGGTGGGGCTGTCCAGACCGCCCAGCAAAGACAGCAGCGTTGTTTTCCCGCACCCGGAGGGGCCGAGGATGGCGTACATTTTACCCTGCTCCATTTGAGTATTGATGCCCTTTAAGACTTTCTTTTTGCCGTCATAGGCATATTGAACATTTTGGATTTCCATGATATTCATAAAGCTACCTCATTTCTGTGTAAAATCATTCCATTTGTGACAGGATCGTTTTCGGCTTCAAACGCATAACAGGGATGCAGGACACCAGCACCGATGCAATCAGCAGGACACTCCCCACTGTCGCCGTCAGTGTAAAGTGCTGGGATGTTACAACCACGTTCTCTGCGGTTTTGCCAAACAGAGTTCCCAAGATTCCAGCCGCCTGTCTGCTGGACAGATAGGCCAGAGGAAAAGCTGCTGCTGCAATCAGAAGGGTTTCCAGCACATATTGGAGAACAACCGTAGGCTTGGAGATGCCGGCCGCCAGCAAGATTCCGGTTTCTCTTTTCCGGCCGCGAACGGACATGGATAGAATAAGAATTATCAACACCATACTCACGGCGGTAATGACAGCAATTAAGGTAGTAATCAGAGTTCCCGTGTCAGAAAGGGCGTTGGAGATATTCTGGTATACTTCATCGTTAGCTGTGATAAGGAAGTTGTTCCAGTCGATTGTATGGATTTTTTGCACCTCATGGATGATACTTTCAAGCCGCTCCGGGTCGGTAACAAAGAAATCTGCGGAGGCATAGCCTACATCTGCGTAATTTTCCAACAGCTTCTTCATGGCTGCTTCGCTGACAAAAGCATTGTTCGTGTACTCGTAGTAAGAAGATTCGTTGTAATTGTTACGCTCGTCCGTTTTATCTGCCACGACTTCAAATAAACCAACAATTTCTAAATTCATCGTTTTGTCGTCGGATAGCGGGTTATTGACGGCCTGGATGGTATCGCCTACTTTAAGATCATGTTTATCCGCAATGTCTTTACTGATAACAATTCCATTCTTAACGGAGGAATCAATCGTTTTTCCTTCGCACATAACCATGGCGCCAGACAGGAAAAGAGAATGGTATTTTGAATTGATGCAGCCGTAAGAGTAGAACTGGCAGTCAACAATCGCATGGCCTGTGGGTTCCATTTGCTCCAGCCATTGCCCCTGACGGTCAGACAGGCATAGAATGGTGCGGATTGAAGCGTTGTAACCCTCTATTCCATTGATCGCAGCGATGCTTTCCATCCTATCAGTCGTAAGGTATTCCTGTGTACTATATGAGCCGCCGCCATCACTGCTCCAGCCACCTGTCGCAGTATTACGGCTGACGGTAAAACTTGCTCCTGTCGTTCCCCTGACCTCCTCGGCCTGTTTCTCCTGTGCATCAGCTATGGCAAGCCCGGACAGAACCAGTGTGGTGATCGCCAGCAGCAGGCAGAATACCAGCAGCGTCTTTTTCCATTTTCGCACGGTATATAAAACCGCTCTTGTTCCTAAATTCATGTTGCGCCTCCTTAACTCATCTGTGATAAAATACTCTTGGGCTTCATTTTCATGATCGGATAAGCTGCCAGGGCAGTGGATGCGATGCAAAGCACCATGCCAAAGGCACACACGATCAAGAAGTCCCTTGCAGAAACTGTCACCTTGATTTCTGACAACCCTAAATCTATGGTGGGTTCTTCCATGCTTTCGATATTCCCGGTCAAATCCACAGTTTCATAGGTTTGGGCGGTAACTTGGGAAAGCAGGCCGCTCCCGATCTGATTAGAAATAGCCGTACTGGCTCCATAAGCGAGAAGCAGGGCGAGTGCTGCCGCCAGAAACACTTCCAACAGATATTGCATAAGTACGGAGCTTTTGGAAATGCCCATCGCCAGATAGACGCCGGTTTCATGGACACGCCCCCGAAGCCGCAAGGTCAGGAATAAGGCCAGCACCAAAAAGCAAATCACGGACACTACCGCGATGGCGATAAATACGATGCTCTGCAAGCCCTTCAAGGATTCTTTCGCGTTCTGATAATCATGATCGTAGCGAGTCAGTATGCAGTTTCCCCAGTCCACTCCTGGAAACTCCTGTACCTCGGCCATGATGCGGTCAAGCTCATCCGGGTCATTCACATAGAAATCGCCATACTGAACGCTGGTTTTACTGTTCGTGCCGTAGAGCAGAAAAGAAGCGGTGGAAAGATCGGTAAACACGATGTTTTCATAGAGATCGCAGGATGGGGCTATGCCGATGGAATCCTGTTCTCTCGTATTGCGAAAGATTCCAGTCACCGTTACCAGGCGGGTGCGGTTTTCATCCTCCACGCTCCCCAGCAGCATGAAATCACCCATAGCCAGCCCATTGCGCTGGGCAAATTTTTCATGAACCAGCGCTTCGTTCCGGCTTGCGTCAGTGATGGCATTTCCTTCGATTAGTTCAAAACCTCCATCGGTGAAATAGCTGTCCTCCTGTGAATTGGAGTTCGCCACGATCTTACCGGCGTTCTCATATCCCTCCGGCACCTGAGCCGCGCCCTCGGTGCTGATTTCCAGAGGTTTCCTGTCTGCGTCATAATAAATCGCATAGGAATAGGAGCGCAGAGTGTGTCTCCCGCTCAAACCATCTACGGCGAGAATCTGGCTCACTGTATCCTCCGATATGCCGCTTCCCAAACGCTTGGCATTGATGGTGAAATACCCCAGCAGAGCCTTTTTGATGTTGGCGTTTGCGGTTTCCGTAGCAGCCTGGATGGAGAGACAGGTCAGCATCATCGTTGCCATGACCAGCAGAAATGCCAGTAGCGTGATGGTCTTGCCCTTTTTCCGTATGGAGTACAGGCAGGCCCGTTTCCATAAGCTCACTTCGCCGTCACCTCGTTTCTCCTGATAGTAAGTTTCTTTTGCATGGTTTGTTGTTGTACCTCCTTTGATTTTTGATGCCCTCTATCCGGGAACATCCAAAGAATACAACCGGAAAGTGGAGTTCAGGTGGAGCTGAGGTGGAGTTTTGATAAAGTTTAGGCCGGGCTGCCCTTACGGACTGCCCGGCCTGACTGATTTCTGATATTCAGAATGTAATAGTGAAACATACCTCGTCGGAGGTACTATCCATGCGAAAGGAAAATCCATGCCGCTCCAAAATCGTCTTGACAATGTAAAGGCCCAAGCCGCTGCCGCCCGTGTCCCGACTGTGGGAGTGATCGACACGGTAAAACGGCTCAAATATCTTCTCCAAGTCGGCGCTGTCAATGGATATGCCGCTGTTTCTGACTTGCAGTGTGTTCTCTGTCAACTTGACACTGATTTCCGTCTGCGCTGGCGAATGAGTAACCGCATTGCTAATGATATTGGATACCGCCTTTTGCAGCAAGGCCATATCGCCCCGGCAAGTACAACCGGCTTCAATCTCTGCTTGAAAATTCTGCTCCCTGTCCTCTGCTGCTCCCTGCCATTTACGGCAACACTCCCGCACAAGCTGGCTCAAATCAACCTCAGAAAGCGTCAGACTGAAGTCATTTCCTGCCATGCGGGATGCCGATAGGATTTCTCTTACCAGCAATTCCATATCATTGACCGTCCGAAGGGAGTGCCGGAGGTGGGTGTCACGATCTTTATATTCTCCCACCTGATAGATCATCCCCTCCAACTCGCCTTTCAGAACGGTGATCGGTGTTTTCAGCTCATGGGAAACCGCCTGGAAGAAGTCTACCCGTAATTTTTCCAGCCGCCGTTCCTGTTCAATATCGGCTTGCAGTTTTTCGTTTGCCGCAGATAATTCCTTTAAGGTGCTGTCCAGGCGCGCCGCCATGGTATTGAGATTCAAGGCCAGCGTTCCGACTTCATCGGTGCGGGAGGTATTGCAGCGCCATGTCATATCCAGAGTGGTCAGACGCTTGGAAATATCGCTGATTTCAAGAATCGGTTTTGTCAGCAGCCTTGTCACAAAGCAGGAGACGATCAACGAGATTGCCAGAACCACAATTCCGATGATTGGGATCAGCCGCCAAAATGCTTCGGTCAGTTGGTTTACCGTTCTGGCAGACATCATGATCTGCAAGGTATACGTTCCATCCGCAAGGGCCAGTGCAGTAGACGCCGTTTGAAAAGCATCCTGTTCCTGCTCATCCAAAATTTCCTTGCCAAATGTAAGACTGGTTTCATTGCCGCTTAACAAAGCTCCTGCGTTATGATTGATGCAAAATTCATAAATTCTTTGTGTAGCATCATCCACGCTCCGATGTTCCAAGTCCGTAATCAGTTGGCTGAGCTGTTCCGTATAATTTGTTGTCAACGTGTATCTGTAGCTGGCTGGCATGACCGCCATAATGGTTCCATAGAGCAGGAGGCTGACAACGAACAGCAGGACGGTCAGCAATAAAAAGACTTTCAGCCATAGGCTGCTCTTAATTTTCCTTATCAATTCGATACCCTACCCCTCTAATGGTTTCGATGCAGTCAACTCCCAGCTTCTTGCGAATGTTCTTGATGTGGGTATTGATGATCTTATCGTCCCCAACATAATCATAATTCCAGATGATGTCTAAAAGCTGCTCTCTTGTGAATACCCGGCCCGGATTTTCCATGAGAAGATGCAGAATTTCAAACTCGCGGGCCGTCAATGCTACTTCCTGACCGGATACGAATACCTGATATTTTTTCGTATCCAACTGGATTTGTTGATAGGACAGAACATCGTGATTGACTTCTGTACCCTGTGTGCGCCGTAATACCGCTTCAATCCGGCGCAGGAGCAGAGGCATGGAAAATGGCTTTGTGATGTAATCGTCAGCCAAGAGGTCGAAGCCTTTCATCTGGCTATCTTCATCATCCAGAGCCGTCAGCAGGATAACGGGAGTATCGCTTTCATTTCGTATCATTTCGCACACGGTGTAACCGTCCATTTTGGGCATCATAATGTCCAGCAGCACCAAATCATAATCGGTCTTGTGAAAAGCGGCTATCCCGGCCATGCCGTCACCAGCCAACGTGATGTTATACCCGGCATCCTCTAAAAAGGCTTTCAAAATGTTCTGTATGTTTTTTTCATCTTCGATAATCAAAATGCTTTTTGGCATTGGGGGCACCTCCTACGCCCAGTGTAACATAGAATTGTGGAGTTTAGGTGGAGCTGCAACAGTTTTTGATAGGATTTATAAAATTCTCTGTGTCCATAGCAGTATAGATGCCCGAAAGCGTCTGTCCGCTTCCGGGCATCTGCTGGTTCTTATTGCAGCTTCTCCAAAAGCGCCTGCCGCTGTGCGGTGATCCGCTTCTGTTCAGCCACGGTAATTTCTCCATTTGCGGTGATCGCTTTATATTCCAGATACCCGGTGAAACAATCCAGCAGCACATCCCGCATGATCTCTGGCGTGGCGCACAGTCCCTCACCGGCCCAGGTGTTTGCTCTGGAATCCCATTCCAGCACTGTGTAGCCGTGAGAGGTCATGACGATCTCATATCGGGTATCCTCGGCGAGATAGTCTTGGAAAACCTCCATCACTTTCTCAAATGTCAGCATCAGACCGCTCCCTCAAACATAGACCAGATCGGCCAGGATGATCTCATCAGCCCGCGCCCGGCAGTTGTTGACCAGCCCTACCCACGCCATCTGGTCACGGGCTTTCAATTCCTCGGTCACGCCAGCAGCTTTCATCAACTGCGGCAGGAGCGTGTCCATGCGCTGCTCCGCCATCCGTTCGACACCCTTCAGATGATCGGCCAGCTTGCCACTGTTCACCAGCACCATCCACAGTCCGGGCCGATGCTCCCGGAGGTAGTCGCGCCGCAAACTGCCATACTTGCCATAGAATACATCCTGTTCCGGTTCTTCGTCAAGTATCAGATCGGGAATGTAGTAGTCTCCCACTCTCGTATACGTTAATTCTGCCATAATGAACCTCCTTGTGTTCAAGTCCTATTGTCCTATTCTTTCCACGAAAAGTCCAGTTGATCGTGTCCCTGTTCGTGAATTTTTATGGGCAACTGAACTCGTCACAAGGTATTATGGCATATCGCGCCCGGCCTGTTGAAAATTCTGGCTGTACGATCCGTTGCGCCCCTTGCTCTGGCTGCTGGTTTGGGTCTGGATCGTCTCCTTGCCCAGCAGCTTCGAAACGTATTTGTGCGTGCTTTGCTCGTTTCCGCCTAAATAGATAAAGGCGTCGGCGTTGCCGATGATACCCTCCCAGTCATCTTTGAAAAGGGCCTTTAACTGCGAGATG
>CAMWJF010000098.1 GCA_947174505.1 uncultured Lachnospiraceae bacterium
AATACGTTCTTTTAAGATATGATATCCACCCGCCGCCCCAACTTCGGAGTAAAGAGGAAAACCAGCTCGTTCCAATTCCTGCAGGTCACGCAGTATTGTTCTCTTTGATACGGAAAACTCCTTTGCCAATTCACCGACCGTAAAATCCTTTTTTGCATTTATTGTTATCATCATTTCAATCAGCCGTTCTGCTTTTGACATTTTGAAACTCCTTTTTAAATAGTGACAATCTTTGTCACTATTTTATGATAAACTATTTATATTCCAAATGCAATAGGACAACGAAAACGAAACCATGCGGTAGGAATGGGAGCAATTGTCCTCGGTGAAAATAATAAAATGGAAAGGAGTATATCACATGGAAAAGTTAATGTACATGATGATGATTGAGAAAAGTAAAACCTATCAAAAAATGACAAAACAGGTAGTTATGGAACACGTCGAGAACATAAGAAAACTGGACGCTGAAGGAAAACTGGAACTCTGCGGTGTTTTTAAAGGTTATCCGGGCATGGCTGGTATGTATATCCTAAAAACAGAAAGCCGTGAGGAGGCGGAAGAAATTTGCAATGCGGAGCCGCTGGTTACGGGAGGTTACGCAACCTATAAATTAGTCGGTTTACAGATTGCAAATCGGGAAAATAATTACCTGATGTAATTGTTTCGAAGGATAATGCTTTGGACAATATAATCTGGCATTCATGAAAATGGAATCACGGAAGCAATCGGCAATAAAAGCAGGAAATCAGGAAAAGGTTTCCTGCTTTTTCATCCCTAAGCAAAGCCACCTTTCCACAGCCAGACTAATCCATTGTAAATATACTGCATGGCCGCCTCAGCATTATGTTCGTTGCCCTCCTGCACCCGGTACGCCAGATTACCGTCCTTTTCGTTGTCCGCCTCAATAAAGATACCGCCCGGCGCATCCAGCATTGCCTGAATCTGCCGTGAAAACGCAGAATAGTCAAAATCCTTTGTACCGGACATGGCATAAATGAAGAAGTCCTCCGAGCCATATCCGGAACCTGTCACAATACTCTCCATATACTGTCCGTCCGACGTCAGATCACCGCTGGACGGCAAAAAGTACCGGAAATACGGCAGACAGTATTCAAACGTATGCCAGGTGGCAACAGAACCCATGGAAAAGCCACAAAATGCGCGATGATCACGGGAATGCTCCAACGCTTCGAGCGAAGTTCCTTCTGCGTAAGAACTGTATTTTCCCTCCACCGCCGGAATCAGATCATTTAACAGCTCATTGTGGTAATTATCTGTCAGTCTGAGTTCAAGACCATAATCGTCACTGTCGTTAGGACTCTCATTATTAAACGTTGGACAGACAATTATAACCGGTTCCATTCTGCCATCCTGTATGGCGTGGTCAACCACATTCTTAAACACATTCGGATTCTCCGGCGTGCCAAGGTAAGTGGTTTCATTGGCCCATCCGCCATGCATCAGATAAAAAACATTGTACTGTTTATCTTCCGAATAACCATAAGGCAGATATACATAGGCGGTTTTCGTAAGCTGTCTGGTACGCTCCTCATAACTGAAAGACTCATACGTCGTGTATTCCAGCCGCTCCAATGTCCCCTGTTTTAACGCAGTAGAATAATAATCTTCCGGGATTTTATACGGTGTATCGGGAATACGGGTAACTTCTTGCTGCTCCCCATTGTTTCCAAACACATTTTCCAGCCACTGCGCATATGCCGGAATCCAGCCTTCCGTATAACCGTAACCATGTGGTCTTCCTTCCAGTACATCAACTTCCACCGGAACTCCTGCCTCCTGCAAGGCTTCGATACACGCCTCAAATTCTCCCACAAAGGGATCTCTCGTCCCATAGCAGAAATAGGTCGGCGGCAGATCAGATGCCGCAAACTTCTCCACATCTTTCGATGCAACACTCAATCTGCCATAGAATGAATAAATCATTCCATCCGCCGCTGCATCCGCAGAAACGCTATCCAATGCATCCGGCGTATAATCCGCATCAAGCGCTGTCCCATCGACCGTGCCGTCAAAGTTCAACAGCATTTCCCCTGCCAGAATACCGCCCGCGGAAAAACCCATCACGGCAATGTCCTTTTCATCAATACCGTAAGCATCCGCATTTTGCCGTACAAAGCGCACCGCACGGGCTAAATCCAGCGCCCCTTCCTCCTGCGTGTAAGGCTGAAGGCGGTAATTGACCACAAAACTCTGATATCCTAATTCTCGTAGTGCCTCTGCAACCGGGGTTCCCTCATTCTGATCCGAGCGGAACTGAAATGCGCCTCCGGCACAGATCAGGACAGCGCCTTTTGCTTCTGTTCCCTCCGGCACGGGAAATGTCACCATATACGGCCGAAAGTCCGGATCATCTGCATAATATCCATTGTTTTCTGTATACTCCGTGACAGCCGGCATATTGTTTTCCTCCCACAGATACAAGGTCTGTTGATTGTGCGGATCGGCTTTTGCACCCACTACGGTATCACTGTTGTTTTCCGGCATCTGATTCTCCTCATTCAGGTTCAGGCTTTCCGCCCACTGCCTGATTTCTTCTTCATTATCTGCCAGATCGTCTCTTGCAACAGAGAGTCCATTGTCACTGACAAACGCGCCCGGCTGCAGTTCGGAGATAGCCTCTCTTGTGCTTCCAAAACCGCTGCCGCCGTGCGTCACAAAAGGAATAATGGTCTTTGCGCCAAAATCATACGCCTCCAGAAAAGAATAAACCGGCATGGGCATATCCATGATCCAGCTGGGATAGCCCAAAATAATGGTGTCATACTGTTCCAGATTTTCGATATGTCCTGCAAGCCCGGGACGGGCGTTTTCTCCCTTCTCCTCCCTTGCCTGTGCAACCAGTTCATCATAATCAGACGGATATTCGTCCATCGCCTCAATCCGGAATAGCTCGCCTCCCACGGTCTCCTGAATAATCCTTGCGACATACTCCGTTGTACTGCCTGCCACCTCATCATCCCGCACGACAACACTTGCCCCGGAAACAGCATCATGATCGGACGTATCCACATCTGTAGGCTGGGAAAAATACGCAATCAGAACCCGGGATTTCGGTGCCGCTTCCCTTTCTGTTATTCCGCCTTCTTCCCCATCTTTTTCCGCTTCTTCTGTCACTGTACTAACCTCTTCTCCGCTCTCCGCCAGCTCTGTCTGCGCAATATCCGTTTCCACAGGAGTTACACCCGTTTCTCTTCCACAGGCGCTAAGCGCCATGATCTGAATCATAGATATAAGCAATATCATTTTTTTCTTCATTCTGCAGCTCCTCCCGTATATCTTGTCCGTTTAATAACATTCCTTGAATATTTCCAGAATTTCTTCATGGGTCATAACCCTGTAAGCGCCCGACACACAGGCGCAGGAATCAGCGATGGCTTTCAGGTCAGCCGCTTCGTCGATTCCCAGATCCCGAAGAGTGACTGGCAGTCCTATCTCCAAAATGAAATCCTCCAACGCTTCAATACCTGCAAGGGCGATTTCTTCATCCGTCCTCCCATCTGTGGGAACAGCCCACACCTGTGTGGCAAACCTTTTGAATTTGGCAAGGCCGTCTTTGTAGATATGACGGTAATAGACAGGATGCAGAACCGCCAGTCCCGCTCCGTGATTACAGTTCATGTAAGCCCCAAGCTGATGCTCCATCTGATGACATTCAAAATCTGTTTTCTTTCCCAGCTTGATAATCCGATTCTCCGCCATGACAGCGTCCCACATCAGATTGCTTCTGGCCGTATAATCCTGCGGATTCTGAATGGCCGCCCGCAGATTTCGAATTACGTTTTTCATAAGCGCTTCGGCAATGTCGTCAGAAACATTGTCCTCGTCAGGCTCACTGAAATAAATCTCCATCATATGAGAAAGGGTATCGAAGCCTCCCGACACCACCTGAAACTGGGGAACGCTGTAGGTATAAGTCGGATCGAGCAGGGCAAATTTCGGATTACATTTCGGATAATCCCGCCCGGTTTTTATTTTCAGCGCCTCATTGGTGATGACCGCGCCGCCGTTACACTCGCTTCCGGTTCCCGAAGCTGTGACGATCACACCCACCGGCAACGGCTCAAAATCAAAGATACCGGGACGAGCCCAGAAATCCGCCCATACGTCGCCCTCATACCGTGCGGCTATGGAAACCGCCTTACAACAGTCCATGACCGAGCCGCCTCCCACACCCAGAATCACCCCCACGTTGTTTTCTCTCGCCAGCTTTGCACCCTCCAATACCTTTGCATAGGTCGGATTCGGCATAATGCCGGAGAACTCCACGACTTCTCTTCCCTCGCCCTTCAAAATTTCCATCACTTCATCGTATATGCCATTCTTCCTGATGGAACCGCCGCCGTAGGCCAGCATCACCGTACCCTTGCTGCACTTTGTCAGGCATGCCAGATATTCCTTCACGCAGCCTTTCCCAAAAAACACCTTTGTTGCATTCTCAAAAATAAAATTGTTCATCTTAGCACCCCTCTTTTATATGTTCACTCTGCTATTTCTGCTTGTATCTATCATAAAAAAAACGAGACCTCATAAGAAGTCTCGATTCGTTCATTAGTTAATACCTTGGGGTTATATCTTCATGCATGCCGCTGAAACAGGAAAAAATATTTATCGAGAATGTGCAACCAAATCACAAATTTGGGTGGTAATATATTGAAAGAGCTTCTCACAATAACCAAAGAGGTGGAGGGATATGGAAGACAGAGCTATCATCGCGCTCTATTTGGCGCGAAATCAGGAGGCAATAGCCGAAACAGAGAAAAAATATGGCAGGTATTGTTATTCAATTGCTTATAACATACTTTACAATACAGAGGATGCAGAGGAAAGCGTAAATGATGCTTTGATGAATGCATGGAACAGCATACCACCGCATATGCCCTCTATTCTGTCTGCTTTTCTTGGAAAACTCACACGCTACGCCAGCCTGAAAAAATGGCGGTACGCAAGAACGCAAAAACGGGGCGGTGGCGAAATAGCCCTCGCATACGAAGAACTTTCCGATTGCATTCCAGACGGCAAATCTGTGGAGGAAGAATTGCAGGAGAAAGAACTTGCAGAAATTATAGATCGCTTTCTTGATGAATTACCCGCTGTCGAACGCCATATCTTTATCTGCCGCTATTGGTATTTTGACGATATTTCTACAATCAGTAAGCAGTTTGGATTTAGTATCAGCAAAGTAAAATCAATGCTGTACAGAACCCGAAAAAAACTGTTATTCAGATTAAACGAAGAAGGAGTTTTTATATGAAAACGGACAAGTTAGCAGATGCGATCGGTATGATAGATGAAAGAAAAATTCTGGAAGCAAAATCATTGACCGTAAAGAGCAGGAGAAAATCCCTGAAAAGAGCAGCATCTTGGACGGCAGCTGTCCTATTATGTTTTACATTGTCAATTTCTGCATTGGCGGCAGCTGTCGATCCTGTTTATCAAATATTATTCAACATTTCTCCAAAAGCCGCACAGGCCTTGAAACCGGTTAATTTGTCCTGTGAGGATCAGGGAATCAGGATGGAGGTTATTTCTGCCGCAATCTATGAAAATGAAGCTGTAATCTATCTTTCGTTGCAGGATTTGACTGATAACAGAATTGATGAATCAACCGATTTATTTGACAGCTATAGAATCAACCGACCTTTTGCTTCCGCTGCTTCCTGTCGTTTTATTTCTTTTGATGAAGAGACAGGAAAGGCAATCTTTTTGATTCACATCAGCCAGTGGAACAATGAAAAAATTGAGGGGGATAAAATCACTTTTTCCTTTACTGAATTCTTAAGTCAAAAAAATATGTTCGATGAAAAAATATCCGGGCTTGACCTGAGCAAGGCTACGACAGCAACAGAAACGCAGAAACCGGAATCCATCAGAGGTGGTGGCGGCATGGGGCCTGTTGATTATGAAGCCGACTGTTTGGTTCCAATTGACGGCGGTATCCTCTCCCCTGTAGACGGCGTCACAATAACAAATATCGGGTTTATTGGTAACAAGCTTCACATACAAATATATTTTGAAGATATCTCGTCGTATGACAATCATGGATACATTGATCTGCGGAATGAAGCGGGCAATGAGGCAGCATATTACTCAATCAGCTTCTGGGATGATGAAAAAGTGGGCAGCTATGATGAAATTATCTATGATCTCTCACCTGAGGACATTGAAAACTATCAGGCGTATGGCTATTTCGTCACCTGTAAGAACAGAACAAAGGGTAATTGGCAGGTGACTTTCCCACTTGAGAATGCGGATCCTTTTTAATATAGACCGCAAAAGGCGCCGGAAGCACTCTGCACCCGCCTCTATGCCCCGCTATGTAGTTTCGGACCGTTGATCCAAGCCACATAAGCTAATGAAATCTCTCACGCCTGCGCCGCAAGCTGCGCCGCCTCCAGAAACTGCCTGACCGTCTCCGACGGCTGCGGGGAATAGAGCAGTCCATAGGGAATACTGTGCTCCCACTCCACGGGAATTACTTTCAGGAGAGGATGCACATTGGCCCATCCTGCAATGGCTAACAGCACATCCTCACTGTTTTCACAGCGGTTAAACGCCTCCATACTGTAAAAATCAAAATCAACGATATTGATTTGCCCATGGTTTTTCCATAGATCATCCCGGAGCTGATCCACATGGGTACTCCAGTCCCGGCGCATCAGCATCAGATTTTCCCCATAGAGATCGGTGACCTTAAGACGGTCTTTCGCGGCAAGCCTGTGATGCACGGACACCGCACAGCAAAAAGGTTCGCGTGATAATTCCAGTCCCTCACAGCTGCGTAACTCCAACATGGTTTTATCAAAAATGCCGCCAACCACATCGATGTTCTTCCCCAGATTCCCTAAAATCTCTCTGGCATTTTCCGGCGTATTCTCAAAAGGAATAATCTGAAATTTGATGTCCGGGCAATTCACCTGTATCTTCGGCCATAACTGCATAAGGAGCTGTGCGGGCGTCATGGGGGAACTGCCGATCCGTATCACCTTTGCATCCTCCTGCATGGCGTTCTTCGCCCGCGTGACAGAATCTTTGCAGTATTGGATAATATATTTCGTATCCTGATACAGGGATTTTCCGGCTGCCGTCAGTATCAGTCCCCTGTGTGTCCTGTCAAACAGCTTCACATCCAGCGTCTTTTCCAGCAGATTGATCTGTTTAATGACCGCAGTCGGCGTAATGTAGGATTCCTCGGCGGCTTTATTAAAACTGCCGGCATCCGCTACGCGGATAAAAGTTTCAAGCTGTGGATTGTACAAAGCGTTTCCTCCTTACTATGATGTGCAGGCCTAAAACAGCCCCAGAAACTTCTCCTGAAACGTGCTGCTGATCTCCTCATAGGTCGTATACCCAAGCTGCGCACTGTCCCGAAAACGTCCCCGCCATTCGTCCCGGACCGCGTCCGCAAGCTTCCCTGCACATTCGCTACACGTCAGAAGAATCGCCGGAAAGACAAAATAAATCATAAACAGGTTAATATCCATCTGGCTTCTGCCACTGATCTTCCCCCGCTTGGCGAAACGTGCCTCCACTGCATCCGCAAGGGCTTTCGCCGTCTGCGCCGCCGCCCCGTCCCGATCTTCCGCCTGCTCCACGAATTCTGTCATCTGCTGGAGAATGTCCCCATTCTTTTCCCTAAACTGTTCCATCCGCTCCTTATAAGCCTTTTTTTTCAGGCGGTACATCATCGCCTCCATGTTGTCAAACATGGTTCCTGCCTGTTCAAACATAAATTACCTTCCTTTCCGGCGTTGTCGTCTGTTTCGTTTACGCCCTGTTACTGTCCTGCCCGCATCCATTTTACACCTATTCGTAAAAACACCCTTGCGCTCTCACCACAGCTATGCTATAATAATCTTCGGCGGTTTTCTTTGACCCGCCGCACATTAAAGGGGCATAGTTCAAAGGTAGAACAGTGGTCTCCAAAACCATCGATGTGGGTTCGATTCCTACTGCCCCTGT
>CAMWJF010000099.1 GCA_947174505.1 uncultured Lachnospiraceae bacterium
CTGATGAAGCGGCAACTTTTTAAACTATCAACAACTTAATATTTGCTGTACTAGTTTTTTTGTGTCTTTTAGAGTGTCTCACAAATATGCTGACTATCCAGGGCGTGGGATTTGACCCTTACTTTTTTCATGCCCCAGACGCTCTTTAATCAACAGGGGATTTTCGCCCACGCGGATGAGCAGGGAGATTATCTTCTGAAATTCCTCCAGCGTCCAGAAATCCACCTGTGTCTTATACCACGAAAGATATGTATCTTCAATAAATGTCTGAAAAGAAACAGTCTTCTTTTTCTCATCCAGTTCTTTGACAGATGACAGGATCAGCTTGGAATATTCTTCCCTTGCTTCCTTCTTGGTAGTAAAGCCGCTGCGGTATTTCTGGATCTGTTTCCCTGTAACGGGATGGTAGCCTAAGTTTGCACAAAAATAGTAGATCCCGTTGTCAGTTTTTTTAATTGGGTCTTTTGCCATGATTTCACTCCTCACATAGATGTGCAAGAAGTACAATCAATTCTGCCTGTCGGGAATCGTAATCCCAAGTAATTCTTCCACAGCTTCTTTGGGAACCCTGTCCAGTTTCCGTGACTGGTAGTATGTATGTTCCCTTGATACCATAAGTTTTTTCGTTTCCCTTATGATGTCTGCCGCAAAAGATGGTCCATATCCCAGCGCTATTAAATCGCCCTTCGCTACTGTAACCATGCGCCTCCTTTCCTAGCCAGGAGATGAGAAAACACAATATCTGGCTATAAGTATAACATATCTGAAAATATTGATGCTCAGCTTCGTGCATAAATTATTGCTATTTTTTGAACGTTACACATACCTTCAGGAAGATGATGGCAGTACCTTGACCAAGACAAGGCAAGAAGCCTTGAGCTTTGCCCGTTCCTTTACCTTATCAAAACGGTAACGGGTCAGTCAATCTTAGGCAGTATAACATACAGTCCTTGGAGAGGGACTATAAACTTGGGAGGATTTTTTGGAAACCATTCCCGCAAAACAAAGAGAGAAGCTGGAAGAAATAAAGGAGTGTCAGGAGGATTTTGCTTCAGCGCAGGAACTGCGGGCGTATATTCAGGGATATGTGGATTGTGTGCAGGCGCTGAATCATATGGGACTGTTGAAAGAGAATGGTGGTATAAAGTTAGTGGAAAACTGAATTATCTTATGTTTCAAAATTTTACCAGCAGCAGGGCGATTTGGGATGAATCTTAAAATAGAATGGGAGTCATGGTTTATTTATGGAAGTTTTACAGACACAGCCTTGAGTTTGTCTGTTCCTCTGTATATAATAAAAAACAATATATTGTAGTAGGAGGACAGGAATGATACGGCAGATCAGATATTTTCAATCTGTTGTCCGCAACAACAGTTTTTCAGAGGCGGCGGAGGAATGCCATATTTCACAGTCTGCCATATCACAGCAGATACAGGCATTGGAGCGTGAACTGGGTTTTTACCTGCTGGAGAGAAAAAACCGGAAATTTATACTTACCCCGGCAGGGGAATATTTCTATAAAAAGAGCCTGGTGCTGATCGCTGACTATGAGCAGATGTGCAGGGAGGCAGGCAAACTCGCAAAAGATGATAAGGCTGCCTTGGTAATCGGTTATCTGCGCTGCTACAGCGGACAGGAATTTCATCTTGCATTGGAAGAGTTTTCAGCGAAGCACCCTGATGTTTCGGTGAAGATTGAATATGGCAACCATGAGGAATTGTATGAGCTGCTCCGGACGGGAGGAGTGGATCTGGTCCTGAATGACCAGAGAAGGGCATTTTCAGACCAGTATGTGAACCTCATCCTGACCGTTGGAAATGAGTATATTGAAATTTCATCCAGAAACCCGATTGCTTCCTTACCGTCTGTTACGCCGCAGGAATTGAAGAATGTCCCCTGTATCCTTGTAGCTTCAAGGGAGCAGAGGGAGAATGAACAGGGATATTATCAGGGTGTTGTGGGATTCCAAGGGGATTTCCTTTATGCAGAAAACCTGGAGGAGGCGCGCCTGATGGTGATCGGAGGGCAGGGATTCATGCCTGTGGAAGGTGTGAAAAGGGCAGAAAACTTTGGATCTTCCATCAGCCGTATCCCTTTGTTCCGTGATGGTTCACAGATCACCCGCAACTATTGTGCTTTCTGGAAAAAAGACAATTCAGGTTACTACATAGAAGAATTTGCAGATATATTAAAGGGAAAATTTGAATAGGTATGTTTAACGAAAGGGCCGTCCTAGCATTTTGCAGGGCGGTTTTTTCGTATCAGTTTTTCTTATAAAAATATCCCGAAAGTCAAATTGATTCCAGCCAGGGCTCTTTTTATAATAAAGGCAGAAAGAACAAGGAGGCATCCTATGAAAGTTTTAATTGTCAGCTCCAGCCCAAGAAAAGAAGGCAATTCGGACGTGTTGTGTGACCGCTTTGCCAAGGGAGCGTCCGAGGCTGGACACGAGGTAGAAAAGATCATGCTCCGGGATAAGAAAATCTCTCCCTGCAATGCCTGTTATGCCTGTATGGAAACGCATACCTGTGCCATAAAGGATGACATGGCGGATATATTCCTGAAACTTCTGGAAGCTGATGTGATCCTGCTGTCTTCCCCAGTCTATTTTTATTCGGTCAGTGCGCAGATGAAAGCCCTGATCGACCGTTGTCTGGTAGACCATAAGAGTCTTACAGGGAAACAGTTTTATTTTATCATAACCGCTGCAGATCCCCAGCGGGAGGCCGCAGAGGGGACGTTAGCTGCCTTCCGCGGATTTATCCGGTGTCTTCCAGACGCACAGGAAAAGGGTATCGTTTATGGGATGGGAATCTGGGACAAAGGGGATGTTTACCGTCATCCGTCCTATGAGCAGTCTTATGAAATGGGAAAGAAGGTATAGTTATGGAATTAATTAAAAAGAACTTTGGATTTGGGTGTATGCGTTTGCCGATGAAGGACGGGGAGGTGGATACAGAGGAGTTTTCCTGTATGGTGGATACCTTTTTGGAAAACGGCTTCAATTACTTTGATACTGCTCACGGTTATCTTGGCGGGAAAAGCGAAACAGCACTGCGATCCTGTCTTACCAGCCGCTATCCCCGCGATAGATATATCCTGACGAATAAGCTGACGAAATTCTTCTTCCAACAGCAGGAGGATATCCGCCCATTCTTTGAAAGCCAGCTTGCCGCCTGTGGTGTGGATTATTTTGATTTTTGTCATGGAACCGGTGAAAGGAGGAAATCTGGTCAATCTGCCGGAAGATGCAAAAACCATTTTAGAGGAATTGCATAGCGGAAGCCCGGCCAGTTATGCAATCCGGTTTGCCGCCGGTTTTGAAGGGATTATGATGGTGGTGTCCGGTATGAGTGATATGACGCAGATGCAGGATAACATCAGCTTTATGAAAGACTTTCGACCATTGTCGGGTGATGAGATGAGGGCTGTAGGCAGGGTACAGAAAATTTTCACTGCTATGAATCTGATTCCCTGTACGGCATGTCGCTACTGTGAGGCAGGATGTCCGAAGCAGATTGCGATTCCTGATCTGTTTGCGGTAATGAATACGAAGCAGATTTATCATGACTGGAACCCTGATTATTATTACAATGTGGTGCATACCGGGGGCGGGAGAACGAAGGCTTCCGAATGCATCAAATGCGGCAAGTGTGAGAAAGCCTGCCCGCAGCATCTTCACATCCGTGATCTGCTGATTGATGTGGCAAAAGAATTTGGGAAGTAGCGAAGCGGATTCCGAATGTCCGTTGACAATTTAAGGAGGAATGGAAAATGGCAAAGTTAGTGGTGTTTTATTCAAGAGCAGATGAGAATTATTTCAGTGGGAGCTACCATTATATATCCGTAGGCAATACGGAAAAGGTGGCAAAGATGATCGCAGAGGTAACAGGGGCTGATCTTTTTAAGATTGAGCAGAAGGTTCCTTACGCTGCGGATTATGATACCTGTATTTCACAGGCGAAAAAAGACCTGCAGGCAAAAGCAAGACCGGAGCTTGTTTCCATGCCGGACAGTCTGGCGGATTATGATGAAATTTATCTGGGGTTTCCAAACTATTGGGGCGATATGCCGATGGCAGTCTATACCTTTTTGGAACATTTCGACTGGAAGGGCAAAGTGATCCATCCGTTCTGTACCCATGAGGGCAGCGGCCTGAGTGGAACAGAAGGCAGAATTCGGAATGTCTGCAAAGGCGCGACCGTAACAGGTGGTCTTGCAATCCAGGGTGGTTTGGTGGACCATGCCAGATCGAATGTTGAAAGATGGGTTTAAGTGAAACGGTAAAGGGGACGGATGAGTTCCGCGCCATGATTCCTGCGGCGCTTAATTTTGATGTTACTCCCGTGGAGATCAAGGAGATTGTCTATCAGGCGGCAGCCTATCTGGGGATCGGGCGTGTATTCCCATTTTTGAAAATTACTAATGCAGTGTTTGAAGAAAAGGGTATCAGCCTGCCGCTTCCACCACAGTCAACCACAACCACAGAAAACCGCAGGGAAGCAGGAACGCAGGCACAGGTGGATATCTTTGGAGAAGGGATGAGGGATTTCTGGAAATCTGGTCCGGAGGAGAGCCGCCATATCAATTTATGGCTGGCGGATAACTGCTTCGGCGACTACTATACCCGTACCGGATTGGACTATAAGCAGAGGGAAATGATTACATTCTGTTTTCTGGCGGTACAGGGCGGCTGTGAGCCACAGCTTACCAGCCGTGCGGCAGCGAATATGAGGATCGGGAATGACAAGGCATTCCTGATCAAGATCATATCCCAATGCCTGCCTTTTATCGGATATCCGAGAAGCCTGAATGCACTGCGCTGTGTAAATGACGCGGCGGATAAAATGGAATAGGGGAATTCCATGGAATAAGGAAAATTGCATGGAAGAAGCGGAGGGAAAAGATTGAAAATTAAAATGTTCAATCACGAGATTTGTGTCTGCGCATTGCTTGCCACAAACTCGGTTATGCGCAAAAAGCAGCGCAGAAATGAGGTGAATAATGGAGTATCGTAAACTTCCCCATGGAAAACATGGAGAGAAACTGAGTGTATTGGGACTTGGAATGGGAGGCATTCAAAAATGTCCTGACACAGAAATAGAACAGGTTATCCGTACTGCTGTTGCAAATGGCATTAACTTCTTTGACCTTTGTGCCGGAGGGAAAAATGTTTATGAACCCTTTGGCAGAGCAATAGCCGGACAGCGTGATAAAGTATTTTTCCAGATGCACTTTGGGGCGGTGTATAACAAAAATGGAGAATATGGCTGGTCAAGGAATCTCAGGCAGATTAAAGAAACCTTTGAATGGGAATTGAAGGTGCTGGGAACAGATTACGCGGATTTCGGGATCCTGCACTGCGTGGATGAGGACAACGACATAGATATACTCGTGTCTGCCGGTATTTTCGATTATATCAGGGAGATGAAGGAAGCGGGAAAAGTACGGTATATTGGATTTTCGTCCCATACGCCTTCCGTGGCAGAGCGTATTTTGGATACGGGTGTTGTGGATATGATGATGTTTTCCATCAATCCGGCTTATGATCTGGAACAGGGGGACGCATATGGAATCGGTTCTACTAAAGAGCGGGCGGCGTTATTCCGCAGATGCGAGGCAGAGGGTATCGGTATTTCTGTCATGAAGCCGTTTCATGGAGGAAAGCTCTTAGACGGAAAGAGTTCACCTTTCGGGGAGGCAATGAGCAGATACCAGTGTATCCAGTATGCCTTGAACCGCCCCGGTGTTCTGTCAGTGGTTCCCGGTGTCCGGAATATGAAAGACCTGGAGGCGCTTATAGGCTTTACTGTAGCTCCCGTGGAGGAACGGGATTATTCCGTGATCGGGCAGTTTACCCCTGAAGCCGCTATGGGTAACTGTGTTTATTGCAACCACTGCCAGCCCTGCCCGGTGGGGATTGATGTGGGACTGGTGAATAAATATTATGACTTGGCCCTTGCAGGGGATGCCATGGCAGCAGATCATTATAAAAAACTCACAGTGAAGGCAGATGCCTGTATCGGCTGCGGTCATTGTGATAAACGATGTCCGTTCCATACAACGCAGAGCGCAAGAATGAAAGAAATTGCGGCTTATTTTGGAAAGTAATGTAAATATTGAAAGGATGATACTATGAACAATAAAGAAAAGATGAATCCAAGTGTATTTGAGATAGGGAGTCCGCTTCCGGAAATTCTCCCACCTTGCAGTGGAGGTTGTGGCAGACGGGGCATCCAACGAATGGCTGGAAGCCGTTTCGGATGAAGAATACAGTAAACTGAAATAAACAGGTAAAGCGAAAGGAAAATGATCTGAAATGAAGGATGTAATGATCTTAACCGGGTCATGGCAGATTGGCATGGCGATTGCGCGCCGTATGGGTTATGGGATGAAGATTGTGATCGGCGATAAAAGAAAAGAAAACGCACAGGCGATTGCTGAGATTATGAACAATGCCGGGTTCGATGCAGAGGCTATGGAAATGGATCTGTCTTCCCGTAAGTCCATATTGAATCTGATTGTAAAAGCCGGGGAATACGGGAAGATTTCCATGCTGGTCAATGCGGCAGGCGTTTCACCCAGCCAGACGCCGATTGAAGCAATCTTAAAGGTTGACTTATATGGAACAGCCGTTTTGATGGAAGAAGTCGGGAAAGTGATTAAGAAGGGCGGCGTAGGAGTGACAATTTCCAGCCAGTCCGGTCATCGCATGCCTGCGCTTTCCGCTGAGGCAGATGAGCAGCTTGCCTGCACACCCACAGAGGAACTGCTGGGTTTGGAGATCTTAAAGCCCGAAAATATTAAAGATACCCTGCATGCATACCAGATGGCAAAACGCTGTAATGTAAAGCGTGTCATGGCAGAAGCAGTCAGATGGGGAGAAAGGGGCGCACGTATCAATTCCATCTCTCCCGGAATTATTGTCACGCCGCTTGCCACCTGCGAATTCAATGGTCCCCGCGGTGATTTCTATAAAAATATGTTTGCAAAATGCCCTGCCGGAAGACCGGGAACAGCGGATGAAGTGGCAAACGTGGCTGAACTTTTGATGAGTGAAAAAGGGGCATTTATTACAGGAGCAGATTTCCTGATTGATGGGGGCGCAACGGCATCATATTTTACGGTCCTTTAAAGCCGGAGGCATAATTTCATATGCCACATTTTTTATGGATGTGTGGCATATGCAACAGGAAGTGTTTGAATGGGGTGGAGTTTTAAGCAGTTTTGGGTTTATGATAAATTATATTGCGCTTAGAATGAGATAGTATGTTGGATGAGAGCGAAAAGCAGGTTAAAATGTATCCGTTTCATATATTTAGGAAAATAAGGATGAACATCAGGAGGTCGGGGATGAAAACAAGGCAGTTAGGAGATTTGACAGTATCAGAAGTAGGCATGGGTTGTATGGCGTTTTCACACGGTTATGGGAAAATTCCGCCTGAGCAGTATAGTATAGAGGCAATACGGAATGCCTATCAGCATGGCTGTAAGTTTTTTGACACCGCAGAGATTTATAGTCCGAATCTTGCAGGCATTGGGCATAATGAACGTATCGTGGGAAAAGCATTGAAAGATGTGCGGAAAGATGTGGTATTGGCGACCAAGCTGTTTCTGGACAGATCGGAGGTAAGGGATGGAGGTTCTGTATATAAGGCGGTTCGCAGACATTTGGAAGCTTCCATGAACCGTCTCCAGACAGATATGCTAGACCTTTACTATCTTCATAGGACAAGCGGTGGTGTAAGGATTGAAGATATTGCTGAAGCAATGGGACTGCTTATTGGGGATGGCCTGATTCGTGGATGGGGATTGTCACAGGTGGATGTGGATATCATCGACCGGGCGCAGAATGTTACTCCGTTAAGCGCGATCCAGAATATTTATTCTGTGGTGGAGCGGGATATGGAAAAAGCAG
>CAMWJF010000100.1 GCA_947174505.1 uncultured Lachnospiraceae bacterium
CTGCAGATCGGGCAGGTGCTGCGGATTCCCGCGTGAGCGGAGAGAAGGCATCCGTAAAGGCGGGTGTCTTCTGCTGTAAATCCGAAGATTGCCTTTTTAGATAAGAGTGATATAATATACACGGTGGCAATGAGCAGTGCGCAGACAGCGTCATATTTGTGGCGGGGAGCCTGCTCACCGATACAGGTACAACGGAGGGAACTTTCAGTGAAGATCATAATAGCGGGGGACGGCAAAGTAGGCTCTACGCTGACGAGGCAGCTGGTTGCGGAAGGGCACGACATTACGCTGATTGACGCGAAGGCGGAGGTTCTGGAGGTAAGTGAGGAACGCTACGATATTATGGCGGTGCAGGGAAACTGCGCGTCCATGGCGACACTCTCCAAGGCAGGCGTGGAGGAAGCGGAGCTTTTGATCGTTATGACGGGAGCGGATGAGGTCAATCTGCTCTGCTGTACGATTGCGCACGGCATGAATCCCAAGCTTCATACGATAGCGAGAATACGCAATCCGGAATACAAGGATCAGATTTATCAGATGAGGCATCTGTTTGGATTGTCCATGGTGGTCAATCCGGAGAGACAGGCAGCCATCGAGATGGAGCGTCTGATCAAGTATCCCGGTTTTTTAAAGAGAGATACCTTTGCCAAGGGCAGGGTGGAAATCGTGGAATTAAAAATAGGGGATGACTCAAAACTGTGCAATGTGGGGCTTTATGATTTGCCAAACGTAGTGAAATGCAAGATTCTGGTCTGTGCCGTTTTGAGGGACAGCAAGGCGATCATCCCCGACGGTAATTTTGTACTGCGGGCGGGGGACCGGATTTTCGTGACGGCCTCCACCAGGGAATTGACCGTATTCCTCAAAAATATGGGCATTATTACCCATAAGGCCAAACGGGTGCTTCTGTGCGGCGGCGGCCGGTTAAGCTACTATCTGGCGCAGCTTCTCAGCCGGGACGGCATTATGGTGGAAATCATTGAGCAGGACCACGACAGATGCCTGTCTCTGGCCAATCAGCTCCCCGAAGTGACGATCGTATGCGGGGACGCCAGCAATGAGTTTCTTCTGGAGCGGGAGAGGATCGGGGAATGTGACGCGCTTGTCACATTGACCGGTGTGGACGAGATGAATCTGTTCATTTCCCTTATTGCAAGCAGTGCGGAGGTGCCCCAGATTATCACGAAGCTCGGCAGGCTTTCCAATAACCGGATTCTGGATAAGCTGCCTGTGGGAAGCACCATCAGCCCGAAGGAGCTGTGCTGTAATGATATTGTGCGGTATGTGCGGGCGATCCGGAACCAGAACGGGGCGGCGCAGGCAGTCAACGTGATCGCGGACGGACAGGCGGAGGCCATAGAGTTTGTTGTGGACGGCAGCACGAGACATTGCGGGGAACCCCTGAAAAAATTAAAGCTGAAGAAAAATATCCGTGTGGCGGGTATTAACAGGCATAACAACTTTGAGATACCGAACGGCGATTCCTTCTATCAGCAGGGGGACGCTGTGATTATCGTGACCGGCAGGGACGAAGTGATTTATCAGCTCAATGATATCTTTGATTAAAGCGAAAAGAAATTCTATGGTGGTATAACATGAATTATCGAATGATGGGAAAATTTATCAGCCGGATTCTTGTGGTGGAAGCGATATTTATGATTCCGGCGCTGCTGATCAGTGTCTTTCACGGGGAGTCAGATGCGGTGTTTGGATTTTTGACCGGAGTAGTCATTACCGTGGCGACGGCCCTTTTGCTGTATCTGCTATGCAGAAAGGCGAAAAAGGGATTCTATGCGAGAGAGGGGCTTGTCTGTGTCGGCGCGAGCTGGATTGTGATGAGTCTGTTAGGCTGTCTGCCCTTCTATTTTTCGGGGGAGATTCCGAGCTTTGTGGATGCGCTCTTTGAGACGGTTTCCGGCTTTACCACGACCGGGGCGTCCATTCTGCCGGAGGTGGAGCCGCTGTCCATGGGAAATCTCTATTGGCGCAGCTTTACGCACTGGCTGGGCGGTATGGGTGTGCTTGTGTTTGTGCTTGCCATCGGCAGGGGACGGGAGAAAAGCGACGGCTATACCATGCATCTTTTGCGGGCGGAAAGCCCAGGGCCAAAGGTGGAGAAGCTTGTGCCCAAGATGAAAGATACAGCGAAAATACTCTACTTTATATATGTATTTTTGACGATCATCAATGTGGTTTTTCTGCTGATCGGGGGGATGCCCCTGTTTGATGCGGTGTGTACGGCTTTCGGCACAGCGGGCACCGGCGGCTTCGGCATAAAGAATGACAGTATAGCCGGGTACAGCCCCTATCTGCAGAATGTCTGTACCGTGTTTATGATGCTGTTTGGCGTAAACTTTAGCTGCTACTATCTGCTGGCGATCCGTCAGGTAAAAAATGTTTTTAAGGATGAGGAGCTGCGCTTCTATATCGGAACGGCGTTTGTAAGTATTCTGCTGATTGTGTGGAATGTGAGGGACTTTTACGGGACGGTTGGTGAGACTGTCCGCCACGCGGCTTTTCAGGTGGCCAGTATCATGACGACCACCGGCTTTGCGACCACGGATTTTGACCTGTGGCCAAGCTTTTCCAAGGCGATTCTTCTGGGACTTATGATTGTGGGCGCCTGTGCGGGAAGCACCGGCGGCGGCTTTAAGTGCGGCAGGACGCTCCTTCTGGTCAAAAGCCTGCGGCGGAATGTGCGGCAGATTCTGCACCCGCAGAAGGTACAGGTGGTGCGCGTGAACGGACAGGCGGTGACAGAGCGGGTGCTTGACAATACAAACGCGTATCTGGCGGCCTATGCCTTTATTATTGTATTCAGCTTTATCGTGATTTCCATAGACGGCTTCTCGCCGATGACGAATTTCTCGGCAGTGCTGGCATGCTTTAACAATATCGGTCCGGGCATTGAGAGCGTGGGGCCCACATGCAATTTCGGGGATTACGGGCTTCTGTCCAAGTCGTTGCTCATCGTGGACATGCTGGCGGGGCGCCTGGAGATTTTCCCGATACTGATCCTGTTTTCGAGGAGTACGTGGATTGGGAGGTAAGGGCGCGCATCGGGAGCCGGTCGCAGATCAGCCTAAGACAGAGGCGCGGCAGATGCCGTGGAGGATATGTCTGCAAGCCTGAAATTTATGATTTTCTGCAGCTCCGGCAGGCTCATTTCAATCTGCAGTCCGATTTTGCCGCCGCTGAAAAAGATTTCTTCAAAATGTTTTGCGCTGGCGTCGATAACGGTTGTGAAAAATTTCTTCATGCCTACGGGAGAGCAGCCGCCGTGGATGTAGCCGGTCAGCGGCAGCAGTTCCTTTGCCTTTATCATTTCGATGCTCTTTTCATTTACTGCTTTTGCGGCCTTTTTCAGATCCAGCTCCCGGTTTACAGGCACAAGAAAAACGTAGTGGCAGGCAGATTTGCCGACGGTAACCAGCGTCTTGAAAACCCGGTCGGGATTTTCATTCAGATAATCGGCAACCTCCAAACCGCTGACGGCGTCAGACTGTGCGTAATCATGAATCTTAAATTGCAGTTTTTTCTGTTCCAGCAGCCGGATGGCGTTGGTTTTTTCTTCTTTATGTTTCATTTGGGCTTCTCCTTCTGTTTTTTGTGTATTGAGAGATTTTCCGTGTTGTGTTACACTGAAAAAGACGGAATTGTATTGACACTTTTACAACCGCGTCATGAAGCGGGAACATGGCGCTATGACAAACGCAGGGAGGGGACAGGATTGAAGGACCAGGAAACGATGGAAAACACAAAAGCGACAATGGAAGTTATTTTACAGTACCGCGAGTACGAAGTCAATATGGATGATGTGACTGAACGGGTCAAGGCACATTATGTCGCCAAGGGCTTTAAAGCGGATTCGATTCAGGATATGCAGATCTACGTAAAGCCCGAGGATTTCACGGCTTACTATGTAATCAACGACGGCGTGGTGGGGAAGGTAAATCTTTTCTAAAGCCCCTCCGGCAGCGAAAACCAGAAAACCATTCAGGGAGAATGCGGAGCATTCTCTAAATCGAGCGCGCCGGCGCTCGATTTTTTTTAGAAGAAAGGCAGCAGTTCCACCACGAACGCTACTGCGCAGCAGAGCACGGCGACCTGAAAGAGACTGCAGCCCTTCCACGCAAGGATAATACCTGCGATCAGGGCGAGGAGTCCGGCCACAGGCACCCGCGTTGCCTCCATGATGGCGGGGAAAGTCATAACTGCCAATGTCGCGTACGGCACATAAAAGAGGAACGAGCGCAGATATTTGTTGGTGATTTCCTTGCGGATCAGCACCAGGGGCGCCATGCGGATCAGGTAGGAGACTGCCGCCATCACCAGAAGATAGATCCAGATATTATGTTCCATGTCTAAGGTACCTCCCTTTTGTCTGATAGGAAATCGAGACAGTGTAAACCATTTAAGGAGAATGCGGAGCATTCTCTGAATCGAGCGCCTGAGCGCTCGATTTCGTGTCAGTCGGAAATAAAACTGCGGCAAGAAGGGCCAACGAGGCAGTGAGTGCGATGGTCTTTATTCCTGTGGACAGGCCGTTAAAAAGGGGCAGGCGGTTCACAAGATAGCTCGCAGCGAAGCCGACGGCCACCACGCCTGCAATCACCCGGTTTTTTCTGGCGGGTGGGATGATGATGGCTAAGAACATACCGTAGAGTCCTACACTCAATGCGCTGACCAATCTGGTCGGCAGCACATTTCCCATAATCACACCGAAAAAAGTGCCAAAGGCCCATCCGGGGATCGCCACCACGATAGCGCCGTAGGCGTACCATGGATTCAGATATCCCGGCTGTGCCACGCAGATGCCGAATATCTCATCGGTCACGTCGTAGGCAATCGTCATGCGGTGGCGCAGGGGCGTGTCCGGCTTTAGCTTCTGGCTGAGCGCGCAGGACATGAGAAGGTATCTGGCGTTGACCACTAAAGTCATCACAGCCATTTCCAGATAACTGCTGCCTGCCGCAATCAGGGCGAATCCGGCATATTCTCCGGCGGAGGCGTTATTGAGTACGCTTGCAATAAGAGCCTGTATGGCAGAGAGTCCCGCGTTTCTGGCGGCGATTCCCAGAGTGAAGGCTACCGCAAAATATCCCAGCGCGATCGGACTGCCGTCCCGCATACCGTGCTGAAAGCAGATTTTGTTTTCTGTCGTCATAAAGAGAAAGCACCCCTTATCTGTCAGTAATACAAATTGAAATAAAATTATGTAAACCAAAAGCTATTTCGCCGGATTTCATAGCTGATACAGCAAGATTAAGTATAGCACCATTGCAAATGGCGTTCAATCCTTATTCGCGGGGGTTGACAAAAAAAGAGGGGGTGTTATAATGTACTTGTTCAATAAGTACATTAAGTACAATGCGAAAGGAGGGAAAGCGTGGAAATCATTATCAGCAACAACGCCAATAAACCGATTTATGAACAGATCACATCACAGATTAAGGCAATGATAATGAGCGGAGCGCTGCAGCCGGGGGAAGCAATTCCTTCCATGCGGGCTTTGGCGAAATCCATTCACGTAAGCGTCATTACGGTGCAGAAAGCGTACGAGGATCTGCAGCGGGACGGGTTTATCGAAACCACGGTCGGCAGGGGGAGCTTTGTGGCGGCACAGAACAGGGAATTATATCAGGAGGAACAGCAGCGTATAGCCGAGGCGCATTTGCAGGCGGCTGCTGAAATCGGCAGGACAAGCAATATTCCGCTGGAGAGACTGACAAAAATTCTGCAACTGTTTTATGAAGATACGGACAAATTTTCTTGATCGCAGAGAAAGGAAGGATCTTATGGAAAATATATTAGAATTGCGAAATCTTACCAAGTCTTACCCGAAATCAGGCTTTACACTCGAACAGGTCACTTTTTCTTTGCCTTACGGTTCGATTCTTGGATTCGTAGGGGAAAACGGCGCGGGCAAGACGACGACCATCGGCTGTATTTTAAACACAGTCAGAAAGGACAGCGGCACGGTAAAGATTTTCGGAAAGGAAATGGGAGATGCGGACACTGATATCAGGGAGAAAATCGGCGTGGTATATGACGGGGATAATTTTCCGGGCTTTTGGACAGCGAAACAGCTTTCGAAGGTAATGGAGGGACTCTATAAGAATTGGGATCAGGCGCTGTTTCAAAAATATCTGGAAGATTTCCAGCTGCCGGCGAATCAGAAGATCAAACGGTATTCCAAGGGCATGACCATGAAGCTGGCCATTGCTGCCGCGCTCTCACACCATCCGGAGCTTTTGATTCTGGATGAGGCAACCGGCGGTCTTGACCCTGTTATGCGGGATGACATGCTGGATGTTTTTCTGGAATTTGTGCAGGAGGAAAACCATTCCATTCTCTTATCGTCCCATATCACAAGCGATTTGGAAAAGGTGGCGGATTACATTACCTTTATCCATAACGGCAGACTTATTTTGACTGCGGCAAAGGATGACCTGGTTTACCGCTACGCGGTTATGCGCTGTAGGGAAAGCCAGTTTCAGGCACTGGACAGGGAGGACATTCTGGCCTACCGAAAACGGGATATGCAGATCGACGTGCTTGTGGCCGACGGCGGTAAGGCGCAGGGAAAATATAAGGATGTGGTGGTGGATCACGCTTCGGTGGATGAAATTATGCTTCTGCTGGTAAAGGGGGAAAGGGCATGAGAGGACTTATAAGAAATAATTTTTACACAACGCTTGCAGGCGCGAAAACATTTGCGGGGATAGCGGTATTAACAGGTATTTTTGTAGTCGCTATGGACAATGCGGTCCCGTCGCTTGTCATTGGCTATATGCTTCTGGTAATGATTGGCTTTTCTCTCAATTCGATTGTCGGTATCAGTAAGGAAAGCACGAGCAAATGGGGGAAATACAAGCTGACTGCACCGGTCAAAAAGGGCGATATTGTAAAAAGCTTTTTCGTAAGCCAGCTTTTGTGGCTGGCTGTGGGAATTGCGTTTGCCGGAGTGGGCGTCGCTTTGTCCGTTGCACTGCACGGCTGTCCGTTCGACAGGGATACGGATATTTTTATATTGTTTGTGGCAGGAACCGGGATCAGTCTTTTCATGGGAGCAATTTTCTTTCCGCTCTATTTTCTGGGCGGGGAAGAGCGCCACGAGGTGATTCTGGTGATCAGTCTGCTAGGGGGAATCGGTGTTATCATGGGGTTAGTCACATTGATTAATATGATATACCCGGGACGTCAGACGGCCCGGCAGATTGTTCTGAACGGTATTTTCATGACGGCCTGCAGCGCGGCGGCGTTCGCGGCCTCCTGTCTGCTTTCCGTGGGGGTCTTTCAGAGAAGAGAGATGTGAAATCAACACTGGTGGTATAAAAATTTTTCCCCTGCTCATACCATCAGTGTGTTTGTTTAGATTATAGTTAATGGTAAAATGATAGCGTCATATCATCAAAAATGGAAGGAAGCAGATATGGAATCAAGGCTTGCCGAGAATATTAAAACGTTCCGAAAGGAGCGGAAGATGACGCAAGAGCAGCTTGCGGAGGCGATGGGAGTTACGGTTGGCGCTGTTTATAAATGGGAATCTAAACAATCAAATCCGGATTTGAACTTAATGATAGGACTGGCAGATCTGTTCGAAGTATCCACAGATGTTTTACTGGGATATGAGTGGCGTAATGGCAGTATGGGCG
>CAMWJF010000101.1 GCA_947174505.1 uncultured Lachnospiraceae bacterium
AATGCCCAGATAGCTCAGTTGGTAGAGCAGAGGACTGAAAATCCTCGTGTCACTGGTTCGATTCCGGTTCTGGGCATTAACACATGGAAAATCTTGTAATTACTATATTAGTAGTGGTTACAAGGTTTTTTAATTGTTGTTTTTATTTAATCTATAGGTCTATAAGGTGTTTTGATAATATAGTAGAAAAAGGCAGAGTTGTGATGTATAATTATAAAAGGATTTACTTGTTATAATAGGAGTAGTCTTTGGGAGAAAGGTAAAGGAAAATGTTTTGTACGAAATGTGGAGCAGAAATTAGCGAGAATGATCAGTTTTGCGTTAAATGTGGAAAGGAGAACGAAAACTATAGTGCGAAAGAGTTAAAAAAATCATCTAAGAAAAGAATCGTCTTTTATGTGGTTCCCACAATTTTACTTGCAGCTATATTGGCTATAGTTGTTTTGAAGATAAATAAGGGTGATTTACAGAAGAGCTATATAAATTATTCACCACAGGGTATTGCTGCCTACGTTGATGAAAATGGGAAAGCCATTTTTTTTATGGATGAAGATATAAAAGAGTTCGACGATTCGGTTGTTGAGGGCTGTTCGACACCCGATCATTCCAAATTTCTTCTGTTAGATACTGAGTCTGCTTTAATTTACAGAGCAGAGAGCAGTAATGAAAAGGTAGAAGTAGCGAAAGACGTTGACTTACTTGCGGCAGTAAGTAATACTGGCTGCTTTTATAAAAAGAAAGATGCAAATCTGTACTTTTATTGTTTTGAGACAATGCAGGAAACGGAAGTTGGAATGAAAGATTGTGCTTTAACTTATTCTGCTGGAAAAACTGCGGTCGCAGGTGTGGATGAAAGTGGACAGCTTTTCGTGTTTTCTGAAGAAGATGATAAGACCTCGAGCGTTTGTAAGGTGGGAGATGAATCAAGTGTATGTGCCATATCAGATGATGCAAGCAATTTGATCTGGGTGGAAAAAAATAAAAATTTAGATATTTACATGTTGAAAAAAAATGTGCCTGAAAGAATAGGTACAATTATAAATAACGAAGAGTATCGGTTTACATATGCATATTTCTTTGATCAAGGGAAGTCGTTCATCGTGTGTTCACCGCAGGGTACTTCCGTTTGGATATCTATTGCGGGAGGTGAAGCGCAAGAGGTTTCCCTGCCGGGCGTTTTGGCATTTGATACATTTTATGATTTTGCTAAAAATAAAATTGATTCAGAAGATGATTCTATTAAGCAGTTTTATTTCAGCGTATTAAATCAGAAAAATGAAGATATTATAAGTATTTATAGATGGACTCCAAACGGGGAAATGACAGAAGTAGCAAATGATATTGAGGGAGCGTATTATTTAGTAAACGGTATCGTGTACTATATTAATTCTGCAGATGACTTTTGTCGAAAAGCCTTAAATAGTGACTCACCGGACGAAATAGAAAAAATCACAACAGATGTCGATACTTTGTATGTTTCAAATGCGGGTGAATATGCTTATGTTGTAAAGTCTGGAAATTTGTATTATGTGCCGCTGTCAGATAGAGATCCATCGCCGGAATTGATATGCACAGGTTTTACTTATAAGGACTCTGTATTTACCACAGATATTGAAAATATGATTTATTATATTGCAGATACGGAAGACATTAAGTACTTACATAAAAAAGGAACACTTTATCAATATACAATTGGGACTGAGCCAAAGAAAATTGCGGATGATATTTGTAATATAATGGCAGGTGATGCAAAATATTACAGCTCGACCAGACCAATTATACGCCAATATGTTTCAAATGATGATTTTGATTTTATTTTTGATATTGGAACGATTGAAGATACAAAGTTTTCAATAAAAGTAGAAAAAAACATGTGGTGAGTGAAGGAGGAGAACTATGAGTGAGGAACAAAACAATGAAATGACAGATGAAATTCAAAATGTGGTTAATGAGCCCGCAGCACAGACCCCGGAGAAAGTATTTTGCGCCAGATGTGGCAGTGAAATTCTTGCAGGACAAGAGTTCTGTCCAAAATGCGGACAGAAGGTTGGCGAGAAACTGGTCGAAATGCAGGATAAAAAGATGACAACGGGAAATACGAAAAAGGTGGTTGCGGGAGTAGCAGCTATTATTATCGTGGTGATAGTTGTTATCTTTCTTGTTCGGGGGACACAGGCCAAAGAAATTACATTAAACAAGAGTTCAATTACTGTCAAAGTTGGTGAAACGGCTGAATTGACATATACGATCAGTCCGGAGAAGACAAAGAATAAGAATGTAGATTGGAAATCATCCAATGATTCTATTGCCAGTGTGAGTGATGGAAAGATAGCGGCAAAAAATGAAGGTGACTGCACTATTACTGTTACGACAAAGAATGGAAAAACTGATACATGTGAGATTGTGGTAGAACCGGCAGGCCCGGATTTTACTTCCATATTTAATGAGTATTGCTCCTCCACATATGCGACGGTTGCATCGGACGGTTCCTATTTATTAATTGATACAAACCCGGATGACAGCGAATTTAGCGACGTAGAAGGTGCAGCGATTGTAGCAATTATTGCGGTTAATGAAGCATTAGAATTGCCGGATTCTGTGTTAAATAAGATGGGCAAGACAAGATCTCTTGACGGCATGCAGACCTATGAGGCAGATGATTTTGAAGTCACTTGGACATATCATCCGGATAACGGGCTGGAAGTAATGTATGCTCTTACTAACTAATTAAAAAATGATATAGGAAAACATCTAAAATTGAAATCGCTCTATAACTGGAATTTAGTTATAGAGCGATTTTTCTACTGCACGTTTCCCGGGGATGGGAAAGCAGAGGAATCCGCAGTCAGGGTAAAGGAAAAAAGGGACCATTGACTTGCTGAAACTGAATTGGGAAGGAACCCGGACAATTGTACCGCGTGCTATAGTGGAACGGCGAGCCGTTAAGAAATTTCTGAAAAGGTGAAAGACTGGGCAAAAACTATGAATCTTTATATACCACATCATAATGATAAGCATGGGTGTTACACGATTCAGGATGACGTCAGAGCGACCGTGAGCGCAGTTGTGAAGAAGTAAGATGCATGCAATATTAAAGAGCAGAGGAAACGTAGATATATGCGACGTTTCCTTTCTGCTTTTCATGTTCTGTTTTTATCGGATTTTAGAATAGAAATTTTTATCAGAGTATGATACGATTAATAGACGAATATTTTTATGATCAGTTTATTCACAAGGAAGAAAAAGAGGAAAATGGGGAAGGAATATGAGTAAGTTAAAAAGAGGCATTCTGGCGGCATTTGACCATGTGACGGAATGTATGATGCCGATTATACCGATTCTTTTGGCGGGTGGTATTTTGAAAATTATTGTGATGCTTTTGACGGCGGTACATATTTTGTCAGGTACGACAGAGGTAATTATGTCGGCGCTGGCGACGACACCCTTTTATTTTCTGCCGGTGTATGTGGCTTATTCCGCGGCGAAGCATTTTGAAACGGATCCGCTGATTGCACTTACCAGTGTGTGTATTATGCTGCTTCCGGATTTTGCGTCGCTGATGGAGGGCGGGGAGCGTGTGACCTTTGCGGGCATACCTGTGGTGGCGGCGACCTATGCCTATAATGTGATTCCGATTATTTTGCTGATTTATTGTATGTCGTATATTGTAAAGTGGCTGAAAAAGCTGATTAAGGAGAGCCTGCAGCCGTATTTTCTGGCAGTATGCGCGGTCTTTATCACCTCACTTCTTGGTATCCTCGTAATCGAGCCGATTGTCAGCCTGTTAAGCGGTCTGCTGGCGGATGGGCTTGACATGATGCAGATGAGGGCGCCTATGATAGCATGGGCTGTGTTTGCGGCGCTGACGACGCTGCTGGTGTCCACGGGAATGCATTGGATCTTTATTACACTGGCGATTACCCAGATCGGGGTGACGGGCGTGGATTACGGCATTATGGTGGCGTTCCTGATTTCCAACATATCGCTCGCGGGCTGTGACTTTGCAGTGTTTGTCAAGTCGAAAACGGCGGATAAGAAAGCGATGTCGATAAGCGCAATGATTACGGAATTTGTTTCAGGAATAGCGGAACCGTCCATTTTTGGCGTGTGTTTTAAGGAGAAAACACCGCTGATCGGTAATATTTTCGGATGTATGATTGCGGGGGCGGTGCAGGGGCTTTTGACAGTACACTGCTATACCTTTGCGTTCCCGTGCGTTTCCACGATTTTGATGTTTTACAGTGTGGACGATCCGGCTAATTTATGGAAGGCGGCTGCGGTGGCGGCTGTGTCCTTTGCCGCCAGCTTTGTCATTACTGCACTTGTATACCGCGATAGTGAAAAGGCTCAGACTGATTGACGTCCCATCAGCCCGTAGGCTTTTAATGTCGGGCGCGCAGTTTTGCGGAGGATATGCTATACTTATAGGGAGGAATTTGTCGCTTTGGAAGAAAAAATGCAGATATGTCCCAGCTGCGGCGCAGGGGCGCCTGACGGCGGAACAGCCTTTTGTCCTTACTGCGGCAGGGAATTGATTGATCTAAGCAGGGAAAAAACAGATAAAAAGATCAGGGCGGTAAAAAGAGCGCAGGCTGAGACGACAGCCGTCCCGAAAAAACTGGGTCTGGTTGCTGCCGTGACACTGCTCTTGTTGTTTTTACTGTTTGCCCTTTTCGTCTTTCTTGATATACCGGAGAAAATGAGGGACGCTAAGATGAAGAGCGGGATGGACAGGCTATCCCGCGATATGCGGAAGGCCTATGAGAAAGAGGACTGGGACAGGCTGGAACAGTACTTGATCGACGAATGCGAAGTGTATCTTGATTCCCCCGACTATTTTCTATACCGCACGGCATGGTTTCTGCATACTTACCCGCCTCTTTTTGACGAGGCTTATCAGGCGCATAACGTGGAAGAAATGTTGTTTATATATGAACTTATGGCAGCGGACTATGATATGCGCGCAGATGGGGTTTTCTATTCTGTTTACGGGACGGATGAGGAAATCGAAGAGGCGCTTGCCAGGGAAGTGGAGCGGGAAACGGCAATCATGGCAGAGGAAGGATTAGAGGATGAAATGTACAAACTGCGGCGCTGATTTTGCCAGCGACCAACTGAGATGTCCTTATTGCGGTACAGTCAACGAACATGCATTGAAGCTTGCGAAGGAGCTCCAGACCTATGATGCCGCATATGAGAAAAAGAGGGATGAACTGCTGGAGAGCGGGACGAGTCAGGTGCTCAGGCATTTGACATTCGGCCTGGGGATTGTCTTTTTGGTGATTGTGCTCGTCTCGTTTGGATGTGTTGCATTTTTTCAGTACCGCTTTTCCGGGAAGTCTTCTTATCAGGTAACCGGCGCGCGCCTTGTACAGAATAAGGAGATGATTGGACGGTATCTGGATGAAGGACAGTATATACGTGCATACCTTCTCGCGTCTACTACTGATCCGACCGGCGAGCGGTTTCAGAATTATCCGGAATATGCGGCGGAGCTTAATGATATATACAACTATTCTCTTGTTTTAATGGGGGTGCTGCAGTCCATGGATTCTATGGATGAGGGGAATAATTATGCTTCGCTTCAGGATACGGATGTGATCAGTTTTCAGATTTTTTACGGCTCGAAGAGCAACAGCGCGGTCAAAGAGGAACTGACGCGGGAGGTTGACGGTTTTTTAAAGAACTATTACCAGCTGACGGAGGAGGAGATCAAGGCGCTGAAAACATTGGAATCGGGGAAACAGTTTACCTTGGAGGGGAGCGCTGATATCGAGGGCATCACCAAAAAGAGAATGGAGGCGTACTTTGAAGAGCAGGAATGATGCGAAGTATTATGTGCTGATTATTACATTTACAATTCTGTTTTTTGTGTGCATGGCATTCTGTTTTGGCCGTTTTCGGACGCTTGCCCGCGATTACAGGACAAGATCCCTGTCCTACCGTCAGGAGGCCATAGAACTGGATGAGGATATGTTTGGGCCGGGTCATAATTATTTCACGCTTTATTTTGACAGGGATTATGAGGAGGAATTTGACGGATACTGGGCTTTTGCCGACGCCTATCTTGCCTATATGCGGGGAAGGATTTCCGAAGAGAAGGAACCTTATATCAGGGAAATCAAATCATATCTGGAGACCGGACCGGGTGGGGTGCGGGCAAAAACGGCGGAAAACTATGTGGAGGAGCTGGAGAAGCAATAAATTGTTTGAGAATCCCATCATCGAAGGCGATTGCAAATGGATTTTACATCAAAGCTGTGAAGGTGCAGACAGTTACGAAATAGGAAATACAGCCGATATAAAGAGTAGTTGACAGCACAACAAAAAGGAGTGCAGCGATGAAAAAGCTGTTGTTTTTAACGGGTGATATTGAGACGCAGGGGTATTTTTCCCTGCAGATTGCGGAGGCCATGAAAGGGCTCGGGCATGAAACCTTTATTTATGATCTGAGCAGGCCATGGGAGAGCACGGAGAAGTTTTTTCGGTTTTTTGAGGAAGGAAATACGGCGCTTATCAATTTTAACTTTCACGGAATGAGCGGGGAAGAATATTTTCTGGATGAGAATGACACGATGATGTGGGAGGCGCTGCGCATCCCAAGCTATAATATTGTGGTGGACCATCCCATGTATTACCATCATTTTCTGGAAAAGGTTCCCGCAAATTATCATCACATCAGCATTGACAGAAACCATGAGGCTTATATGCGCAGGTTTTTCCCGGAAATTAAGAATGGGCCGTTTCTGCCGCTTGCGGGTACGAAGCTGCATCCCAGAAAAACGAACGTGCCAATAGCCTGCCGGAAGTACGATGTGACAATGGTGGGGAATTATTGTAAGCCTTCTACCTTTGATAAATATATTACAAGGATTGACGACGAATACACGGCCTTTTATCATAGTATGATAGAGGATCTCTTTACGCACCCCGGCAAGACGGTGGAGGAGGTAGCGGAAGCCCATCTTCTTGCAGAGCTTTCCGAAGTGCCGGAGGAGGAGCTGAAAAAGACTTTTGCTGCGCTCACCTTCATCGACCTGTATGTTCGCTATACCTTCAGGGGGCGGGCTGTGCAGGAGCTGGTGGATGCGGGGATTAAGGTGCATGTTTTTGGTGACGGATGGGATCTTCTGGAGTGCAGGCACCCGGAGAACCTGATGATTATGAACAGTCTGAATTCCGAGGGGTGTCTGAAAAAGCTGTGTCAGACGAAACTCTCCCTGAACGTGATGCCTTGGTTTAAGAACGGCGCCCATGACAGAATATTTAATTCCATGCTGAACGGTGCGGTTTGTCTGACGGATAGTAGTATTTATTTGGACGAAATTTTACATGATGGAAAAGACTGCAGCCTGTATTCGCTGGCAGAGATGGAACGGCTGCCGGAAACAGTGAAGGAACTGCTGGCAGATACGGACCGTATGCAGGCGGTCGCGGACGGCGGTTATGAGCTGGCGCAGGCGGGACATACCTGGGCACATCGGGCAAAGGTACTGCATAATCTGGTGGAAAGGGAATAGTAAGGCAGCTCTTAAATACAACTCGCAGGAAATGGAGCTTCCTGTATAATTCAAATATAGGGAATTCCAAGAAAGAAGGTTGAGA
>CAMWJF010000102.1 GCA_947174505.1 uncultured Lachnospiraceae bacterium
ACAGTTTCAGCATACAGCTTACCGAGGAAGGTATTTTGCTGCGGAAACGGGCGGAGGATCTGATAAAAATGGCTGATAAGATCACAACCGAATTTCTTACATTGGATGATGTTCTGGGCGGCGATGTTTACTTCGGTCTGGCGGAATCTTACCAGATAAGATACCTCGCTGCCGCAATCAAAAGATTTAAGGAAACTTACCCTGACTTACACTATCATATCACCAGCGGCGACACAGAACAGGTTACGGAAAAACTGGATAAAGGCATCATTGACTTTGCTGTGCTGGCACAGGAGCCCAATACTGCAAAATATCATTATCTGCCCTTTCCTACTGCTGATCTGTGGGGGCTTGTCATGCCAAAGGATTGTAAATTAGCAGAAAAAAATGCCGTTGATGTAGATGACTTGGTTGGACTTCCTCTGTTTTGTTCCGAACAGGGATGGAATCATGATATTTCTAAATGGTGTGGAAACCGTATGGATCAGCTGCATCTTGAGGGGTCATTCCGTCTGTCCTATAATGGTTCCCTTTTTGTCAGGGAAGGGCTGGGCTATCTTTTAACTTTTGAACATTTGATTGATACAAACCCTGACAGTGGGCTTGTTTTCCGTCCCCTCACGCCTAAACTCGAAACAAAAATGTATTTAATCTGGAAAAAATATCAGGTATTTACCCCTATTGCGGAACGGCTTCTGGAAAAAATGAAAGTAGAGTTTTTAGAATAGAAGTCAAACGAAAAACGCGAAAGGTAGAAAATATTCCCAGCCATATTCTGTTTCATTATTAAGATAATCTTCCATACATTCCAGATAGGCTTCTTGCGGAACTTCCCACTTATTATGAAACCATGTGGCAGCCTGTTCTTTTAATCGGGGGCTTTGCCTTAAGTTGTCCATGGAATCATAGAAACTATGAAGTTATTTTCCGGCACGTCCGTTTTTCCCAGACTGCGGTAGATTGCCGCACCGGAATTGTAGACGGCCAGCGCAGGGTAAGAGTAAGCGGAGATTCTAAGGTAGGTCACACAGGCTGCCATGACATCCGGCTCCACCCTGCCAAACAGCAGCCGCAAAAGCCACCCGCCGCCAGGCAGTACAAGCGCCGAGATGATAACGGAAAAAACAGTGGAGAACAGCAGAAGCTGGCTGGCAGATTCCCCGGCATTATCCATAGTCTTGCGCCCGATATACTGGCTGATCACCACAGCACCGCCGGAAGCCAGGGCGGTAAACAGATAGATAAAGATGGTATTAAACTGATTGACTAAAGACACCCCGGATACCGCCGCTTCCCCCGCATAGCTGACCACAAACGTATCCGCCATGCCCACCAGCATGACCAGAAGCTGTTCCAAAAACAACGGCAGTATCATGTTTTTCAGGTCTCTGTTGGAAAAAATTTCTGTTTTCTTCCCCATTCTCTGTTTCCTGCCCCATTCTCTGTTTACTGCGCCGTGACATCCAGCCCCAGACTGTTGATCCACTCTGCGATCGCTTCATGGGAACTGTCTCTGCTCAGGCGCGTACCGGAAAGCCACTCTGCTCCCTCTGTCAGCGCCTCCAGATTTGACGCGCTGGCACCCACTCCACTGCCTCCCGAAGTGCAAAACGGCACGATAACCTTGCCGGAAAAGTCATAGTTTTCCATAAAGGTGTTCAGAATCCTCGGCGCTTCTCCCCACCAGATGGGATACCCGATAAATACCCACGCCTTCGGTTACCTATATCCTAAAACAGACCTCAAATTATATCAAATGCTTAGATTTTATAAGTCACTTATGCCTAAAAAGCATTGCCACTTCCCTGGTTTACAGGCGACTGTACTCCGAGGGCGTCATCCCGCACGCCTTTTTAAAATAGCGCGTAAAATGCGGCAGGCTGTCAAATCCCGCCTGTATAGCCGCCTGCGCTACCGGCAGCTTTTCCACCCGCAGCAGATACTTGGAACGCTCCATGCGGGCATCCAACAGTTCGGATTTTGGAGAACGGTTAAAAAACAGCCTGTAATAGCGGTAAAACTGGCTCGTCCCATGATTCGTCAGGGCCGCCATACTGTCTGCGTCCCACTTCCTGTCAATATGGGTCAGAATTTCTATTCTCGCTTTCCTAAACGCCTCAAAAAGATCGGCCTGAAAACCACTTCCCTCCGGAAACGTGTGGAGCTGTCTGGAAAAAGCAATAAAAAGCTGATGCATCAGTTTGTCAATCTGCTCCCTATAATAGTCCTGCTTCGTCACACTCTCCACGTAGATCGCTTTGAACAGGGTATTCATTGCATCCGGATAGGGCGGATAAACTATTTTGTTGACGGGAAGGTCGTACGCCGCAATAAAGCTGTCGTTGTCGCAGTTAAAATGGACAAAGCTGTTTTTAAACCGCCCAACCGCCTCATAAATCTGCGCCTCTCCCGGCGTATATAACAGGAACGCGCCCTCCTTCGTCATTTCTGTCCTGCCGCCGAGCCGCACTTTCATAGGTGTCATTAAATAGAGGAAGAGATAATCTCCGCTGCCCCCAGGGCGGTTGATGATATCGCAGTCCGGATTGAACCGGTTGTAGTCGCAGTAGCCTGTGTAAAACATGGGAAAGCTCCTTTTAATCCTTTATCATAGTCATCCAGAGCATATCCTTACGGCTCTGACAATTATATTTTATTTCATAATCGGAAAAAAAGTCAAATATGGCGCAAGAAAAGATATGGCTATTTCTGTGCCTTTTGCTAGAATGAATTTATGATAATTCTATTTGCGCAATAGAAAGGAAGGAACGGGTACGGAAAATGAAGAAAGCACAGGTTATTATCGACAAAGAGTATATTGTCAGTGAAATCGACAGGCGGGTTTACGGGTCTTTTATCGAGCATCTGGGACGGGCTGTCTATGAGGGCATCTATCAGCCGGAAAGTCCTTTTGCAGACGAACAGGGATTCCGCAAGGATACGCTGGAGCTGGTGAAAGAGTGCAATGTGCCCATTGTGCGTTACCCCGGCGGAAACTTTGTTTCCGGCTATCGCTGGGAGGACGGCGTGGGACCCAGGGAGCAGAGGCCGGCCCAGGTCGACCTTGCATGGCTCGTTGTGGAGTCCAACCAGTTCGGTCTCAATGAGTTTGCGGATTGGTCAAAGAAGGCCGGAAGCGACATTATGATGGCAGTCAATCTGGGAACGAGAGGACTTCAGGAGGCAAAGGAGCTGCTGGAGTACTGTAACTTTAAGGGCGGCACCCTGATGAGTGATCTGCGCAGATCCCACGGCTACGAACAGCCCCACAACATCAAAACATGGTGCCTCGGCAACGAGATGGACGGGCCGTGGCAGATCGGCCATAAAACAGCCGCAGAGTACGCAAGAATTGCCCACGAAACAGGGAAAGCCATGAAGCTCTTAGACTCTTCTATCGAGCTGGTGGCATGCGGCAGTTCCAATTCCCAGATGCCTACCTTCGGCGATTGGGAAACGACCGTGCTTGACGAGTGCTACGACACGGTTGATTACGTTTCCATGCACCAGTATTATGGAAACAGGGATAATGATTCCGCGAACTTCCTTGCAAGCAGTGTGGATCTGGATCAGTTCATTTCCACGGTGGTATCCATCTGCGACTATGTCAAGGGCAAGCACCACGGCAAGAAGAATATTAACATTTCTCTGGACGAGTGGAATGTGTGGTTCCATTCCGAGGAAGCGGACAAGGAGCTTGAAAAATGGATTCAGAAGCCCCACCAGCTTGAGGATATCTATAATTTTGAGGACGCGCTGTTGGTGGGCAGTATGCTGATTACGATCCTGCGCCATGCGGACCGCGTAAAAATCGGATGCCTTGCACAGCTTGTAAACGTGATCGCACCGATTATGACCTCCGATACCGGCGCGTGGAGGCAGACCATTTTCTATCCTTATATGCATGCTGCTACGCTGGGACAGGGAACTGTTTTAAACACCATCGTGAAATCCCCTGTCTATGAAGCGAAGCAGTACGGCGAGGCGCCCTATCTCGACTGTGTAGTTGTCGAGAATCCCGGGAAGGAGGAGCTGGTTGTCTTTGCGGTAAACAAGGATCTGGACGAAGATATGGAAGTAACCATGGATCTGCGCCAGTATGCGGGCTATCGTGTGCAGGAACACATTGTCATGCAGCATGAAGACCTGAAGGCAGTTAACACGGAAGAGAACCCGGAAAACGTTGTTCCGAAAGCAGGCGGAAACGCCAAAGTGGACGGCGGCGTACTACAGACAGTCTTTGGGAAAAAGAGCTGGAACGTGATCCGCCTTTCCAGATAACATGCTTCATGTTCATAATTTATTCACATTTAATTTTAAAAAACTTCATTTTAGAATCATGATTTAGACATTTCTGCAACGTATACTAAGACCATAAGATACAACACAGCGAGCTGACAGCAAAGTTAGCTGATTAATTAAAAACTTTTTCATAATAAATGCCAAGTAGGGGAAACCTTACTTGGCATCCTCCCTTTTCTGGGGAAGTTTCCCGTTAACGCAGTTTGACCCGCTCCACTTGCAAAGGCGCTCTGTATTATCCATGTATACAATTGCCCCTTGTCATATATTTTGTCTTGTGGTATACTTGAATACCGTAAGCACCTTTACAGTTTTACAGTGAGCACAAGCTTCTCCATAACTGTCGACGTAGACATTAAGACCGGATGTCTGCGCTTTTTTGCTTATGGATAAGAATCTGCATCATAAGCGGTTACTTATCAGATACGAAAGAATTGCATGTGTGTAAAAAATGAGGAGGAAATGTATTATGGTAGAAATGATTACTAAGGTGAACGGCGTCGTCAACAGCTTCGTCTGGGGCATTCCCATGCTGGTGCTGCTCGTCGGTACGGGAATTCTGATGACCGCCCTTACCAGATTTTTCCAGTTATCCCATATTGGGCACTGGTTTAAAAATACCATTGGCGGTATTTTTAAAGATGAACACATTACCAAACACACAGACAAGGAGGATCAGTCCATTTCCCAGTTCCAGTCGCTGTGTACGGCACTGGCTGCTACGATCGGCACAGGTAATATTGTCGGCGTGGCCAGCGCCCTGATTGCCGGAGGCCCCGGCGCGATCTTCTGGATGTGGATTGTGGCTTTCTTCGGTATGATGACCAACTATTCCGAAAATGTGCTGGGTATCTACTACCGCCGCAAAAATGAGAAAAACGAGTGGTGCGGCGGCGCTATGTACTACTTGAAGGACGGTCTTGGTTCCTACAAAGGCTTTAAGCAGATCGGCGCAGTGCTGGCTGTCCTGTTTTCCGTCTTCTGCGTCATGGCGTCCTTCGGTATCGGCAATATGAGCCAGATCAACTCTATCTCCGGCAACATGAAATCGGCTTTTGGCATCCCGACCTATGTGACCGGCATTGCGCTCCTGATTCTCGCGGCGCTTGTTATCGTGGGCGGCCTGAAACGTATTGCCTCCGTCACGGAAAAGCTGGTGCCCTTCATGGCTATTATCTATGTGGCGGGCGCACTGGTCATCTTTTTCATGAATATCAGTCAGTGCGGCGCTATTTTTTCCGCCATCTTCAAGGGCGCATTCGGCCTGCGCGCGGTGGGCGGCGGTATCGTCGGAGGCGGTATTAAAATGGCAATCACCTGGGGCATGAAGCGCGGTGTATTCTCCAACGAGGCAGGCCTCGGTTCCTCCGTTATGGTGCATTCCAGCTCCAACGTCAAAGAGCCTGTCCGTCAGGGTATGTGGGGTATTTTCGAGGTATTCGCGGACACGATAGTTGTCTGCACACTGACTGCCTTTGTTGTGCTCTCCTCCGGTCTGGTTGATCTGGAAACAGGTGCGGTGCTAAGCGCTTCCGAGGGTTCCGCTCTGGTTGGGGAAGCCTTCGCTACGAAATTCGGAAGCGCGGGCCCCATGTTTATCGCGATCGCAATCCTGCTGTTCGCCTTCTCCACGGTGCTCGGCTGGAGTCACTACGGTTCTAAAGCATGGGAGTATCTGTTCGGCACGAAATCCATGATCGCCTACAAGATTGTGTTTGTCCTGATGATTTATGTGGGCGCAACGATGAACCTTGGGCTGGCATGGGATCTCTCCGATACCTTTAACGGCCTGATGGCGATTCCGAACCTGATCGGCGTCCTGAGCCTGTCGCCCATTGTTATGAAGATTACAAGGAACTACGTGGCGAGAGTGCTGAAAAAAGAGCCTGTGAAGCCGATGCTCTCCGCTTTCCCGGATATCGAGGAAACACACGCGGAAGAGCTGAAAGAAATGTATAAGTAGAGTAAAGACAGAAACCCCGGCACGCTGCAAAAGCCATGCCGGGGTATTTTATATCTTATTCTCTATACCATTTACGCCTTGCCGTCGGAACCGAGCACGTTCTTAATCTTGTGCGCCACCATATCCTTCACAGCCTGTCTTGCGGGCTTCAGATACTGACGGGGGTCAAAGTGATCCGGGTGCTCCGCAAAGTACTGGCGGATGTTACCGGTCATAGCCAGACGGATATCGGAGTCGATGTTGATCTTACATACAGCAAGCTCTGCAGCCTTACGAAGCTGCTCCTCCGGGATACCTACTGCGTCGGGCATGTTTCCGCCGTACTGGTTCACCATCTTAACGAACTCCTGCGGAACGGAAGAAGAGCCGTGAAGCACGATCGGGAAACCGGGCAGTCTCTTAATGCACTCCTCCAGAACGTCGAAACGAAGCGGCGGGGGAACAAGGATGCCTTCCTCATTTCTTGTGCACTGTGCAGCCGTAAACTTGTATGCGCCGTGGGAAGTACCGATCGCGATCGCGAGGGAGTCACAGCCTGTCTTATCTACGAACTCCTCAACCTCCTCGGGGCGGGTGTAGGACTCCTTGCCTGCCTCTACAACGACCTCGTCCTCAACGCCTGCCAGCGTACCCAGCTCAGCCTCAACCACTACGCCTTTATCATGCGCGTACTCAACTACCTGCTTGGTCAGCGCGATATTATCCTCGAAAGATTTGGAGGACGCATCGATCATAACGGAGGTAAAGCCGCCGTCGATACAGGACTTACAAAGCTCGAAGGTATCGCCGTGATCCAAATGAAGCGCGATCGGGATCTGCGGATTCTCCGCTACAGCCGCCTCAACCAGCTTCACCAGATAAGTGTGGTTCGCATAAGCGCGGGCGCCTTTGGAAACCTGCAGGATAACAGGGCTGTTCAGTTCGCCGGCAGCCTCGGTAATACCCTGAACGATCTCCATGTTGTTTACGTTGAAAGCGCCGACTGCATAACCGCCGTCATATGCTTTCTTAAACATTTCGGTTGTTGTTACTAATGCCATACTATTTTCTTCCTTTCTATTAAAATTTTTATTACTTTCCATCATCTGGAATCCAATTTTTATTTTAACAGCCAGTCCCCGGAAAGTCAACAACTCCGCCGCGATGTGCACGACAAACGCATGAATGCAGCCATCCCCTGAATCGTTCCATTCTGGCTTTTT
>CAMWJF010000103.1 GCA_947174505.1 uncultured Lachnospiraceae bacterium
ATATAGTATTATTGAGTTGACAGGATACAAGATGTTGTGCTAAGATTATCCCGTAATTGATTTTTATGCGATGCCTGTCAGTAAGGATACGGTGTATTTGATAGGAAAATACCCGTATTTTCCGTAAACTGCAGGTTCCGGCGCAGCCTGTATGGATGAAGGCCGGGGCATACGTTGTTTAGGATTGTAACGAGTGTCAGAGGATACCATGTATAAGCATGGCAGTCTTTTGGCACTTTTTTTGTTTCTATGGCATGTCATAACTGCCGGGAGCAGAAACAGATTTGTGGATCACCACACGCAGTATGGAATGGAAACCCTCAGAGGACCATTCCTTTTTTTGTGCGCAGCTTTGCTGTGAGTGTGCCAGAAATGCCCATGAGGGCTTGTCCGCATAAGCGGCTGGATAAATATGCCTCCGAAAAAGGAGAGAAAAAAGAAAGGTGGAACGGAAAATGAATGAAACAAGAGTATTTGCCGACGGCTATCGCGGCGTATTCCAGAATCAGGAGGATTTCCTTGAGTGCATAAAAAGCATCGGAAGAAATTCATTCTGGGAAAGGAAAACCTCCAGAAACCTGCGCCTTGTGGCAATCACCAGCGGGAGCAGGGTAGAGGAGGAGCTGAAGGAGAAATATGCAGATGAGGGGCTGGATGAAGACATCATCACAGATACCATCATCAATACGGGACTTCTCCTGAAAGTAAAGAACCAGTATTACCCTGTCAGGGACTGTGCGGTCAAGAGCATCCTCGACCGCGCAGGCATTTCCGGTGCGGGACTGCGCAGGGTGGAAAAAAACGTATATGCTCGAATCCTGAATGACTGCCTGAAAGCGGCAAAGGGAGAGGCACTCCTGCGCATCTCGGAAGGTAAGGTCTCCGCTGTATTGGGAGGCGACTGCCATGATTATGCGGTGCTTGACATGGAACAGGTATTCCTGCATTCGGTGGACTATCTGACAAAGAACTTCAAGGGCTGCAGCTATCTTGCCGGTTTTTATGAGCATGACATGGCATCTGCGCTCTGGGAACTTTCCGGGGAGGACGGCCTGCTGGATGCTTACAAAAAAGAGCTGGCATTGCATGGAAAGACAACGGATGAGATGAAACCCGTGGTAAGGATCACAACTTCGGATACCGGTTCCGGCGGAGCTAATATCTATCCCATGCTGGTATCAGGAAGCGAGAATATCACAATCAACTTAGGTAGCCCCCTGCGGCTCGGGCACCGCAACGGTACGCGGATCACTGAGTTTGATGCGCACCTGAAGCTGCTGTACGGAAAGTACCAGCTTGCTGTCGGGAACCTTACAAGGCTGTTGGGGATTGAGATCATGAACCCCGTAAACTGTATGAAGGGTGTCATGGATAAACTGGGTATCCCGCGGAAATATGAAGCCGAGGCGGTGGATCTGTTCACGGCACAGTATGGGGAAGATCCCTGTACCGCGCATGAAATCTATTTTGGTATTTCGGAGATCCTTTACATGCTTGCCTGTGAAGGTGAGGAAGGGAGCCGGATCACCCGGATGGAGGAAACCATTGCCAGGGCATTGTCTGTCAACTGGACGGAGTATGACATACCGGGCATTTACAAATGGTAAGAAGGAGGAGAAAAGAGTGGATGATTTTAGAAAAGAGGTCATAAGGGAGCTTGAGAAAAAGCTTGGGAACGGGTACAGTATCTTTCCCAAAGACAAGCTGAAGAATAATAATTTCACCGTGCATGGTATCTGTATCCGAAAAAGAGATGAGGTCATAGGCACCGTAGTATACCTGGATGAGTATATCCTTTTCCATGCAATAGGGATGATGACACTGGAAAAAATTGCGGACGAACTGATACAGCAATGCCATAAAGGAGAGATTCCTTCCAAAATAGCAGATGATCTTGAGGACTTTGGCAGGATGAGGGATAAGGTAAGGATACGGCTCATAAATTATGATGCCAATCCCACAGAACTGAAGAATGTTCCACACAGAAAATTTCTTGATCTTGCTGTTACTTACTATCTCGATATAGATGTAACGATAGCAGAGGGGAATGCTTCCATTATCGTTTCAAACGAACTGATGGAGAGATGGAATGTTGCGGAGGGAGATTTATACAGGACCGGCATGGAAAACCTTCAGGTCAAAGATGAATGTTTCGCCATTGATATACCTGGTCTTCTAAAGGAGATTGTCCAAGAGGAGGATGAGGAAGAAGTAATGGCTGTCCTTGATGAAATCGAAAAGGAAGGGGTACCAAAAGTAGAGATGTATGTGGCATCCAACCGGAAGCACCTTTTTGGGGCAGCCTGTATGCTTGACCTCTCTTTTTTGAAGCAGCTTGCGGATTCCAAAGGATGTGACCTGAACATTTATCCAAGCTGTGTAAATGAACTTATCGTCATCCCGATAAAGGATGGCAACGAAGACTGCATAAATACAGAAGATGTATGGGAGATCAATATGAGCAATGTTCCAAAAGAGGAATGGCTTTCCAACAGCATCTATCTGTATGACAGGGCAAAGCAGGAAGTTTCCATCTACAAGAAAGGAGAGCCGCTGTAATGGTCAGTGATTCGGTAGGGATTATGGAGGATGTTGCCGATGATGAACAGTGCGGGGTATCCATCCGGTATTACAGTGTAACTCATAACCGGGAAGAAACCATTACAAGCTGTGAGGGCGACCTGATTGTGATATGCAATGTGCTTGCGGACTATGCGGACCTCCTGGACGAGTTCCTGCAGACTGACAGGGAACGTCTTGGATTCTGCGGGGCCATGCAGTATGAGCGTATGCGTGACAGGTGCCGGAAGATCACAGAAAGCCTTCAGAAAAAAACGGGCTATGACCGGAATGCAGCCATTGAAAAGTGCAGGCGTAAGGCAGGACAGGGACGGGGAATGGACCATCCATTTCTCTAACAAGTCCTCCGGTTTTCTGGTGCCGGTCCGCAACATGGAGGGTCTGATCGTGGGTGCGCAGATACGCCTTGACCATCCTTATGACGGCAGGAAGTATATCTGGCTCTCCAGCACCAACTACCACAGGGGTACATCCTCCGGAAGCCCCGTCCACCTGGCGGGAAATCCGGGAGAAAAGACAGTATTTGTAACAGAGGGACCGCTAAAAGGCGACCTTGCCCATGCCCTGTCAGGCAGGACTTTTGGATGTGTGCCGGGGGCAAACCAGTACGCAAACCTGCCGCCGTTCTTACAGGCAATGAAGCTGATGGGGACGGAAACAGTCTATGAAGCATATGATATGGATAAGCTGCTAAAGACTGCCTGCGGGGGTGATTACAATGAGAAATGTGTTCATTGTGAGAATTACAGGAAAGACTGGAAACAGCAGGTCATCCCCTGTGAAAAGAAAAGCATCAAGCGTCAGAATATCCAGCGGGGATGCCGCAAGCTCACCCAGATCTGCCGGGAAATGGAACTGTCTGTAAAAACACTTACATGGGACATGGATAGTGACGGCGACTGGGCGGAAAACGTAAAGGGCGTGGATGATTACCTGTATGATCTGGAACAGAAAAAAAGCAATAGTTAATTTGTGCAGAGGATGGTATAATATATAAAAAAGCGTAAGGTGGCTTATGGATCTTGGAAAGGAGAATGGTATGTCAACATTGGAGAAAACGATAAATCTGTTGAACGCCCTGCCGGAAAACCAGATAGAAACGATATATAGCTTTGTGCAGTTCCTCAGTTCACAGCAGACGAAGGAAATGCCTGGAAGTGAAAAACCGCTGGATGATATTTTGGGGAATATCGTAGGTGTGATACCGGATACAGGGAAAACACTGGAGGAATACAGAGAGGAAAGGATGAGGGAACGGTATGAAGCTGTTAATTGATACCAATGTACTTCTGGATATGGTCCTCAAAAGAAATGGGTATGATATTTCCGTGGAACTATTCAGAAAGATCAGGGAACAGGAAGTCCATGCATGTATAACGGCATCTTCTGTAACGGATCTGTTTTATATCATCCGTAAGGAAACACATGACACAGAACGGACATATGTTATCATGGAAAACATCTTCTGTCTGGTGACAGTTCTCTCCGTAACGGAAAAGGACATCCAGGATGCGTTTGGACAGAAATGGAAAGACTTTGAGGACTGTGTGCAATATATGACAGGGCGGAATAACCGGATGGATTACCTTATCACTGTAAACCGGAAAGATTACAAAGATGTTTCCCTGCCTGTCCTGACTCCGGCTGAATGGCTGGGACTGGACAGATAGTATGCAGGGCAATCCATCATAAAGCTAAAATTATTTCAGGGCGGACTTCCATATGGGGTTCCGTCCTTTTTTATGCACATAATATGTAAAATCCACCAATTTTTACATAACGCTGTTGGTTTTTACTTACACCATGCGTATAAAACATTAAATAAAAGTAAAGGAGCTGACGTTATGATGTATCAGAAAATTATTGTACCGGTAGACCACGGAAACAGGAACATGAAGACCGAGCATAAGATATTTACCTCTGGTTTTGTGGAGGGGGACTGCAGGCCCGCACTGGGGGAATACCTGCAGTACAATGGGCGCTATTATGCCCTGACTGAGCAGCGGATACCTTATATGAGGGACAAGACACTGGATGACCGTTTCTTTATCCTGACACTGTTTGCGGTGGCGATGGAAGCGGAAAAGCAGATGTTAAATACAAAGGATACACTCCTTCAGGTGGCGCTGCCGGTTGGACTGCCCCCGAAGCATTACGGCGCACTGTACCGGAAGTTTGAGGATTATTTTATGGGCAGGGGCATCCAGCAGTTTACATACAAAGGTATTCCTTATCAGGCTGAGATTGTGGAAACAGCCGCCTTTCCGCAGGATTATGCGGCTGCCATGACCGTTTACCAGAAGATAGCGGAGTACAGTAAAGTCATTACGGTAGACATCGGGGGCTTTACGCTGGATTATCTCCTGATCCGGGGAGGAAAACCGGATTTGTCCGTCTGTGACTCTCTGGAGAAGGGTGTCATCCGGCTGTATAATGACATTGCCTCCCGCATCAATTCCGAGCAGGACATCCTGATTGACGATACGGACATTGACCGGATCATCCGGGGAGAAAGGACGGATTTCTATGGGGAGGTTGTCCGTATCGTGGAGGATATGACAAGGACCTATGTGAATGACATCCTCGGTACGCTCAGGGAGCGGGGGCTTGACCTGAAGGCAGGCTGCGTGGTATTTATCGGAGGCGGCTCCTTGCTGCTTCGGGAGTATCTGGAGCATTCCGGAAAGGTAGGCCGCTGCATTTTTGTGGAAGACATCTGCGCCAACGCAAAAGGGTATGGTATGCTCTACCAGATTCAGAAGAAAGGCAGATAACTATTATGGGGAAGAAAAATCCGTTTGTGACGACGATAGGATTCAACAGACATGATCCCGCCCATGTGGAGGTGGCGCAGTTCCTGAATGGCATGGAGCGGGGAAAGGCACAGTATATCGTGGACGCGGTGATGGCATATCAGAATGGAGGGCAGGCAGGATGTCTTGTTTCAATAGGGAGACCGGCTGACTATGCAGTTATCAGGCAGATTGTGCTGCAGGTCATGGAAGAACGGGAGAACGGAGCGTATGGCAGCAATACAGCAGTTGTGGATGCAGCGGGAACGGTAAAACAGCCAGAAACGGGTGGCGCAGATGAGATAATGGAGCTGGATGATGAGGCATTGGGCGGTATCTTACAGTCTCTAGAGGCGTTTAAGGGATAGGACGAATGAAGAAAGCAAAGGATAAAACAGGCAACATTTCCGGTATAGGGCGGGCAGAACGGCTCAATCAAAGTCAAAATCATCTGTTGGGAACAAACATTAAAAGGTTGAGAGTGGAGAGTGGACTGCGGAATCGTGATGTTATCTGCCAGCTACAGTTGCGGGGGATTGATATATGTTCCAGTACATACTCCAAAGTGGAAGCGGGAAAGACTAATCCGACTGTGGATATGATTATGGCTTTGGCTCAAATATACCAGTGTGGGTACAAAGAATTTTTCAGAGAGTAAAGTCAATCAAACAGTATTTTACAGTATTTGGAGGCATTTAGCGGATAGGATGAAAAGAGAGAGGAAATAATTGTAAGCATAGAAGGAAGCCTTTTCCATCATTTATGAATCGGCTTCCTTTTGCCCAAGCAGAGTGTCGGTTGATATGTTGAAATATTTTGCAAGGATGACAACTTCATAGTCGGGCACAAAACGGCTGCCCTGTTCTATGCGCAGGATTGTCAGGTCGCTGCATTCCATGCCGAGGAGCTGGAGCTGGTTTGCAAGTGCGGCCTGGGATAAGCCTTTTTCCTGCCGTAGCTGTCTGATCTTGGAACCAATGATGTTCTTGGAGGTTCCGTTCCAGTAAATTTTCATAAATACATTCCCTTCTAAAGATGAAGTGTATAGAATTGATTTTACCGAAACGGAGTGATAATATACTTCTAAAGATGAAGTATGGGAAAATATAAAAGGAGCGTCTGTTGATATGAAATTTGATGGGAAAGGAGAAATATAGTATGAATGACGTGTGGATAAAAATGGCTGAGTTTTTAGGCAGGTTAAACGGGGAGAGTATTAGCAGGGAAAACTATGTGCGTACTCCTGAATATGAGAAAGCATTGGAAGTATTGAAAGAAAAAGAACGGGAGTGGGAAGATTTTCTGGAAATGATTTCCATAGAGCAGCGGGAGATAGTGGAAGAAATAAAAGAATGTCAGGAGGATCTTTCTTCTGCTCAGGAATTGCGGGCATATATTCAAGGCTATGTGGATTGTGTGCAGGTGCTGTATCATATGGGAATTTTGAAGGAAAATGATGAACTTAATAAATTTAAAATCATTGATTAGGGTATTAATGATTTTAATCTTTAAGATAGGCTATAAAAAAAGGTTTTTATAGCCTATTTCAAAATTGTGTTTCTCTAAATAATGCCTTTTGTCTCATTTTGTAATTGCTGTAGAAATACACTGGAGGCTCTTGAAAGAACCTGATATTTTTTCCAGACAATGCAAAGTTCCGCTTCCAATGCGGGGAAAAGCGGCTTGAAACATAAATTGCTGTCCCCTGTCGTGTTAATCAGTTTGTCCAATGCAATCACATATCCAAAGCCCTTTTTGACAAATTGTGCAGCGTTATAAATCAGATCGTAAGTTGCAACGATATTGAGTTTTGAAATATCAGTCTTTAGCCAGTGAAACATTTCTGTATTGATTGAGGTCTGGTGGGATACAATCAGAGGCTTATCCCACAAATCCTCTGCACAGATCGTTTCCTTTTCCGCTAACGGACTGTCTTTTCGCATCAACACGCCCCATAAGTCTTTTTGTGGAAGTTTGAGATAATCATATTTGCTGATGTCCGCTTCTCCAACCAACAATCCAAAGTCAATTAAACCCTTATCCAGTTTTTCCATAACACGCTCCGCATCACCGCTGTAAATGTGGTAATGAA
>CAMWJF010000104.1 GCA_947174505.1 uncultured Lachnospiraceae bacterium
TGGGTGTGTTCGGGACTTGCACCCGTTAGAGCGCGCCCATGGCGCGCAAACAAAACCACTGCCCCCATGTGTGACAAGCGGGCAGATCGTCTTGCCGAAGAAATCATAACTCTCCAAAAATGTAAACAGCGCCATGGGCATTGTCGTCCACCAATTTGGAAATGCAAGAATAATATTTTCGTAGCTTTCCATGTTTTCAACTCTTGCTGTCAATTCCGGACGGGCGTCTCCTTCATACTCCTTTTTCGCGACAGCAATCTTCTCCATATGGTCGTCCGGATATTTCTCTACGGTGTCGATATAAAACAAATCGCTGTCAACCAGATTATGGAGTTTTTTCGCCACAACTTCCGTATTTCCTATCTCCAAATATCCAATCCCACCATGCGTATAGTTCTGCCCTGCATGTGAAAAATATGCGATCAGTGTTTTCGCCATAATCTTCTCCTTTCCAAATCTTCTTTTACGGGTATTATATTTTTATTTCCGGTTCCCTACAACACCACTTCACGGCTGAACGGGGTTTATACCACACATCTGAAAAAAATGTGGCGTAACAGTGAAATAAATATAATAACCACAAGTTGCATATCTGACTCGAATGTATTATGATAAGTGTGAGAAGAATTTCAAACCGCTCACAGCATAGGCTGTTTCGCGGAGAAATTCTAAGTCTCACACGGCGATTTGTGTCTGCGCGCTGCTTGCCACAAAGTCGCTTATGTGCAAAAAGCAGCGCAGGAATGAGGATTATTATGACAAATTCCGGAAAAGAAGACCTGCGCATACGCCGTACCAAAGAGTCCATCCGCAAAGCCTTTAATGAGATGATCTGTGAGATGGACTATGAGCAGATTTCCATTAAGGAACTGACACAGCGCGCAAATATAAACCGAAAAACTTTTTACCTGCATTACGATTCGCTGGATGACCTGCTCCGGGAACTACAGAACGAACTGGCACAGGCCTTTATTAAGCGCACGGAAGGTCTGGAACGCCCCCGCGATCTGGATAAGATCACACGGGAATTCTTTCTATATAACGAGGAGCTGGGCAGGCTGGGAGAGCGGCTCACCTGTAGCGGAAGCTACCACTACATCAGCCGCCGGATCACCAACGATATTATGGAACAGGCATGGAAGAACGATAAGAACAGTCCAGACAACCCCTATATCCAGAATATTTATATGACCTATGTTGCACAGAGCACACTTGCCATTTATAAACAATGGGTTGCTGACGGGAAAAGGATTCCTCTGAAGGAAATCATTCAGATAACAACCCGCCTTGTATGTCATGGAGCGAACAGTCTATAAAACTATTCTCAGACCAGGATATTGATCAGTATGCCGCTCATAAAAGCATACATAAGCGTAAATGCAAGGTATAGCAGAAAGCAACGCATTCCAAGCACGATTTTTACTGCGCCCAGATTGGTAATCTTTGTCGCCGGTCCCGTGACCATAAACGCCGCTGCAGAACCCATACTCATACCGTCTGCAAGCCATGCCTGCAAAAGCGGGATTGTTCCTCCGCCGCATGCGTAAAGGGGAACCCCGACCGTTGCCGCCATCAACACGCCAAAGGCTTCGTTTCCGCCAAACAGCGCTGTCATGGTTTCCGCCGGGACATACCGCCGGAAAAGCGCAGACAACACAATTCCTGTCAGGAAATACATTCCGGTAGCCTTGATATTCCTGCCGAGGTTTTTCAGGAACCGCAACAGGATATTCGGATCGGTGTCCCTGCTTTTCGGTTCCTCAAATCCCCTGAAATTGAAAAATCCCTTTCCCCTGTAAAATATCCGCACAAACAGCCCGGCCATAATCCCACACACAAAGCTTGACAATATCCGTATCATAAGCGCAGTCGTTCCAAGGGCAGCGCTGTAAACAATAAGCTGAGGATTGAGCAGGATGGAAGACATCATAAAGGCTGCCAGCCAGTCATCCCTGATCCCGTTTTTTGAGAATGATGCCGCAATCGGGATGGTTCCGTACATACAAAGAGGCGATGCAATCCCCAGCGCACTTGCCGCAATCATCCCAAGAACACCCAGTCTCCGCTCTCCAAGGGAACGGAACATATGATGGATATGCTCTTTTGCAAAAACAGATACCAGCGATCCGATGACCATTCCCAATACCCAATACGGGAAAATCTGTCTCAGCTGTATCGTAAAATAATACCAGATATATACAAATTCCCGATGGAGAACCCCTGACATCTTTTACCTCCTGCACCAAATAACCTTTGCTCCGCCAGTTCACAAATTTTTTCATTTGATGCCTTTATCACATATTTCATTCATCAACGGAGATCAACTGGTATGTCCTGCTCCCAAGTCCGATCTGCTCCGCATATTCAAGCGTATGCAGACCATTACGGTATTCGATCCGGTTTACCAGCGAGGCTCCGTCCCCGTCCTTCTGCGCATAGATCAGATCAATACACGTCTGGTCCAGCGCCACCGGGTCAGTAGATGCCAGAATCCCAATGTCATGCATATCCGGCTCCGCAGGGCGGCCATTGCAGTCACAATCCACAGATAACCGGTTCATCACGTTAATATAGACAATCTGCCCGTCAAGCGCATCCACTACGGATTTTCCTGCCTCGCCCATAGATTCCAGAAAAGAATCCTGATCCCCGCCCCACGGGCTGGAAGAGCTTTCCCCGGCAGTATGGATCAGACATTTCCCCTCACTGGAACCAAGGCCAATGGAAATATTTTTGATCGCACCGCTGAATCCTGCCATTGCGTGTCCTTTGAAATGGGATAAAACCAGATAGGAATCGTAATCGCCGAAATGGGCGCCCACCAGATTTTCTATCAGATGAGTACCTCCCGATACAGGCAGGCTCATGGAACCATCCTCATCCAAAATCTGAAAGTCAGCAATGGTGATAAAACCGTGGTCTTCCGCCACCTGATAATGCATGGCAGTCTCCGCACGGGAACCGCCATAAGCAGTGTTGCATTCCACAATCGTGCCATCCACAAGCTGTACGACGTCCCTGATCAGTTCAGGATCAAGATAATTGCTTGCCGGAGGCTCACCCGTAGAAAGCTTTACGGCCACATTTTCTCCGGGCGTCCATCCAAGCGCCTCATAAACCGCCATCAGTCCCTCCGGCGAAATGTCGGTTGTCATATATACAATGGACACTGCGTCATCCGACTGTTGTGGCGTTCCTTCCATTCCGCTTAAGCCGCTGTTGTCTTCCCCTGACTGTTCCGGCGAAGAATCCGTTTCTCCGTTTTGAACTGGCGTTCCGGCGGCAGCAGATAACCGGTCTGTATCTTCATCTGTCTGATGGGAAGGGTTCTCCCCTCCCACTGTGTTTGTACTGTCATTCAGATCTGCATTTCCGCATCCTGCCATACTTCCAACCAGAAGCACTGACAGGATAGCTGCCACAAGTTTCTTTTTCATACAAGCGCCTCCTTCTTTTTGCTATGTTTTTTATTACATTAACCATTCGGGGCATTGATGGAAATCCAGTTTCCATCCCGTTTTTCAAACCAGTGTGTACCATTCATATGGTAAGTGCCCCTCGCACCATAGGCATTGGCATTTAATACAGATGTATAGGTTATGGAAGCCACATCACCGTCCACTTCCACCACGGGACTGTCAATGCCGATTGTAAAATATCGGAGACTCCCATCCTTCACATCTGCAAAATATTCTTCCCTTGTCTGCTGTCTGCCGCTCATATGGGTAAAGACCATATCCTCCGATACAAGCTCCCGCATGGTATCCGTGTCTGCGTCCGTCATGGCCTGGCAATACTTTGCCTGCTGGTACAAAACCGCCGTCTGTTCCTCATCCATGTCAGACAAATCTGTTCCAATAAGCTCAACATTTGTAAAAATAGAAAAATCATATTCATCCATTGTATTTCCTCTTTCACCTTCTGCCAGCGATATCACCATCATTTCATTCTCTGTTCCGGATGATGCTGATAAGCTATCCGCATCCTGATATTCCCCTATTTCCTGTGTCCCGGCCATACCACAAGCTGTAAGACGCGAAATAGACAAAGAAAGCAGAAAAACGAATATCTTTTTCATAGACAATCCTCCCCTATACCCAACTTCAAAATACAGGTATCATAGTCTTTCAGCGGATTATGCAATATTTCTTTTGGCGGTCTGTACTAATTCCTGCTGGATTTCTATTCCGGCCACTTTTTGAAATGGAAACTTCAGCGCTTCCTTTAAGACAACACCTTTTCCGCATCCTACATCCAGCAGTCTTGCATCTTCATAAGACAGCCTCGCAAAAATATCCCGCAAATGTTTTTCACTGGTCTTACTGTATCCATGATATACGCCGCCGCTTTTCTGATACAGTTTCGTATCCCTCATGGTAAAATCCAACCCACGCGGCTTCTCATATAAATAATACTGCATGAAAAAGCATACATATCTTTTTATCCGAATAGAAACAGCCCTGATATTTTCCGGCCTCATAATCCGAGACCAGACAGCCAGTCTGTTACTGCATCTTCTGCTGAATCGAAATCCTCCTGTGCCGTTTTTCCACGCACCGCAAGGCCATCCTCCACAGCTGCTCCCTCACATAGACTTTCCACAGTTCCCTGTGTTCCTGAAAGACCGCTTCCCGCATGGGTACAGAAAGGAATGACTGTTTTACCGGAAAAATCATAGGTTTCCAAAAATACTTTTACAATGGTCGGCAGGTCGCCCCACCAGATCGGATAACCGATAAAGACTACATTATAATCATCCATATTTTCAACCGTTCTGGCAATCTCCGGCGGATCATCCTCTTCTTCACGGGATACTTCAAGCAGCCCGTTATAGGTTGTCGGATATGCAGTTGTCCGCTCAATGAAAAAGGTATCAGCTCCCGTCTGTTCTGCAATGATCTGTGTATTGCCCTTTTCGATCACACCCACTTCATACTGCTCATCTGCGAGAGAAAAGTATGCTACCAGTATATTGCTCCCCGCCGATGTTCCGGTCTTTATATCTTCTGTAGATTCCGCCGACTGCCCGGCAGGCTCTTCCGTATTCCTGATCCTGTCTGCATCATCCCTCTGCGTACTTTCGGGAAGGGATTCAGCCTCACCCTCCGGCACACTTTCAGAAGGTATCTCTAAAGTATCAGCCACTTCATTATTATCGTTTCCCTGTCCGGCATTTCTGCCGCAGGCTGCAAATGGAACCATCATCAGCCCACAAAGTAACAGCAAAATTATTTTTTTGATAGAACACATTTTTTTCATGACAAAGCCTCCATCGTTAATCGTATTCCGGCAATGGCACACCCATCTTATTTCCTGCTTCCTTACACTGTAAAAACCATGCCATATTCTTTGCCAGCATCCGCAGGTTCCGTAATCCCTCAAGATCCTCCCGTACCTGTTCCGGGGTGCTTCCATGCACCAACATCACTTTCACGATTCCCTGTCCTCCCTATCCATACGATCAATATCCTGCAAACCGCTCATTCCGATCCAGCTCTGTCATCCTCTGCATTTCATCCTCAGAAAGCTCAAAATCAAAGATCTCATAATTTTCCTGAATATGCGCCTCATTGCTGGAGCTGGGAATCGCAATATTTCCCGCCTGCAAATGCCACCGCAGTATTACCTGTGCTGAAGTCTTGCCATGAGCCTGTGCAATCCCTAAAATGGTTTCGTCATTAAATAATGTCTGCGTATTGCCGCGTCCTCCAAGCGGGAACCACGATTCCATGACAGTGCCATACTGTTGCAGTAGTCATCTGTCCACATTTTCGTTGTAACAAAGATTTCCTCCCGTGTTACAAATCCTTCATCGATCGCCCTCTGGATTCCCCTGCCGACACCTGCCTCATTTCCATAGATCCTCGCCGTGTCAATCAGACGGTAACCGTCCATGAGCGCCCAATAGACGGAATCCTCTGCCTCACTCTGGGACAGGCGGAAGGTTCCAATCCCAAGTATGGGCATTTCATACCCACTGTTCAGCATGACCGTTCCTGCCTCCAGATCGAAGATCTGTCCCCCGGCACTTCCACCAGCCAGCTGTGTATTCTGTGCTGCATCCACCCGCGTCTGTGTTCCATCATCATCTGAACCCGGCACCGGTTCTCCCATACTTCCTTCCGGCTCATTTGCCCGGTTGTCTTCCTGCGTTTCATTTGCCAGACTTTCCACCTGTTCTTCCGACTGGCCGTTATCTGTCCGCCCACAGGCGCAAACAGAAAAACACAGCGCCAGAGCGGTCATAATTGCAGATATTCTTTTCATTACCATATACCTCCCACTAATTTATTTGTTCAATCGTTCCCTGTTCATTCCTGCGGAGCAGCTTCATTCTTTTTTTCACAGGTTTCCTCATCAGCCACGCCCCATGCCGATAATATCCATGTGTGAAAGCGCTTCTTCAATCTCCTGCATTTCTTGCGGTGACAGTTCCACATTGACCGCCTCAAAATTTTCCTTTACCCGGTCTCTTTTTGTTGTTCCGGGAATCGGGATCAGATACGATTTCTTAGTGATCTCCCATGCAAGGGCAATCTGTGCCGGTGTCGCCTGTTTTCTGTCGGCAAAGTCAAGGATCAGCTCCATCAGATTCCGGTTTGCGTCAATCCCTTCTTTTTGGAATAAATTGATATCTGCACGCCAGTCGCCTTCACGGTATTTGGTTTCGGCAGCGTAGCGGTTGCTGAGATAACCTTTTGCAAGAGGACAGGCTGATACATAGGTGATCCCAAGTTCCTCACAGAGCGGAAAATACGTTTCCTCATCCTGCCTTGCTACAAAGGAATACATATTTTCGATTGCAGATATTTTGCACACTGCATGCGCCCTTCGGATATATTCCTCCGGTGCAAAGGAAACACCCCATGCCCGGATTTTTCCTGCTTTTATCAGCTCTGCCATGGTTTCCGCCACTTCCTCTGGCTCTGTTTTCGGATCTATGCGGTGCTGGTAATACAAGTCAATATAATCTGTCCCAAGCCTCTTTAAGGAAGCGTCCACCTGCTGCCGTATTGAATCACGGCTGCTGTTTAAGGCATCCTCATTCCCCGCAAAGAAGGATTCATCCACAATACCGAATTTTGTGGCAATGACCGCCTCTTTACGGAACGGTGCGACTGCTTTCCCAAGATACTGCTCGTTCGCTTCCCCATAAACCGGCGCTGTGTCAAAAAAGGTATATCCCACCTCATGAGCATACCGCATGAGAGATACCATATCAGCCTCGGGCTCCACTACGCCATAAGAATGCGTCTGCCCCATGCAGCCATATCCGATTGCCGAAATCTCAATCTCTGTCTGTCCAAGTTTTCTTGTCTTTTCCATTTTCATTCACCTTTCTTTCATAAT
>CAMWJF010000105.1 GCA_947174505.1 uncultured Lachnospiraceae bacterium
GTGGTGTGAGAGGTCGGAATTTCTCAATTGAGAGAAATTCCTCCTACTCGATTATGCGAATATTTTCTCCAGGAATAGTTTTACATTTTGCGAATTATGGAAAAATATAATATTGCCGGAATAGAAGTTACTCTATGTTGGCGGGAAGGAGAAGAGAATATGGCAGAAGTGTATGGTTATGTGCGTGTCAGCAGCCGTGACCAGAATGAAGACAGGCAGATGATCGCCCTTCGGGAATTGGCGGTTGCGGAAAAAAATATTTTTATGGATAAGCAGTCGGGAAAAGATTTTGAACGTCCGGCGTATAAACGTATGCTGCGGCGTATGAAAAGGAACGACCTGCTTTATATAAAAAGTATAGACCGGCTGGGGCGTAATTATGGTGAAATTCTGGAGCAGTGGCAGATGCTCACAAAGGAAAAGGAGATTGATATCGTGGTGCTGGATATGCCGCTTCTGGATACCAGAAGGGGTAAAGACCTGATGGGTATGTTTCTAAGTGATATTGTCCTGCAGGTACTGTCATTTGTCGCAGAAAATGAGCGGTCGAATATCAGGCAGCGTCAGGCGGAAGGTATTGCGGCGGCTAAGGCGAGGGGTGTGAGATTCGGACGCCCTGCTATTCCTTATCCGAATAATTTCGGGGAAATATACAGGGACTGGAGAAACAAAAAAATAACACTCCGTCAGGCAGCAGATGCCTGTGAAATGCCTGTTGGAACATTTTATGGAAAAGCCAGAAAATTTGAGACCTGCACCTAAGTAAAACACTGTTTGTAAATGTGTACTTTTGCAAAAACTTACATATCATCTTTAATAATTTACTAGTCTACCATAAAAGCAATGATTGTTCAATTGTTTTTTTCTTTTTCATTGATTTTTCGCTGATTTTTAAGTCATTTCAACAATATTCACTTGTTTTTTTCCAAAATCCGGATATTAAAAAGTTTTATGCAAAAGTACACATTTCAAAAAATGTCGGAATGTTGTATGGGAGACGGATTTATGGCAGCTAACTATGCAGTCGTTCTGGTGACCTATAACAGGTTGGAGCTTTTGAGGGAATGTCTGGAACAAATTGAGAACCAGACGGTTCCGGCTAAGAAAATCATTGTGGTAAACAATGCCTCTACGGACGGCACCACAGAATACTTGCGGAAATACAGGGAGAACGACGCGCGCTACCGGATTATAACATGTGCAGAGAATCTGGGAGGTGCAGGAGGATTTGAAAAGGGAATACAGGCTTCAGTGCAGGAGAAGACCGACTGTATCCTGATGATCGACGATGATGCGATTCTGGAAAAGGACTATATGGAAATCATCATGGATGCAAGGAAGCGCTATCCGGGGTACCTGGCTTTTGCGGGTACTGTAATGACAGACGGCAGAATAGATACCTTTCACCGCAGAAACATAGCCAGACCGGGACTGCGGCTGAAGAACTGTCCTGAAAACTGTTATGTTGGACAAAATGCTGGACAGCCTTTTGCCTGTGATATCGCTTCCTTCTGTGGAATGGTGGTTGACCGGGAGCTGGTCAGGCAGGCCGGGCTGCCGTGCAGTGAGTATTTTATATGGTTTGACGATACAGAGTATTCCATGCGGATCAACCGTTACACACGGTTTCTTGTAGTTCCGGGTGCAGTGCTGAACCATAAGGCTGCGGCGGATGGGGCAGAGTATCTTCACCGGCGCTATGACTGGCGGGAATACTACGGAATCAGAAACCGTATCCTGTGCGTAAAAAAGCATGGAAATGTATTGGACAGGGCGGTGAACGGAGCGGATATGTTTTGTCATATCGTATTCCGTAACTGGCTGTTTGGTGTGGTAAATATGGACGGTTATGACTGGAGATATGAAAAGCGCCTGGTCAGGGAGGCCTACAAAGACGCGCGGTCAACGGGTGTTGTCCGCAAAGGCATTCCAAAATTTTGATCAATATTTTTAAGAGCATATGCAGAGAGGAGCACACTTGCAGCAGTGAAAATTCAGGATGTTTTATGGCCAAAGGATGGAATATGTACGGATGTGGAAATGTATTTTCACTCCAACTATAAAAGAAGCATTGTCAAGGAAGAACGTATCTGCATTCTGTTTCAGAAGGGCGGCATTGTCACGACAGATACCTATTTTAACAGCCTGACAATAGAAAAATGGAGAAAATACACAAAAGTAAACAAAGTGCTGCTTACGCTGTCACTGCAGGGGAAATTTAATATCAGCCTGTGCTGGAAGCAGAAGATAAATGAAATGTATGTTGAAAGGGAACTGAAAAATGCGACTGTTGATGCGGACAGCCGGACGGAAATTACACTGGAATTTCCTGAGGAGACGAAGGGAATGTTCTTCTTCCGGCTGGAGGCATTGGAAAAGGGAGGGAAATTTTTCGGGGGATCTTATCATGCAGAGATCCGGGAGGAATGCCGGCCTGTAAAAATCGGTATTGTGGTCTGTACCTACAGGCGGGAAAAATATGTGTGCGATAATGTCAGACTGATAAAGCGGGATATTATCGAGAATCCGGAAAGTCCGCTTTATGGCAGGGTGGAAATGTTTATCTCGGACAACGGGAAAACATTGGAACCATATGGTCTGGAGGGCGAACATATACATATCATCCAGAATAAGAATACAGGCGGTGCGGGTGGCTTTACAAGGGGATTGATTGAGATCCTGAAACACCCTGGGACGGGGATTACACATGCACTGTTAATGGATGACGACGTGGTTGTGGATACGGCCTCTATACTGCGAACAGCAGTGATCCTGTCCCTGTTAAAGGAGGAGTATGCCAAAGCCTTTATCGGTGGAGCCATGCTGCGGTCGGATCAGAGGAACATCCAGATTGAATCAGGGGCATCGTGGAATGCGGGTAATCTCGTTCCACTGAAAGTAAATCTGGATCTGCGGCTATGGCAGAACTGCCTGCTGAATGAGCAGGAGGAGTATAGGGAATATAACGCGTGGTGGTACTGCTGCTTTCCGATGGAGCTTGTCAGTGCTGATAATCTGCCACTGCCAATTTTCATACGGGGAGATGATCTGGAATATGGCCTGCGGAATATGAAGACGCTGATCCTGATGAACGGTATCTGCGTGTGGCATGAGCCTTTTGAAAACAAGTATTCTTCCTTTTTGGAATATTATATCATCCGCAACAGGCTGATAGACAACAGCTTCCATTTCCCATGGTGGGGCAGAAGAGAATTGATACGGGAGCTGCTCAGGGAATATCGGAGAGAGGGGTATCTGTACAGATATAAAAATGTGTCGCTGTATATGCAGGGCATCCGGGACTTTCTGCGGGGCATTGACTTTCTGGAACAGACAGACGGAGAGCAGCTTCACAGGAAGATTATGGCATCCGGTTATCAGTCAGTGCCGGCAGAGGAACTGGAAGTGCCTTTTTTCTATCAGGAGTATAAAAGAGGATGCAAGGAGAAACATTCCGCATTGCATGAAGCAGTGAGGAAGCTTACCTTTAACGGGTATCTGCTTCCGGCAAAACATGTGCGGACTGTGCCTATGGCGACGGCGAGGCCGGAATTTGTCTGGAGGGCCAGGACGATCCTGTTTTACGACATTGTGGAGAATAAGGGCTTTGTTACACACAGGAGCATACGGACTTTTATTAAACAGGGGTTTGAAGTGGCTGGAATGATATTTGCCATACAGACAAAGTATGAGAAGGCGAAACAGAGCTATATCACCCGGGGGAATGAGATCAGGCAGCTTGCGTTCTGGGAAAAATATCTGGATATGGAGGGAAAAGACGAATGAAATACGACTTTCTTGTGGTAGGAGCAGGGCTGTATGGCGCGGTGTTTGCCCACGAGGCGGCAGCGAGGGGCAGGAGCTGTCTGGTGATAGACAGGAGGGAACATATCGCCGGAAATATTTACACGAGAGAGGTGGAGGGAATACAGGTACATGAGTACGGCGCCCATATTTTCCATACCTCCGACCAGCAGATCTGGAATTATGTAAACCAATTTACGGAGTTTAACAACTATATCAATTCGCCGGTGGCGGTATATAAGGACGAGCTGTACAATCTGCCCTTCAATATGAATACATTCAGCAAAATGTGGGGGATCAGGAGCCCGCAGGAAGCAAAAGAAAAAATAGCTGCGCAGATTGCGGATTTACACATAGCAGAACCGAGAAATCTGGAGGAACAGGCGCTGTCTCTGGTGGGAGAAGACGTATATCGGAAACTTGTAAAAGGTTATACGGAAAAACAGTGGGGACGGGACTGTACTGAGCTTCCGGCTTTTATCATCAGGCGTCTGCCGCTTCGGTTTACTTACGACAACAATTATTTTAATGACAGGTATCAGGGTATTCCGGCCGGCGGTTATACGGCGATGGTGGAAAGGATGCTGGAGGGCATTGAAGTAAAGCTTGGCGTTGATTATCTGGAACACAAAGAGGAGTTTGACGCCATGGCGGACCGGGTGATCTACACAGGGCAGATTGACCGCTATTTTGATTACTGCGAAGGCGTACTCGCGTACAGGATGGTGCGTTTTGAGCAGGAAATTCTGGACTGTGACAACTATCAGGGAAATGCGGTTGTGAATTATACAGAACGGGAAGTGCCCTATACGAGAATTATTGAGCATAAGCATTTTGAGTTTGGGACACAGCCGAAGACGGTCATTTCGAGGGAGTATCCGAGTGAGTGGCAGAAAGGTGAGGAGCCTTACTATCCCGTAAATGATGAGAAAAATAATGCGGTATATGAAGCATATAGGAAGCTTGCAGCAAAAGAGGAAAACGTGATTTTCGGGGGCAGGCTTGGAGAGTATAAGTATTACGACATGGATAAGGTGGTCGGCAGGGCGTTAGAGATGGCGGAGAGAGAACTGTGAAACGGTCAGGGGAAATTATGAAGAAAATAAAAGATATTAATTGGTGGGTGTGGATTGGATTCATTTGTCTGGTATTTTTTTTGACTATGCAGAGTGTGAACAGCCCGATCAGCAGGAATTACGCGTTCAGCGACTATTCTGTTTACCAGTATGTAGCTTCGATCATGTGTGAAGGAGGAATGCCCTACAGAGATACATTTGATCATAAGGGCCCGGTATTTTATCTGATAAATGCACTGGGATATGTGATTCATCCTAAATACGGAATGTGGATGATAGATTTTTTGCTGATGTTTGGAACAGCAGTTTATGCATATAAGCTTTCTCATAAAGTCTTAAATGCAAAAATGTCCTTTTTTATTACGGTCGTTGCTTTAAGTGGGATATCGGCATGGGGATACTGGATTGGAGATACACCCGAATCTGTGATTCTATTTTTTCTCATGCTGATAATGTATCTGTTTGTGGAATATATAGACTGTCAAAGTCTGACGAGTAAACAACTTTTGGCGGTTGGATTTTCGTGCGCGATAGCTTTTTTGATGAAGCCGACATTTCTGGCGATGGCTGCTGTATTGATTTTAGAAATTTTATATGAAGTGATAAAAAGGAAAAATTATATTTTTCTGAAAAAATGTTTAATTTTATTTTCCGTACCATTCTTTGGTCTCATTGTAGGTACCGTAGCCTGGCTGACCATAAACGGAGCATTGACGGAATGCATCGACCAATATCTGATATTTAACGCAAAATACAGTTCTGTAAAGAGGGGGATAGCGGATTCCTTGAATGCTCTGTATGTCTTTGTGGAGAAACCGACGACACTCTTTGGATTATTTTGCATATGGATCAATTTTATGCGCTGGAATGAATATACGGACAAAGATAGACGTTTATTGCTTAGCACATATCTCGCATGGGCACTTGTATTTTATGTCAGTGTGATGCCGGGAAGGGCATATCAGCAATATACTGTAGTATTTTATCCCATGCTCGTGGTGATAGTGACATTTGCGTTTAAAGATATTGAGCGATTATTTCAAGGGGACAGATATAAAAGAGTTGTAGGTATGATGGTTTTGATTTTGGTCACATTCAATATTTTTCTACCGAACGCAAGAGAAACCGTGGCTAATATTCGGAATTATACGGCGGAAACGGGAGCAAAAGTTCAAGTAGTGAATTATTTCAATGACAGCCCCGGTGAGTATGAGATATCGGTTGTTTCTCCAGATGATACTTGGGTGTATCTGCAGACAGGTCACCATTCGGCAACGAAATATGCTTATACACAGGCGGATTTAATTTATGAAAATGTAAAGACAGATTTTATAAAGGAGTATTCAAGGCAAATCAATGAAAAGCGTCCCAGATTTATTGTGGAAAGTTGTAGAAGTAACCTTTATACCAATAAAATCGTTGGTAGTATTGCGAACAAATATGATGAAGTGTTTCGAAATGATGGTTATGCAATTTATGAGTTAAACGGAAATTAGAATACAGAAGAGGTAGACAGATGGATAAATTATACATAGTAATACCGGCTTATAACGAGTCGGAAAATATAGGACAGGTGGTAAAGGAATGGTATCCGATCGTAGAAAAATACAATGGAGACGGGGAATCGAGACTTGTCATCATAGATGACGGAAGCAGTGACAATACATATGAAATTATATGCGAATTAGCAAAGAAACGGTCATTGCTGTATCCGGTGACGAAGCCGAACGCAGGACATGGGGCGACGGTCTTATACGGTTACAGGTATGCAATGGAAAATGGGGCAGATTACATATTTCAGACGGATTCTGACGGGCAGACACGACCTGAGGAGTTCCATCAGTTTTGGGAAAACAGGAAGAAATACAGTGCGGTGATCGGGTATCGGAATCACAGGGAGGACGGGATTTCCAGAATTATTGTGACCAAGACTTTGAAGCTGGTATTAAGACTGATTTTTGGGCTGAATGTTACGGATGCAAATACGCCGTTTCGGCTGATGAGAAGGGAAATATTAGAGGAATATCTGCAGGATATTCCTAAAGACTTTAATCTTTCCAATGTGATGCTTACCGTACTGCTGCTGTATAACAAAGAAAAGGTAGCGTTTATCCCAATCACATTCCGTCCACGTCAGGGAGGGGTCAATTCCATCAATCTTCCCAAAATTACAAAAATAGGGATAAGGGCGGTTAAGGATTTCAGGATTATCAAAAAAGGTTTGAAACGTCATGAGAGAAATTCTTTTTAATTATAGTAAAAATATGAGGGGGGGGGGGAAAACAAGGGATAATGCCGTTGATATTATTAGGGGAGGGGTGACATTTTTTTGGGTGTTTAGGATTTTAACTTTTGTGGTT
>CAMWJF010000106.1 GCA_947174505.1 uncultured Lachnospiraceae bacterium
GCGGTGCCGGTTTCCGGGAGAAAGGGAACCGGCACCTATATTTTTAAGAAAGATAAAAAAAGTCTTAAATGTGGTATAAGATACTTTACTTTTACGGATAAATAGATGTATTCTAAAAAACGGATATTGGGATCAAGAATTCGGAGGAAACAGGATGAAAAGACAGTACATAAAATCCGGGCGCAGAGCCGTGTCAGTTCTGCTTGCCGCGGCTTGTGTTACCACATTGCTTGCGGGGTGTGGAGATACAGCGGCGGCAGACGAAGAGGAGAGTCTGAGCGAGGTGATTCCCGTGGAGGCACAGATGCCTGCTGCGGGGACGCTTACATTGAAAAATGAGTTTGTAGGAACGGTCAGCCCGGAGGAGTCGGTCTATGTGATTCCCATGGTGACGGCGGAGGTATTGAGCACGGGCATCAGTGTGGGCGATACGGTGACTGCCGGTCAGGAGTTATGTAAACTCGACACCGAGGCCGCAGAACTGCAGCTTGCCAGTGCGCAGGCACAGTATAACAGCGCGGCTGCAGGCGTGAAGGCGGCCGAGGTGGGATATGAAATCGCACAGGCGCAGTACGACAGCACGGTGGCGCAGATGGATGTGCAGAATGAGCAGACCCAGAGACAGAAGGATCTGACCATGTACCAGATGCAGATGCAGATCGACGGGATCAGCGACGGGATAGACGATATCAATGAACAGATCTATCAGCTGGAGGAAGACAGGGAGGACGCCAAAGAGCAGAGGGATGATTTAAAGAAGGCAAGAGGTGCGGCGAACGAATATGTGAAGCAGGCACAGGCGGCGTATAATGCGGCTGCGGTCGCTTACGGTTATGAGAAGGCACAGCGGGAGTATCAGGCGGCGCTGGCTTTGGTTACCGGAATGGAAACGGGAGAAATCGAACATGATGATGCGGCACTGGCAGCGGCCAAGGCTGATTTGGAAGCGAAGAGAGTTGCATTGGCGGATATACAGGAAAAGCTGAAGCCGTATGAGGAAGCTGTGCAGGCCGCGCAGGCCGCAGCCTCCCAGACTGGCGCTGCCTATGAACAGGCGAAAGCAGGAATTGAAGCCATAGATGACGGCAGGGAAAAGCTGGAGGAATCCCTCTCTGATACTTATAGAACCAAAGAACAGACCGAGACCGTGAAAAATCTGACGGAGGCACAACTGAATGTCAACACCCAGCAGGTGCAGGATATTGGCAAGCGGACGGCGGCCTTGGGCGTGGACTCTGCCGCTGCGCAGGTGAACAGTGCGAGAGTGGGCGCGGCAGGAGCCAAAGTGGGAATTGACAGCGCGGAATACCAGCTTGACATGTACACCCTGACAGCGCCGATCGACGGTGTGATTGAGGCAGTAAATGTGAAGGCGCATGATTTTGCCTCCCCGCAAAGTCCGGCTTTCGTTATTTCCAATAAAAATACCATGACGGTCACTTTCGGCGTGAGCGAGGGTATCCGCGGCACGCTGCGGGTGGGACAGAAAATTCAGGTAGACAGGAATGGCAAGCTTTATGATGCGGCGATCACCGAGATCGGCAGTATGGTGGATCAGACAACAGGCCTGTTTATGATTAAGTCCTGTGTGAGCACGCCGGACGACAGCCTGCTGACAGGCAGCAGCGTGAAGGTGACGGCGGAGACGTACAGTCAGACGGACGCGCTGCTGATTCCCTATGACGCGGTGTACTATGACGACAGCCAGCCCTATGTTTATGTGGCAGAGAACGGGACGGCGAAGCGTAAGGACGTGGAGACAGGAATTTTTGACATGGACACGATCACGGTGCTCTCGGGACTTTCCGCAGAGGACACGCTGATTACAAGCTGGTCTGCAAACCTCCGGGAAGGGGCGGAGGTGTCCGTGCAGATGACGGCGGGAAACGAGAAGGACGGTGAAGTGACAGCAGACGGAGAGGAAACAGACAGCGCACAGAATGCGGGCGGAGAGTAGGAGGCAGCGATATGGGATTGACAAAATTAGCTCTGAAGCGTCCTGTTTCGATGGCGCTCGTTGTTCTGGCCCTGGTGGTGTTCGGACTTTCCTCCATACCGGGTTTCCGTCTGGAACTGACGCCCGATATTGAGATGCCGATGCTTCTTGTATACACGGTTTATCCGGGGGCGGACCCGGAAAGCGTGGAGGAGCTTGTGACGAAGGAGATAGAGGCGGCCGGTTCCGAGCAGAGCGGCGTGTCTACTTATACTTCGCAGTCGGCGGAAAATATGTCCATGGTGATGTTCCAGTATGATTACGGGACAGATCTGGATGATGCTTATATGGATTTAAAGACGGCGCTTGACGCGGCGAAGTCTTCCATGCCGGATGACGTGCAGGAACCGACCGTGATAGAGATGTCCATGGATCAGGTGGAAACCATGGATATTTCGGTTACCGCAGTGGGTGACAGTGACGTGCTGAGCTATGTGAACGATACCATGGTGACAGAGCTGGAGACGATCTCCGGTGTAGCGGATGTGCAGGTATACGGCGGCAGGGAAAACTATATCCGGGTACTGCTCAACTCACAGGCCATGAAGGAGTACGGGGTAACCATGAGCGGCATCGCCCAGACGATCGGGGCGATGGATTTTACGGTGCCGGTGGGCAGCGTGTATCAGGGTTCTCAGGATATTGCGGTATCGAGCAGTGCGGATATCTCCGGGGTGGTGCAGATACAGAACATTCCCATTACCACGGCAAGGGGACAGGTGATTCCGCTCTCGGAGCTGGCGCAGGTCGGTGAAAGCCAGAAAGCGGCCTCCAGCATAAGCCGTTATAATGGGCAGGACAATGTAACGATTGCCATTACGAAAAAGAAAAGCTACGGCACCGTGGACGTGACCAGGGATGTGGACCGGATGCTGGAGCGGCTGCAGGCGGACAATGAAGTAGTCGTGATTGACACCATCTACAATGCCAGCGATATGATTATCTCATCCCTTTCCTCGGTGGGAAGTACACTGGCGCTTGGCGTGCTGTTCTCCATGCTGGTTCTGTTCCTTTTCTTTGGGGACATCAGGGCCAGTCTGATTGTGGGAAGCTCTATGCCGATCTCCCTGTTTGCGACGATGATCGGCATGAATATGCTGGGCTTTACCTTCAACGTGGTAACCATGGGCGCGCTGGTTATCGCCATCGGTATGATGGTGGACAGCTCGATAGTGGTGTTGGAGAGCTGTTTCCGCTTAAAGGATAAAACAGGAGAATATCACGACGCGGCGCTGAAAGGGACCGGGGTGGTGACGGCCTCGATCATTGCCTCTACCATTACGACGGTAGTCGTATATGCGCCCTTAAGTACGATGAAGGGTCTGTCGGGACAGATGTTTTCCCAGCTTGGTATGACGATCATCATGGCAATGCTGGCTTCGCTGGTTATGGCTATGACCATCATTCCGCTGCTCTTTCGGAAATTTAAGCCGGTAGAGAAAAAAGATTTGCCGGTCAATAAGCTTCTGCGCAAAATCAACACAGGGTATGACACAGTGCTTCGCAGGATTCTGCCGAAGAAGGCGCTGGTGGTTGTGATATCGGTGGTTCTTTTAGTCGCCGCGTTTATGTTAGTCAGCCATATCCACACGGAGCTGATGCCCAGTATGGACGAGGGCGCATTTTCTGTCACGGCAAGTTTCCGCTCCGGCACGAAGATGGAGCTGATTGAAGAGCAGACGAGCTTTTTGGAGAAAATGGCTGAGGAAGATGAAAATGTAGACCATTATTCCTTCAGCGTTTCGGGGGATACTGCGACCCTGACCGGTTATCTTTCGGACGACTGTGAGCTGTCCACGGGACAGGTGATTGAGCGGTACGCGAAGGAGCTGGACGGACTGACCAACATGGATATCAGCATCAGCGCCAGCGGTGCAAGCATGAGCAGTATGATGGGAAGCGGCATTGAGATCGATCTGGAGGGGCGGGATCTGAATGATCTGAGAGAGACTGCCAGACAGGTACAGGAGATGCTGCAGTCCATTCCGGGTGTACTACAGACCTCATCCAATCTGGCGGAGGCTTCCACGCAGGCGAAGATTATGATTGATCCTCTAAAGAGCATGGCAGTCGGACTTCCGCCGGTGCAGGTGGCGGGAGAAATGTACAATACCCTAAGCGGTATGAAAGCGGCTACACTTAAGAGAAGCGGTGAAGAATACGAGGTGCGGGTGGAATACCCTGAGGGCGAGTATGAGGGCATGAATGACCTGATCAATATGACGCTCAACACAGCTTACGGTACGCAGATCCCGCTTTCGGAGATTGCGTCGGTGGAATACCGGGATTCACCGGTAACTCTTATCCGCGTAGACGGCATCTATCAGGTGGCGGTGACGGCAAGCACCACGGAGGACGCCAGATTTACGGCACAGGAGGCGGCTGATGAGGCGATGGAGCAGATGGTGCTCCCCAGGGGCGTTTCCCGGGCGTCCAGTATGATGGATGAAATGATGATTGATGAGTTCAAGGCGATCATCACGGCCATTTTTGTGGCGGTATTCCTGATTTTCCTTGTCATGGCCATGCAGTTTGAGTCTCCCCGTTTTTCGCTGATGGTGATGATGAGTATTCCTTTTGCGCTGATCGGATCGTTCGGACTGCTGTTTGTGACAGACTCCACGCTCAGTATGGTATCCCTGATGGGTGTGCTGATGTTAGTCGGTATTGTGGTAAATAACGGCATCCTTTATGTGGATACGGCGAACAGGCTGCGTGAGGAGATGCCGCTGGAGGAGGCGCTGATCCAGAGCGGACAGCTCAGACTGCGGCCGATTCTGATGACAACGCTGACAACGATTCTGTCCATGGTGCCGATGTCACTGGGGATCGGGGACGGTTCTGTCATGATGGAAGGCATGGCTATGATCATTATCGGCGGCCTGATTGCTTCCACCGTGCTGATTCTTTTGCTGATGCCCACCTTCTACCTGATCATAGACAAGCGGAGCAGAAAAGCCAAAAGACTGGTAAGGAAAGAGGAAAAACAGATCAGAAAAGAGAAGAAAAAAGCGGAAAAGCAGGCAAAGAAGGAAGAGAAAGACAAAGAAAAATAGAGTATAAAGATAAGGCCGGTTCCGGATCAGGTTACTTGATCTGAAACCGGTCTTTTCCGTTCCATTTTGCCTCATAGAGCGCCTTGTCGGCATTCTGGTAAAGAAGCTCATAGGTGCCGCTGTTAACGGCAAGGCTGACGCCGATGCTGGCTGAGAGCTTCTGGTCGGGATATTCGCTGTCAAAATTCTGGTGCACAATGGAAATAAATTTTTTCAGCATCCCTTCCGTCTCCCTGGTGGAGATGTCACGTCCGACGAACACGGCAAACTCATCGCCGCCCAGCCGGCCCACAATATCTTTGTTGCGGTTAAAATAGTTTTCCAGAACAGAGGAAAATTTCCGCAGCACCTGATCTCCTACGGGGTGTCCGAGCTGGTCGTTGATCAGCTTGAAGTTGTCCATATCCATGATCATCAGCAGACCCTGTCCCGGGCGTTCCTTCAAGGCCACCCGTACAAGCTCCTCAAAACCTTCCCTGTTGAGCAGCCTGGTCAGAGGATCCATTCTGGCTTTTGTGCGGATGGAACTCATTTCCTTCGAGAACAGCGACGTCAGGAAGAAAAGAAGGACGGAGGCGATGACGGCGATCAGCAGCATGGGAAATTCAATCCCCCACAAATCTTTTAACACTTCGTTGCGGTTCATGCAGGTGATGAAGTACCAGCCGGTGTCCGGGATCGTATTGATATTTACAAAATAGACGCTTTCGTCGCCAAGAATATCGTGCTGCCCGAGTTTTTCCGCATCCAACAGCCTGCTCACATTCTGGTAGAGCATAGATTCGTGTTCGGCGGATAAGGTCATGCCGATCATGGAGGCGTCAGAGTCGGCAATGATAAGCCGACTGTCCGCAGTGACAAAAAAGGCGTGCTCTATTTTCCCTGAAGTAATGGCTTCGGCCAGCCGGGAGGCATAGTCCAGATAGACGTCTGCGGAAAGAACCGTTACAGCAGGGCCGGTTCTTAAGCGGCTGCTGACGCTTACACAGGCGCCGCCTGTCATAGCGTCCACATAGGGCGTGCCGAAGGCAAACTGGCTGTGCTGCAGCCCTTCCTGATACCAGTCCCGTTCTGTCACGACGAAATCCTCGCCGGGATCCCAGCCCGATGCGTCGAAGTAATTTCCCTGGTCGTCACCCATATACAGGCCGAATGGGTAGGCATCATGCGCGTCGACGCTGGTGTACATCAGCTCATAGGTGTCTTCGTTTTCCAGCCCCAGTTTTTCGATCATGTCCTTGTAGATGGTTACCTCGCCCAGGATGGATTTGGCCCATGTGCTGATCTCCTCCGCATAATAGTTGGATTCCAGAAGCAGCTTTTCCCTGGAAAAGGTCAGTATTTCCCTCCTGACAAGCATAAAATAGATGATAATCATCACCAGAACAATGGGTACGATGGTGCAGACCAGTTTTATATTTGTCCAGATATAACGGTGTTTTGCTTTCACTAGAAGCCCTCCCCCGGGAAAGGATAAAGACGCTCGGTTTCCCGCAACAATACTTGTCATAATTTTATCATATGCACTTGGAAAGTCAAGGCGGGGCTCTATTGACAAACGGGAGAGGAAATGCTAACGTTGTGGCAAAACAACAATCGGATAAGAGGCGGATTTTTGAAGCAATGAAATATTCCATGAAAAGGCAGTTTGCTTTTATTTTCATAACGCTGATTACAGGCACGATTCTTTTATGTCTGATCCTCAATTCGACTTTACTGGGGACCTATTATCTCACAAAGAAGCAGAACGCGCTGGTGAGCGCCTATTACAGTATCAACGCGGCGTCAAATGCGGGCGATATTACCAGTGAGGAGTACGATATCGAACTGAAAAAAATTTGTGAGAAGTACAATATTCAGGTATTGGTGGCAGACGGGGAATCGGAGGCCGTCAAGTATTCCATGAATGATCCCCGCACCGTTCTGAAGCAGCTTTTGGATAATATTTTTCTGGGTGTGAATGAGGACAGGCTTCTCTTAAACACGGCTGATTATAAAATG
>CAMWJF010000107.1 GCA_947174505.1 uncultured Lachnospiraceae bacterium
GGAATATACTGGTGGGGAAAGAGGTGGAATGAAATGGCTGAGAATAAATTCAACAACGAGGAAACCATTGCCCGCTGCGTCCCTATGGGCAGGCTCCAGTCCGTGATCGGAGGCAAATGGAAAATCCTGATCTTATGGTATGTGTCCTTTTACAAAGTCCAGCGGTTCGGTGAACTGCTGCGCCGCCTTGATGGTATCACACAGTCCACGCTGACAAAGCAGCTCCGGGAACTGGAAAGTGATGGGTTCCTCCACCGGGAAATTTACAAGGAAATCCCGCCGAAGGTGGAATACTCACTTACCGAGTTTGGGAAAAGCTTCATCCCCGTCCTGCAGACCATGATGACATGGAGCGAAACATACCTCTGCCCGGATTACCAGAATCCCTATGAAAAATAGCATAGGGACAGGTTCATTTTGCAGTTTATCCATCAATGCAGATTCATCAAATTTTAATAAACAATTCCAAATTACGGGCCCCCTTTAACAGTTTGCACTCATTACTTATTATGCTCAGCCAATGACAACATAAAATCTTTCTCTTTGCGGATAGCCTTCAATTTCTGTCCAATTGTCTTTATGCGTAATGATACCTGTCTTTGTTGTGATATAGAAAGGACAGCGCCACCACCATCGTAATCAGCTCTGCTATCGGAACTGCCATCCACACACCCGCCACTCCCATTAGTTCCGGCAGGATGAGCAGAAACACAAATATCAGCCCGAACGTCCGCAGGAAGGACAATACCGCCGACAGCTTCCCGTTTGACAATGCGGTAAATGTGGCGGAAGTAAAAATGTTCAGCCCGCAGAACAAAAAGCTGAACGGGAAGATCAGAAACCCTTTCCTTGCAATCTCATAAACCGAAGTCCCCTTCTTAGCAAAAAAGCTGACCAGAGGAGAGCCAAAGGCCATAGCCGCACCAAAGATACCTATGGAAGCCAGAATGACGAACCGCATACAGATGGAAAACACCTTTTTTAACCGGGCATTGTCCTGTTTCCCATAGTTATAGCTGATAACGGGAGCTACTCCCATAGAAAAACCTATGTAAAGGGCGGTCAGCAAAAACTGCGTATAAATGATGATTGTGATGGCTGCCACACCGTCCTCACCAAGCAGTTTCATCATAGTCCTGTTAAAAAGGAATGTGGTCACCGCAGATGCGGCCTGACTTACCATTTCTGAAAAACCATTCGTGCAGCTTTCCGCCAGTATGGAGATGTCCATGACAGGCTTCCTGAAATGCAGGCTGCCATTCCCCACCGCGAAAAACAGGATGCCCGCCACTGTCGGTATCAGGTATCCAATACCCGTTCCCAACGCCGCTCCCTTAATCCCCATCTGTAGCGGAACCATAAAAATGTAGTCAAAAAGAATATTGGCCGCCCCCGCGCTTACCCCAAGCGCCATACCGATCCCAGGGCGTCCTGCCGTCACGATCAGATTCTGGAAAAGAACCTGCATCATGCTCACAGGCGTAAACAAAAGCAGGATGAATAGGTATTCCCTGCAATAAGGGAATAGTATCTGGCTTGCCCCAAGCCCCCATATAATGCTGTCTGTAAATACAGCCCCTAAAACTGTGATTGCCGCTCCCAACAGGACGCCTGCACCGACAATCAAGGTAAAATCCTGCGATGCCCTTACGGTTTCCCCCGCTCCCATCGTCCTTGCAACGATGGCGCTCCCTCCCGTGGCAAGCATGGTCCCAAGCCCTACGATCAGATTGATGACCGGGCATACGATATTGAGCGCCGACAGGGCATTAGTCCCTGCAAACCGTGCCACAAAGATCGTGTCAACAATCGTGTACAGCCCCATGAGCAGCATCATTACAATCGTTGGAAATGCAAATTTCATCAGTGACTTTATATCAAAGTCCTGTGAAAGTGGATTTTCTTCTGCCCGTATTTTATTCATGCTCCATGCCCTCCGTTTCCTCTTTCCGTAATACTTGACTACGGAAACCGCTCTTTGGTTTCTGTATTACATGATTACAGAAACCGCTCTTTGGTTTCTGTAATATGAACTTCTGTGTCGGATAACCAAACTCGACCAGCAGTTCCGCTTCGGCAAAGCCAAGGCTTTTGATTGTCTTCCGTTGTCCGGTATCAGCCTTGTCGCCCTCCCTGAAAGTCGTGACGGTGACCGCTTCGGAGCATACCAGTTCGTGCAGCGCTTTTTCGCAGAATGCTTTTGCAATTCCCTTTTTTTGGTATTGCGGATGCACGCCCAGAAAGTCAATGCTCCCCGTCATTTCATTAAATGCCATGATCCCGACTGCGGTATCGGCGTCTTTCAGGATCAATGCCCGCCTGTTCCTAATGTACTCCCGTAACTGTCCAAGATACTGCCCCTCATCCAGATGCGGGAAACCATCGATCACAAGATACACCAGTTCCATCCATTTCGGGATGTCTGCCTCTGTTGCATAGGCAATCTTTTGCCGCCAGCAGGCTTCCCCTTCTAAGTTTGCAGGATTTTCATTCAAAACGCATCTTAGCTGCAACGGGTAAAAATCCTCTTCCTCCCTGTACTGGTTAGGGGCCTTTTTATACAAGGCCCTGAAACTGTCAGTAAAAGACTGCTGGCTCTCATATCCGGCAGTGAGTGCAATTTCGAGAATCGGTTTATCGGAAAAAACAAGCAGCTTTGCGGCTTCGGTCAGCCGTCGGCGCTGTGCGTAAGTCTGGATTGTCAGTCCCACTGTGCCTGTAAACATCCTGTGCAGATGATACTTTGAATAATGCAGCGCTTCCGCAATCGTGTCCAGATCCAGCTTTTCATGCAGATGGCTTTCGATATAGTCAATTGCCGCTGTCACATTTTTGATATTTCCCGGCATTGCAGCTCCCTCCTTTCTCATTAGAATCCCAGCTAGAAAATATAACTTTCAACTGGGATTCTACGATTATAACAGGAATTTCTATTCTTCTTTTCATCTATCTTGCGGTTTTTATGATTTAAGCCGTAAAATAAGTATTTACCAGTATACATCATTCCACTCTGTTGAGCAGAAGCGCCTGCTGATTATATCGGCTGAATTTTTCTGTCTTTTCCAGTTCGGGAGTTGCCTGCCCGCTTTCCCATTTTGAAATGGACTGTCTCAAAACATCAAGTTTTTCAGCAAGCTGCTCCTGTGTCATGTCATTGGCTTTCCATAATGTCAGTAGTTTTTCTGAAAAATCCATAATATCCTGTCCTCCCCTACTACAATATATATAGCCTACTAATTTAAGTATTGTCTGCCCAATGTCCTTGTTGCCACCCGGTAAAAGCCATATTGGACCGCAACGAATAGCAATGTCACTCCAAAAGTCACTATGACTTGCCGAAGACTGGTTCTGCTGCTCGCAAGCAGTGCATACATAATAGAAATAGACGAGCCTAACACAAGGGGAACAAAAAACAGCGTAGCCATCTCTTTGCGTATCTCTTCCTGTAATTGGGCATAGGTATAGCCGATAGAAAAGAGGTTGCTGTACTTTCTCTTTTCCTCACTTATATCCTGATTGATCCGCAACAAAATCAGGCTCACCAACGAAAACAGCAGCAGTATGACCGCCAGCAGAATAAGGACAGATACCACAAGTTTGTTCTGCGCCTGTGTTTCAAGACTCGCTGCTTTTGCTGTTATGGCCGGACTGATCTCCTGCAGCCGTTCATATACTGTTGACAGGCTGTCAGGGCTGGATACAGATATAAAATATTTCATCTGGTCATATCCGGCTTCGCTGACAATACCTTCATAATCTTTATCCGAAATGATATAAGCCCGCTGTGCCTGATCTTCAATGTTATATACAATCTCCCATATTTCCTTTACAATAGTCCTGGTATACACTTTGCCGCCCACCCAAAAGAGAACCAGACCGGGAGGCTGAAACCCCCATTCGATTCCATTTTCTTCCTGAGTGCCTATGTCATAGCGGTTTCGGTCAATCTGGCTCAAAACCACAATTTCACCATCTTGTAATCCTAAGTGTTTTCCTGTCAGATCAAAGTAACTGCTTTCGGGCATGACATGAACCAAACGGCTAAATTCCTGTCCTTCCCACTGGATGGCACCATCTAATATCCTGACCAGACGGGTATCCTTTAATAATGCACTTTCCCGTGACTCAAAGTCCTCTATATCTTTCAGATCATCACCATCAACTACATCCATGTATACTGTAAAATCATAAGGCATTTCAAAACTATGGTCTCTATCGTCAGCCACCAGTGATACATCAATGATCAGCATAAACAATCCAAAGATGACAATAATAGTACAGCCCGTCAATAATTTCGCATATTTCTTATAATTTGTCCGTAACTGGCTGATGTAAAATAAATTCCCATGGTACTTCGATGTAGAACGGATAAATATTTTGGTAAACCAGTGTGAAAAAGACATAGTGAGGCAGTATGCGCCTGCCGTCAGAAAAAGCATGGGAAAAAGAGCCGATGCAAAATTATAGGACTCTCCCCTGAAAGTAAGTAACAGCAGTCCAAATGCCAACAGTGCAAAACCAATATTCTGATACAGGCTGGGGTGATCAATACTTTTATCCAGCTTTTTATAGTTCAGCATATCAGATATTTCCAAGCCATTCATACGATTCCCCAAAGAGGCTGCATTTATGAAATAAACTGCCACATACACTGCCCCCACCAGAATATACCCCCGCAATGGAACGGCATGAAAATCCATATCCCCTCGCTTTCGATGATACCGTCACAATTCTTTTATAAAATGCCTGTGCTGCTTCTCCCTTTTTCAAAGTGTCGCATACTCTGCCGTTCTCAATAAAAACAACTGTATCACAATAGCTCGCTACAGCCGCATCGTGGGTGACAAGGACAATTGTAGTCTGCATTCTTTCTTTGATATCCATAAATGTATTAAAGATTGCTTTTGCATTTACATGATCAAGGCTCCCTGTCGGCTCGTCTGCTAATATCAGTTTTGGGGATTTAATAATTGCCCGGCAGATTGCCGCCCTCTGCTGCTCGCCACCCGATGCCTGCTCCGGATAGTTATTTTCACAATAACCGACATCCACATACCGCAATGTATCCGCATATTTTTGCTGTATTTCTGTTTCACCCAGTTTTTGCAAAGTCAGTGGCAGGATTATATTCTCTTTCAATGTCAGGCCTTCCAACAGATTAAAGTCCTGAAACACATAACCGACTGTCATCTGGCGGTGCCGGTCATAATCCTGCTGCCCGTAATCTGCCATGTTAGCTCCATTGATGCAGACAGTGCCGGAGGTTGGCTTTTCTATGCCCCCTAAAATCTTTAGCAGCGTACTCTTACCGCTGCCAGACGAACCCATGATACAAAAGATTTCGCCCTGCGGAATATTGAGGGTAACATCAGATAAAGCGGTTTTTTCTTTTCCTTTTGATCGGTAAGACATAGATAGGTTGTTGACCATTATGTGGTATTGCATATTTATACCTCTCCATTTCTCTTTAGGTTTCAGTACAATAGCCTGGCTCTGAGCTATTCACTGAAATCCTTGTTTTACAATACCAAGATACCCGGTTGCGTTCCATATAGACCTCTATACATCTGCGCAACCAGTGGTAGAAATCTAAAATCAATTCGTAGAATTCCGCAAACCGCCGTGTAGGCATATTACCTCTAATCTCCCCGGATTCCAAGTACTTTCCGTTATCAGGCTCTTTTCCTCTTTATCCTTAGTGCTGGAGCCTGCCAAGATTTTATTCAGGGCTGCCATTTCCGCCTGAAGCCGTGCGTGGAAAGGGGCAATACATGGCAAAGGTACAGGCGGCAGATACGCCATGTCCGGTAGAATTGGGGCTGAATATCTTAAGCGGGAAATGGAAGAACAGGGAATCGTCCTGAGAAATATTTTCCCGGAAGTCCCTCCGGGGTTGAATATTCATTAAGCAAAATAGGCATTACTCTGAAGCCAGTCATACGTGAACTGTGCGAATGGGGGGGGGAACATATCAGGAATATCAGAAGCACTAACAGTATGTGGAAAAGGGCTGTCCATGCAGCCCTTCCCCTCCATTCCGTTTTCTTTATACCGTTTCATAGGAAACCATTTCTTCCACCGGGATGCGGGTCTGTGAGTGGCGTTCCGGGTCAGCCGCTTCCTCGTCTGAATACCCGACTGCAAGAATATTGACTGGTTCCAGATCATCCGGCAGTCCAAACTCCCTGCGTATCACATCCGGCTCGAAATAACATATCCAGACGGAACCAAGTCCCAGCTCCGTTGCCTGCAGCATCATGTGGTCTGTCAGGATGGAGGCATCTATATCTCCGGTCTGCTTTTTGTCAAATGGACGCACCCACGCCTTGCTGTGGTCGGCACAGACGATGATCGCAAGCGGTGCGCCGTATAGATTCGCACCTTTTCCAATCTTCCCAAGCCCCTCACTGCTCTGTACGGCAATCAGCCGGACAGGTTGGAGGTTTGCCGCTGTCGGAGCCACATGGGCCGCCTCCAGAATCTTTTGCAGCTTTTCTTCCTCCACCTTTTTGTCCTGATAGCTGCGGACGGAATAACGCTTCTTTGCAATTTCGATAAAATCCATAGTAGAAAATCCTCTCTTTCTGTTATATACTGAACGTGTTGGTTAACCGTTGTCCTAAATTTTAGCAGGTCGCAAAAATTCTTCAAGAATGCACTTTTGGGGTAGATACTTCCCAAAAGGGTAGCTATAAAAAAAGGAGCTTCCTGTATAATTCAAATATAGGGAATTCCAAGAAAGAAGGTTGA
>CAMWJF010000108.1 GCA_947174505.1 uncultured Lachnospiraceae bacterium
AAACTGGATTTGAGAGCCGCAGACAACAAGGGCTTGAGAATCCGAGAGGCTATAAATCCTTGGAATGGAGGAATACAGATGCCAGAAGAGATGAAAATGAGTGAAGAAATGCAATTGGTCGTGAGCGCGATCGTAAGTGAAATGGACAAACGCTTTGCGCAGAATGACAAACGTCTCGAAGCGATGGACAAACGCTTCGACCAGATGGATCAACGTATGGACCGTACAGAAGAGGACATGAAGATGTATGTGAACATGCTTGTTGATGAAATGGGAAGAATGGAATCCAGAATGGACAAGCGGTTTCAAAAGGTCGATGAACGCTTCGACAGGATGGACCGACGCCTCGATTCCATGCAGCATGAGATCAATGCCTGCAGGCTGGCGTGTGATACGGTCAGCATACTGATGCAGAGAGTGGAGCAGCACGAAAGCCGGATTGAAAGATTAGAGAAAAAAAGTGGTATTGGAAAAATGCTGCCAGTTGGGAATTGAATGGGAAAAGGCTGTGCACGGTTTGAATCGGCACAGCCTTTTCCCTGAAAATTTCCTAAATGTAAGCGCTAAACTGAGTATGTGAGGCGGATCTCATTATTTTAGGGCTTTCTGGAAATGCTGATAGTCTTTACTGGAATTCCAGTTGCCGCCCCATGTGAAGCCGCGCTCGGTAAAAAGGCGGTAGCATAGATCATTCTCATCGATCTTATAAGGGAAATTCTGACTGCGGTCGGCATAAATTTCACTGCCGGGCGGGGAGATATAGTCGCTTCCGTCAGCATTCTTGTTAAAAACCACGTAGGGATTATAGTAGGGGTTGACATCGATGGCGAGTCCGTAGGCGTGTTTGGACAGACTGGTGGTGCCGTCAACGACCCTGTAGTTAAAACAGGACGTATTATTCTCAGCCATAGAGGCAGTATCGTCGCCGTTATACTCATCGATCAGGCGGACGCGCTCGAGTCTGTACTCATTCCGGTAGAGCTCATGGAAAATTTCCACCATATCCCGGGCAATGGCTTTGTTACAGATCAGCTCGCCGGTCTGTTCCTGCCCGTCAAAGTCGATATACTTAAGTCCTACATAGTTTAGCTCCTCATAGGGGACGGTACAGCCGCTTTCCGGGTAGGAAATGCCGGTAATCCTTTCCTTGACTGAATCAGTCAGTGGTTCGTAGTAGAACCCGTCCTCATAGGTGATGCGATCCGGGTGGCCTTTCATCGTGTCAGATTCCTCCGCTGGCTTGACTGCCTCTCCGACCTCTCCGGCAGAGATTTTGCCGGATTCGTCCGGGATGCTGTCATTTGTTTCAGTATATGCGGCGGCACTGTTCGGGGTGACAGGAACGACGGATTCTGCAGCCACGGAAGATTCACTGGTTTTGCCTGTTGATGACGCGGATGTCGTTTCTGACAGTGCAGAATCGCCTGAATCGGTCAATTCCTTTTCGGGCAGTTTATTCCCGCTGACGGACGGTGAGTCGGAAATCTGTGTGTCCCCGGCATCAGTCCTGGCGCCATAGGCCTGTTCGGGGTTATTTCTGGCATATTCCAGCAAGGTTTCATCACCGGTCAGATAATGTGCCAGAAACGCGCATATGAAGATAAAAGTCAGCAGGAACAAAGTGGGTTTTGCAGCCTGCCGCAGCAAAACTTTTATATCAGACATGTAAACTGATTCCTCCATTATTGGTGTTGAGCGCTGCCCTATGCATCCATTCGAATAAACGTTGCGGTAAGCAGGCGCACCTGCCCGCATACCATCTGGCTGCGCATTGCTCATTGTCATCGCGAACATTATATCACATTTTTATGTAATGGGGGAAGTATGAAGCCCCGTACTTGCATTTTTTGAGGTAATCCAGTACAATAGGCGGTGGTGAAACGACGTATCCCGGCACAGGGCGGGACGGAATGGCAAAGGGACGAAGGAAATGTTATGGGAATCATAAAGACGGATAAACTGACATTTGAATATATACGCCGTGACGAGGAAGGCAATGTGGAAGGCATTACCCGGGCCGTGGATGAGGTGGATCTGGATATTAAGCAGGGCGACTTTATTGCGATTCTGGGGCATAACGGTTCCGGGAAGTCTACGCTTGCCAAACATATCAACGCGATTCTTTATCCGACGGAAGGAACGGTCTGGGTGGACGGTATGGATACGCAGGACGAGAACAGTCTCTGGGACATTCGCCAGGAGGCGGGGATGGTATTCCAGAATCCGGACAACCAGATCATCGGACAGGTTGTGGAAGAGGATGTGGGGTTCGGCCCCGAGAATATGGGCGTGCCTACGGAGGAGATCTGGGAGCGCGTGGAGGAGAGTCTGAAAGCGGTGGGGATGTACGAGTACCGCAAGCATTCCCCCAATAAACTTTCCGGCGGGCAGAAGCAGCGGGTATCCATTGCGGGCGTGATCGCCATGCATCCGAAGTGCATTATTTTGGATGAGCCTACGGCCATGCTGGATCCGAATGGCCGGAAGGAAGTGGTGCGCGCGGTGCGGGCATTGAACGATGTGGAAGGCATTACGGTGGTATTGATCACCCATTATATGGAAGAAATTATCCATGCGGATATGGTTTTTGTCATGGATCAGGGGCATATCGCCATGGAAGGAACGCCAAGGGAGATTTTTTCCAGAGTGGATGAACTAAAGGAATTGCGGTTGGATGTACCGCAGGTGACGCTCCTTGCACATGAATTGCGGCAAAAGGGGGTCAGCCTGCCGGAAGGGATTCTGACCATAGAGGAATTTACACAGGCGCTTCTGGCAGCAGCGGGACGCCGTTAAAACCGGCCGGTCAGTAAAGGATATAGAGGAAATTGAAATCATGTCTCTGATTTTGGATCATGTAAATTATATATATGGAGAGGATACGGCGCTGGCGGTGCACGCCTTAAAGGACATTAATCTTGTGATTCCTGACGGCCAGTTTATCGGGCTGATCGGACATACCGGCTCCGGCAAGTCTACGCTGGTGCAGCACTTAAACGGGCTGGTCAGGCCGACTGGCGGCGCGATCTATTATAACGGCGAGGATATTCACGACGGGGATTATGATAAGAAGAAGCTGCGCAGCAAGGTAGGGCTGGTTTTTCAGTATCCGGAGCACCAGCTTTTTGAGATCGACGTGTTTAAGGACGTGTGTTTCGGACCTAAGAATCTGGGACTTTCCCAGAAGGAGACGGAACTTCGCGCTTACGCGGCCCTGAAACAGGTGGGGCTTGCGGACGAGTACTTTTATCAGTCGCCCTTTGACCTTTCCGGCGGGCAGAAACGGCGGGTTGCAATCGCGGGTGTGCTTGCCATGAAGCCGGAAATACTGATTCTGGACGAACCTACGGCGGGGCTTGACCCAAAAGGCCGGGATGAGATCCTTGACCAGATCGCGAAACTGAAAGAGGAGACGGGGATTACGGTAATTCTGGTTTCCCACAGCATGGAAGATGTGGCGAAGTATGTGGAGCGGATCATAGTCATGAACCGCGGGAGCGTCCTCTATGACGATGCGCCGCGGGAAGTATTTCAGCATTATAAGGAGCTGGAGCAGGTAGGGCTGGCGGCGCCTCAGGTGACATATATTATGCAGGCGCTGGCAAAAGAGGGCGTGGAAGTGGATACCGCCGTTACGACGATTAAGGAAGCGGAGCAGGAGATTTTGAGGGCACTGCCCCTTTTTGCGCGGGAGAATACCTGAAAACGGCATTTTCCGTACGGATTTGGGCTTGGAAGAGGCGGCTGTTACGGGTGCTTCGGAATGGAGAAATAATGATTCGAGATATTACATTGGGCCAGTATTATCAGGCGGATTCCGTCATTCATAAACTGGACCCGCGGGTAAAACTGGTAGCTACAATAGGCTTTATCATTTCCCTTTTTGTGGTGGAGAGCTGGATAGGGTATGTAGTGGCCGCCCTGTTTCTGGCATGTATGATTAAACTCTCCAAGGTTCCTTTCCACTATATGGTCAAGGGAATGAGGGCGATAGTCTTTATACTGATGATTACGGTGGTGTTCAATCTCTTCCTGACGCCGGGGGAACCACTGGTTACGTTTTGGAAATTGACGGTTACAGAGGAAGGTCTGAGGATCGCGGTCATGATGGCGGTTCGCCTCTCGTTTCTCATCGTGGGTTCTTCGCTGATGACCTTGACGACGACGCCTAATAGTCTTACGGACGGCATGGAGAAGCTGATGGGGCCTTTGAAGTATGTAAAGGTGCCGGTGCATGAGGTGGCGATGATGATGTCCATTGCCCTGCGCTTTATCCCGATTCTGCTGGAGGAGACGGATAAGATTATGAAGGCGCAGATTGCACGGGGGGCGGACTTTGAGAGCGGAAACCTGATCAAGAAGGCTAAGGCGATGGTGCCGCTTTTAGTACCGCTGTTCATATCGGCTTTCCGACGGGCCAACGATCTGGCTATGGCGATGGAGGCCAGATGCTACCGGGGTGGGGAGCACAGAACGAAAATGAAGCCCCTGCGCTACCGTAGTGCGGACAGAGTGGCCTATGGCGTACTGCTCCTGTATTTTGCGGGATGTGTGGTGATACGGGTGTGGCTGTAATGCCTCGGCGGCTGTTTGGAGGGCGCCGGAAATGGTGGAAAGTGTGAGACGATAAGAAGATGAGACGTATTATGTTAACCGTTGCGTATGACGGGACTGCTTACAGCGGCTGGCAGGTACAGCCGGGTCAGGCGACGATAGAGGGCGTTCTGAACGGCTGCATCAGTGAGCTTACGGGCGAGACGGTGGAGGTGATCGGCGCAAGCAGGACGGACTCCGGCGTGCACGCACTTGGCAATGTGGCCGTGTTTGATACGGAAAGCCTGATCCCGGCAGAGAAATTTTCCTATGCGTTAAACCAGAGACTGCCGGAGGATATTCGGATTCAGGGCTCGAGAGAGGTGTCTGCGGACTTTCATCCGAGACACTGTGAAAGCAGGAAGACGTATGAATACCGGATTTATAACGCTTCTTTTGCGCAGCCTGTGAAACGGCTTTATACACACTTTACTTATGTGCCGCTTGATATTGACCTGATGAACAGTGCGGCGGCGTATCTGGTGGGCGAGCATGACTTTAAGAGCTTCTGCAGCGTGGACACCCAGGCACAGACTACGGTGCGGAGGGTGGACAGTGCGGAGGTATGGGAGGAGGGCGCTGCCGGTATAAACAATGTGGCGGAACGCAAAAATGCGTATACGGCCGGGCGGGAAGCGCTGCGGCCGGGCAGGGAGATTGTCATCCGCGTAGCGGGCAGGGGTTTTCTATATAATATGGTAAGAATTATTGCGGGAACGCTGATGGAGGTCGGAAAGGGAAAGCTGCCGCCTGAGCGTGTGAAGGACATTCTGGCGGCCTGCGACAGACAGGAGGCGGGCCCCACAGCTCCGGCCTGTGGACTTACCCTTGTGGGGTATGAGTTTTTGGGTTAACAGTGGGAAGTGCGGTTTTGCGAATGGTGCGGGCAGAACAGAGAGGTGGAAATTCGAATGAGGCGAATTGGGAAAATTCGTGGCAAATTCGGGAAAAACCAGTTGACACACGCGGAGCCGTATAATATAATATTTAACTGTGACGAATTGTTTATAAATGTCTGGCCAAAGCCCCGGTGAGACATTTTATATACGCACTACAAACTGCCGTGGAGGGATGCCGAGTGTGGCCGGACATCTGCATGAGGGTCTTTGGAAGCGGTACAGACAGCTACTATGGAGGTAATATTCATGAAAACTTTTATGGCGAGTCCGGCTACGATCGAGAGAAAATGGTACGTAGTTGATGCGACTGATATGACACTGGGACGTCTGGCAGCTGAGATTGCCAAGGTACTGAGAGGTAAAAACAAGCCGATCTTTACCCCCCATATGGATACGGGGGATTATGTGATCGTTGTCAATGCGGAAAAGGTGAAGGTAACCGGTAAGAAGCTGGATCAGAAGATTTACTACCATCATTCCGATTATGTGGGCGGCATGAAAGAAACCACCCTGAAAGAGATGTTACAGAAGCACCCTGAGAGAGTTGTGGAACATGCGGTTAAGGGTATGCTTCCCAAGGGACCGCTCGGCAGAGAGATGTACAAAAAACTTTTTGTATATGTAGGACCCGAGCATAAGCATGCGGCACAGAAACCTGAGGCATTAACATTTTAAGAAAGGGATAAAGAATCATGGCTAAAGCAGATAAATCAGCAAAGTATTACGGAACTGGCAGAAGAAAGAAATCTATCGCCAGAGTATATTTAGTGCCCGGTAAGGGTGAGATCACGATCAACAAGAGAGATATCAACGATTACTTTGGTCTTGAGACCTTGAAGGTTATCGTTCGTCAGCCGCTGGCCGCAACCGATACCGTGGATAAGTTCGATGTAATTGTTACCGTAAAAGGCGGCGGATATACCGGACAGGCAGGCGCTGTGAGACACGGCATCGCGAGAGCTCTGCTTCAGGCGGATCCGGATTACAGAGCTACCTTAAAGAAGGCAGGCTATCTGACCAGAGATCCTCGTATGAAGGAGAGAAAGAAGTACGGTCTCAAAGCAGCGAGACGTGCGCCGCAGTTCTCCAAGAGATAATCAGAATATTATGCAGATTCAAAAAACTCCGCAGATTTTCCCTGCGGAGTTTTTTAGATTAACAGTTGAGGCGATTTGGGTTATAATATATTTCAAAATAGTATGAAT
>CAMWJF010000109.1 GCA_947174505.1 uncultured Lachnospiraceae bacterium
GGCATTTTTGTTACAGATTCCTCTGGCTGGAGGAATTTCCTATTATATAAAAAAGCAGAGCGTATAGACTGTTCCATACGCTCTGACGCTGTGTAAACTATTCTGTTGTCAATTTGTGCTGACGGTCCAGGCAGCCCCCTTCTTATTTATTTCTGTTAACCGCCCTCCGCATATTCCTGCACTGGCGGGCAGGAAGGCATTCGCCCTGCCTCACAGCCCGGCTCCCTGTTCCTGTCTGCCCTGCAGGAATGCCAGAAACGCCGTCTCAGGAAGCGGCTTTGAGAAATAGTAACCCTGAATATAATCAATCGACAGTTCTTCCATCGCCAGATACTGCTCTTCGCTCTCGATCCCCTCCGACACAATTTTGAGTTTCATGCCGTGGATCATCTGCATCGCCGCATTCATAACATACTTTGCCTTCTCATCCCTGAAAAACGCCTGGCTCATCTCCCTGTCAAACTTCACGATATTGACAGGCATATCCACGATATAATTCAGATTGGACTGCCCGGTGCCAAAATCGTCCAGAGAAAAGCGCACCCCGTATTCCATCAGTCTGCGCATATTTTCCAGCAGCGTTTTTTTCGCCGCCATGGACGCGGACTCTGTGATCTCCAGATTGATGTATTGGGGATTGATCTGGTATTTCTCCATAATCCCTATGTAATCCTCAGCCAGTCCCTGATAGCCGCACTGGATCACCGACAGGTTTACTTCTATATAATGCAGCCCGTACTGCTCTAACCGCTCTTTTGTAAAAAAGCGGCACACTTTCTCAAACACGATTTCCCCGAGCTGCAGGATTTTGCCGTTCGCCTCCGCCACAGGGATAAAGGCGCCCGGCGGCACCAGACTGCCGTCCCTGTCCCGCATCCGGACCAGCGCCTCCGCGCTCACGAACTTTTTCTCCCTGGTGGAAAAAATAGGCTGGTAGAATACTTCAATCCGGTCTTCCTTCATGGCCTCCTCCAGCATCTGCTCCATGCTCTTTTCCTTCCGCATCTGCTCCACAAAGTCAGCATCCACCTGTTTAAAATTGGAAACGCTGTGGTCGCTGCTTTTCCATCTGGCATACTGCATCAGATGCACCATTTCCTGATAATCGCCCACCATGGCCGCATCCGGCATATAAGTATAGGCCGCCTGCGCCATACCGCCCAGTTCCCTTCTGCCGTACTCCACAAAGCTCCTGACCTTCTCAATGGTATCCTCCACATGTTCCAGGTCTTCAAAGATCATCCACACCTCATCATCAGCCATCTTAAACACTCTCGTATTGTCCAGCTTCGGCAGTCTCTTTGCAAACGCGGCCATCACCGCCTGCTCTCTGGCTCCCTCGTCAGCCTGACTGACACCCAGATTCCACCAGATCGACATGAGGGAAAAAGGTTTCTCTTCATTGTAGAGTTTTCTCGCATAGAGCAGCAGACCGTCCTGATTGAACAGCCCCGTTACCGCGTCGGTCAGGTACTCCGGATTCTCCAGCCTGAAAAAGATCACCAGAACCCCAAGCGCCCCAGCATATCCCACAAGCAGAAGCTCATTGTTCAAAAACTGCACCACCGCCGCCGCAAACCACATGCCCAGCCAGAAGAGGATCACCTGACTTCTTCTGTGGTTGGCCCTTTTCCGCTTTGCCAGCGTAAAAACGATATTCACTAGGATAAACATGGCTGTAAAACAATAGGTCACCATCACGGCAGGTCCCGCTGTGTACACTACCCTGCCCATCTTATAAATGCCAAGCGGCAGAAAGGCGATCACGCAGCACCCTGCCAGCCAGCCCACACCCCCGGTTATCGCTATCTTCCACAGCTTTTTCTTATCCTCATACACATCCGTACACTCGTACCAGAAACCCACCAGACCTACCAGCACGATGGACATCAGGTAAGCCTTACAGATGACATGCACGATCCCCCTGTGATCCAGAAGCAGCCGCGTGATCGCCCATATGGAGAGCATATCCAAAAAGATGCAGAGCATCATACACAGCAGAAGCACCTGAAATCCGATCTGCGTATTCAGCCGGAGCGACTCATACCGTCTATAAAACAGAAGCATGACGACAAGTAAAATAATGCCGCATATCTGCGCCTGTATGTTCATGTTTTTCTCCATTTCTGCGCTGCTTTCTGCGCATAAACGAGTTTGTGGCAAGCAACGCGCAGACACAAATCTCGCGATTGAAAATTTTCATTTTCAATCTTCTTTACTCCTTTTTCTCACATTCCTCCCCCTTACAAAAAAGGGATCATCTCCCGCACCGATGAAAAAATCAGATGCGGTTTTACCTCCGAGCCGCGCACATCCTCCAAAGAGGCCTCGCCGCTCAAAACGAGCACGCTTTTTAAACCGTGGTTTCTTCCCGCCGCTATATCCGTGTACAGGCGGTCCCCCACCATGGCGATATGGCTTCTCTCAGTATTGACCCTTGTGGTCAAATACTCTATGATATCTTCATTCGGCTTGCCGATCACCCTGTCTGGATAACGGAACGCCGACGCGTTTATAAATGCGTGGATGGCCCCGGCATCCGGAATAAAGCCATCCTCCGTAGGGCAGTTATAATCCGGGTGGGTCGCCAGATAGGGAAGTCCGGCACGCACGAAATCACAGACCCTGCACATTTTTTCATAATGCAGCGAAGTGTCAAAGGCGGTCACCACCACATCCGGGTTATCCTCCTCCAGAATGATGCCTGCCTGTAGAAATTCCTCCCGCAAAAGAGCGTTTCCCAGAAGAAATACTTTCTTTCCCGGAAAATGCCGTTTCAGGTAATGGATCGTAGCCTGTCCTGAAGTAACGATTTTTTCCTCCTCCACAGAAAGGCCCATCCGCTTGAGCTTCTCCACATAGACCGCCGCGTTTTTGGAGGAATTGTTCGTCAAAAAAACATAGCTTCTCCCGGACGACTCTATACGCGCCAGAAACGCCTTCGCACCGTCGATCCACCGCTCTCCCAGATAAATCGTGCCGTCCATATCAAGTGCAAAACACTTCACTTCTGAAAGGATACCCTCCGGATCTTCGTTTACTTTTGCAAATTGTGTCTGCATGAATGTATGTCCCCGCCTTTCTCCGTCAGTGCGCGCCCGCAAAACCGTCGTTTTCCCTACGCACATGTAGTAAGTATATCATCTAACCTCTGTTCTCCGCAATACACATACCGCTTCAATTTCCGGCTCCTTCTACCGTTTTCCTCCTCCGCAGCGCTCCCTGACAAACTACACAAAGTGTATAAGGTGCTGCCATAGTTCTTTTCTTCTCCCTTCCGGGGTGCTATACTTATTAATAGGAATAGACAATCCGTTATCCGTGAAAGGAGCCTTACCTATGAAAGAAAAACTATACACCATCCCCTTAAACGACGCCATGAATGCGCAGGACGAGTGTCCGTTCTGCTTTATTGAGCGCAATGTGGAACAGGATCTTCTGGATTTCGTCCTCGGCTCCGGCTCCTCCTACATGGAGAGCGATGTGCGGGAACAGACTGATAAAGAAGGGTTTTGCAGAAATCATTTTAAGAAAATGTTCGACTACGGCAACACGCTTGGAAACGCCTGGATCCTGAAAACGCACTACCAGCGCATGAATCAGGAGCTCCATGAAAAAATCAGAGCTTTCGCACCCGGTAAAACCTCCTTAAAAGATAAATTCAGAAAACAGACCGAACGCACGAATCCCATCGGTATCTGGGCTTCGGAAAAAGAAGCGTCCTGCTACATCTGCAAACGTTACACCGACACTTACGAACGCTATCTGGACACCTTTTTCGTCATGTTCAAAAAAGATCCCGATTTTCGGGCAAAAGTAAAGGAGAGCAAAGGCTTCTGCCTTCACCACTTCGGCGATCTCTGTGAAGCGGCGGACGGCCGCCTTGGCGATAAGGAGAAAAAAGATTTTTATGATATGATTTTCCCACTGATGGAGGAAAATATGGCGCGTCTTTCGGAAGACGTCTCCTGGCTGGTGGAAAAATTCGACTACCGCAACAAGGATGCGGACTGGAAAAATTCCAGGGACGCCATCCAGCGCGGTATGCAGAAGCTAAAGGGCGGGTATCCCGCCGATCCGCCGTATCAGGCGAATAAATAGAAAACGGACAGGCCATTCCGTCTGTCCGCTGACGCTGCATAAAAAAACAAATGCCTGCTTACGCAGGCGCTTGTTTTTCTATGCATCTGTCACATCGCATCCATAGATCCGTCACTGTCATCGTCGTCAAAAAACTCTTCCACCTTCTTCACGCTCCCGACCACTTTATCCGTCGCCACGGCTTTCGCCGCCTGAATGCCTTCCTTAAACTCTTCTGCCGCGCTGCTTTCCTCCGTCTTTCCGAGATCAAGATCCACATAATTCCGATCCGTTTCATTGTCGTCGAGATCGTCGTCAAAATTATCGAAATCCTCGTCGTCATCAAAATCATCGTCCATCAGTGCGTCCCTGCCCTTCAGGTAATAGTACGCACCCCCCGCTACGGCGCCAAGAGCCGCTGTCACCATCAATAACCTACCGAATTTTTTCGCCATCAGTGTTCTCCTTTCACCGTATCAGTTCCTATTATCATTATATTAATACTATTTTGTGAAAATGAAAAGAGAATATGTATAAAAAATGAGAAAACTTTGCTGAAATTACACTTTAGGCACAACATCTTGTGGCTGAAAATTTTCTCGAAACTAGTTTTTCGCAGATCATTGAATCCCTCGCGGTCTTGTGCTATAGTTATAGTCGACCAAAAAGGTCAATTTATGTAGAATTGAGGAAGTCAATGAACGAAAAATTTTTTGATCTGAAAAAGGAAAAACAGGACCGCATGATTAATGCCTCATTAAAAATATTTTCAATAGGCGGCTATAAACATGCCAGTACGGACGATATTGTAGGTGAGGCGGGCATCAGTAAGGGACTCTTATTTCACTATTTCGGAAGTAAACTCGGGCTGTACAGCTTCCTCTTTGACTACAGTGTACGTTTTATGAAGCTTGAACTGACCGGGGGTGTTTCCTCCGCAGAGCGGGATTACTTCGAGATCCGCCGCCAGATGGAATATGCCAAGATGCAAGTGCTCAAAAACTATCCTTACATGCAGCAGTTCCTTGACCGCTGCCGTTTTGAGAACGTAAGCGAGGCTCTCATGGCAATAGAACGCCAGAAAAATGTGCTTGGCGATATGCAGGCTGTTTTGAAAAACCAGAGCGACCGCTCTCTGTTTAAGAGCGAGGTGGATTATGAAAAGCTGGACCAGATGGTAACCTACACACTGGACGGGTTAATGGATACCCGTTTTCAGGACTCTTCTTTCCACCCGGACATGCTTTACGAGGAATCCTGCTCTTACCTGAATATGCTGAAAACACTTTCCTACCGCTGATAACAGTGTAACACAGAAAAAGTAAAAGTGGCGGAGCCGAATCACTGGCTCCGCCTTTTTAGGCTTATAGATTCGCAGGAATCGTTCTTTCCTGCCCGCCCACACCACTATTTTCTGGATGCGGCATTCTTCTCCTTAACCTTCTTCATAATCATTTCCTTCACATCCCTTGCCTTATCCTTCATGCGGGGATTGGCGGTCTTCGAAGCGATAAGCCCTGTGATCAGCCGACTGGCCACATCATACTGCTCAAAACGCATCGCCGTCACCGAAATCAGGAAATCCACCGTAGGTTCATCCATACCGCACATCGGGAAACTCTCCGACTGTCTGGCCGCCAGAAATCCTTCCAGTGCATTTCTAAGGAATTCTTCTTCCTCTGCCTCACACTGCTTTTTCTTCTCCTCGTAGCCGTCCTCTTCCGGATTCAGGTGCTCCGCCTGCCCTCTTAAAAGCCATGCCGTCTTCAGACAGATATACGCCTTTTCGCTGGCCTTTGTCTGCTTGACAATCGCATTTGCCAGAGCCATCTTATAACGCTCCAGAGCCTCGTCATAGGTATAGGTCTCCGATGTCTCCTTCTGTGGCTTAAAGTTTGCAGAAATTGCCTTCTGTATATTTTTCGCCTGAGGAGATGTCAGGTACTTGAAAAATCTGCTCAGTGACGCATAACCACAGGACGGGCACATAATCACATCATATTTTAAAAGATCAATCTGCTCGTATCTGGGGCGCAGATCCAGATCACTGCCCGCCAGCTTCGCCTTACCGATCTTCACAGTCCTCGCCTTAAACTCTCTGTCGCAGAGCGGACAGGTAAAGGATTTGTCAAAAAGGAAATCCTGCTCCTGCACCGTATGCACAGCCTGACCTCCTGCTGTTGCTGCTCCTCCCTCTCCCTCTTCCGTCTTTTTAGACGTCTCATAGAGATCCATACTTTCCAGATTGCTCAATCCAAACTGCTCCAACCCCGATAACAGTCCTGCCATTTTTTTATCCTCCCCAAATTATTTTATATATTCCATTGTTTTGTGTACTCCGTCATGCACGCCCGGGTTGCGGGCTTTCGTTTACGCTTTACTCCGCTCTGCCGCCCGGCTCACGGGATTTCGCTCTCGCTTTACTCCGCTCTGCCGCTCGATTCCGCTTCGCTTCATCTCGTTCACGGGCTTTCGCCCTATGCATCCATTC
>CAMWJF010000110.1 GCA_947174505.1 uncultured Lachnospiraceae bacterium
AACAAGATCAGATATTAATTAATGTGTCTTTTGACACCCTAATCCTATAGAATAAGGAAAAAGACCCGGTGTCTTTCCCCGACGCCGGATCTTTACTCTCTCAATTCACTTTTTATAGCAAGTTCCATTTATATTTCATTCCACCTGCTATTTTTACTTTCTCCGGGCCGCAAGCGCCCCGTTTTCCACCGTAATCAGAATGATATCCTTTGCATTCACCTGATCCGACAGAATCAGTTTTGCGGACAGTGTCTCCACATACTTCTGTATATACCGCTTCAGAGGTCTTGCGCCATATACCGGATCGTAGGCGTTCTCCACAACAAATGTTTCCGCCTCGGGCGCAAGCTCGATAGAAAGCTCCCGGTCCGCCAGCCGCCTGTTGAGATCGTCCACAATCAGACGGATGATGCCGCCGATATTCTCTTTCGACAGAGGCTTAAACAGGATTGTCTCATCCAGCCTGTTCAAAAACTCCGGCCGGAAATGATTTCTCAGGTCACCCATCACCAGCTTTTCCGCATCCGTCCTGATCGCTCCCTGCGCGTCAATCCCGTCCAGCAGATATTCCGCTCCAATATTCGACGTCATAATCAGGATCGTGTTCTTAAAGTCCACCGTCCGCCCCTGCGAATCAGTGATCCGCCCGTCATCCAGCACCTGTAAAAGCACGTTGAACACATCGGGATGGGCTTTCTCGATCTCGTCAAAGAGCACCACCGAATAGGGTTTTCTCCTAACCGCCTCCGTCAACTGCCCCCCTTCCTCGTAACCCACATATCCGGGAGGCGCCCCGATCAATCTGGAAACAGAGTATTTCTCCATATATTCGCTCATATCAATACGAACCATGTTTGTCTCATCATCAAAGAGGGACGCCGCCAATGCCTTGGCCAGCTCCGTCTTACCCACGCCCGTAGGGCCAAGGAAGAGGAAGGAGCCAATGGGCTTGGTGGGGTCTTTGATCCCTGCCTTGGATCGAATGATAGCATCTGTTACCTTTGTCACGCCCTCATCCTGCCCGATTACACGTTTGTGCAGTTCCTCATCCAGATGCAGCGTCTTATTGCGCTCGCTCTCCGTCAGCTTGGAAACCGGAATCCCTGTCCATCGGGAGATAATTTTAGCAATCTCTTCGTCAGACACACTCTGGTGTACAAGGGATAGCTCTTCAGCGCTGACCTTTTCCTCCTCAATCTCCAGCTGCTGCTTTAAAGCAGGCAGCCTGCCGTAGCTCAACTCGGCCGCCTTCTCATAGTCGCCGTCCCGCTGGGCAATCTGGATCTGACTGTTGACCTCGTCGATCTCTTCCCTGATTTTGGAAAGTTTTTCCACGGAAGCCTTCTCATTCTCCCACTGAGCCATACGGTTATTCAACTCTTCCTTTAACTCCGCAAGCTCCTTTTGCAGATTGGAAAGCCGTTCTCTGCTTAGACGATCGTCCTCTTTCTTAAGAGCCGTCTCTTCGATCTCCATCTGCATCACCTTACGGCGCAGTTCATCCAGCTCCGTGGGCATGGAATCCAGTTCCGTTTTAATCAGCGCGCAGGCCTCATCCACCAGATCAATCGCCTTATCCGGCAAAAACCGGTCAGAAATATAGCGGTTGGACAGCACCGCCGCGCTCACCAGCGCATTATCCATAATCTTGACTCCGTGGTAAACCTCGTAGCGCTCTTTTAGTCCACGGAGAATGGAAATGGTGTCTTCCACCGTGGGTTCCTCCACCATAACCGGCTGGAAACGTCTCTCTAACGCCGCGTCCTTCTCGATGTACTGGCGATACTCATCCAGCGTCGTCGCCCCGATACAGTGCAGTTCACCGCGGGCCAGCATGGGCTTTAGCATATTACCCGCATCCATGGCGCCGTCGGTCTTGCCTGCGCCCACAATGGTATGCAGCTCATCGATAAAGAGAATGATCTGCCCGTCGCTGTTCTTCACGTCGTCCAAAACTGCTTTCAGACGCTCCTCAAACTCGCCCCGGTACTTCGCACCGGCAACTAACGCGCCCATATCCAGCGAGAAAATCTTTTTATCCTTAAGTCCCTCCGGCACGTCGCCTCTGACAATCCGCTGTGCCAACCCTTCCGCCACCGCTGTCTTACCGACGCCCGGCTCACCGATCAGTACGGGATTATTCTTTGTCTTTCTTGACAAGATCCGTATGACGTTGCGGATTTCGGTATCCCTGCCGATCACAGGGTCAAGCTTCTGCTCCCTCGCCCGCTCCACCAGATCCTGCCCATATTTCTCCAGCGTATCGTAAGTGGCCTCCGGGTTGTCCGAGGTCACACGCTGATTGCCCCGCACCGTGGACAACGCCTGTAAAAACCGCTCCCTCGTGATACCGAACTCCCGAAAAATCTCCTTGATCTCCCTGTTGGGATGCTTTAGCATGGCAAGAAACAGGTGCTCCACGGACACATACTCGTCGCCCAGCGCCTTTGCCTCGTCCTCCGCACCGATCAGAGCCTTGTTTAAGTCCTGCCCGATAAAGATCTGGCCGCCCTGCACCTTTGTGCGTTTGGAAAGCCCCTGCTCCACCCGGTTTACAAAGTATTCCTTCTGTATCTCCATCTTCTCAATCAGTTTGAGAATCAGGCTGTCATCAATGGTAAGCAGGCTATATAACAGGTGTTCTTCTTCGATCTCCTGATTACCGTACTCGTAAGCGAGCTTTTCACACCTTTCTACCGCCTGTATGGATTTCTGCGTAAATTTCGTCAAGTTCATAACATACACCTCCTCGCAAATGCGGATGTATTGTGGTTATCTGTTCTACTTACACTATCACAATACAACGGATTGTTAGCACTGTCAAGAGGTGAGTGCTAATTATTTTATTAAAATTTTGCAAACCCGGTGTTTATGCGGGTTTGCGTGCTTCAAAATTTAGAATACCGTCCGTTATCCCACTCTACTACACCATTACTACACCATTTTTTTATTTTTTGGTGTAGTAACTCATCCGCCTACTGCCAATGCATAACGCTCAACTTCCTCTCTGACATCCTGCTTACTTCCTACATGATCATATACATCCAGCGTCACATCACTGTTGGCATGACCCATGAGATACTGTAGTACTTTGATATTCATACCATACTTAGCCATATTGGTGCAGGCCGTATGCCGGAAGTTGTGAACCGAGATTTTCGGAAGAAGCTCTGCCTTACGATGCTCTTTCTTGGCCATTATGACCTCTTCCTTATTGTATTTACCGACGACATTGTAAATCACGTTATTGACCGCGCTGGGCATCAATGGCCGCCCTGTCTTTGCCATGAATATAAAGTCCGAATACCCGTCTATCTCTTCTGTGTTCCTTCTTCCCAGCATAAAATTTATTTTCCGCTGTTCCAAAAAGGCTCTGTACACGTTCTCGGTAAACGGAATGACCCGTACGCCGGCCTTCGTTTTCGGTGTCGATACACGGAATGCATAGCCATCGCCCCAATCTTTATAGAGTAACTGATGATCTACGATAAGTTCTCTGTTCTCCATATCTACGTTTTCCCAAGTCAACCCGATCAACTCACCACATCTTAATCCAGTCTCTAACAGGATAATGAACATAGGTACATACACATTATAGACATTGCTTTCGCGAATAAGGTCTAACAGTTTTTTCTGCTGATCAAGTGTCAATACCTCTTTTTCCTCCGGCGCTTTCCCGTAATCACTGGACATTGCCTTTCTGGCAGGGTTTTTCCGAATGATATCATCATCGACTGCCAATTCAAGCGAAGGATACAGAAGCATATGTATTGCCTTAATCGTACTGTAGGCATATCCAGCCCGTGACATCTTTGCATAAAAGGCTTTGACATGGGACGGACGAAGCTGCACTACCTTCATATTTCCAAGTTCATCCCTTACATGGTTAGTCCACAACTTGATATAGTTGATGCGCGTGTTTTCCGCCAGTTCCCTTGTTTCCATGTAATTATCAAAGAGTGTATTGACTGTCAGCTTCTTTGCACCGCAGTCTGTCAGTATACTGTCATCCAGATCCTTTTCAATCTGCTTCTTCTTCGCTCTCAGTTCCGACAACTCCCCTGCATAGATTGCCTGACGTTTCCCACTTCTTTCGTCCGTATATCGATACATATAGATTCCGTCACTTCGCTGTGATTCACCTGTATGAAGATTTCTCCCTTTATTGTCTTTTCTAGCCATAAAGCCACTCCTCTCTTTATTCACTCCCTTCTCTGATATTGGAATGGTTCCGGCTTGTTTCATTTATATTATACCACAAAACCATTCCATATAACAGCTAATATTTATTATATTCCGATAAAATAACAATCAATATTTTCTATTCAGACAAGACACCAATATATCTTCGTATCTTGTCTACCGAATACAAAACACGCTTTCCTATATAAATTCTTGCTTCAGCCTGCTCACCAATTTTCCGTGCCGTGGCATATCCACAAGATAGCATTGCTGATAGTTTTTCAATATCAACCGTTATTTGTTCATCCGTTTCCCGCATCTTTGTTCTATTCATCAATTTTCCTCCCCGTAATTATTCCCCAGACCTATTTCATCGGCCTAATTTTCCCAATCACCGGCAGTTCCTTCTCGTTTCCGTTCACCACATTTATGATCCCGGTCACTGCCAGAACAGGAAAGAAAAACGCCGCATAACCGACGATCCTCACGATAAAATAAAGCCGCCATGATACCAGCAACACCGCCACCGTCAAAAACTGATATACAATGTCGTACACGATTTCCAGTACAAACAGGGTCATTCCCTGCCCTACATGGTATCTGACAAACCCTGATTTCTTTTCCATAAAAAACGGCACCACTACTAAAATCCCCAGATAAGCCAGTGCCGCCATCAGTCTGCTATCCCTGTCATTCTGTCTTTCCATTCCCACACTTTTCTGCATCATCCTAATCCCCTCTCTCCGGTAAATCATGGCATCGCCGGGGACGCCTTAAAGCGTTACCCCGGTCTGCCGTTATATATCTGAATATTTCATCCAAACCCTATGCGGAGAATGCCTTATTTTTGGCATTCTCCTGCGTGAGACTTAGAACTTCTTCGCGAAGAAGCCCTTGCTGCGAGTGATTGGAAGTTCTTCTCACGCTATGTACCGTATTCCAAGACGGCATGACCGTCTCTCTGCCCTGCCCCGGTACAGGAATATTCAAGCCGCTTATGGCTGGTAAGCGCCATGATACCGACAGAAGGTGGCGGCAGTTGACGAGGCTGCCCGGGCCGTTCCCTCAGTATCCCCCTTTCACCCTGCGGTACGGGATATATGCTGGTTCTCCGTATACTGGCGGCTCATGGCGGTCCCGGCGCTGCCATACGCCGGCCACAGGCCCTTAGGGTTACCGCTCATGCCTTTGAAGTCATCTTGTTTGACGGGGCAGACAGGCGAGACGAGGAAAATAACTTCCCTTCCTTATCCTGTTTACGTCCGCAGGCAGTCATCGCGCCCGTGCCTGGGCCGCTTGCTTTTACAGCCCCACACAGCAGGAGAAACTTGAATACTGGTTATGAACAGATCCTCCCTGTTGTTTGTCAAAGTCCATCGGCACCCAAAGCTGCCCTTATATAATTAGCCGTTGGGAAATGCCCCCTGGTCCGCTTAAGGAAAAATTTTTTTAATTTTCTTTCTCCAGGAATGTTCTCAGCTTGTTTAACGCCTCCCTGTGCCTGCGCCTTAAAGTCGTCTTAGCCATGTGAAGCGCCTCACTCACCTGCCGCTCCGTTTTCTCCAGAAAATAAATTTCTTCAATCAGTTCCCGCTCTTTGGGGGAAAGGTTTCCGAGCGCCTGTTCCAATAAAAGCGACCGGACTGTCTGCTCCTCCACATTCCCATAAGATACAAACTGCCTGTGTGTTTCCATCAGGCGTTCATAAGAATCTTCCCGTCCCGGTATGATAGTGGCCTTTCCCGTCTGCGGGTCAACCGTAACCCTTTTTGCTTTCAGGTCCTTCATAAAGTACCGCTCTTTGCGTTCTCCCTTGTAATACTCCCGGTACACTTCCTCACTGACCCTGACCCGTTTTCCTTCTATATATAAATAAAAATCTCTCTCTTTCATCCGTACCTCCGAAATTTGACTGTTGATGGGTATCAGATTCCGGAGGCGGCGGGGAACGGTTATGAAAAGCGTACGCCGCTTTTCCAGGGCAAAAAGAATGCCGCGTCTGGCAAAAACTACCAGGCGCGGCAACGCAGGCACTGTAAATTCTCTTCCGTACACTGTCATCTTTTAGCGGCAAAGCACTCTCCCATTTATCATCTGCAGTTTAGGTCCCTTTCTGCAAACATAAGACCACATTCTGTAATCCCTCTAACAGGACAATGCTTTGTTTATTTTTTCAACTATTTTAATTAAAAGTTTCCCAGTTTGTCGGACTATAGAAAACTGCCTATAATCCGACAATT
>CAMWJF010000111.1 GCA_947174505.1 uncultured Lachnospiraceae bacterium
AAGCGTCTGCGTAGTACAGAATAAGCAGCGCATCAAAGTGAAGAAAAGGGAGCAGCCAGCAAAAAAAGGCGGCTATTCTTGAATATCCAATCCCTCAAAGAAATCATCATAGGTGCAGTCATATATTTTGCGCAATTCTATAAGGACACTGATTTTGATATTCAATTCGCCATTTTCATATTTGGCATAAGTTGAACGACCAATATCACAACCACGTTGTTGTAATAAAGCACAGAGCTTTTCTTGTGAAATTTTGTGCTTTTCTCGGAGGATTTTCAGATTGTTGCCGATATTCCTATCTCTCCGCAATTTTTGTTCCATTTGTACCTTCCTTTCTTAGACCAATATTGAGGTCAATATCATTGTATGAATTTTTTAGAAGAAATATTGTCCGTAATACTGGTCAGAAATGAAAAGGAATGATAGAATAGCATTTATAACATGATTTTAAGAATGTAGCAGAGGACTGATAGAATATATGGAACTGGTCAAAACGGGGGCAGGAAAGGTCACGTTTTATTTAGATATAACTTTCCTTTCCCAATATGAACTTGATTTTGAAACATTTGAAAGGAGAAAGCCGTTTGCAGTAAAGATTATTGATGATTTGCTGAACTTTGCAAATGTAAGATACGGGTTAGATTTTGACGACACTGACACACCTAAAGCAATCTATGTTGTAGCGGATTGTGTGGTAATGGTTTTTGAAAAAAGGAATCAGAATTGCTTGCAGTCAGAGGAAAATGAGGAACTGGAAATTATGAAAGGCATTAGAGAGATTTTCTGTTTTCTGCCCGACGAGAAGATTGATTTTGAACTAATGGAAGTGGAAAAGAAAAGAAAGCTGTTAGAGGAAATCCGTAGCGATGATAATATGACCTATATCAGAGAAAACTTTTTTATGTACGATTGACTAGGAGGTAAGAAAATGAATTTCATTGCTAATGTTTTTGGGTGGCTTGTAATGCTTTATTTTGCTTCAATCCCTTTTATATGGGCATGGGTGTTTTATCACAAAATAAAATGCCGGAAAATGGAGGAATGCAGTAACAGGAAATGTAAGTTTTGGCAATATTGCGGGCATAATTATGTGGAACGTAAGAAAGACGAGATTGAGTTGCGGAAACAAATACTGTTACATAGATTGGGATTAACCGAAGAAGAATTAGAGAAAAAATATTCATAAGCGGACAAATGAGGTCATATATTATCAACTTGTCAAAGCACTTGGGAGAAATCTTAGGTGCTATTTTAATACAAATCAAACAAAGGGCTGGAAAATGCCCAACACAGATTTGAACAAGCGGCAGATACGGGCATTTTAATCTTAAAATCTGCTGTTCAGACAGGGAAAACGGAAAACAGAACCATGAAAGGGTATTCTTCTTTACCCACGCATGGGAACAGGAGAAAAACACTACTCAAACAGGGAAAGGAGAAAGGAAAAATGCTATTTGATTACTTCTACGGGAAACAGGGCGCACAATATGCTTTTTACCGCATACCGAAGATGTTATTTACGGACAGCCGCTTTGATGTACTCTCCACAGACGCAAAACTGCTCTATGGTATGCTGATAGACCGCATGGAACTGTCACTGAAAAACGGGTGGATTGATGAACAGGGGCGCATATACCTCTACTTCACGATTGACGAGATACAGGAGCGTTTCCATTGTGCAAGCGGCAAAGCGGTCAGACTGCTTGCGGAGCTTGACAGCGCAAAAGGCATAGGGCTTATCGAGAGCGTAAGGAAGGGAATGGGGAAACCGAACACCATTTACGTCAAGAACTTTGTCAGTGACACCGACTAGGGAGGGGAAGGAAAGGAAGGGAAAGGATATGATTGATTGATAAGTATGAATATAATCAGTCTAAATAATATCAGTATTATTAGATTGCGAAAATCGAAACTCTTGAATTGCGAAAACCGAAATTCTTGAATTGCGGAAATCGAAATTCTTGAAGTTCAGATAATTGGCATATATCCAGTCTGATATATATTTGTTGTCGGTAAATAATCCTTGAATTGTTGTCGGTAATCAATTATAATAAGAGTACCGGCAAGGAAAGGGGGTGTATATGCCGACCAAAAAGCGAGGGCGACCTGTTGAAGAAAATCCGAAAAATATCCGTTTGGATATTCGGGTAACGAAAGAGGAATTACAAATCCTTGACGATTACTGCGAGCGCAAGAACGTTAAACGCCCACAGGGATTGCGTGACGGGATAAAAGCCCTTGAAAACTTATAGAGGAAGTGGTGCCACCGGCAAAGGTATTTGCACCACTTCACAGTATGCCACCCGCAACAAGGCGAGCCGCACAAATATTATAGCACTGTCCGGCTCTGTCTTGCAAGCGGCTTATGGGCAAAAAAGAAAGGACAGGATAACGAAATGGGAAAGATTTTGGAAGCACTTTTGACCGACCAGCTTCGAGTAGACAGCGGTACGGAACGGCGAACTCCCGAACATCAGGCACTATGCGAAAAGGGCAACGAACTTCAAGACCAGTTAGCCGAAACACTGAACGACAAACAAAAGGCGGTACTGGAAGAACTGGTAGAAGCACTTTTTGAGGAAAGCATATGTGCTGAACAGGTAAAATTTGAGCGTGGTTTCCGTTTGGGCGTTCTTATAACGTCAGAAATCTTTTATGCACAGGACACGTTTCTCTAAGTCAAAAACAGCATGACAGCGGATAATCAGCTAAAGGAGAGGCTATGTATAAAAGACGATATATCACAGACGAGGAAAAAATAAACTGCCAAAAAGTGGCAGACGCTTTTGCAGAACTCTTTCAAAACGAGGACTTGGTTGTCCTCAATGCCGGAAAATACGGCTTTGTAAAATTGCAGTATTTCAAATTTCCGTTTGGCTTTGACAACATAGACAGCTTTTATGACTGTAAGAGCCTGTTTGATGAACTTTGGGAGGAATGGCTGCACACGCAGCTTATCAATCTCACAGCAAATACGCCAATGGCAGATATGGACTATGAGGACATTCTCAAATGCCTGCCAGAAGAAAAGCGGGAAGAACTTTTGGATATGCGGCTCAGCCTTGCGGAAAAGACAGGCATTGAGGGCATATTGGAGAAATGCAAGCCGGACTTATGGAGTGATGAATTTATGAAAACAACAAAGATTTGGAGCAGGGATTGGGAGCATTTTGACTGGGAGCAGGTGCGTGGGAAACTCTGCGGATCGGAAACAGGAAGCCAAGAGGGAAAGGCGGCAGACAAGCCCGACATAGGGATAACCCTTGATGAACTCAAAGAATACTTTGAGTGGCTTTATGACACACAGCCGGAGCTTTATTTCAAAGTCATTCTTTACATGGCACTGGCAAAGGCAGGCGTGCCGCACGAGGAAGCGCAGGCATGGGCGAACCACCCGAAAGAACTGGAAGATGTACTGAAAGACTCATAGGGAGTAAAGGCATGGAAAAAATGGGAAAGAAAACGGGAAGCCTGTTAGACCTGCTTGCGCATATAAGGTCTTACAAAGCCTTAGACAGAGCCGTTGAAAAAGACAGAACCCACAAGGCGGTACTGAAAGAACAGGATAAGGCATATGAGGAACTGGACAAGGCAGGGCTGAACAAAGAGCAGAAACGCATTGTTGACAGGGCAATCAGCACCACAAACCAATGCGGCGCAGTCTACGGCGCAATCGCTTATAAGTTAGGCTTGCATGACGGCATACGGCTTATGTCGGAAGTGAATAAACTCTGATAAAAATTAAATAGTTGCGTATCTGAAAAAGGCATTTTCAATCAACGAAGATGTCTTTTTCTTTTACACAAATATCCTACCCACAGCGTCAGCGCAGAAAGGAGGGGAACGCATGGGGAACATCAGCGAACAGATTGCAAAAGCCGAGGAAGAAATAAGGCAGTTGCAGAACAAAAAGAAAAAGCTGCTCAACCAAAAGAAAAACGAGGAACGCAAGATAAGGACGCACCGCCTTGTGGAGCGTGGGGCGATACTGGAAAGCCTGCTTGAACAGCCGGAACAGTACACAAACGAGCAGATTAAAGGCTTGCTTGAAACCGCTTTACGAACGGCACAGGCGCAGGAATTTTTGCGCAGGACGGAAAAGCCAAAGGGGGAGAATTAAATCTCCCTTGTTCTGACAAGGGCGCACTTATACACCGTTCCGGTGTGTGCGCTCTCCGAGGGCTCTTGCAGAGGGCATTGTCTGTCTTGCGACAGCCAACAGGGGAAACGACAATTCCCCTACGGGCGTACCGCCCTACCCTTTAGTGAACTTTGCGTACAGTTATACCCCAAAGTGCGGGGCATAACTGTCCACAAAGTCTAAAATGTGCCACCCGAAAGGAGGCTGAAAGCGTGGCGATTTACCATTGTACGATTAAGATTATCAGCAGAGGGAAAGGAATGTCAGCCGTTGGCGCTTCCGCATACCGAAGCGGCGAGATACTCAAAAACGAATATGACGGCATTACCCATGACTTCACAAGGAAAAGGGGGATTGTGCATACAGAGATACTACTGCCGCCCCACGCCCCGCCCGACTTTGCAGACCGTTCCACCCTTTGGAACGCCGTTGAGAAAATCGAGAAGTCCAAGAACTCACAGCTTGCGAGGGAGATTGAAGTCGCACTTCCGATAGAGCTTGACAGGGAACAGCAGATACAGCTTGTGCGTGATTATGTGCAGAAAAATTTTGTGTCCGTTGGAATGTGTGCGGATATAGCAGTCCATGACAAGAAAAACGGAAACCCGCACGCCCACATCATGCTGACCATGCGACCACTGGAACAGTCCGGCGAATGGGGAGCGAAATCAAAAAAGGAATACATCTTGGACAAAAACGGTCAGCGGATAAAGCTGAAAAACGGGAGCTTCAAAAGCCGGAAGATTGACACCGTAGACTGGAACAGCAAAGACAAAGCCGAGTTGTGGCGGGAAGCATGGGCGGATTGTGTCAACCGTTCCCTTGCCGAGCAGGGCATACAGGAAAAAGTTGACCACCGTTCCTATGAACGGCAGGGCATAGAACAGATACCGAGCGTACACATGGGCGTGTCTGCTACCCAAATGGAACGCAGGGGGATTGTGACCGAGAAAGGCGATAAAAACCGTCTGATAAAAGAGCAGAACAGGCTATTGAAAATAGTCAGACGCAGGATTGCGGAATTGGGAAAATGGGTAAAGGAACAATCAGCACAGGAGAAGAATCAATCCATCAATCCTATCCATTCCGTTCCTGTCCAATCCCCTACGCTTCTTGAACTGCTGAATACTGCCATGCAGCAGACAGGACAGCCAAACAGCCGATACGGGAAAATAAGGGATTTGAAAACTTTTGCAAAGGCGGTCAGTTTCTTGCAGGGCAACAACATCTCTACCCTGTCCGAGTTGCAGGAAACGCTGTCGGGAATGAAGAAAAGATACTGGAATACCAACAGCGAGATAAAGCAGACGGAAAAGCTGCTCCACGGGAGGAAAGAACTGATAGACCAAGCGGAAAACTATCTCCAGTATCGGGAATACCACAAGGCATACAAACAGACCAAGCCGAAGAAACAGGAAGAATATGCGGAACGCTACCGCACCGAGCTTGCACTGTATGACCGAGCAGAGAGGTATCTGAAAGAGCATTTAGGGAGCGACACCAAGCTAAGACCGAAAGCATGGAAAGCCGAGGTTGCCACCCTCACAGCGCAGAAAGACAGCCTTTATAGAGAAGTACGCAAGCTGAAAGAAGAAGTTGCTGAAGCGGAAACCGTCAAGCGTTGCATTGAGCAAACAATACCGTCGATTGAACAGGGAAAGGAGAAAACCAAAAAACACGATATGACACTATAAACTAATCAGATATGACAAAGAGGGAAACCACCCTCTGAAAGACTGTTTCCTCACTGTCCGAAAATGTCAGCACTATCATTTTTCCCCTGTTTAATACCTCTCTATCCGTTGCATATATACAACATTTTTCTGTCCTGTATACCTTTATTTGGCAGTAAGCAACAAGTATATAAGCCGGAAAATGCAATGTCAATTTTATGCAAATAAGGGAACAGACAGCCACTATCAACGGTGGGCGTATGGAGATTACTCTATATGCCCTCTTTTCATGTAAAGGAGATTTATGTATATGCAAAAAAATAATGATAACCAACAGACGCAGGAACGCCGCCCGCACCTTGTAAAGACCATAGGCAAAACAACCTACCTTGTGACCTGTCACTTTAGCGAAACGAGCAAGGAAACCTTGCAGGATAAGCTGAAACGCATGATTTTAAGGGATATTCAAAGCGGAAATTATTAAATTTCAAATTCACACTTTTTTTGTCTTGACGGAACAGACCAAAAAGGCACAATCCTCATAGAGTGCGGGAAGCTCTTAGAAAAGGGCGGCTATCGG
>CAMWJF010000112.1 GCA_947174505.1 uncultured Lachnospiraceae bacterium
TCAATTGTCGGATTATAGGCAGTTTTCTATAGTCCGACAAACTGGGAAACTTTTATTTAATTTTTGATGCATTATCTGTAAATTACTTTGTTTCAGTGCATTTAAGAACAGCCCTTCATTCTTCTCTCTCCAGATACCCCCATATGCTACAATACTCTCCTGCTTCAAGCTATATATGATATCGCCGTTATCCACCAAACCGTTAAAATATAAAGTATCTTTATCATAATAAAATAACTGTTCTTCCCCATTTGGAAAATCAATTTTATTCAATAGCTGCTCAAATCGTCCATAGCTGCTTCTATCTGTTTCACACCCTTCCGTATCCTCGTTCTTTGCCCGGGGATATTTTGCAAAGCTCAATTTCAATATCCATATGATATCTTTTATATTTTTCCCGTTTTGGCGTATAGAGGTAAAATCCACTTCCCCCCAACGCCCCTTTCCTTCTCCTTTTATAATGTCAGCTATCAAGATAGCATCCATCCACTTATAATAAGTATCCTTATTCAAAATACGCTCAAATAGAAATCGAATTTTTTTATTCTCAAATTTTTTTTGAATATATTCCAGTTCATCCTCTATCATTTCTTTTTCCAGAATACATTCTTGTCCCTCCTCTACCCCCTCTTTTTCCAGCGCACATTCTTTTTTCTTCTTTTCTTTTTCTTCCAAATTACTATTGCAATACTCCGCAATGTCTTTAATCAACTCCCTAAAGCAAAGTTCATAAAATGATGCCGCATAATCCATACTACTAATCCCCTATTCCTTCTATTTTTATATCAACTGCTATCCATATTATATTAGCACAATTTTTCCTTCTTTTGACAATATACACTAATGTCATTTGTGATGTCCCTTTCCGTTGTTCCGATGAATTAGTGGTATACATTACTAAAATTTATAATAAACGTTAGCTATTGATACAAATTTCCATAAATTAATATGTTCCAAAACATCGGAACATAGGAATCCCCTGTCTTTTTCCCCGCATCCCAATATGGGATTCCCGGAAGAACTACCTCTTCCAGAAATCCCATATTGATACGGTTACTATCCGTCACCCTTCCCCAACCTTATTCAACGCCGCCACTATCGTCGTAAAAATCCCGATCAGAACCGCTTTCAAAACCTCATTCATCCGTACCACCTTCTTCCTTAATATATATGCTGTCTGAATACCCGCCCTCATATATTTAGACGCACATTCTGATCTCATCCGCCGCCCCGTCGTAGAAATACGCATGGTCTGTAAGCCGCTCCTCGTCGTCAACATCCATCTCGTTCACCATTTTTACCATACCGTTATAGATTTCCATGCCGCTTCCATCTCCTGCAGGGACAAAAATGGTTTCATTGACAGAGGACGGAAGAATAAAGAAATTCCTCCCTCCGGCAAATTCCCGCACCAGCTTCCTGTCCAGAATCCCTGCCGCCCCGTAAAACTTCACTGCATTGGTGAGGATATATGCTTTTTCTGTCTTTTCCACTTTTCCTGCCTCCTCCAGATCCTGCTTCTCCGGCTCAAGGTAGCCCTGCTCTACGACAAACCTGTATATGTCCCGGAACTGGTAGCCGTCATTCATCAGATTTTCCATCGCCTGTTTATGCAACCGCTCTGCACTGATCCCATAGGTTTCTAACATCCGATGGTCGATCTTGATTCCGACACATCGCCCTCCGATCTCTTCACGGGCAATGTAAACCATCGACATGTCCAGCATTGGCGTGGAAACCACCCGTTCCAGCATTTCCCGGTTCTCTTTTTTGGAGAGAAGGATGGGGTATATATCTCCTTTGATCCGTTCCCAGCACGCCATCTTCTGCAGCAGTTCCCTGACACAGTCCGTCTCCCTGTGTTCTTCACAGACCTTTGCTATGATCTGGATACATCCCTCCATATCCGCATTCCCGCCATTGTACAGTCTGTAAAACCATTCCAACGGGATAAACAGACCTGTGCTTCCTTTCCCTTCACCCAGTTCGACTACAATGCCGTCATGGTGTATTCCATTATTTTTCAGTATCTTTTCAACTCTGGCTGTGGCATGACCGCCATACTTTTCCTGCAGCCCCTTTAATACACTTTCCTTAAACGCTTCATATTCCATTTATCTCCTCTATCTCTCCGTTTCCTTACAGACATCCACCATCACGCAACGATCTTTAATGTCTCCTCGTCCCTGCTGTACGCGTACACATGGCAGGATAACCGCTCTTCCACATCCACCTGTGTATCATTGACCGCCCTCACCATATCTGCCAGCCGTTCATATTCTGATTTAGCCTTTGGGGGCAGTACGATCGTCTCATGCAGCGAACTGGGCAGTACAATAAACCCATCGCCGACCCTGTCCGCGATCATCCGCAGGGTTTTCTTATCAAGGATCTCTGCCGCCCCGAAACGCTTACGGCGGTTTGTCAGTATGTACATTCTCGTATCCCACGAAACACTGCTGGACGCAGTCGGAAATGTGATGCCCGGCGCGATGTGCTTTATAACGGTTTCGATCGCGGCAAAATCGGCATCGCCTTCAGCGCGCATATTTATCATTGCTGTCCGATAAAGATTCTCCTCTTCCTGTCCCCACATTTCCATATGCCCGTTATAGATAAGGATCGTCCCGATGTCCTTTTGTGCATGGTCTCTGGCAACGGCATAATAGACCACCGCCAGATCCATAAAGATTCTATGCGGAATCTTCCCAAGCAGTTCCTTATTCTGTTCCATATTAATGAGCTTCGCGTAAACATTTCCCCGGACAGTTTCCCATCTTTTAAAGCCCGCTATGTCAAAATCCAGCGTTTCCTCCTCATTTTTCACAATCAGTCTGTAAACCTCATCCACGATCTCCTCAAGCCTCATCCCGTCGGTTTCATACTCCCGGTAAAACGCCTCCAGATACACACAGGATCCGATATCTGCTTCTCCTTTCACCACCGTGATCCCAGTCAGCTTTACACTATTATTTTTCGTCACCGTCTGTTTTTTGATCTGAAATGCGCCGCCCACCTTCGCGTGGATTACTTCTAAAACATGCTCTGCAAATTCCTCAAAACCCATCATTTTTCTTCACCTTCCCTTCTCCATTCCATCTGTCCATTCTTTTCTCCTATTGTCCCGTCTTATGCCGCCTCCGTTGATTTTGTCCGTTTCAGCGCCGACATCACCCTGCCGTAGAGTTCCGCGCTCATCGTCCCCGGCTCTCTGATCTGGTATCTGCCCTGTACGGTTTCCATCGTCACGCCCGTTCTGTCCAGCTCCGCCTGTAAGGAATCCATCTGCTCTCTGGAAAGGGGCTTGGGCTCTTTCCGTGTCTTTTCCTCTGTGTCTTTCTTCACTTTCCCTGCCGTATTTTCCTGCGCTGGCTTTTGCGCCGATTCTGATTTGCTTCCATTTCCCAAAGCGGCTTTCCCTTTACGGGCAGCCGTCGTCCCTGCTCCCTTTTCTTTCAGTTCATATACAGACTCTCCTCTTTCATTTACAATCACAAGGGCGCTGATCTCCCGGTCATCGTTGTACCGGATTGAAGAGACCGAGAAACGGTCATTGCAGTAAAAACGTTTCACCTTATTCTGATCCTCTTTGTACATAATCGAAGCTTTTCCTGCGGGTATCCAGATAAAAGGCGCGGTATAGAGTTCCCTTCCAATCCCCCAGTTGAAGCACGCCCGCTTGAAGCTGTCGGAAGCCTGTCCTTTCTCCTTCTCCGAATAGCTCATGGTGCCCACATCCTGCTTCGCCACCCATTCGCCGCTTTCCATATCATGGATCTCCACCGTGCAGTAAAGGTTCCCCTCTATGCTCTGGTGGCTCCGCTTCCATCCAAAAGGTCCGAAGGTTTCATCAAGAATACGCTGGTCTACTCTCGCATCCTTATAGAGTAACAGGCTTAAGCCGTTTTCTTTGATAACAGCCACCCTGCACTCGATCTCATCCGCTTTAAGCAATCTGATTATATTTTGTTCCATCTTTTCCTCCACTCCGAAGCATTTCACGCTGAGGACACGAGCCGAATTTGTAGCGTTTCGGCACAGGTTCTTGGTTGGATAAATTGCCCATCAGAAAATTTATTCAACCTTTTACCTCATTTCTGCTCCGCTTTTGCTCTCGACTTTGTTCAAACCGCACCGACACAAATCCCGCGATTGCATCTTAATTCCAATCCATTCCCCTGCCGCTATGCCACTTATGCTGCCTTCACCTCAAACCGTCTGGAATGGGACACTTTACCGTAATCGGCATAAAGTTCTGGTCGTTCCTCCTTAATCCGCTTTGTGTCGAGTTTTGTGGAGTCAATGTTTTTCCATGAAACGCGGAAGCTGTCACTGCTCGCCAGTTCATTGTCCTGCATGAAAAGTTTCACCTCCTGCTCGATCTGCTTCTGCTCCGCCTGTAATTCAGAGATAAATCCAAGGATTTCCTCGCGTCGCCGTAGCTTTTCGTCAAACCCGACAAGTGCAATGGCGCTGGCTTTCTTCGCCGTATGGAAATACTGTTCCAGAACCTCGTCACAGGCTTTGCTGCCATCCGGCGGCGGCATGATGCCTTTCGCCACATGGTTATTCCAGAAATCCGTTTCTATGGAAATGAGCCTTTCAATTAAATCGTCATCCCACTCTAATCTGCGGTAGGTAAACTCCCTACCAAGGATAACCACCGCGATATACCATACCCTTTTCCCAGTCACCGCCATGTAATGGTAACACTGCATAATGTAGTGAAGCGGGATATTCCCATCCGCCCATTTGTCCGCATTGTAGGCGCTGGCTGTCTTGCATTCCAGTCCCGCATCCTCACCCGCTACCAGACGGTCAATATCTGCGATCATAAAGGGATTTTCTACGCTCCGATACATATAATTGGAGCGGCGCACCCTTAATCCTGTCGCCTCCGTAAACCGCTGTGCCACATACTCCTCCAGATCATGCCCGATGCGGATCGCTTCGCTGTCCTGCTCCTCCACTTCGTCATTTGTCTTGTCCCGGAATACCTTCATTGCGCTGCTGTAGGGGTTTACGCCGCAAATCGCCCCTGCGTCGGAGCCGCCGATCCCCGATTTCCTTAATCTGAGCCATTCCGCGTTACTGACTCCTGTTAATGTTATTTTGCTGAACATGTCACTCCTCCTCTCCTGCCCGGTATGTGTCCCGGACACTGTCAAAAGAATAAGGGCCGCCGGAACCCAATGCCCGACCGTCCTTATCCATTCCTTATTTTTCCCGTGATATACTGTTTCCCTTAATCCCTTAAGACCAAAAGTTACCGCTTCTCCCTGTTTACGCCGCCTTTACAAGCTGGTATGCCCTGTCGATCATGGGATTGCCATCCATCGTGCGCATAAAGAGATTCTCGTTATAGTTTGCCGTCCGGCGCAGCGGCTTTGCGTGGGTGGCAAAATCGGACACCGCGTTGACAAAGCGGTAAGCGTTGTTCCCCACGCCCCGCAAGTCGGGCGCGTCATAGTAACGGCGCAGCATGTCCGCCCGCAGTTTCATGGTATTTTTCTCCTGCACCGGCGTCGCCTCCTTCTCCAGCGGAAGTAACTGCTCCACATACTCCTTTACCTGGCTGTCGGTCACCTTCTGCCGCCGCAGGCGTTCAAACTCTTCCCCAAGGCTGTCCATGTATGTCTCCGCCATAAAGAGGGTATCCTTTGCCTCCTGCATCTTGCCGCTGATGTTGCCCGTGTGGATCATAGACCATGAACGGCTCGCCCTTTCCAGCGCAAGGTTCAATGTGTTGTTGCAGACAATCCTGATCGGGGTCAGCGCCACCCGCACGGCGCCGCTCCCGTCGTGGGAGTTGCTGAATACCAGATAGGGCGAAATGCGCTCCCCCGCAATGATATACTCCCTCGGCAATCTTGCCAGAAGCCAGACCCGCTTCCCTTCCTGCAGGGAACCCGCCGTCTCATACCGCACGCCGCTCCCGAGCAGCGTGTCCGTAAAGGAGAACGCCTCCCTGTTCTGGATGATCTTATAGCGATCGCTTACCACACCGAGCACCTTCCTGTCGCTGTCGCGGACATTTACCTTATATCCGGCAATGGCGTCTCCTCCTTCCGTAAAGATTGGTTCCTGCGCCACCTCCCAGTCCAGCCCCGCAAGGTGCAGCGCGTCCGCTGATGTGGGCGCCTCCTCCACCCTTGTCCCAAGACCGTGCCATGGCTTCTCCCTTGTGTAAAACATGCTTTCTACGTTTGCCGACATTTTTTCTCCTTCATTCTTTTTAAAATTTGACAATCGAGTAGGAGGAATTTCTCTCAATTGAGAAATTCCGACCTCTCACACCA
>CAMWJF010000113.1 GCA_947174505.1 uncultured Lachnospiraceae bacterium
CTTGCTGAAGTAAAGCCTTTTCTTGTTTTTTTGGCAAAGCATATTTGCGAGTTGGATAATCTTGTTCAACGCTTTAACCAGAAAAAAAGAATTAAAAACGGCGGGTGCGGGTATGTGTGCCTTCCAAGCCCCAAAGGAATTTTACGGTTTGATTATTCGCAAAGCATGGAAAATGACCCTGCCCCACAAGGAAAAGAGTTCCCCTTTGAGTTAGCAATTATTTATATTGAGGAACCGCATAATATTGTTTTTGATTACTGGTGTACCGTAAAAAACACACAGCTTCCTGTTACCTTTGAATACAAAGAGAATCATTTTTTCTTGCGGAAGTATGGTTCTTTTGATTGTATTCCGGATAATTGGGAAGATACAGAATGAGTTTCCGTTTATCCCTCTCCCCCATAAACACGTCAGAAGATAAAGGGAGGCAGTCCTCTATGCACAAAAAACCATCCATGCCCCCAGCGGGGGAGGCAATCTTAGCCGGAGACCTTGAGGCCATGCGCCGCATGGCGGAGGACGGAAGCCTGCTCTTTCGGAAGGGTAAGACTGTGGAGCTGCGGAGAAATATCCCAACAATGGTAAAGCTGGATGGGAAGGAAATAACCACTTACTCCGACGCCTTCGGCTTTGCCCTGTCCCATGACCAGACGGAGATCGTCAAAATGCTGATTGACTATCATCTGGTGGACTTGGGACCGAAAAGCGACGCCCTCTACATGGCCATCCGCCGGAACAATTTTGCCCTGCTGGACTATATGCTGGACCACGGTGGGCAGTTTGGCCGGGAGGAGCGGGACATCACCCGTCTGCTCCTCAACCTGTCGGACGTGTGGAACGAGGACTGTCCGGCGATGTTGGACCGGCTGGGCCTCCCCCTCCGGGAGCGGGGCGGGACCGCCCTCTGCCACGCCGCCAGTGATAACCACCGAGCTGTTGTGACCTATCTGCTGGGAGCCGGGGTGGATGTAAACAGCCAAAACGACGGCCAGGGTACGCCGGTCCTGCGGGCAGCGGCCGAAGGGCATACGGAGATGGTGCGCTTTCTGGTAGAGCGGGGGGCGGACCTGACGATCACCAACGAGTATGGCTACCGGCCCTACACCGCTGCTCGGGTCAACGGGCATATGAAAACGGCGCAGTACATTCAGTCCATAGAGCCGGCGGTTACAGAGGCGGAGCAGGACGCGCTGTTTGCGCGATACCATGTACCGGCGGAGATGAGGGACTATTTCAAAACCGGCCCGCTGCGGCTGGAGTTCCCGGAGGAGAAGGAGCTGGGCTGGGTCCGGCTCTTTGCCTATACCGATGTGGCGGAAATCAGCTATCGGGGACAGCGGCTCCTCTCTCTGGTGGAGGACAGCGAGGACTTTGATGTCATGCTCCTGTGGGAACCGGAATCGCAAAAAGTCTGGTTCCTGGACTTAGAGCATGACATATTCCATGCGGTTGCCTGCTGGGAAGATTTCATCAGGACCCCAGGCTATTACATCAACCGGGCTGTGATGTGGGAATTTGATTGACAAAACAGAACAGGCAGTTATCCATAATAGATAACTGCCTAGATAATACTAATTCTGCCCTGCCATTTCAAGCTCAGGATTGACTAAAACTTGATCGAACCTTGGTTCCGGATATTTGACAAACAACTCAGGCTGTACCTGTTGCGTATTCCTCCAAATGGCGTATTCCTTGGAAAAAATTTTATGATTTGGCATGGGTAACTGTCGAAACAGCGCTTCGCCCCACAAGCAGGCGGCAAGCTGATATAATCCATGTGCCGGGACAAAAAGCACTTTATCGGTATCAGGGTCAAAATCTGACCGCATCGCTCCCTTGCACACAAGCTCTAATTGTACCCCCGCTTCTTCCGGGTTCTTATCATATAACGCAAGCAGGTAAGCGACGGTCGCCCGGTCCCATTGCGGACTTTTTCCCGATACAAATTTTTTTGCCTTTGGAACGGCATACTCCAAAACGCTGTTGTCCCTGCGCCAAAGTCCAATCAGCATATCGGTGGCGGGCCGGTAGGTAGAATAAATATGTGTTACCCGTTCCGTTTTGCGGGGGACAAGCAGGTCCAGTGTTTTCATATTTCCCACCGCAAGCGCATCCAGCATATCAAGAAAAGCCCAATAATGAGTATCTCCACACATCAGAGAGCACAAACTTCTGAAACAATTTTCCTGATAAATCAGGTTATTCAGCCGATTCCAATCCTTATCCATCAGCACTTTCCCGAGGCATTCCATATACGGAAAAAACCCAATCTTTGCGACAATGCTCTTGAATACACTCCCTGTTTCACGATATCGTTCCATCGTGAAATTGATATGTTCCTCGATGATTGGTGACAGCTCTCCCCATTCACCTTGATGTTCTTCCATAATTTTTCCATACCTCCACAGATTATGGTTTGCCGCACTGATTATAGCATGGGCAATATTTACGGTCAAGTTGTAGGCAGTAAAGGGAGAAGATGAAAAACCAGCGGCTTGTGACATTTCTGTGAGGATTGGCTGTTATGATAGCGGTATCACAGAAAGGATGGTGCAACCCATGAGCATTTTGCAGACAACCGATCTCAAAAAATACTACGGCGTGGAGCAAAACATCACAAAGGCGCTGGACGGCGTGACCCTCTCCATCGAGCAGGGGGAATTTGCCACCATTGTTGGAACATCCGGCAGCGGCAAGTCTACCCTGCTGAACATGATGGGCGGGCTGGACGTGCCGACCTCTGGCAGCGTTCAGATCAAGGGCAAGGAACTGGCCGAGCTGAACGATGAGGGAGAACAAGCTGAACAATATGCCCAACAACCTGTCCGGCGGACAGCAGCAGCGTGTCGCCATCGCCCGCGCCCTTGTTTCCAAGCCCGCTATCGTCCTGGCGGACGAGCCCACCGGCAACCTGGACAGCCGGACCAGCGGCGATGTGCTGGGGCTTTTGAAAGCGACCAGCAGCAAATTCCATCAAACGCTGGTAATGATTACCCATAACAACGAGATCGCCCAGCTTGCCGACCGCATTATCCGCATTGAGGACGGCAGGATTTTTGAGTAAGGGGGCGCTGACTATGAATGACATTTTATTCGGCAACAACAACGGTGCGGTTATCAAAAAGCTGTCAGGCCGCTACTTCAAGGCCAGCAAAAGCAGGAATATCATTGCGATTATCGCAATCGTTTTGACTACGATACTGTTTACCACGATCTTCTCCCTGGGGTCTGGCCTGATGGACACCGTTCACGATCAGAACATCCGCAAGGCTGGCGGCGAGGGGCAGGCGGTCTTGAATTATATCAGCGATGAAGTTTACAACGATATAGCGGGAAGTTCCCTGATTGACCGTATCGCCTATACACAAGCGGTGTCTTACCGACTGAAAAATCCGGGCTTGGAGCGTTGGCGGTCTGACCTGTGGTATATGGATGATACCGCTCTGGAATTTGCCCGCTACACACCCACAACAGGCCATCGGCCCGAAGCGGAAAATGAAATCATCGCGGACACAAAGACATTGGACGCCCTGGGTGTACCGGCGCAGATCGGGGAAACCGTTTCTCTGACCTATGAAGTAAAGGGAAAGCTATATACCACCGATTTTACCCTCTGCGGCTTTTGGGAAACGGACAGCTTGAGCAGCATCGGGAGGCTGGTCGCGTCGAAAGCCTTTGTGGACGCCCATTCGGACATTTTGACCTATACCTATCCCGTGGACAACGACCTCACTTCCCTTATCATCACCATCGGCGGAGCATTGAGTATCATCATCGGAATTATCGGCATCGCAAACTTTGTCAACTCTGTCCTGACAAGCGTGATCACCCGCAAAAAGGAATTTGCCATGTTGCAAAGCATTGGTATGACAGGAAAGCAGTTAAAGCGTATGTTTTCTTTTGAGGGGCTGTATTACGCCGTGGGAACAATCCTCACATCGGCTGTTCTTGGCGTTCTGTTTTCTGTAATAGTCGTGCGTGGAATTTTCGGTGGGATTTGGTTCTTTACCTATCGGTTTGTTATGTGGCCCATGCTGGTAATCTATCCATTCCTTATCCTCCTGACCATAGCGATACCAGCACTCTTGTACCGGCAAATTGCCAAGGCCAGCATCATCGAACGGCTGCGGCAGTGAGAAAGAAAAGCCGGCTTCTCTGGAAATCGAACTGTTCAACAAAAAAGGAGAGAATCTAAAATGAGAAAGCTATTGAACTGGGCGGCATTATTGGCCGCGCTGCTGACACTTGCAGGCTGCGCGGGGAAGGAACCGTCGGAACCCAAGTGGGAGGACCCCCTTTACCGCACGGTGGTCTACAACAGCGGAGAAGATGAAAGCGATGCGGCGTATCTGGAGATCGCACAGCGCAGCCAGAAACTGCTGGCTCTGCTGGAGGAAAAAGCAGGGGCGTTTGTCATGGACGCATACAATTATCAGACTATGGATGATGAGGGTACTCCCCTATATGCCATGAACAGTCCAGAAGTTCCAATCGAAATTGCTCCCGCCGGGATGTCCATACAGGTGAGCCGGGAATATTTCAAATGGAATCCCATTGAAACGGCGGATGGTTCGGAGCTTGAAAAGCAGATCGTGCTGGATGATTTGACGCTGAATCTGTTAGTGCCAGACCAGTACCGCAATATGGAGCAGGAAATATTGTCTGCCTGGAGAGAATATTTCTATTTTGAAAAAGTGGAAGCCGAGAACGATTACAATGAATTAGCTGGCAGAGAAGAACGGCTGGACATCGCAGAAAATCAACTGACTGTGAACATTATCTATGTGAAGGATGGTCAGAGGTACTTTACTTATCGGAGTGATTGCGCATCTGCTGACGGAAGTTGGATCACCGACCCTCTGGTACAGATTTATACCGGGAACATCCATTGCAATTATGCGCACAGCTTTCTGACACAGTGGACCTATATCCCATCTGAAGCAGGTTCGCCGGAAGATGCTTACGAAGAAATTGCACCATATATTTTAGAGTGCGGCGCACAGGAGAGCCTGAAGGAACTGCGGCTTCTGCGAAATGGGTAAGCTGGAACGGCGCTTTTTTAAGGCTCACAGCATAGCGAGCAGAAAGCCAGTGGGCAAGGCGATCCTTACCCACTGGCTGTTTTTTATCGCGAATATTTATATTTGGATCGTAAAGCGCATTCCACCCACGGAAAACGGCATCCAGGTGTCCGTTGGGCTGGACAACCTTGCCCAGTTCTATCTGATTGGTGTTGCTGTCATCATTGTGGCGGTCAGCGCGTCGTCCATCACGGTCATGGGGCTGAAACCCCGTGAAATCCTGTCAAAAATGAGTTAAAGGAGGGACTGTCATGCCTACACTGGAATTGAAACATGTTTCTTACGCCTACGAAAAGGGCAAGGCGGTTTTACAGAACGTCAGTGGGTCACTGGAAACCGGGAAACTGTACGCCATCCTCGGCCCCTCCGGGTCTGGCAAGACCACGCTGCTGTCCCTGCTGGGCGGCTGGACGTGCCGGCGCAGGGAAGCGTCCTGTTTGACGGCGAAGATATTGCGGCAAAGGGTCTGGAGCACCACCGCAGGTACCATATTTCGCTGATCTTCCAGAGCTATAACCTGATTGACTACATGACACCCATAGAAAATGTACAGCTCACCGCCAAGCTGGATGCCGCCCCCATCCTGCAACGGCTGGGACTGGAACAGGACGAGATGACCCGGAACGTGCTGAAGCTGTCCGGTGGGCAGCAGCAGCGGGTGGTGAGTTATATGGCAGATTTGGTCGGCATAGACCGCCGGGAGGATAAGGAAAATGCCGCATACCAGAGCCTGAGCTGGGGAGAGATACCAAGTACGGATATTAAAACGCCTGTGCGCTATCTTATCCTGCAGGGGAAATATCCCCATAAGGAGAACAGGGTGGAAACATCAGAATATTCCAAGATGTACAAACAAAATAAATGAAATTACAACTGTGTCCGGTCTGGCTTTCAAAAAGTCCGATTGATTTAGCAGGGGTTTCAGGGTATAATGGCATTGAGGTCATATACCTTTTGGGAATGGCTTTTGCGTTTCCTACCATACAAAAAGGAGGTTTATGGCTGATGGATACGGAAATTAAAAATGCGGTCAGCGCAGCAGACCAGGACGCACAATATGATGATAAGGCAAAACGTCTGTTGGGAAATAAAATCATTCTGGCGCATATCCTGGTAAAGACGGTTGATGAGTTTAAGGGAATGAACCCGAAAGA
>CAMWJF010000114.1 GCA_947174505.1 uncultured Lachnospiraceae bacterium
AAAGCATATAACTTAAAATGGAATCTTTTCTGTAAGTAAAATCCATGTATCTTGCAAGTTCCGTATGTTCCTGCAGCTCCTCATAGAACTCTGTGTCAGATAAGCCGCCGGACGCCTTCTTAGAGATATGAAGCATCGCCCCGCTTTGCCCCAATACATCAATCGCCGCCGCATCCGCCATCATCAGGAGCATTTCCTCATAATCCGCACTGTTTACCAGAAAACTTTTCATATCGATCATGGAACTGCCCATAAACGCATCTTCAAAATATCCGGCTACCGTGAACGCCTTTCTCCCGTTTGTGCGGGAGAGGTTAAACCGAATCGTGTCGCCAATCTGCACGTCAAACATGCTTTCCATCGCCGGGGATACATAAATACTTCCCACAGGAATCTCCGACAGATTCACTCTCTCCCCGCTTCGGTCTATAAAATGATAGGGGATCGTACCGTCATCCGCAATCAACTGTCCCTCATTATCGGAATGATTTCCGTTTACTTCATATCCGGCAAAAATAATCTCCTGCTGGATGGCGCTTTCCACATCCGCTGTCTGCGCAATCTCCGCAATCAGTCTTTCCGGCTGTGCGCTCACCCATACCGTGAAATCGCCAAACCCAAGCCGGTCCATTTTAGCTTCCACGGAAGCTGTTCCGCTTGTATACAATGTGATCGCTGTAAACAGGCTCAGCGCGGCAATTGCAATCATAAGGAATAACGCGCAGACAGAAAACTTCTGCCGTTTCCATGCCGCCCCAAGCAGCATCTTATATTTTCCCATATTACCTCCCATGCCGCCTCCCGGCGGCACAAATCTGTGCGGAGAATGCCCGTTTTGGGGTATTCTCCTGCGTAAGAGAGACTTGCAAAGCAAGTCGTAGAACTTCTTCACGAAGCAGCCCTTGCTGCGAGTGATTAGAAGTTCTTCTTACGCTACCAACCCAGCCCTTCCAGCCACGCAGCCAGCTTCTTTTCCCGTGCGTCTTTGTCTTTCCCGTATTCCGACAAAGCAAGTTCGGAAATCACCCTGCCATCCTCAATATAGAGAATACGGTTTCCCCGCAGCGCCGCTTCCTTATCATGTGTCACAAGAAGAATCGTCTGTCCTTTTTCATGAAGTTTCGTAAACAGATTCAATACTTCCTTTGTATTGGCTTTGTTAAGCGCCCCGGTGGGCTCATCCGCAAACAAAATAGCCGGATTCCCCATGACAGCCCTCGCTACTGCCGCCCTCTGGGCCTCTCCTCCGGATACCTGCGAGGGTAATCTGTCTGCCGCATCCTGCAGATTCATCCGGGCTGCCAGTTCCTTTGCCCGTTTCCTTACATCTTTTTCGCCAAGCCCGCTGCCAATCAGCCCTGACATCACTATATTCTCATAGAGCGTCAGATTGCTGACCAGATGCGTCTTCTGGAAGACGAATCCAAACTTGTCAGCCCGAAGCTTTGTCAGCTCCTTTTCCGACGCTCCCGTAATTGCCTGATTCCCACAGAGAATGGTTCCTCCTGCCGCCTGCTCCATTCCGCTTAAGCAGTATAGCAGGGTCGATTTACCGGAACCGGAAGTTCCCATGATCACGGTAAAATCTCCGTCATAAATTTCAATACTGATTTCATTTAACACCTTTGTCTGCCCAAAAGTCTGTACGATATTTTTTCCTGAAATAACAGGGGTCTTTACCTTTGTATGATCCATGACCATGCACTCCTTATCATCATTACCATTCCGAATATCATCATAAAGCCGCCTAAAATTCTGTTGAGCCATTTATAAATCCGATCCGTGATCCGCTCCCGGAACAGGGCAACGATGCCGCTTAAAGCAAGCCACCATCCAAGCGTCCCCGCAAGAATACCCAGAACCAGACCGGCCCCTTCCGGCGCACTTACATTTCCGCTAATTTCAAATGCCGCAAAAGCAACCATGAAGGACAGAATCGTCGCCGGATTCATCACCGCTGTCCCAAAGGCGCTTAAGAAACAAAAGACCAGATTTCCTTTCGTATCCTGTACCCCGGACGGCCTCTCCTTTTTGCACAAAATAGAAATCCCAAGTACCGCAATGAAGACGCCGCCTACGATCTGAAATACATTCTGATGCGCTGTCAAAAAGTCCGATATCATGGCAATCCCGAATATTCCCACCGCCGAGTAGAGTAAATCTGCTGCCGAAGAACCCGCTCCTGTAAGAAAACCCGCTATAAAGCCTTTTTCCAACGTCCGTTGAATGGTCAGCGCACCGATTGCTCCCGCCGGAACACCAAAGATCAGTCCGATTAAAATTCCTTTAACTGCATATTCCCATATCATTTTCCGGCACCTTAGACTCATTGCGGATTACCACTTTTCCATTGCACTCCATAACAGGATCGTCCCACACCAGATCGCCTACGCTGTCCACAACAATCACTCCCGACTTCGGATTCTTAATGGAAATCACATCACCACAGATGTCGGCTTCCACATCGGAATATTCAAAGGACAGGTCCGCCTCTTCCATGGTACAGTTAACCAATTTCAAATCCTTGCAGTAGCACAGGGGCTGCGTGCCAATGATTTTACAGTTGATCAAAGTCAGTCCTTCCGAAAACCAGCCGAGATACTCCCCTTTTATGACGGAATTTCTCACTGTTACATTTTTGCTGTGCCAGAAGGCGTCTTTCGTGTCAAACTCGCTGTCCGCAATCTCAAGATTCTGCATATACTGGAAAGAATACTTTCCTTTCATCTTCACATTCTTTAAACTCACATCCCTGCTGTCAAACAGAAGATACTCCGAAGTAATCTCCGTGTCCTCCAGGTGAATGCCCTGCGACTTCCAGCCAAATTCCAGCGAATCGACCCTGCATCCTTTCAGGGAAATATTCCGGCATTCCCGCACCGCTTTGATGCCGCCCAGAGTGCTGTCCGCAATCTCTCCATCCTCCGCATACCATATGGCGGCGCGGGTAAGCTCATCCATCGATGTTCCATGCATGGTAAATTTCCTGACATGCCACAGCGGGTATCGAAGTGAAAAACTACAGTTATTCACGTTTACATCCCTGGCTTCTTTTAACACGGATTCCCCGTCCGCCGGCCCTGCGAAAACACAGTCGTTCACATCCGCACCTGTAAGGTTATACAATGCCCGTTCCTCATCAAACTGTTTTGCACTAATTGTCTCTCTCATCCTATTAACCTGCCTTTCTGTCATTCATCATTTTCACAATCAGCGGTTTCTTGCCGGTAACCGGATCCGGCGTAATGGTCTCCACAAAACATACCTCATAGGAAATGTTTTCCAGCGCCTTATCTGCTAACAACGGTTCCATGATACTCTCTATCCCATGTGTGATCCTTTCCTTTGAGGCATCTTTGGAAATCTCCGCCATAATCTGAAACGCTTTGTCCGAGGTCTGCACAAACTGATAATCCTTCAGACCGTCCACACAGATTCCCTCCACCGACAACGGATGAATGAATTCCTCCCGGCCGTCCGCTTTCCGAAACCACATTTCATCCTCATTTCTGCACAGAAGGACTTCCGCCCTTGAAAATCCATAAGGATCATTTGCCAGTCTCTGTTTCGGTTTCAGGGTATCCGTCAGATGATACCGGATCAGGGGCTGTGTGAAATTGTACAGGCAGGTAAGATACATTTCTCCGTCCTCAACCTCTATGACATTCATATCGTCAAACAGGACCATACCCTCTCCTGCTTTCTCTTCGAGCCCCAGCGCAAGGGACTCACTGGAACCATAAAAATTGATCACCGGACACTGGAAGGTATCTTCCAGAAAATGCCGCAGTCCCGTCGAGAGTGGTTCACCGCAGGAAATAACCCTCTTTACATGATTCGGAACGTTTCCTAACCGCACCTGCTCTGCCATCAGTTTAATGGCGGAGGGATATCCGATTACAATATTGGGATCAAACTTTGTCACCTTCCGGTTTCCCTTTTCAATGGGCTCATTGATATCCAGATATTCCTGTCTGGCATGAAGCCCTGTTATGCCGTCTCCCACCGCCATGGCTCCCGCATAGCGTCCGTCTGTGGCGGCAATGTATAATATTCTCGGCCTTCCGGCGAGGAGTTTTAAAATGCCTGTCATGCTCATTCCCCACAAAGCCCCTCTGATAATGCCCAGAAGCATCTGCCCCCACGCTTTATCATCATAGACAAAGTATCTGGGAATCCCCGTGCTTCCCGACGAGTGAATGATATGATACCTGCCGAGATAGTTTTCAGATTTTGAGGCAGGGCTCTCATCAAACGCCCGCAGCTTCTCCTGCTTTACCTCAGGCTCTGTCACCAGCTCATCATAATTTTGCATCAGCAGTTCCTTGTCGATTATCGGAAACTGTTTTAATGGTATGTTATCAATATTGTCTTCCGTAATGCCCGCCTGTGTAAACGTCCTGCGGTAGTATGTGGAATGCTGATAAGCATAACGCAGCAGCTTCCTCAGTTTCTTATCCTGAATTTTTTTAATCTGCTCCTGGTTTTTTGCGATATTTCCCTTAAGCTGGTATAAATCCCATAACAAACGTATATATCCCATAGTGCACCTCACATTATTTTTTACTGCCGCTTTATCCATAAACTGCATTCCGTCATCTCTCATGGGTTCAATCATCGAAAAGTGTAAAGGCATAGCTGCTGCCGTAATCTTCCCTGTGATAATATTCTGCGGTAAGGGCAGACTGATCAAAGACCACACTCCACTCCGTCGATTCAAATTCTCCAAAATTCCCTTTGCTGACACTGGATAATGCATCCCGCACCTGTCCGCTGTCCATAACCGGCCTTTCTTCTAATGTCTGTTCCAGTATTTCAAATCTCGTATGGGACTGACTGGTTCCAATCCCGTTTTTCTCACCCTCTGACAAATAGAAATTTGTGAGGATCGGCGTCTCGATCACGTTCATCTCGTTATTGACGTATTCGACAGCTACGCTTCTACCCGTGCTGTCTGCAATGGCAAGATGTACCATATAACCCATGGATGCATGAAAATCATACTGTCTAAGCAGCTCCACCGCCTCATCCACGTCAGCCGCCCGGTTCAGCAGCAGCCGGATTGCCGTCGTGGTCGTGATATCCGGCTTTTCCGTATTCTGGGCAATGGTATCGCTGTCCTGGATCATGTTCACCGACACGCAAAGCCCTTTCTCATTCATGCCGTCCAAAGGGGCGTAAAGAGCGGCAACCGTCAGCATTTCATCGCTTAAAAAATGTGAGGCAAGTCCGGCGCCCTGTCTGATAAAATCCACATTCACGGTGGAGAAGGAAGCGTACCCGTCTGACGGATAAGAAGCCACCATCATGGCGTCACACTTGTTCCAGTCAAAGTTACGTCCGAAATAATAGCCACCGTCAGTATTCTCTACCGAAATTGTGCTGCAGCCGAAGGCATCCCCTTCAAAGGACAGACCCTCTGCGCTGCCCAGCATGGTTCCTGTCAGAAACTGCAATACTTCCCGGTCCGACTCCGCGCCGCCCTGATGCAAAAAAGCTTCCAATCCATCTTCGCCCTCAAAGCGGACTGCGGAAAATCCGGATTCCAGTTCCGCCACCGTGGAACTGATCCCGACATACGCCGCCGGCTCCTGCGTCCCATCCTGCGTTTTCTGGTTTCCCTGCGTTTCCTGTGTTTCGTCTGTGCCGGCCGTCAGACCGCCCTCCTCTATTTCACTCTGCCCGTCCCCGGGTGGCAAATGATATCCGCATCCCGACAGCCATAGGGCAGATATAAAAACACCGATCCACAGCTTTTTCTTACCCATACCGTTTCCTCACTCTTTTACGATTTTCATCATGCTCCTTGCAGAATCTTTCTTACTCTGTCACACGAACCGGAATTACGAGACAGTTCCAGTCTCTCAAAGGCTCATTGTTTCTCACCGCATCCACAAGTCCCTCTGTGGTTGTGAGTGTACCGACCTTGGTATAATCACCCTCGATCTGTGCATCCTGGTAGAATAAAATAACCCGGTTCGGATAAGAGTAATAAAGTTCTCCCGCCTTCTCTTCCGTATAGTGCTGCGCATCATCCGGGATCTCATATCTGCTCGGAATGTCATAAAACTGCAGGACGTCTTCATTTTCATAATCTTCATAGGTGTAGATCGGCAGGTTATACTCTCCGCGGGCCGCAAAGTCTGCCAGTGTCGCCGCCGTATCATTGTCCTCAAGCTCCACCGTGTAGATC
>CAMWJF010000115.1 GCA_947174505.1 uncultured Lachnospiraceae bacterium
CTCCCGGCTGTCCCAGTGCCTCCGCTTCTCATGGGCAAGGTTTTCTTCCTTGTGGTCGGCTCTGTCCAGGTACTCGTATACTTCGACTGTGACTTCCACGGACAGGGCTTGTCCGTCTATGTTGATGGTGACTTCCATCTGCATTTCCTCCGTTCAGATTTTTTGCAAAGATTTCTGAACGGAGTGGGGTGGGGAACGACAGTGGGGAGCGTGTGCGCCTCCCAAGAAAACAAAAGCGCCCGAATGGTTACATTCCATTCGGACGCATAAGATACGGTATTCAGTTAGAATATGACAAATTTCGCATTTGCTGTCAGGGTGTTCCTGTTCCGTATTCAGAATTTTTTTAACAGTGAACCTTCTGGCAGCTTGTGCCAAAACAAATGACTTTTCAAAACGGCTCCTCCTTACAGCCGCTTTATATGAACAACACAATATGCAAAAAGGCGGCTTTGCTTTTGACAAAACCGCCAGAAAATATTCATGTAAAATGAGCGCACAAAAGGCTCTGCCAAGCGGCGGTTTTTTTCTTTTCTGCCGCCAGGCAGACTATCTTGTTTTACGAAATCACTTACAGTTTTTCTATGTTAATTACTTTTTGTGTCCACTCCCGGTAAAAATTTTCTTCATGCGAAACAAGTAACACTGTACCGGGAAATTCTTCTAGTGCTGTTTTTAAAGAGTCTTTTGCCTGCACATCTAAATGGTTTGTTGGCTCGTCCAGTATTAGAAAATTACATGGCTTTAGCGTCAGCAAACACATTTTTACCTTTGCTTGTTCCCCGCCGCTTAACGTTCCAATCGGCTGCATGGCATGTTTGCTGGAAATGCCACATCTGGCAAGTGATTTACGCACCTCTTTCATCACCATTTCCGGGTAACTGTCTGAAATAATTTGTATGGGAGTTCTTGTTGTATCGTCCCATAATAAATCCTGTTCAAAATATCCGATAGTAACCTGATCGGAAAATTTATAATGACCGTTCATTGACGGAATCTCTCCAATCAGTGTTTTCAGCAAAGTTGACTTGCCAATCCCATTGAAACCCGTAATCACTACTTTTTGCCCGCCCTTTATTGTAAAACCAATATCAGACAAAACCGGATAATGATAGCCTACGGACAAATGCTTTACGAAAAGGTGTTCTGTATTCGTAAATGGTGTTGATGGAAAATGGAAATATGGCGTTATCTCTTTCTGGTCTAATGCTTCCATTTTTTCCATTCGTTCAAGCTGTTTCCTGCGTCCTCTCGCCATTTTTGACTTTCTTCCGGCAATATTTTTACGGATAAATTCTTCCGTCTTTTTAATCTCTTTTTGTTGAGCAGAATACTGGCGCACATAATCTTCCCGCAACAGAGTTTTCTTTCTTAAAAATTCAGAATAAGTGCCGTAATACTTTGTTATCGTATCGTTGTCAATATCACAAATCCGATTAGCGATTTTTTCTAAAAACGCATAGTCGTGAGATACCACCATAAAAGCATTTTCAAGATTCGATAAGTAATCAGAAAGCCATAAAATATGCTCTTTGTCCAAAAAATTTGTTGGTTCGTCAAGCAATAGCACGTCTGGCTTTTCAAGAAGTAATTTTGCCAATATTACCTTTGCCCTTTGGCCGCCGCTCATCTGTTCAATGGGCCTTTCCAATCCTATCGCCAACAGCCCTAAACCATTCGCCACTTGCTCAATTTGGGTTTCGATGGAATAAAAGTCATGGATTTCAAGCTGTTCCTGATATCTTGCTGCAAGGTCAAGACATTCTGTATGTCCTCTGGCTACTTTCTCATAAAGCTGCGTCATTTCTTTTTCAATTTGGTACAATCTCGAAAAAGCTGACTTCAAAAAGGAACGCATGGTAAGACTTTTCTCTATCTCCGCATACTGATCCAGATAACCAATCGATACTTGGGACTGCCAGATAATGCGTCCATTATCTGGAATTATCTGCTCTGTGCAAATCTTAATCAATGTGCTTTTACCTGTTCCGTTTTGTCCAACAATCCCGATATGCTCGCCTTTATTCAGAGAGAACGCTGCATTTTTATAAAGCAGATTATCCCCAAAAGAGTGTGTCAGTCCTTCGATTTCTAATAAACTCATGTTAATCACAATCCTTTCATTTGTTTTTGCCTAACAGCAATACTGGTGTCTTTGAAGGTTTCATCTTGTATACCCATAGGGCACACGTGTCCATTCAGCCATTTCACAAGGTATAAAATTACTGCCATAAACACAAAAAGGCAGAAAGCACCTGCACACATCTGTGTACTGCCTTCTGCCTATATGGATTCCTGTTCCTATATGACAAAAGGCTACAGACAAAACATTGTCCATAGCCTTTCATACGCTTAATCTGCATACGGAAAACAGGCAATAAATATGCTGATAGTCAGAATAGCTATTGCCTTATTTTCCGATGAAATCTTAATGCGTTATTTATACGCCATACTCTGTACAATGTTTCATCGGAATGGATTGTACAGAGTTCAGTTTCTTTTTAAGTTGATTGGTCAAATAAAAATTCATTTCAGTTCTCCTTTGAGGGAAATTCCCACGCCAACAATCATACTACACTCATACCCGTCTGTCAATGCCCTTCCGAACGCTTTTCAAATTCCATCGTAAATCAGTTCATGCAAAATGATTTCCTCTGCCTGCGCCTTACAGTTATTAGCCAGCCCTACCCATTTCATCTGGTCGGCTACTTTCAGTTCTTCGGTCACACCGGCGGCCTTCATCAGCTGTGGCATAAGAATATCCATTCGCTCATTGGCGGCCTTGTCAATCTCCAACAAATGGGGATAGAGTTTTTCCGTCAGGAGCAGGCTGGTATACAGCCCCTTCCGGTGTTCTTTCAGATAACGGAGCCTCATGCGCCCATACCTGCCGATTGGCGTGTCCGGCTGCTCTTTCAATACCAGATTCGGGATATAGTAATCGCCAACTTTTGTATAAGTCAGTCCATTCATGTGTATGCCTCCTTGTCCTTTCTGTGATATGCCAGCCGCCTACATAGCGGCTCTGTCCGGTACTGGTGCTTTTTGGGGTTCTTTTTTTGGCAGGCTGCCGGCCGGGATAAACACGCCTTTTTCCATATCCTCGGCACGGATAGAGGCTTTCTTTGCCTCGATTTCAGCCTTTTTCTTTGCCCTGATTTTATCCTCGTACCGTTTTTGTGTCCCGTTGGCTTTGCGCCGGAGATACGCCTGGTGCAGCTTGTCCTTGCGTTCCTCCTTTTTCCGCAGGGCTTCCAGTTCCTCCGGCGTGAGGTTCACTTCCCCGAAATGGGGCGGTATGTACCTCCCGACAAAATTGAAGTAAATCTCAACCTCCTGCGTGGTTTCAGCACTGCCTTTTCGGTCACGCTCATGGACAAGGATTTTCTCCACAAACTCATTCAGCATGGTGGTAGTCAGGTTATTAAAATTCTCGTACTTGTCAACAAGGGCGATAAATTTCTCCGCTGATTTCCGGCTCTGCTCATATCCGGCGATTGCCTTTTCCAGTTCGGCAATCTCACCGGAAAGGGATTCCTGCTCCTTTGCGTACTGTGCGTCCAGGGCGGCATATCTTGCGTCCGGCAGCTTGCCCAGCACATTGTCCTCATAAATCTTGCATATCAGTTTTTCCAGTTCCCCGGCTCGTTTCTGTGCCGCCGCCAGCCGTTTCCGCTTTCTGGTGATGTCGCTGGCCTGCTGCTCTGCCTGGGTTTCCTGAACCGCTTTGATAAACTCTGCCCGGTCATTTCTGGAATACTCCGCAATCGCCCGGAGCATATCGGAAACCAGTGTCAGGACGGCGCTTTCGTTGATTCGGTGCTGTGTGGCACAGAGGACGCCAACCGGAACCTTGCTGTACCGGGAGCAGGTATATTGTGAGATACGCTTGCCGTTGTTGGTGCGGTGGACGTACATCTTGCCGCCGCAGTCGGCGCAGTAGAGCAGTCCGGTAAGCGGGGCGGTTTCTCCCCATCCGTCCGGGTAACGCTTCACGTTGGAGCGGATTCTCTGCACATTCTCAAAGGTTTCCGGGTCGATAATGGCGGTGTGGGTGTTCTCAAAGATTACCCATTCATTTTCGTCAACATAGTGGCTTTTCTTGTCCTTGAAATGCTTGCGGGTCTTAAAGTTGATGGTGTGGCCTAAATACTCACGCTTTTTCAGGATATTGACGATAGTGGAAGAACCCCAGCCATAAGGGTCTTTAAACGTCTTGGATTGATTCACGCCCTCCCCGTAATGGGAAAGATGCAGGGAAGGTATCTCAATCTTTTCCTGTGACAGCCGGTTCGCAATCTGGTAGGGGCCGTATCCGTCCAAAGTCATAGCGAATATCCGGCGCACCACGTCAGCGGCTTCTTCGTCCACAATCCAGTGTTCCCGCTTTTCGTCCCACAAGTAACCGTAAATGACCGTGCCGGTCAGGTGCTTGCCGCTCATGCCTTTTGCTTTGAATACGGACTTAATCTTGCGGCTGGTATCTCTGGCGTAAAATTCATACATGATGTTCAAGAATGGGGTAAAATCATTCTCTCCGTTGGCGCTGTCCACTCCGTCATTGATGGCGATCAGCCGGACGCCTCTCTGCCGCAGGATTTCCATGACCTGGCCGACTTTGAGATAGTCACGTCCCAGGCGGCTCATGTCTTTGATGATGATTGCCTCCACGTTCCCGGCCTCCACTTCCTCCATCATGGCGGTGAATCCGGGGCGGTCGAACCGGGTTCCGGAGATTCCGTCATCCGTGAAATGGGTCGGGTTGGGAAAACCGTTGCGGCGGGCGTAATCTTCCAGCATGGATTTCTGGTTGCTGATGGAATTGGATTCCCCATTCAATTCATCGTCACGGCTCAATCTTTCGTATAATGGAGTGATTTTGGTTTTCGTCATAGCGTCTGCCTCCTTACATGAAATATGCTCTAAATGGGTTCTTCACTAACCATGAGAAAATCTCGTGATTAAGAAGTCATTTAGAGCATATAACACCCGCCGCAAGCTTGAATTTTTTGTACTGGCGCACCGCAAAGTGTTCCGGGTTCTCCGATTCCAGTTCCTCAAACATCTCGTCCACCGCATTTTTAAACTCTTCGTCATCTTCCCTCGTCTCTGAAGCATTGATAAATTCCAGTAAAGTGGAGAAATTCTGTTCTTCCTCCGGCGCTTCATAGTAGATATACCCGATCAGGGCGCAGTACAAAAGTCTTTCTGATTTGACCCAAAAGTCTTCTGCAGATTTTTCCCCTTCCCCTTTGGTGTTGGCGATAATGGTATTTACCAGCTTTAAGATATCCTTTTCGGAGCGGATATAGCGGAAGGGGTTGTAGTGCATACTTTTCTTGAAATTGATTGTATTCAGCACTTTTATCTTGTAAGGTTCATAGATGATTTTTCCGTTTTTATCCCTCACGGGTTTCCCGTCTTTCATCTTTGGTGTGCCGCGGCTTAACATTTTTCCGCACTCGACCAAGATGGTACCTTTTGGTAATGTCAAGTAGGGAAATAGAAAAAATGTATTTTCTTTTTAATCGGTTACACTGTCCTTGTCATTCTCAATAAGCCGCACTACCTTGTCCGTAAAGGTTTCCCGGCTCGTTTCGCTGAAATGGATATGAATGTCAAAGGTGGTATTCCCTATCCGCTTCACAAGGTCGGGCTTCGCGTCCAGAGGTGCGGCGGTGCGGCTGGTCTTGCTGGTGTCATTGTTCATAGGCTCTCCTTTCCGTTCATCAGTCCTTTTAACCGTTCCATTTTCCCCTGTGCCGTGGCTTTCCTGATATTCTCCCCGGTGAAGAATACCGGGCAGCACATTTCAAGCAGACGGTCATAAATCCGGGCATGGGCGGTGTCCTCCGGGT
>CAMWJF010000116.1 GCA_947174505.1 uncultured Lachnospiraceae bacterium
CTCCAGCCGGATGACTTTTCACGGATATTCACAAAATCCTGATAGATTCCAGCCTTTGCCATAAGTTCGTCATGTGTTCCCTGTTCACTGATACGTCCGTCCGAGATCACCAGAATCTGATCGGCTTCCCGAATCGTATTCAGGCGGTGTGCAATCACCAGTAACGTCTTTCCTTTTACCAGCTCACTGATAGCCTCCTGAATGTAACTCTCATTGTCCGTATCAACACTGGCGGTCGCTTCATCCAATATTACAATCGGCGCATCCTTCAGTATACAGCGGGCAATCGAAATACGCTGCTTTTCCCCGCCGGACAGGGTAGCGCCACCCTCGCCAACCATGGTCTGAAATCCTTCCGGAAGTGCCATAATAAAATCATAACACCGGGCTTTCTTCGCTGCCTCGTAAACCTCCTGTTCCGTAGCGTCCGGTTTTCCCATGCTGATGTTGTTATAAATCGTGTCCTGGAACAGATACACGCGCTGGAAAACCATACTGATCTGATTCATCAGTTCGGAAAGCGGGACATTCCGAATATCCGTGCCACGAACCGTTACCTTACCAGACTTCACATCCCATAAACGGGCTAACAGGTTTGCGATAGTAGATTTACCGCCGCCGGACGGTCCCACAAGCGCAGTCATTGTATTTTTCTTCATAGAGAAGTTAATATTATGCAGCACTTCTTTGTCCTGATAGGCAAAAGCCACATGGTCAAAGCAAACCTCCGGGTAATTAGGATTTGCTTTGGATATATGCTGTGTACCTTTATCCGGCAATTCACTTTCATTCAATACTTCTTCAATACGGTCTAATGCAGCGTTCATAACAGTAAGGCGGGATGCCTCGCCATATAATGCTTTTAACGGCCCGAACAGGTCAAAGACAAAGAGCAGCACGCCGAGCAGATAAGGCAGAGAAAGTACACCACTTTGTTCAAGCCAGACAGAGAGCGCAAAAATGGCAGCAATCCCAAACGCATACAGAATATTCAGCCCTCTTGTCCAGGGTGTCATTTTCCTTTCAAATTCAGTTGATGTATCTCTGGAACGTCTGAAGTTTTCAGTCAGTTCTTCCGATTTTTCACCAATCAGGTTATAGCTCTTAATCACACCAATTCCCTCAGCAAAGGAGAGAACCGCATCCGTCAAATGCTCACTTTGATTCTGCCTCCCGGCTGCTTCTCTCAAGGAAACTTTATTCATTCCCTTTGCAACAAATGACGCAAGCAGTGTCACAACTGCGGCAATCAGGCCAAGATGCCAGTCCAGAAAAAACATAAATACCAGCAGGATAAAGGCAGAGAGCATATAGCTCATCATATTGCCGAGGGTACTCATAGCAGCTTCTTCAATGAACACCATATCAGTGCTGAGTACAGAGCTGATTTTCCCGATATTGCCGGATGTAAAATATCCCATCGGCAGTTTGCGGAGATGTCCCCCAAGCTCCATTCTTTTATCTGTAAAAATCATATATCCGGCGGCGCTTTGCAGCCTGTCACATAGATAGTGGACAACAGCCTGTGCAACCACCACGGCAGCAAGCCCAAGCCCTATATACAGACAATCCGTTCCTGTCAAAGTATTCTGATAGAAACCTGAGAGTACAAGAAACGCCAAAAATATAGGCATTTTTGCAAGTATGGATTCTATAAAGGCACATAAAAACGCTCCCTGAATCCGGCCCTTATATTTGCCGGAGAGATTTAATATTCTTGAAAACAGTGCAAACATTTACTTCTCCTCCTTTGCGGTATTTACTTTCCATTCTGCGCTGCCTTGCGCCGCCTTCCATAATTTCTGGTATTCCCCGCAGGTCTGCAGCAGTTCCCGGTGAGTGCCGGCTGCGGCCAGTTTTCCGTGTGCTATGACACAAATCTGGTCGGCGTTCATAATGGCAGGAAGTTTATGGGCAATCACAAATAAGGTTTTTCCCTTTACCAGCTCCGCAATCGCAGCCTCCATTTTTTCTTCGTTCTCCGGGTCGGCATATGCGGTCGCTTCATCAAGCACAATGATAGGAGCATTTTTCAGGATTGCACGGGCCAGGGATATGCGCTGGCGCTGGCCACCGGAAAGCATCTTGCCAGCATCGCCGGCCATGGAGCGGATTCCCTGCGGCAGTTTTTCAAGAAATTCCAGACATTGCGCTTTTTTCGCCGCTTCAAGGACTTCTTCATCTGTAGCGTCCGGTTTTCCCATCCGTATATTTTCGAGCAGAGAGGTATTAAACAGATACTGATCCTGTGCTACATATGAAATCTGGCTGTTTAATGCCTCCAGGCTCATTTCCGTTAATTTCTGTCCGCCAATAGAAATACTTCCCTGCTGCGGATCATAGTAATGGATCAACAGCTTCGCCAGCGTACTTTTTCCAGAACCTGATTCACCAACTAAAGCCGTTTTCTGTCCTGCTTTTACGGTAAAACTGACATCTGTGATTACTTCGTCCATTGTCACCACCGGCTTACCGTCCGGCCCCGGCTGTGCTTTTTCATATCCAAAAGTGATATGGTCAAAACAAATGTCAAGATTTTTTCCATGAAAATTGTCATCTGTCTGCTTCAGAGGGGCGGTTTCCAACACCTGCTCCAAAGCGGAAATTTTGTAATTAAGCTGCGGCATAGTCGGTAAAAATCCCAATGACTTTAACAGCGGTATGCCGATACTGAGCGACAGGCATAGAATGAGGATTAAATCCGGTAAAGTGGAAAATCCGGAAAGGACAAACCATGCACCCAAAGGCAGAGTAAGGATAATCGTACAAGGGAGCAGGCTGCTGTAAACCGCCATCCAGGGCCATGCCGCTTTATACCATTCCAATGTATAATCCCGATAATCGGAAATATCCCTGCGAAAACGCTCATAAGATTCGGCATCCTTGTTAAACACTTTCACCACTTCCATGCCGTTGATGTATTCAATGATGGTATTGTTCATTTTCTGCCCCGCCATATAGTACGGCCCCATTTTCTTCATGCCGACAGAATACATGATCATCATAGCCGCAAAACTGACCGGGATTGACGCAAGGGATAATAAAGCCAGTTTCCAGTCTATAAAGAACATGGCAACATAAATAGCAAGCGGAATCATAAGATTGGCAATCCCTTCCGGCAGGGAATGTGCCAACAGCACTTCCAGACTGTCCACATCATCCACAAACAGCTTTTTCACCGTGCCTGTTCCCTTGTCCTGGATAAATCCAAGCGGCAGTAATTCAAAGCGTTTCTGCAAAGCGGTACGCAGCCTGAGCAGGGTGTTGTAAGCCGCCTTATGGGAAACGTTCAATCCCCACCCATAAAGAACCGCCTGTAAAACCAGACAAACCAAAACCCCTATTACCCGTGAGGATACATAGCCGCTCCCCACGGTTTCACCCATAATAAGCGGTGAAATCACCTGATAAGCCAGCACAAAGGGCAGAACACCCATAAGGACACTAAGCAGCACAATAAAAGTTGCACTGTATAATTCCTTCCTGTGCGGCCCCGCATACTCAAATACTTTTTTGAACATCGTGTAAGCCTCCTTAATTAAAATACTTTTCTGATAATGACTTCAAAATCCCGGAAGTCAGATGCCTGTTGTGTATAGCCCCCTCATCATCAAGCTGTAAGACCTCCGTACAAGTCCTAACAATAAACTCAAAATCATGGGAAACCACAAATATGATAATGCCTGCCTCTGAAAGCTGTTCGATCAGCCTGCTGACACGGACCATTGAATCATAGTCCAATCCGCTCGTCGGCTCATCAAAATAAATGACAGGACTATCCTTAACGATGGCTGCGCCAATCGTAACCCTCTGCTTCTGCCCGCCGGACAAAGCTGCCGGATGCTGTTCCCGGTATGCCAGCAGTTCCAACGCCTCTAAAGTTTCTGTCACTTTTTCAGAAGGATCACCGCCGACGCCGAGGGACAGTTCTTCCTCCACACTGCTTCCAAATAACTGATAATCGGTATCCTGCATAACAAGATAGGACAGGGAACGCCGTTTACGGGGAGAGAGTTTTTTTCCGTCATAGCATATTTCACCGTTTTTTTCTCCCAACAGCCCCGTAAGGACAGATAACAGTGTCGTTTTTCCGGCTCCGTTATGCCCCAAAATGCCAATCACATCCCCGGCATGGGCTTCAAAGCTGATATTCTGCAATATCTCCGGTCCTTTCTTATAGGCAAAGGCGAGCTCCTTAACTGCAAAATAATGCCCGTTTCCATGACGGCTTTTCTTCTCCTGATAAACATCTGCATCGCGCTCCGGCCATGCTGTGCGCAGACCATAGGATATCCTCGTCCGTTCCGGCAGGAAACAGAATTCTTCTCTTGTAAACTCCTGCCCGATCTGTCCATCCTGAATCAGGAAAACCCTGTCTATCAGATCACGCAGATAATAAAACCGATGCTCCACTACAAAGATGGTATAACCATCCTGTTTCAGCTTTGCCATAATCTGCGCCAGTCTCTTTGTCGCTTCATAGTCCAGATTTGCAGATGGTTCATCGAATATATAGACCTTTGGCTGCAGCGCATACACAGAGCCGATTGCTACTTGCTGCTTTTCACCGCTTGACAAAGCAAAAATGCTCCTGTTCAAGTAATCAGCCAGTTCCAAATCTGCTACAGACTTTGCGATACGCTCCACTGTTTCCTCTCTTTGATACCCCATATTTTCACAGCCGAACGCCAGCTCCCGTGTCGTATCTGTCATAAAAAACTGTGAACGCGGGTCCTGGAACACTGTCCCCACTTTTCCGGCTAACTGTGATGGTTTCATATCTAACAGGGAATCCCCATCCATCCGTATATCACCTTTCATTTCCCCCGGATAGAAATGTGGGATTAATCCGTTCAGGGAGCGTATCAGTGTTGTTTTCCCGCATCCACTGCGCCCCGTCAGCAGGATAAATTCTCCCGTCCCCACTGTGGCGTTAATATCTTTTAAAGTAAATTCTTCGCTCTCCTCATATCGGAAAGAAAAATTTTCAAATACAATCATCTTCACACCCTCCACAAAACAATTTCTCCGATGGAGGTATGGTCAAGAAACAACAGCGTACCCAAAAAGAGCAGCCCTGCAATGGACACGAGATATTCCGGCAATGAAAAGCGGACATCTCTGAGGGCATATCTCTTTTCTTCCAGTTCCAGTCCCCTTGTCGTTCCCGAAGCCGCCAGCTCGTCTGTCACTTTCAGGCAGCGCATAAGCAGGGGAATCAAAATATACTCTACTGTGGCAATCGGGCGGGTAATCCGTTTCCAAAGCGTATCGCTGATCCCACGGATATCCATCGTATTGCGGATCATGCGGTATTCAATTCCCAAGGTAGGGATATACCGGAACATAACGATCAGGGGAATCGTAACCGACTGTGGCAGCCTCATCCTTTGAAGAGCCACCATAAGGTCATCCATGTGCGTTGTCCGTAAAATCCAATTTCCAACCATCACGATGGGGATGAATTTCAAAATCGTCACCCCAAACACGCTCATCATAACGCTCAGGACAGGAATGGACACATATTTGAGCAGGGTACTCAGAATAGATACCACTGCGTAACTTACCACCATTTTCGCAGCCCATTTTGCCCCGTTTCCAAGGCTGACAAACAGCGCAAATCCCAGCACCAATATCAGGCTGACCGCCTCACCATTCACAAAATAGCTTACAAACCCAAGTAAAATCAGCAGCAGTCCTTTACAGCGGGGATCTAACAATGCGGTTCCTCTAAATGGCTGCTCCATGATTTTTTGTTTTATTTTACTTTCCATTCTTCCT
>CAMWJF010000117.1 GCA_947174505.1 uncultured Lachnospiraceae bacterium
ACTATAAAATCCTTGAAAAATAAGGAAAAATGACTTGACTAAATAGGGAGGAAAATTCCTCTGCTCCTGCAGGGGCAGTCGCATTTTCCTTCGGAAAATAGGAGGATTGAAAATGTATGAATTGGTTCAGGTCAGTGAGAAATGCTATTACATAAACTGCCCGGCGAAGATAGGCGTCTATGTGGCAGACGGGGAGAATGTCTATCTGGTTGACAGCGGAAATGATAAGGATGCGGGGAGGAAAGTCAGACAGATACTGGATAAGAACGGCTGGCATCTGGCGGCAATCCTGAATACCCATTCCAACGCAGACCATATCGGCGGGAACAGATACCTGCAGGGGCAGACGGGATGTAAGGTTTATTCCGGCGGCATAGAGGCAGCTTTTACAAAATATCCGGTATTGGAGCCGTCTTTCCTTTACGGCGGTTATCCGTGTAAGGATTTGCAGCATAAGTTCCTGATGGCGCAGGACAGCAATGTGACGGATTTTTCAGATGAAAGTTTCCCGAAGGAGATTGAAGTGATCCCCTTGCTGGGGCATTTTTTTGACATGGTTGGTTTCTGTATGCCGGACGGGGTGGTGTTCCTTGCGGACTGTATCAGCAGCAGGGAGACGCTGGACAAATATGCGGTTTCCTTCATTTATGACGTGGGAGCCTATCTGGAAACGCTGGATATGGTGGAAAAAATGGAAGCCACTATGTTCGTTCCCGCCCATGCGGAAACGTCTGCCGATATAAGGGAACTTGTCCGATACAACAGGGACAAGGTGCATGAGGTGGCGGAGAGGATTTTATCCATCTGCATGGATCCGATGTGCTTTGAGAGAATTTTGCAGGAAGTGTTCAAAGGTTACGGGCTTTCCATGAATTTTGAGCAGTATGTGTTGGTGGGCAGCGCGGTGCGTTCCTATCTCTCATGGCTGAAAGACAATGGGAAATTGGCAGCTACGTTCCAGGACAGTATGCTGTTGTGGCAAAGGTTGTAGTTTTGATAATCCGCGGGTGGCTTGTGAGGCTTATCGGCAAAGTACGGAAAAACTCAAATTCTATATGCAGAGCCAGTGGAGTCTTGTGGGAGGAATGGCTGGCACGTTCAGGGAGATGGAATGATGTATAAGGTCCTCTCCCATGTTCCAAAACGACATCTTCAGTAAGCTGTTTGAGAGAAAAATATTCCTTTAACTCGTATGATTTCACATACATTCCACATTGACATGGTAAACTCAAAATACCAGGAGGTGCTTATATGGCGGCATTGCTTATTGTGGAAGATGACAGAAAAACAAACGAGGCAATATGTGAATATTTGAGATCGGCAGGACATGAAATCATTCCCGCTTATGACGGTGACGAGGCATTGCAGATATTTGGCAGGGGTAATATTGATCTTGTTGTACTTGATATCATGCTCCCCAAAGTATCGGGGCTTTCCGTCCTGCATGAGATACGGCAGAAAAGTTCAGTACCCATCCTTATGCTTACGGCGCTTGAAGATGAATATACGCAGGTGGCGAGTTTCGATGAACAGGCGGATGATTACATCACAAAGCCCTTTTCCATGATTCTTTTGGGGCGGCGCATCACAGCACTTTTACGGCGGTGCGGAAAAGGCGTGGTATCCGACATCATGACTTTTGGGGATGTAACGGTAAATTTCTCCGGCTACACAGCAAAGGACAAAAACGGCAGGATTGACATTACTCCGAAAGAGATAGACCTGCTAAGGTTGCTTGTGGAGCATAAAGGGCTGGTGCTTACCCGCTCACAGATATTGGATGACCTGTGGGGAGACAGCTACCCGATCATTGACCGGACGGTTGATACCTACATTAAAAACCTGCGGAAGAAGCTCCGGCTTGACTGTATTGTCACCGTCAAAGGCATAGGATACAAATACGAGGTGGAGCAATGAAAAAGATGAAGTTATTCCCTAAAACCTTTTTTTATACATTAGGGCTGATGCTCTTTATCGTCGGGATTGCCCACTTACTGCTCTATTTATTTACGAAACCGGAATGGCTTGTAATCTCAGTAAACCCGCACGATGAATTGTCTCTCAACACAAGTTTGAATGTGGCAGACTATGTTACACAGACTGTTCTGAAAGCCCTGCCGCTATCCCTGATTTGCTGTGTGGTTATTTCCATAGCCTGTTCCTTTGTATTTTCACGGAAGATCACGGTTCCCATAAAACAGATCGGGGCGGTGACGGAGCAGATGGCACGGATGGAAAAGGACGCCACCTGTAAAATCAGCTCAAAAGATGAAATAGGCGTACTGGCAGATAATATCAACCATTTATACCAAAGCCTGCTGTCGGCTATTGAGAGCCTTGAGATCGAGAAACAGCGTGTAAGCGAGAGTGAGAGGTCAAAGGCTGATTTCCTGCGGGCTGCTTCCCATGAATTGAAGACTCCGGTCACCGCGCTGAATGCCACGTTGGAGAACATGATACTTGGTGTCGGGAAATATAAGGATTATGACACTTACCTGCCGGAGTGCAGGGAAATGACAGGACGCCTTGCAGATATGATACATGATATCCTCGAAACCTCAAAGGCAGGGATGTCCGCAGAAAGCGAGGAAGCAGCGGAAGTTGACTTGTCAGAGCTGCTTTCCTCCTTAAGCGAGCCATATATGCTGATCGCTAAGGCAAAAGGAATCACCTTCCGGCTGGGGCTGCCGGACAGTTTTGAAACAGTGCTGCCGCCTCAGATGTTTGGAAAAGCAGTGTCAAATATCCTTGCCAATGCCGTGGCATACACAGAACCGGGAAAAACAGTTTCCGTATATTTTGACGGGCGCGATATCCTTATAGAAAACGAGTGTGTACCTATACCAAAAGAAGCACTGAGGCATATATTTGAGCCGTTTTACCGTCCTGACTTTGCAAGAGACCGCGACAAGGGCGGGAATGGGTTTGGGCTGTATATCGTAGATACATTATTAAAGGCAATGGACATTTCTTACTCATTCTGCCCGATGGAAGAACCACAGGGGATGAGATTTACAATTCATTTATAACAGTTGAAAGCTCTCCGACAGACCGGGGAGTTTTTTAATTTCTTTTCAATTTCACATACGTTTCATACTGGTTCCACATTGGAAGTGTAAGATAGCAACGTCAGAAGGAATAACACCAGAAAACGGAGGTATCAAAATGAGGATTATCAAACGGGCGTATCTTTACGTCACACGGAAAAAGGGGAAAAGTATCCTGCTCTTTTTCATTCTTCTTATCATGGCAACTTTTGTATTGACCGGGCTTTCTACCCAACAAGCGTCGCAGGAAGCACAAAAAAATCTGCGGGAGGCTTTAGGCGGCAAATTCTACATTGCGGTTGAATTATCGGAAAGCAATCCTTATTTCAGGATAGCTGATGATGGGGAAGGCGCTCTTGACCTTTACACGGAGCTTCCCGTTACACAGGATATGATTAATGCCATTATGGAAATAAGCGGCATTGAAAAATATGATGCATCTACCCAGACGCTTGTCTCTACAAACCTTACTATCTTTCCCGGTAATGTTCCTTTGAAAGGGGAGCTTAATAACAAGATATATGCCCGGACTGTCGCCGGAACTGAAAATAACAGCTTCTTTCAGTCGGGGATAGTGGAACTGATCGAAGGAAAACACATTACGGGAAATGAGAGTAATGCAGCGGTTATCAGCAGAGATATGGCAGATCAGAACAACCTGCAGATAGGTGACAGCGTTTCCTTACAGGCCGATGAGGGGGCAGAGGTTAAGATTATTGGTATTTATGAAATACGAAAGCCAGATCCGGCATTTGCGAGTGTTGTCACTTATGAAAAACTGGAAAACCAGATTTTTATTGATGCAGGCACCTTACAGAATTTATTTGGGGATATGCCGGTGGGATTTTATGAGGCAGCATTTTCCGTATATGATCCCGCACAGCTTGACAGCATCATGTCAGAAGTGAAAGGCTTATCCGCTATTGACTGGCGGGCTTTTGAAGTAGCGGCAGATAACCAGACTTATCTGGATGCCGCCGCACCATTACAGAAACTGCAGGCTTTGGTGTCATCTATAATATGGGTGATTGCATTGGTGGGCGCGGCCATCCTCTCATTGATACTCACCATGTGGGGAAGGAGCCGTATCCACGAGACAGGTGTGTTCCTAGCCCTTGGCATTGGAAAGATGAGGATTATCGGGCAGTATCTTGCTGAGGTTTTGATGATTGCGGTGATTGCTTTTGGATGCTCTTATTTTACAAGCAGAGCAGTGGCAGGACAGCTTGCAAATGGATTGCTGCAGCAGAATATTCCGGTAAGCGAGGAACAGGCAGCGGGAGTGACCATAACCAAAAAGGATGGATTCAGTGAGGATGTGGTGGTAAGCATAAAAGATGATTCTGCTTTGTCTGATATGCCATCTGGTCAGGATACTGCCCCGGAAGTGGAAGTTTCGGCAGACGGGGCAGAAACAGACACGGAGCAGATCAGCGTTACGATTGATTTTTACAATATGCTGCAGCTCTACCTTATAGGCATTATCGTTATCATTCTTTCGGTGGGCATTTCCTCACTGTCGGTAATGCGTCTGAAGCCCCGTGAAATCTTATCAAAAATGAGCTAAGGAAAAGGAGAGATATAAAATGGCCGTTTTAGAAATGAAAGGGATATGTTATGCCTATGAGAAAGGCAGACCGATATTGTCGAATGTAACTACTGAATTTGAAACAGGGAAAATGTACGCTGTCCTTGGACCGTCTGGTTCCGGCAAGACAACGATGTTGTCACTGATCGGGGGGCTGGATACTCCGCAAAAAGGTGAAATCCTCTTTGATGGTGAAAGTATTACACAGTGCGGGATTGCCTGTCACAGGCGCAGCCACGTTTCACTGATATTTCAAAGCTACAACCTCATTGACTATATGACACCGATGGAAAATGTGGCATTGACAGCGAAAAAGGATGCCCTGCCCATGCTTCTGCGGCTTGGGCTGACAGCCGAGGAAGCAAAGCGCAATGTGATGAAACTGTCCGGTGGACAGCAGCAGCGTGTGGCAATCGCTCGCGCCTTAGCATCAGATACCCCTGTCATTTTAGCGGATGAACCGACAGGGAACCTTGACGAGGACACGGCGGGCGAAATTACAGGCATATTGAAAGAAAACGCACATGAATTGAATAAATGTGTGATAGTTGTAACCCATTCAAACGAACTGGCGGCGCAGGCAGATGTTGTTTTGAACTTAAAGCGTGGCAGCCTTTATACCGCATAGGTTTTTATTGGAATAATACACAAAAGCAAACCGCCGTACTATGGCCATCATCCGCCATATGCGGCGGTCTGC
>CAMWJF010000118.1 GCA_947174505.1 uncultured Lachnospiraceae bacterium
TTTCGGTTTCTCCTCACCCGGATCGTCCTCTTTCGGTTTCTCCTCACCCGGATCGCCCTCTTTGGGCTTTTCCACCTGCTCAAACACCGCCCGGACAGTCAAATCGCCCGTAATAAAACTGTAATCCTGATCCCAGCCGATAAACCTGTATGTATAGGCTTCGTCCTCTTCCCTTGCCGGAGCAGGCGGGGTAACTGCCGATGCACCATATTCCACCTCCTGCACATCATAGGAAGTATCACCGTTCATAAAAGTCACGGTATAAGTGCGGGTCTTCGTCTCATAGACAGGACGGAATTGTGATTCCCCTGTGATACTAGAAACGTCGCCGTCCCATCCGACAAAAACATAGCATTCCCTCTCTGTAGGCTCTATGCCCGGCGCTTCCGGTGCCTCCGCACCCATGCCGTGCTTTACCGTCTGCCTGCTCAAAATGTTGTTGTCTGCGTCGTAGAAGACAACTTCATACTCATTGAAAACTTTTTCAAACACTGCCCGGATTACCTCGTCTTTGGTGATATTGGCGTAACTGCCTAACCATCCGGTAAACTCCCATCTTCCCCACTCTTCTTCCGGGCGGGCGGGAGCAGCGGGCGCGGTGGCAGCATCCCCGTACTCTACCGTCTGTGTTTCCAGTACGGTACTGCCATTCATAAACGTTACCGTATAAGAACGTGTCTCTGCTTCATAAACAGGATAAAACGCCGTGTCCCCGGTAATACCCTCTGTGTCCGCGCTCCACCCGGTAAAGGTGTAATTGTATTGTGCCGTAGGTTCCTTTTCCGGGACTTCCGGTTCTTCTGCGTCTTCCCCGTGCGCAACCGTCTGTCTGCTGATCACATTTCCCTCTGCGTCATAGAAAAGGACTTCGTATTGATTGACCGCCTTCTCAAACTGCGCAGTGACTACCTCATCCTTGGTGATATTGGTATAATTGCCACTCCACCCGGTAAATCTCCAGCTTCCCCATTCCTCTTCCGGGCGGGTTGGGTTCGCCGGAACCTTGGCACTGTCCTCATAACTGACTTCCTGCTCGCTTATGATGCGGTCGCCGTCCTTGAATACCACCGAAAACTTCTGAATTTCATACTCTGCCCTGACAGTCAGGTCCGATGTGACATTCGTAAAGTCTTTGTTCCATCCCGTAAACAGATAGCCTGTCCGCTCCGGTTCTTCGGGAGCCGTGGCATCGTCCCCTTTATGCAGGTTCTGCCTTGACAATTCCCTGCCGTTATAATCTGTAAAAATAACCGTGCAAGCCTCACTGTATTCCTCTCTTGTCTCTCCATAGCCGCACACGGTACAGGCCTCCGTTATGGGCGTTACAAAGGACTTCTTCCCCGCGTCATAATATTCCTCCCCACGGGTAGTCTCAAAATCCTCGCACAGCAGGACGATATGGTCTTTGTCCGTGTTTTTGGTAAAGAAATCATAATAAGGGGATTCCCCATGAATCTCTATCTCACTGCAGACAGGAAGTTCAAGGGATATACTGGATCTGGGCGGGACGTCCGCCTCCACTGTACGGACAACCACCCTGTCATATGTGTTGCGTCCAAAAGCAGCCTTGCCGATATGGGTTATGTTTTCCCCAATCTCCAAAGTGCCGATCTGCACTTTTGCCCCGCTGTTATTGTCGTCACTGTGGGACAGCACATAGGAACCGATATAAGTAATGCTGTCCGGCAGTACCAGTGTATCCTGGGTCAGTGCTATCGCATAAAAAAGGGTATCAGGCAGACTCTCCACATGCTCCCCGATCCGCAGTTCCCCTACATCCGATCCCCAGAAAGAGGTGCGGTGGTTATTTACTTCCGTCACCCCATCCAGTTTCGCATCTATGGCATTATAATTTAAAATTCCGATCTTTCCCCTTGCAAAAGCCTCCGTACCGATGGAAGTGATATTCTCCCCGATTGTCAGTTCCCCTATGCTAATGCTATTGCCATAGAAAGCCCATGCACCAACCGTGGTCAGACAGTCCGGGAATACAAGCGTGTCCGCCGTATAATCTATGTTGCAGAAAAGATTCTCCGGAATCACTGTCACCTGATCACCGATGGTTATGCTTGAAACCGATATGTACCCGAAAGGTCCGGTTGCAACATATCCGTATTGAGGGGATTGTGTGGCGTCTACCGCATTATAAATGATATTTTCAATATTATCCCGTGTAAACGCCTGATATCCGATCTCCTTCACATTCTCCCCGATTGTCAGCGTGGTGATCGTCTTATTATAATAAAATGCCTGACGGCCTATACGCTCCACGTTCAGGTTCAATTCGTCCATAGTGATTGTGGCCGAAGAGAAACAATAATCCGGAATGCTTCTCACGTTCTCACCTATATCAAGTTTCCGTATATCTCCCCGGAAAAAAATGCCGTCTGCTTCACTTGCCGCTCCCGTCTCGGCAGCTTCCGCATGATAGTGAAGCTCCAAAATTGTCATAAACTTAAAGAGGCTCTCCCTCATATAGGTAACCGTCTCAGGTATCGTGACAGAAGGGATGGCCTGTGTAGTCGCTGAAAATGTAAAAGTAAGCCTCGTGACCGTATAATCCCCCACATGCGCCGGAATATCCAGCGCCTTGTACCTGAAACTGGATTCCATACAGTTCTCCAGCTCATAGATCTCCGCTGTCCCGTCATCATAACCGTAATAATGGTATATGACTCCATTTGCGTCCGTATAGGTACTGTCAACCTGCACGCTGCCCTCCGCCTGCGCCGCCAACAGCATAACGCCCTCTTCTTCAGTTCCCTCCGCTTCCTCCTCTGCATCGTCCTCTTCTACGGTTTCCTCTGCCTCCGCATCTTCTTCAACGTTTTCCTCCGATTCTGCGTCTTCTTCCTCTTCGATGGTTTCCTCCCCGGTATCGGCTTCCTCATCTTCTAAATCTGTCTCCCCCTCCGATTTTCCCTCTCTATCAGAATCTCCCTCTTCCGAAGTCTCCTCATTTTCTGTCCCCTCTGCCCCGGATTCCCCGGTGTTCTCTTTGTCCTTAGATTCCTCTGTATCTTCCTTTTCTTCTGATTCTTCCATATCCCTTGTGCCTTCCTGTTCCCCTGCCTCTTTTTCTTCCGTATTTTCCCGCTTCTCTGTCTCTTCCGCAGTTTCTCCCTCTTCCTGTTCCATACTGTCAGCCTGCTCTTTTGCAGCAGAATCTCCCGGATTCTCATCCTGCCCGTCTGCACCGGCACCGTAAGTTTCCAGAGATTCCTTCCCGCTTTCCTCTGCATGGGAAACGACTGACAAATCCGGCATGCTTCCAAGCATACATACTGCCGCCAGAAGCGCCATAAACCGCCTTACTGCCTTTTCTTTCCTCTTCATCTACATTTTCCTTTCCTTATACAATCAGATACTTTTCTGTTTCTGCCGTCATGTACTGGCCAAGGTATCTCTCCCTGTGAGGCATGACGATCTGCAGGTTTCCGTGGATATTGATCCACTCAATGACAAACCAGAATCCAAGCCCCCTGTGATCAGGCTTCCATAGCCCGTCCTCAGCAAAACCGCCGCCACGGAGCATATAGTCGATGATTGCCGGGTTAGAGAACTTCTCCGCAATCTCCCAGCGGTTAGGGGATTTTTCCCTATGGCACCCAAACCCGCAGTAAACACAGCCCGTCCGGCTGCAACCTGTCGTGCTGTATAGGGGCTTTCTCACATCGAATATCCCCATATCCAGCGTATTATCCTGCCCGCCTGCTTTCCTGTCCGGTCTTTCCTCTGCCACCACTTCCCCATACACAGACGCAATGGGAATCCTGTAATGATAGATGTATTCCAATACATCCTGTTCCAGCCAGAATGACATAGGGTTGCTGATAGGGCTTTTCATTTCAAACCCATTGCACCCGTTTTTCAGCCAGTTCGTAGTCCGCAGGCGGCTTTCGCTTGCCATCTGCGCCGTCATGGGAACCCTGCCCGTCCTCTTTGCGTAACTGTGCATGGGCGCCTTCTTCATAATGTCACAGCACCTGTCTGATATCTCAAAAGGCGCTTCCAGAAAAAATTTATACCGCTCCTTGTTGTACATTCTGGAATACTCCGATGTGGCGGCGCCCTTTTCCTTATGGGGATATTTCCCCTGCAGGATCAGGTACCGGACGGGCACACTTACTTCCGTGCTGGGTATCTCTCCCCTTGCCAGCTTCTGGTAAAGCACATTTTCTTTATCTTCCCTGCGGTCAATGCCTGCAAGGTCCGCCATATAACTGTAATTGGAAATAATACCGCCGCTGTCTTCCCCCATTTCCCGCCTTGCCAGTTTCTCCATATACCTCCGCGCACCGTACACACAGCCTGCCACCTCCTTACCGATAAAAGGGTATCCGTATTTCATGATCACCTGTCTAAAATTCATCTTCGGGCGCAGTATCTCAACATTCTCAAAAGACCGTACAAATGCGCGGATTTCCGGGTATTCCAGACCAGTGTCCACATATACCGCTTTACCCCCCCCCCGGTAAATTTTCCTTATCATATGTAACAGCACGGTACTGTCCTTGCCGCCGCTGAAACCGACATACACGCCATTCTCACCGTAATAGTCAACCCACTGCCTGATCCGATACTCCGTCATCCGTATCTTTGCCGCCAGGGGAAGCGACTGCATCTGGTACAGATCCCCTATTGTATGTTTGTTCATATACCTCCTTCCCATCTATAAAGGGAGCAGAAATCTTTCCGCTCCCCACACCTTCCTGTCCTTCTTTTTTACTCTGAATCACACTGTCTCACTCCCGTTTTCCGGCATCAAAAAAGGACATCCGTTTTCATGCCCCTGCCGTCTTCCTGTTTGGTTTTATATTGCTGTGTGTCCGTATCTCCCGTGTTTTCTATGTTTTCTGCAATCTCTATGTATTCCGTGTTTTCTATATCTCCTGCACTTCCGGTTCCGTATTTCCGTTTACTTCGATCAGTTCAAATTCCTCGTCCGCCCGCAGCACCAGCCTGTGTTCCATGTACGCCTCCACATCAAAGGCATTTTTCTTGTCATAGTCT
>CAMWJF010000119.1 GCA_947174505.1 uncultured Lachnospiraceae bacterium
GTGTGTTCGGGACTTGCACCCGTTAGAGCGCGCCCATGGCGCGCAAACAAAAATAAAACACCGCATTTCTGCGGTGTTTTCAAGTAGCGAGAGGGGGACTTGAACCGCTCTCGCAAAATAAAAATCCAGTAAAGAAAGGAGGTTCAGCACATCGTCAAGCCTCTGTATCCAATTTGTATCCAAATTCAGCCTTATATATTGCACACAGATTGATTATATTTCGTTTATGCAATCAACTTGCATAATAGAAACCGATATGATATATTATAGACATAAAAAGGAACAACCTCCCACAAGGGGTTGACCAGAGGAAAAAGATAGAAACTCCACCCTCTCTACCGACCAAGTATACAAGGGTGGTTTTTCTATGCCCATCGCTGGGACTTGAAAAACGCTACTGACTCATCATTACGATCAAGGTCAGCAATGCGAGAATGAACATTCCGAAAGACATCAAATCTTTGAAATCAAATTTCATCCGCACCACCTCCCATCTTATGTAATAGGAGGTCAACACCTTGCAGTGACACGGTTGTTCCCGTACGTTAATCTTATCATATACCACACAATTCAGCAATCATTTATGGTATATTATTTGTCAATTAGTCGATTATTTTTGTATATTTATCAGCACTATAAACTAAGATTTTTATCTTGAAGAATTATTATTTTAAATTAAAATTAATATTCTGACATTACGGCAAATATTCATTTTAACTTACCGTTGTTTTCTTGTATATGTTACATATGTGTAGGGAATTTCACCTTCACATTTTTCATTAATTTCTTTCACAAACTCCTCAATTTCAAAGGGAGGGAAATATGTATCTCCTTTAATATCGCAATCTATCTCAGTAATATACATTTTTTCTACTAACGGCATAGCTTCTTCATACAGCCTTGCTCCCCCAGAAATGTATATATCTTTGTTTCCAGCCAACTTAATCGCTTCCATTAACGATTTTGCTGTAAAACAGTTTTCTCCATCAAAATGGGCAGTATTAGATACGACAATAGTTGTCCTATCCGGCAAAGGTTTTCCTATTTCCTCATAAGATCTTCTTCCCATAATAACAACATTTCCTGTCGTCAATTCCTTAAAGCGTCTCTGCTCCCCACTTATTTTCCAAGGAATGTGACCCTTATCTCCAATTACTTGATTTTTAGCAAAAGCCACAATTAAAGCAATCATCCTTTTCCTCCATAGCTTCTGGTTTGTCCACCTAATTATTATACCTCACATCAACGGCAATTCAAATGACTTAAATTTTTATAATCTCTCACCCGCCGATAGAACGTGGACGATACTGACTCTCACATACCATGAACCTGCATGATAAAAAGGCTGTAATGACGCAGATCTGCGCGCTATCCACCTAAAAAAGATTTGTATCCAACTGTATCCAAAAAATTCAGGGGCAAAAAGAAAGCGGAAAGCCAGTAAAATCAAGGCTTTCCGCACTCTTAAAAGTAATAGCGAGAGGGGGACTTGAACCCTCGACACTACGGGTATGAACCGTATGCTCTAGCCAGCTGAGCTATCTCGCCATATATAAATTTAGTAGAACTACAGGGAAGCCGTCTCCGGCTCCCCAAATGGGGCCTATAGGGCTCGAACCTATGACCCTCTGCTTGTAAGGCAGATGCTCTCCCAGCTGAGCTAAGACCCCGTTTATTCGCGGGCCACTCACGCAACCCGCTCTGCTAGTATACAATTTATTCCTATAGCTTGTCAAGTACTTTTTCAGAAATAATTTAGCCGCTTCGGGCATTTTATTTTGCACGACTGAACTGCTTCTCACATTCTCTCCGGCGCGGAAAAACCGAGTAGGTCAATGCAAGTCTCCAGCACATCTTTGGTCAGCGCAAGCAATGCGATCCAACCGGCCTTCTTCTGCCCGTCCTCCTCCGTGAGAATCTTTGTCTCATGGTAAAAGTGATTGAACGCATTGGCCAGATCATAGATATAGGCGCATATTTTGTGGGGAGCGATCTCCTCGCAGGCCGTCTCCATCATCGCATTGTATTTGGCAAGTTCCAGCATCAGGCTCTTCTCCGACACATTTGTCGCTTTTTCAATGACTATATCAGTCAACTTTCCGCCCTGCTCCTCATACTTGGCAAGAATTGACTTGATCCGTACAATGGTGTAAAGAATGTACGGCCCGGTGTCGCCCTCGAAGGAAGTAAACCTGTCCATGTCAAAAATATAATCCTTAGACGCCTGATTTGACAGGTCGCCGTATTTGATTGCTGCCAGTCCGACGATTTTTGCCGTCTCCCCTGCCTGCTCCATATCAATCTCGTAGCCCTTTGTCTGCGCGTTTTCCTGAATCTTGCGGATCATCTCCTCATTGATCTCACGGATCAGGTTCTCCAGCCGCATGACGCCGCCCTCTCTTGTCTTAAAAGGCTTGCCGTCCTTTCCGTTCATAGTGCCGAAGCCGATATGCACAAGCTCTGTGTCTTCATTGACCAGTTTGGTCTTTCTCGCGCAGCGGAATACCTGTTCAAAATATAAATCCTGCCGCTTATCGGTCAGATAAATCAGCCTGTCCGGATGATAGTTCGCCATACGGTCCATAATGGTGGCCAGATCCGTCGTGTTGTAGAGGGACGCCCCGTCGGATTTTAAGATCATACACGGAGGAACTTCCTTCGTGTCCGTCTCCTCCTTCACATCCACCACCAGCGCGCCATCGCTCTCGTAAGCATAACCGCCCTTTTTCATCTCCTCCACCATGCCGGGGATAATGTCGTGCACGTCGGACTCTCCTTTCCAGAGGTCAAACTCCACGTTCAGATTGGCGTAATTTTTCTTCAAATCCGCCACGGATACGGCGATGATATGATCCCAGAGGGCGCGGTACCCGCGCACACCGCTTTGCAGCTTGTAAGTTGCCTCCATGGCGTCGGCTTTATACGCCTCGTCCTCCTTGGACTTTGCACTGGCCGTAGGATAGATTTCCTCCAGCTCTGATATGGTAAAGGGAGCCTCCTGCGGATATTCCCCTTCATAGGAATCGTCAAAATAAATGAGATCAGGCTGCCTTTTCTGCAATTCCGTGATAATAAGCCCCATCTGCAGCCCCCAGTCTCCCAGATGAATGTCTCCGATCACCTCATGTCCCGCATAGCGGCAGATCCGCTTGATGCTTTCCCCGATAATGCCGGAGCGCAGATGCCCCACATGGAGCGGCTTCGCCACGTTTGGACCACCATAGTCAATGATAATCTTCCTGGGCTCCGGTGTCTGGAACCCAAACTTTTCCGCACTGGACATGTCCCGCAGATAATCCCGCACAAAAGATTCCTTCACCTTCATATTTAAAAAGCCGGGCGCAACGGCGGAAACTTCCGACAGCACTTCGCTCTCCTGCAGTTTCTCCGCCACTTCCTGCGCGATCATAAGAGGCGCCTTGTGATATTTCTTTGCGCCAGCCATCGCACCGTTACACTGGTATTCACACAGGTCGGGGCGGTTTGACAGGGTCACCCTGCCAAGCTCGGAATCATAGCCCGCCGCCTCAAACGCCATCTTCATTTCCCCTGAAATCAAATCCAATATTTTCTGCATTTTCTCCTCCATTCAAAGCGTTTCGCGCAGAGCCTGCCGACAGGCATACTCGTGGAAACCGCGAACCGCAAGTCATAAGCAATGCATATTTTACCACAACTTCCTCCAAATGTCATTTACTTTCCCACCCATAGCCGGGAAATACTTCCCGTCATCCTCCATTCCTCTTCTGCCGCTCCCGCTCCATGCGGGAATACACACAGCCGCAGTAATCCTGCCGATACAGCCCATACTCCTTCGACAACTCAACAGACCGCCTGTAACCGTCTTTTTTCTTAAAGTCTGACGGCAGCCACGCCACACCGAACGCCTGCGCCAGCGCTTCACCGATTTCATTCAATTTTGCGGCATTTTTCAAAGGACTGATGGACAGGGTGGTAGTAAAGTAATCAAAATTGCCCGCCTGCGCCTGCCTTGCCGTCTCCCGGAGTCTCATTTCATAACACGCAAAACAGCGCGCACCGCCTTCCGGGCACTGTTCCAACCCCTTTGCCATCGAAAAGAAACACGCAGGCTCATAATTGCCCTCCACCACGGCAATCGGATAACCGATATTGGGCACACCTCCGTTTCCATTCCCTGCCTCTTCACCGTCCGTCTGTTCGCCGAAACCATGTGGCGCCCCCGCATCAGTCAACTCATTTCCGTCCCGGACCAAGCTGACTTTTTCAGTCAATTCTTTGTTATACGCCGCAATCAGCCGTTTCTGCTCCGTCACCCGCTTGCGGTATTCCTCGTCTTCGGTAATATTCGGATTAAAATAAAAGACCGTAATCCGAAAATGCCTGCGCAGATATGCCAGCACATAGCTGCTGCAGGGCGCACAGCAGCTATGCAGAAACAGCGTTGGCGCGCACCCGCCTGCCGCACGGTTCCTCTCTATGATGTTATCCAGTTCCTTCTGATAATTCCTGACTGTGTTCATACCTTTTCACCTATTATTTTCAGACACCTGGAGCTGCTCCATGCGGCCATACCTATTGACTGATCCGCTCAAAAAGCAGTCCTTCTCTCCTGCCTCACCCGATAAACCGCGTCAGCCGCAATTTCATACACTTTACCGCAAGCCGACACTTCCACCAGATACCCTGTAATCCTGTAGTCATCCAGTCCTGTCATGTAAAGCACCTGAACAATATTTTTACCCGCGCATTCTTCCACCCAAAGCGCCAAGGGGGTATCTGGGCTGTCCCGCATTTCTTCCAGGAGCAACTCAATCCCCCTGCTACCCCTTCCATACGCAGACTGCCCGTCCGTATCGTTCTGCCCGTCCGTACCCTTCTGCCCTGCCGCGCCGCTCTGTCCGTCCGTACTCTTCTGCCCTGCCGCGCCGCTCTGCCCGTCCGTACCCTTCTGCCCTGCCGCGCCGCTCTGCCCGTCCGTACCCTTCTGCC
>CAMWJF010000120.1 GCA_947174505.1 uncultured Lachnospiraceae bacterium
ATGATTGAGGGGCAGGGGAGTTGATGTGTCGAAGACACTTTTTTATTCTATAGGAAATTGCGACAGTGTAAACCATTCAAGGAGAATGCGGAGCATTCTCTGAATCGAGCGCGCGGCGCTCGATTTTTTTACGTGTGTTTATATACATAAGCGGCTTCAGCTTTCCAGGCGTTTTAATGCCTCCACAGCAGGAGGATATTCGCCACAGTTTTCATAGTGCGTGCGGGCAATATCCTGTTTGCCGAAGAGCTCATAGATGAAACCGATGTAATAGCTGGGTGCATGTGGATCTTCAAGGCAGTATTTGGGAGCGCTCAATGCCTGCACAAATTCCGGGAGCGCTTTAAGCGGTTGTCCCATGCGCAGGTAAATGCGTCCGGCCAGACAGAGGAAATCTTTGTGATCGGAGAAAGAGTGACGGTAGGAAAGGACGTTTGCGGCTTCCTCCACCTGATTGTCGTCCAGAAGAATGCTGGCATAATTATAGAGAAGAGCCAGTGTATAATCGGCCCCGGGTACGGGATGCAGTTCTACAGCCCTGCGAAACCAGAGGAGTGCGTTTTCATGATCCCGCATCAGCATATAGCTCTGTCCTAACTGAAAATACAGATAGGGATTGTCGGGATCGGTCTCTATCTCAGTGCGGATCAGCGCAATGTCGCGTTCCGCTTTCTCCTTAAGCTTTTCCTTTGTGCCCTGATAGCCCACATGATCCACGGAGACGGGGGCGTCATAGGAAGTGGGAGTCATGCGGCCAATGGGAACCAGGACCTCGTGGATCGGGTTGACAAAGTGATAATAGCGCCTGTTAAACAGGCGCTCCAGACGGCTGATCTGGTGTTTCGTCTCCCCATCTACGTCAAAATAGCTGAATAACTCTATTGCCCCAAGGCTTTTCGGATGATCCTCCAAAGCCTGCTGCAGGGCGTCCCAGTCCAGGGGACGGATAAATTCGTCTGTGTCTAAAGAGAGAATCGTATTGTGGGAGGCGCGGCTTACACAGAAGTTTCTGGCAGCGGAAAAATCTCCTATCCACGCAAACTCATAGACGCAGTCTGTGTACTGCTTTGCGATTTCTACGGAGTTGTCCTCAGACCCAGTATCTGTCACTACGATCTCAAAGGGATAGGGTTTGAGCGCTTCCAGACATTTCTGTAAAAGTTCGGCCTCATTTTTTGTGATGATACAAACGGAGATTGGGATCATGGTCTGTCCTTCCTATTCATAAGTCACTGCATACCTATGGATTTCAGTTTTTCCACAGCAAGGGCGTAACCTTTGGCAGCGGATTTTTGGTAAAAATCAACGGCCGTGGGGAAATTGCCAAGAAGTTCATTACAGCAGCCCATTCCATAGAAGGCAATCGGAGTGTAATCCTGCGCTTCAGGATCAGGGGGAAGCTGCAGAAGTTTCACAAATTCCATCATGGCTTTCAGCGGCTGGGGAGGCGTCTGGTTCAGATAAAGGGTACCCAGACTGCATAAAAAAGAAGTTTTAGCTGCATAGTCATTATAGACAGGGGTGTAAAGAGCTAACGCTTCCGCAGCCCGGCCGGTCTGTACGCAGGCGTTAATGAAGTTTCCAGCCATCACGTGCACCCAGAGATTGTCCAGATTCAGGGGCAGCTCGAATGCTTTTTTATAGTATATATAGGCATTTTCATAGTCATAGATCAGATTGTAAGACTGGGCGACCTGAAAATAGAAATAAGGTTCCGTGGGATCGCGCTCAATCTCTTTAAACAGCAGGGCGTTGTTACGCTCTGCTTTGATACGCTTCTCGTCCATGGTGCCAACATAGCCCACATGATCTGCTTCTACGGGGACATCGTAGCGCTCGTAATCGGTGCTGTCTGTCCGGACATCCGCCACCTGCTCGTGAATCAGGTAGATATAGTGGTATTTGCGCTTGTGGAAGAGACGGTCGATCCGCTCCAGGGAGAAGTCTTCGTTCTGGCCGTCGTTAGTGTAGCTCTTTCGGAGAATCTGTCCCACGCCGCGGGGATGCGCTTCGATGGCGGCGCAGAGCCCCTCTAAATCCAGAGAGGTCAGATATTCGTCGCAATCTAAAACAAGCACATAATTGTGGGAAGCTTTGCTTAGAGAGAAATTTCTGGCGGCGGAAAAATCGCCAATCCATTCAAAGTCATAGACATTGTCAGTATATTTGGAAGCCAGCTCCCTTGTCGCATCCGTGGAGCCTGTGTCCACATAGATGATTTCAAAGGGGTAGTGTGTCAGGGGCTCCAGACATTTTTCAATGTTTGCCTCTTCATTTTTTCCTATGATACATACGGAGATCGGAATCATATGCTTCATCCTCGTTTCTGCGCAGTGAATGCGCAATTTGTGTGTAACTGTGTTATGGTGAATGCATCCGGCCTTTACCAGCCAGGATGCAGCTGTACCAGACGGCAGTCATGTGCCGTTCAGGTCAGCAAGTCTTTCTATGGCGGGAGAAAAGCCAAGACCAGCCGCTTTCTGATAAAAACCGAGGGCGGAATCCCGGCTGCCCAGCATCTCATTTACCAGGCCTATATTGTAGTAGGGAATGTAACTGTTAGCACCCTTCTCCCTCGCGTCAGGACATTGCAGCGCCTTGACATATTCCGCCATGGCTTTCAGGGGCTGGGGCGGATCCAGATTCAGATAGACATTGCCCATGCTGCAATAAAAATTGGCGTCCCCTGAAAAGTGTCCGTAGAGCGGCTCAAAAAAGGTCTGCGCCTCCGCGGAGCGTCCGGTATGGTTCATGGCATTTATGTATGCGGTCGCCATGATCTGTACCCAGGGCTCTGGGAAATGTAACGGGAGCGCAAAGGATTTTTTATAGTAAGTATAAGCGTTTTCGTAATCATAGATGCTGTTGTAGGACTGTCCTACCTGAAAATAGAGGTAGGGATCCGAGGGATTTTTTTTGATTTCCCGGAAGAGAAGGATATTATTGCGCTCGGCTTTCTGGCGCATCGCATCTATGCCGCCGTTGTAGCCTACGTGATCCACTGTCAGGGGGATTTCATAGCGCCCGTAGAGCGGACTGTCTTTGCCGCGCGTTACCACCTGTTCGTGGATGATGCCCTTGTAATAAAAGCGTTTTTTTGAAAAAAGCCGTTCCACCCGGTCGGGATAGTTGGTCTGTGTACCGTTGGCCTCGTAATAATTATTGCGAAGCAGCAGTCCGACACCCTGTGGATGCGCTTCGAGCGCGGAAGAAAGCCCTGCCAGATCAAGCTCCGTCAGATATTCGTCACAGTCCAAAAAGAGCACGTATTCGTGGGAAGCTCTTTCCAGCGCAAAATTTCTGGCCGCAGAAAAGTCGTCAATCCATTTGAAATCATATATTTTGGCCCCATGCCTCGCGGCGAGCGCCTTCGTGCGGTCAGTGGAGCCGGTGTCCACATAGACGACCTCGAAGGGAAAGGACGCGAGTGGAGACAGACAGTTCTCAATATGCTGTTCTTCATTTTTGCCGATGATACACAGGGATATGGGGGTCATGATTCCTCCGGTTTTATGATTATCTTTATATGGATGATATTGATTGCGGGACAGTTTTTTCTGGTAATATTACGTCTGTATTATGCCCAGCCGCTGCAGCGCAGGGGCAAAATTCCCGCACTGTTCATAGAGCCCGCGGGCGGTGTCCGTATCTCCGCACTGCTCCAATATCAGCCCGCACTGGTAGAGGGGCAGGAAGGAGTTCGCGCCGCTTTGTCTGCCGTCGGGCATCTGCAAGGCTTTCTGGTACTGCTCCAGAGCCTGCTCCAACATGCCGTTGTCCTTATAAATATTGCCCATCAGATAGACGAAGTCCGTAACGGAAGAAAATTCGTCGTAGATGCCTTCAAAACCGAGGGCGGCCCCGGACTGTTCCGTGCGCAGCAGCGCGTTGCCGTAGGAGACCACCATGGCCTGCACATAGGCAAGCTCCGGGTCCAGGTCGAACGTAAGTCCCTTGTCATAGTAAGCGCAGGCGCGGGAAAAGTCCTCCAGAATCTCACAGGTTTTCCCGAGCTGATAATAGAGATAGGGATTTTCGGGGTCTGTCTGGACCTGCTTTTCGAGTAATGTAAAATTGCGCCTGTATTTTGCTTCCTGCTCCTCCGGGGTCATGTCGTAGCCCGTGTGGAGCAGGGTCGTGTGGAGCAGTAGGTTCGGTATCTCGGTTCCACGGACGGGCGTGAGCTGCTCATGGATCAGCCCCGTATAGCGGTAAAGTTTTTTGTTAAAGAAACGCTCCGTGTAATCCACATTATTCAGCGTAAGTATGCCGTTTTCCGTCACCAGATTTTCCCGGGAGACGCTGCCGACCTTGTCCGACAGATGCTTGCGGAAATAATTCAGCTCCTCCACGTCAATTTCTTTCACGGTTTCGTCACAGTCGATCATAAAGATCCAGTTATGGGTGGCCTCGCGCAGGGAAAAGTTCCTGGCGGCGGAGAAATCGTCACACCACACAAAATCAAGCACCTTATCCGCATATCTGGCGGCAATTTCCTTCGTCCTGTCCGTGGAGCCTGTGTCCACGACCACAATCTCGAAGCCACAGGGTTTGACGGATGCAAGACACTGTTCAATCCGCGATTCTTCATTTTTGGCTATGATGCATACAGATATGGGATGCATGGAAGACTCCTTGTAGTAGTTTGTATTTACTGTGAAATTGTGCTGTGCATACTTGGAAAAAAACGGTTTTCATTGCTTACGTGGATATTTTATCATATTTGTGGGTGGCAGGCAAATTCCTATTAAATGCAGCATAACATTATCGGGAATTTCAAATGAATTGCTTTTTTATGGAAAAAGGAGTATTTATATGGTAATATATAAAATAAAAGTACTGATGGAAGCAGGCTTTTTTTATAAATCGGATTAGGGTGTCAAAAGGTTACTGACCTTTGATACAAATTTGTACCTTGAAAAC
>CAMWJF010000121.1 GCA_947174505.1 uncultured Lachnospiraceae bacterium
GGTAAGTCCGGGCATGATCTTCCTTACTTCAAAATGCCCGTCATGGTTAAAGCACTCATTTCATAACCTGCAATCGCAGAACGCAAACTCCCCGGTGTTCCCGCATATGTAACTCCGCCTGTTTGTATTACACGACTGGCAAGCATTTCTTCCATAGTCTGTTTTCTATATGCTATCTCCATTTCCTGCCTTCGTTTCTCCGCCGCTTCCTTACTGCGTTTCAAATTTTCTTGACGCCTTGCCGCTTTCTTTTCCTGTTTTGCCTTTTGTTCTGCTTCCACCTTTGCTTTCTTTTCGGGCGATTCCTCACCACTAAGATAATAGGTCACGGTTCCGTCCTCATGCACTACTACCCCACAGGAAGTGATCTTATGTCCAACTGCTGCCATAAACGCCTCTGTCTGCGGCAAAGAATCAAAATGCTCCTGTATTTTTTTCTCATAATAGGCTGCTTTCTCCGGATCATTAGCCATCTGTTCCAAAATATTTGATGCAATAACAACATTGCCTGTTCCTGCGGTTCCCGCACCAATATTGTCCATACTTCTTTGGTCTTTTCCTACATTCTGGATAGATACCCCTGCCCCATATTTCTGTCTTAAATATTCTGTATAGGAATCTATCTTTGATGTTTCCGCCGCTTCTCCCGTTTTCTGCAACTGCCCCGTAAAACTTGCTTTGTTTGCTGATGTTTTCTGTGTCTTATTGGCATACTGATATGCACCCGTTAAAATATCGTTTACTCCTAAAATGCTCATAATAATCTTCTCCTTTCCAAATATATCACAGCCCATCTGTCATTCAGGGCTGAATCTGCTCCCTTGCAATAAGTCCAAGCAGTTAATTCAAAATACCCTGCGTAATAAAAGCACTCATTTCATAAGCCGCAATCACAGAACTCATGGTTTCTGGCGTTCCCGCATAGGTAAACCTGCCTGTTTCTGCTGTGCGACTGGCAAGCATTTCTTCCATAGTCTGCCGCCTGTAAGCTGTCTCCATTTCCATTCTCCGCTTCTCGACCGCCTTTTCGCTTTGTTCACGATACTGTTGTTTGCGTTTTGCTTTCTCCTCATCTTCGGCCTCCATCTGAGCCTCTATCTTAGCTTTCTTTTCCGGGGAAACATCACCGCAGACATAATAATTCGCCGTACCGTCCGGATGAATCACCACTCCATAGGACTGGATTTCAAACCCGCCTGCCGCCATCTGCGCTTTTACCATAGGCTGCGAAGCGAAGAAATCATCTATGATCTTTTCATAATGGGCAGCCTTCTCCGGATTATTTGCCATCTCCTCTAAAATATTAGGAGCAATCGCAATATTGTTCATTCCGTATGTTCCTGTTCCCAATGCGTCCATGCTCTTTTGGTCACTCCCAACACTCCGAACCATAATAGGACCATATTTCTGTTCCAGATATTTTTGGTATGCATCCACCTTTGATGTTTCCGCCGCCTCGCCCGTTTTCTGCAACTGTTCCGTAAAACCTGCCTTGTTTGCTGATGTTTTCTGTGCCTTGTTCGCATACTGGTATGCGCCCGCCAAAGCTCCGTTTACTCCTAAAATGCTCATAATAATTTTTCTCCTTCCAACCGATTAACTTTTTACCATGACCGACAGCGTGAATTTACTGCCTTTTACAATGCAGTCCAAATCGCCGCCATATTTTACTGCACATTTCCTGATATTCTTAAGTCCTATCCCATGCACCTCCTTATCCTTTTTCGTTGATATGAGAATGCCGCTTTCCTTATGGAACAGCGCCACGCCATCAAAACTGTTTTCAATCTCTATAAAGTACATATTCTTTGCCTTGAAAGACCGGATTGTGATATGGGCTTCTGCATCCGGCTGTTTTTCCCGCATCCGTATGCAGGCTTCAATTGCATTATCCAGCCCGTTGTTTAAGATGACTCCCATATCATAAGCCTTTATCGTAACGGCATCGGTCAGCATGAACCTGCTGGCATCCAACCTGATCCCCTTTACCTTCTTTGCCACATAACGGAACTTGCTGCCAATCACAGCATCGCTTACGGCATTCCCCGTATGCACCCTGCTGTCGATCTGCTCCACCGACTGGCGCATCCCCTCAAAATACTGCCGGATTTCCTCATCTTCATCAGCGCCCTTTTTCCGTAGCAGATTCTGCAAAACCGCCATATGGTTCTTCATATCATGTTTGACCGAGCGGATTCCGTCATACAGATGTTCCATCTCCACCATAGAACTCTGCATCTGTGTGATCTGGTTTTCCAGCACAATCTTTTCCGCCCGCTCTTCCTGCAGGGCTGCCATGTCCTGATAGATGCGGAAACTGAACACGACAGCCCCAAGCAGCACAAACGCTGTCAACGGAATGATAAGATACAGCGCCGGATATTTTTCATACAGCAGTACCGGGGTGCCGTCCGTAATGGTGATCAGCAGCAGGCGTACAAGCACCGAAACCAACACGCCTGCCACGGAAGGCAGCAGATAGAATATCACTTCCCTGCCCATCCGCCCCCTTCCCTTGCTGCAATAACTCGCCGCTATCTTTCTTGTGGAAACAAAAAGCAGGGCGCACCTTGCGGCTCCCACAAGGGCAACCCCAAAGCAGGACAGGATGCCTGCCGCCGCAGGCAGATATTCCACCGATGCCGCACTGGTGCCTGCTTTATACACCAGTATCTCTATCATCTCATTTACAATGTAGAGCAGGCTGTACCCCGCCCAGAATGACAGTTCCCGCAGGGAGATGAACTGGACAGCCAGAAATATCTTTAACAGGATATCCCCCTGATACCAGCACACACAGAAAACAAATAAAGCGCAGAATGTAAAAAACAGCTCCAGGATTAACGATACGCTGTCCGTATCTGAAAACAGCCTTTCACTGAATGCCCTTATCACAATCCATGCAACGCCCGCCGCCCATCCCGCATTCCTTATCCTGCACAGCTTTGGCACGGCAAACCTGCCAAAAAAGGACTGTATGCAGTACCCTTCAAACAGGCACAGCAAAACACCTGTCAATCCTATAACCCATTCAGCCATCAGCACCCACCCCGTTTCTCAGATACCGCATATAGGCTTTCACAAACTCCCCGTATTTCTCTTTTGCCAGATAGACATACCCTCCGTTATTCAGGGTAATGCTCCCGCTGTCATACTCCGCCACATATGCCATGTTCACCAGATATCCCCTATGGCAGCGAAAGAATCCGCCTCCAAGCTGCCCTTCCATTTCATTCATGGACGCATATGCCTCTATGGTCTCCCCCGTGGTGTGTATCTCCACTTTCTTCCCCCTGCTCTCAATATAAAGGATGCTGTCCTTTTCCAGCGAAAAACTCCTGTTCCTCGTCTTTATGAACACCTTTTCCCGCCGTCTGCTTTCCCTCTTTTCCAGCTCCCGTCCTGCCCGCCGGAACACCTCAAGGAATTTATCTTCCTCAATGGGCTTTAGCAGGTAGTGGAACGCCGCCACGTCAAACGCCTGGAAAACATACTCCCGGATTCCCGTAATAAAGATCAGTATGGTATCTTCATCCCTCTGCCTGAGCCTTTTCGCCGTTTCGATCCCATCCGTTCCTTCCATCTGTATGTCAAGGAACACAATGTCAAACTGCTTCCCGGAGGCAAGCAGCGCATCCCCCGTCCCATATAATCCGGCACATACGCACGGCATTTCTTTTTCTGCCAGTTCCTTTATCTGTTTACGGATGACCTTCTCATCATCACATATGGCTATGTTCAATCCCATCACCTGCAATTCATTTCCCATGCGAATGCTTTTCTCGCATTGAGCATTAGCTTCCCCACGGGCAGTTCTTTTTACTTTTTATATCGGCAGAATTTTGGCGCAGTCAGCCGCAAGGGAACGAAACCCTATTTGAAAGGGAACGAAATCTTTTTCTTTCCCATAAAAAGTTCAAAATCAGCCCTAAAGTTTTTCGCCATTCATCCGATACAGTGGAAACGCAAACCGCCAATATCCTACTCCTTTTTACCTTTCCGTTTTATACTATCACGGAAACCCCTGACTTTTGCGTGAAAGTATACTTTTGCCTGATAGTACGATTTTTTCCCAATCGCCATCCTATCAGCGGCATCCAAAAACACGAAAAAAAGGGGCCCACCAGCCATTCCGGTGAACCCCACCAAGCCTTAAAGCCCTTGATTTTAAGCCATTCTTCAATACTTTTGCCTACAAGTACCCAAATTCCTATGGCATCAATTCAAGATTGCCGCCTGTGCCGCTGTTAGATTCTGATGACTTTTACCCCTCTTTATCCATTTACCCCACCCAATTCGACATTCGACAAACGGGATTCGACAAATTGCTCCTTTACCGGCAAAATCCATGCTTTCCAGTGCAGAGCAGCCGCATTAGAGTAGCCTTAAAAGCTGTACCAACTAATGTCACTATGCCGCCAAGCATATATTGCGCATCCTCTATCACAGTCCATGCTAATTCGACAAGCTCTTTTCCCGTAATCTTTTCATTTGCACCATTCGTATAATTTTTTCCAAGCTGGGCAATCAGATAGGCTGACATGGTGTATGTATCTGATTTCTCGTCCAGTTCACTGATACGTAGCAGTTTCCTTTTCGTGGTCTTGCTTACCGTTTCACCCCTGACTGACAACGGCTTTAATGCAAGGGTAAAATATCCAAGCAGTTCCTTGCTTTCCACGGAAAACACAAGGTATGTAACTGACTGACTCTTTTTGGTAAATTCCACCGCGTTCTTCTTTAAAAAATTCGCCACATCCTGATTCTTCGGACAGAAAAAACCGGAAAGCACTCTGGCAAGCATTGGCTCTCCGGCTTTATCATCATTTCC
>CAMWJF010000122.1 GCA_947174505.1 uncultured Lachnospiraceae bacterium
TCGGTAAAGTGCCGGATATTGGTAAAGCCGTTTTTCCTTGCGTAGTCCTCTAAAATCCGCTTCTGGTTCTCAATGCTTACGGATTCCCCGGCTCGCTCATCGTCATGGGAGAGTCTTTCGTATAGGGCGGTGAGTTTGTCTTTCTCTGCCTGCTTCTTCATGGTGTGTAACCTCCTTTCTTTGAGGGTGCGCGCTTCCCTATAACCTTATTATACTTATCTGTTCGGATCGGTGACCACATAGCTTGCGTTCATCTGCATCAAATTCGGCTTAACGTGGAAACGCGTCTTACCACTGCCGGAACCGCCGATGATCAGCACATTTTTATTGATGTTATACTTAGGTATCTTATTCCTTCCGAGCATGACCCTCTCTGTCTGGGTTAAGAGGATATTCTGGTCGAATTTCGGGTCTATGAAAGGTTTGATATCTTTTGCAGTTCCCCATCTGGCAGAGCCATACTCCACGCCGTTTCGGTATTTCTTCGCATTTTTCGTCTTGTAGTAGACCACCAATCGGATTACCGCCGCTCCAAGCAACCCGTAGAGCATATCTTTCGGGTGGAGGCTGGGTAACGGGTCAGACGATATCAGGCCGCCCAGGTTCGAGAGCATCCCCATCGTCTTTATCACCACATCCGTACCGGCGGAAAGACGATAACACGCTGCGGCTTTATCCCCCAGCCAAAAAAGGAACGCATAAGGGAGGTTGGGGATAATATATTCTTTCCATTCCTTTGGGTTTATGTCTTTCAAAGCTCAATCCCTCCTCTGCCCAGATGTTTCTCCTGATCCACGCCCATCTGCGCAATCATCTGTTTCAGCTGTGAAAGCTGTTTCCGCAAAGAGGGCTTCTCTTTCTCTTTTCCCAGAGTCTTTGCTGTATACTCTGCAAAGGCGGCATTCAGGGCGTCGGCGTCGCGGGCTTTGAAGAATACCAGATATTTTCCTTCCGACGGTACTTTTTTCACAGCAAAATCAACGCCGTACTTCCTGGCCACTTTCTCAAACGATTTGATATTCTTGTCCGTGATCTCGATATTCTGGACACCCGCATCCTGTCTGATCAGCTCTTTGACGCTCTGTTTTCCGTGGGCCGGCTCATTGGCATGTTTTCGGTATTCCCTGATCGCCCATTTAAGCATCTCTTCCGTGAGCCTGCCGCCTCTTTTCCCCACATTTACCACCAGCGCCACGGATTTATCCCTCACTTCATCCTGCATAGGCGCCTCCCCATTTCGTCAAAACCATCGTTTCACCGTTCTTTAAGGTGTCCCACAGGGCATAAACCCGGTCTGCCACATCATCGGGATCGGCGTAAGGCGTACTGCCCACCATCATAAACTCTCCTGGGCTTGCAAAAATACGCTGGAACTCTTTCTGCTGTTCTGGCGTTAACGATTCGAAAAAACAGCCCTCCTCAGGCAGTCCGCACAGAAAAAATGTGCCGCTGATACATTCCTTGCTGCCCGGTCTGCAGCGGTTAGGCGCAAGCCCTCCCGCATTTTCACGGCTTACCAGAAGCACCCGCTGGGGAAGGAAACACCCTACCTGCACCGGCCCTCCCAGAACTTCTTCCGCCGCCTCCAGTGTATCCCGCACCACTGCCGGACGCGGAGGTTTCCCCGGTTCCACAATCAAAATCTCAATCTGTTTACTCATACTGCCTCTCCTCTCTGCTGTTTCGCATACAGCCTTACCTTTCCTCACAATCTCCTTTTTACCGGCGGAAAAAGGAAAATCATCCGCTGTCCGGGTCGTCGTAGAAGCCGTTTGCCGCATCGTGGCTGTAAAGACTGGCGTAATACTGGCTGATCGTCACAGGGGCATTGAACAGGGCTGAGAGCATATATCCCCTGATGTTTCCGACTGCCGCCGTATTCTCATCCAGACACTTCATCACATATTCGATATGGCCGCTGTCCAGTTTCAACAGGCGCTCTTTTACCAGCTCTGCGGGAACATCCTCCCCGTTAATGCGCATCGCCGGACGTCTGCCTGTAAATACTTCTGCCATCAGTTCCACAAAGCCGTCCAGCCGCTCTGTATCGAAAGGGTGTCTCTGCTGCAGGATATCATAGTCAATCTGTTCCCGGATCTGTCTGCGCAGGGTTTCCATCGTTCCATCCATCCCCGTTTCTGCGGGAGTAACGGATGGATGGATAGATGGAACAGTATCACTCCTGTCAGTTTTATTCAGGTCAGTATTATTAGTTTGTGATTTCCGCAATTCCGGATCTGTGGTTTTCACATTTCCTGATTTGTGATTTTCACATTTCTTGATTTGTGATTCCTTTGTCTCCCCGACAAAGTTTTTCACATAGATCACGTTCGGTTTCCCCAGGCCGCGCCGTTTCCTCTCGATCAGCCCGATCCCTTTTACACAATCCAATTCGCCCAGAAGTTTGTTGGCTTTCTGCTCGGCACAGCCAAGGGTTTCCATGATATCTGCTATGGTGAAGATGATATAGACACGCCCCTCGCTGTCCAGCCAGTCGTTCTTTGCGGAAAGCCCCATGCGGTCCAGCAAAAGGCCGTAAAGCACTTTTGCCTCCACGGATATGCCCGCAAAACGCCTGTCCGTAAAGAGCATTTTCGGGATACGGTAGAAGCTGTACTGCTCTGCCTCATTTCCGTAATAATAATCCAGTTTTAACAACATAAGATTGTCTCCTTTTCTTCTCCGGTTCCCTGCTGGGCGCCTCCCCTGATGTTCCAAAATCCCATAACGCAAAAAAGCCGCCGGCAACTGTACGTCAGTTGTCGAACGGCTTTTTCTCTTTATCAATATATTCTATTATCGGAGTGGCTCTTTACAAAAACTTAACAAGGAGCATTCCGCTCATGCAGAATACTCCCCGCTCCACTCTTTTCTATATCAGATGCCTTAATCCCGGTAATTTGCCCGGCATCATTTCTATTTTATAGGTATTCGTCCACCTCTTCCGCAGAAATGTCATATTTCTTCACTATCGCCGTCTTTATCTCCGCATCTCCATGCCCGAACTCCCGAAGCGTGTCTATCGTCGCTTGTATCCCTTGTTTTAGTCCTTGTCTTAATCCCTTTTCAATGTTTTCCTGATCGCGCAACTGTATAACCGGTTCCATGATCTCCATTAACGCCTGGCACATACTCTCATCTCCTATCAATTCTTCCACAACCTGTTTATTGGCCCCGATGCTTACCTCTAAAACAGAATCTGCTAATTCTTTATCCATTTTCTCGGTCAGCCGGTTTACACCATCCAATAAGTTCCGTATATCGTCTTTCCCTAATCTCTCTGACAAAGCTTTAAGCCAAATATGGGAATCCTGCTCTAACTCCTTTGTAACAATGATCTGTGTCGGAAATAAAACTTTCCCCTCTATATAATAGACTCCCCGGTAAGGATTCGACAGCAGATACTCCTTTTCCATAAAATATTGGAATAGTCCGTCAGGTCTGGCCTCTCTTATAATAGATACAGTAATATCTTCTGCCTTAATCTCATCCACAGCTTTCCCATACGACTTATAGAGACTTGCATAGGCTCCTGCTTTATAAAAGCCATCAATATCCAAATGATCTTCCGGGGACTTATACTCCATAATATTATGCCCGCGAAAAAGTTTTCCTATTTCATTTGAAATATGTACAGAAGCATTTTTCTTAACTACCAGCAGGTCAATTTCCAAGGGCTTCGTATTTAGATTATATTCTTTTTCAAAGATCAAGTCAGCCCTGTTCTGGGCAAGTTCTAAATTCATGGCCGCCACGAATCCCGGATGCCATTGTACTTTTGTATTTTTCATCCAAACTCCTTTATATGTTTTAATTATAGCATATTTTTCAGGTTTTACAATCTCACCCGGTTCATAAAGTTTGAATCACCTACTACACCATTTACTACACCATTTTTTTGAAAAATGACGGTTTTTGATGAACTAAGATGAATTATTGAAAGTGCCGCAAATCCCGTAAAATAGGCATCTACGGCACTTCATGAAACAAGTCGAATCCTGCTTTCCAATCTCAAGAGGTGAGTGCTAATAAATTTATTAAAATTTTGCAAACCCAGTATTTATGCGGGTTTGCAGGTTCTAAAATTTCTGCAAATCAATAATAACAGGTGTTTCACACCAAATTTGCACCATTTTTTTTAATTTTGGGTGTAGTAACTCATCCGCCAACTGCCAATGCATACCGCTTCACTTACTCCATCTGCCTGGTCTTGTCAATGCTCAACAGCGAGACTGTATGCCTGTCCTTTTCTCCAATTCCTGTAGTTCATCAAATCCAACAAATGTTGATCCTTGTGTTTTCTGCCTTTTGTTCTGCATACTTTTCCGCATAACTCTTCGCATAATTTTCAATAGCTTCACACATCCTCTTGCGTTCTCCGTTCCACTTTGATCTGCGATAACTCACAGCTTCTCCAAAAGCATAGCCTTATCCGCATCTGATACCTTCATAGCTGACATTGCCTGTTCCGCAGACCACTTCATAGAATCCATCAAATTCTTTATGGACTCCAACAGACTATTCAGTCTTGCATTTTCCGCGTATTTCTCCGCATAACTCTTTGCGTAATTTTCAACCGCTTCACACATTCTCTTCCGACCTCCTTCTTCCTTAAAATGCCGCACCCCTTTAGCCAGTTCCGGATAATACATATCCTTCGCTTCCTTACAGCCAA
>CAMWJF010000123.1 GCA_947174505.1 uncultured Lachnospiraceae bacterium
ATAACTCTTAATTATCCCATCTAACTTCTGACCGATAATATTCAATTATCATTCATTTTTAAAATAAAAGTAATGTCAACATTCTTTTTGTATAAATTATAACATGATTGTCAAAAAAGAGCATCTGTTTTTTTACAATAATAGTTTCAATTTTGTCCTTTTAAAAGATAAAGTCAAAATGATACACAATTATCATTTCCCTCACCATCTACATGCAACCAATCTTCTGCCGCAATTCCTTCAAAATCCTCTCCCTATGCTTACCTATTGTTTTCCGGCTGCATCCAAAAATATCTGCCGCCTTCTTTACAGTAATTTCTTCAAAATATAAGAGCCGCACCAGCTGTGCATCCTGCTTCGGCAGGCTTTTAAGGGCATTTTCCAGCTTGTCCCGGCATTCATTCCGCAAAACTGCTTCCTGCGTCACATCTATAGTGCAAATGGATTGTTCAGGGAAATATCCTTTTTCATGCAGTCCCTCAATACTGCACACCTCATATTTCCGGTCACGCTCCCTCTGGTACCGTTCTCTCCGCTCTGACTGGTACCATTCCAGATAGATTTCCCTGTTTACCTCCACCAGCGTCCCATCACCCATGCGGATAACATATCTTTCCCGTTCCTTTGGTTTCTTTCCCCTCATACTGCCGCCACCACCTTTTCTGTCTGATCCCCGGATGGATATTTCTTCCGCAGTCTCCTGGCTGCCTGCAAAAGTATGGCAGATACCGCCGGACTGCTGATTCCAAGCTCCCTTGCCGCTTCCTTCCTGCTCTTCTGTTGGAAAAAGCAAAGGCTGACTGCCTCCCGCTGCCGTTCGGTCAGGCAGTGCAGTATTTCTTTCCTGTTCTCCCTGTGCACAAGATATTCCAGCGGATTTTCTTCGGCATTTCCGATGACTTCCCATTCTTCTGATATGGCACTGTAGGAAACCGTCCTTTCCTGCTCCTTTGCCCTCTGGTTGCGGTCCAGCCTGTCCTCACCCTCAAGCACAAGCCGGACATACCACGGCTCTTTTCCAAAAAAATGTTCTGGAAGGTAACTGCTTACGCCGTTTGACACATACAGATAGGCTCCGCATGCATGGATTGGAAATACGGTGGAGTGGCCGCTGGCATGGTACAATGCATACCCGTTCTGATAGGCTGTGATCCATGTATCATTTTTAAGACGTTTTTCCGCCACTGCCCTGCCCGTTTCCCTCAGATTCCTTGCAGTCGGCATTTTTATCCCGTGTTTTGTGGTTTCAGTAATCTCTTTCAGTTCCTGCAGCGTCAGCATACAGACCGCCTTTCTGTCCAAAGCATGTTTATCTGCTCTTAGACACAGGCTGACCGGCATTATTTCTACTGCATGGACTGCTCCCCATTGCAGGACAGGCAGTAAAAAACAGCTCCCGGTTCACCCGTTTTTTTTGACGGGACCGGAAACTTTTCTTTACTGCCTGTCTCTTGTCCTATGGGTACATTTTAGCGGAATAACCGGCCGCTTTCCTCGCCGGGCAGGTAGAAATTCCTTTATTTTCCCACCATATCCGTAGAACTCCTTTTATCTGCCCTGGTGCAGACTATCCACCAGTGTCTCGACCGTCCTTAATACGATTTTCTGATCCGCTGCCTTTAAATGGCTGATACGGTAAAATATATCCTGATATTGCCTTTTCTCCAGTTCCGGGACGATGCCCAGCAGGTCATTGGCGTCTGCCCCCATTACCTGAACCAGTTTGATAAAAGTCACTATGCCCATGGACATCTGCCCTCCCTCAATCCGGCTTACCGTGTTGGCGCTGATCCCCGCTTTCTCTGCAAGCGCTTCCTGTGACAGGCACAGCTTTATCCTCTGGCTCCGTATGCGTTCCCCCAATAGGAGAAGCTCCTGTGACTCTGCACGTCTGCCCACCACGGTATCCTCCTTCCCTGAAAATGAGCATCAAAAAACAGCCAAATTGTGTATCCGGCTGCTTTCATGGTTTAAATTCACGCTATACGGCAAACGCTACCCGGTTCCATACAGGTCATGGTTTACCTCTGCCCGATAATAATTATCTATGGTCAGCGCAGCATTATAGAGCGATGTCAGCAGGTACGACCTGATATTCCCCACTTTGCTGGTATTTGACCGCAGACAGCCAAGCACATAGGCTATGTGTGAATGTTCCAGCTTTAAAAACCGTTCCCGTACCACTATTGCCGGTCTCTCTACTCCCGCTATCCGCAAAGACGCATGATCCGGCATCACCATCACGTCCACCATAAGTTCCACCAGTTCGTCCAGTTCCTCCCTCTGGCAGCTTGTGTCACTCAGGAAACACTCATACAAAATATTTTCCCGTATGAGGCTGCGGTATCTGTCCATCTGTCCTATCACATCAGATGGATAAGGATTGATAGGATCAGTCTCACTAAAATCAGTCTTATTAAACTCAGTATTATTAGATTGTGATTTTGGAAATTCTTGAATTGTGGTTTTCACCATCCCTGAATTGTGATTTTCACCATTCTTGAATCGTGATTCCGAACATTCTTGAATTGTGGCTTTCACAACTCCTGAATTGTGATTTTCACTATTTTTGAATTGTGATAATTCCCGTTTGACAGTTTCCACAACTCTGGAATCATCACTTCTGGTCTCCCGGCCTTCTGGCAGGCGTGGTTCCTCATTCACCGTCATAAAATTCTTCACATAGATCACGTTGGGCTTTCCCAGCCCTAAACGCTTTTTCTCTATCAGCCCGATCCCTTTATCTGCGTCCAGCTCCTTCACCAGCTTTACTGCCTTCTGTGTCCCGCAGTCCATCATCTCCGCAATCTCTTCCACCGTAAAAACTATGTATACCCTGTCCTCCTCGTCAAACCATCTGTTCTTGATGCTTAACCCCATACGGTCCAGCATCAGCCCATATAAGACTTTCGCCTCACAGGAAAGCCCCCGGAAGCATTCCACTGTGAACAACATCTTAGGGATACGGTAAAAACTGTACTGTTCCGCTTCCATTCCACGGAAATAGTCAAACTGGATTCCCTGCATCATTTCTTCCCCCATTCCTTTTATTTTTCCTTTATCCAACGCAAAAGCAGAGACACCAATGGTTCTTCTCTGCTTTCGTATGGATCATTATTCTATTTTCCCTGCCGGAATATGCCACACTCTCCAATGTTATCCTTCCTGCCGGTTCCCCTGCTCAAAGCTCCATCTCTTTAATAATTCATAAATAACTTCCTCCATCTGCTCCGCCGAATAATCCGCAGGGAAATACTCATTCAGCTTCTTCCTTTGCAGTCTGACAGCCAGTGTCGCCGGTTTTTCATCGGAAAGGACGATCTCTATCCCGTCCCCGTTAATTTTCCCCTCCCTGCTCAATTCTTTCAGCCTCTTTGCTTGTGCAAGGCTGGGGATTACACACAACCGCTCTATCGTCTGGTAAAGCTGCTCCTGCTCTTTTGGTTTTAAGTAGGATAATTCTATTCCAGCATTAAACGGAATCCGTTTTTCATCAACATAATCAAGCAGGGGCTTAATGAGAAAGGTCAGGCGGATAAACCGTTGTATCTGCCTGCCGCTTTCCCCACTTTTCTCCCCAACCTCATCCGCCGCTTCCAACTTCCCGACAAGTTGTCGGGAAGTTAAGTCTGTCCTTTGCCCCTGCTTCCTTACCGCGTCCAGCTTCATCTTATAGGCAAAAGCCTTTTCACTGAACAGAAGCTCTTCCCGCTGTATGTTAGAATCCACCATCGTTATTGTGGCTTCCTCGTCCGTAAGGTCACGGATAAAGCAGGGAACCGTCTCAAGACCAAGCAGTTCACAGGCCCGTTTCCGCCTGTGTCCCGCTATGATCTCATACCCGTCTTCCTTCCCCGTTCTGACGACCAGAGGACAGATAACGCCATGCTCCCTGATGCTCTCCACAGTTTCCTGCATCTTTTCATCGTCCAGTACTTTAAAAGGATGGGCGTTGAAAGGATATAATTTCCCAATCGCCACTTCCACAACTTTTTCTGCCGGATTTCCGTTGTCATCCTCCAATCCAAACAGTACGTTTACATCCGGCATTTTGATATTGGAAGCGCTGCTTTTCCTACCTGCCATGCGCCAGTACCTCCTCCGTCAGAATCCCATACGCCTCGGCTGCTTTCCCCTTCGGGTCATGTACGAAGATACTCTTCCCTTCCGCACTTGCCTCCGCAACCCTTACCGACAAAGGAATATAATTCTCAAATACTGGTATTATCTGCCCATAGTTCTCATGCACCATCTCCATAATGTCCTTTGCATAATTTGTCCGTGCATCCACCATGGTCAGCAGGATTCCCTCAAAGTCCAGTGCCGGGTTGATCCGCTTCTTTATCCTCATAACAGTTGCGATCAGCTGCTCCAATCCTTTCAAAGACAAGAATTGTGCCTGTACAGGTATGAGCACCGTATCGGCGGCTGCAAGGGCGTTGATCGTCAACATCCCCAACGAGGGCATACAGTCCGCGATAATGTAATCATAATATGGTGCCACCGTCTCTATGTACTCCCTCAGCATATATTCCCTGCCCATAGCACTGATCAGTGAAACCTCCACCGCCGCAAGGTCAATGTTTGCCGGAAGAAACTGCACTCCTTCTTCATGGGTAAGGATGCCAAAATCAGGCTCCACTTCCCGGC
>CAMWJF010000124.1 GCA_947174505.1 uncultured Lachnospiraceae bacterium
AATGTCGGATCTCGATGTAATGCTCTTTCAGCTTGACAGTGATTTTCGCCCGGAGCACCGGGAATATCTGGTCTGCTGGAGCGATGCCGGAATAGCCAATTTCTTCATTAGCCGAGAGGCGCTGAAAAAGTGGGACTTTACCAAAGTGGCTTACACTTGGGACTAATTATCCCCCCTATCCGATTTCTTGTGACTTTGGGCGTGGTGTTGTGTGTCATTCCACTTGCTGTTTGCACAGAGAATAGAGCCTGATAAGAGATACTAAAACCTGACGAGGAGGCGAAGCGAAATGGATATGCACGAGTTTGCCATGTTTGGCAAAAGTATGGAATGAAAGATGGAGCAATCCGCAGACAGAAATCTATAAGGAGGTATTTTGATGACAGAAAAGGATAAAGAAATAGCCATTCAGACGGTAAAAGACATTCTCCATATTCTTCACGAAAAAAGATATGAGGATTTGCCATCCTGTGTGGATGAAATGGAGTGGGACGATACAGAGGAAATCCGGGAGTGCATTCAGGGGACATTGGACATGAACGATTTTGATACGTTCGATGAGTATGGCGTTCCCTGCAATTTCCGTCCGCAATATGAGTACCATCATGAAGTGGAGTTTTATGAGCGCCCAGAAGGCTTTGATGCAGAGTATGACCTTACCGCTGGCGGAGAACTGGTCTATCTGCGCTTGCAGCTCAGATTTTTATACTTGGAAGGCAGAGTAAAACGTATCTTTCATACGATTGACCCAATGTGACAATGAAAGATGAACTGAACAGCTCCATACTTTGGAGCGGGAATTATGAATCTTGGCATTTAGCAATTGGTTATAGCAGGACACAAGGAGGATACAAAACCATGGGAAATTTTGAAGAAGTGGAACAGAAGATTTCAGATTATGCAAAGGCGCGTCATGTCGTGCTGGATTATACCGCACGGAGTATTGAGGTTCTCGATGAAATCATGGAGGCATTTTACGAGAAGGTCGATCAGTGCAGCGAAGAAGAAGGTGATGAGATCCTAGCAGAATGGACAGAATGCTTTGGTGTTTACATCGGGGAGACGCTGCTGCGCGTGCATTTGTCGGAGAAAGGATTCGCATGGGCGTTGAACGGGGAGTTGCCCATGCTTCAAAGGGGTAATGACAGATTAGAACCCATTTACCAGGCGTACAGTCGAATCCGGTATGGATGTGCATTTGATATTGGTACATTTTATCAGAGGGCAGTCTGGACTGCTGACCAGACACCATTTTTTGCGGAGCGCGTAGTGGATGTGGAACTGGTTGAAGCTGAGTATCATGAAAAAAATGTATTGTATGAAGATATTGAGACACTTTTATTGGCAGTTGTAAATGGAGAGGAAGAGTACATGATTCTTCGCTCCAAGGATGGATTTCTGCAGTTTTTTGGCATGAATGATAAGTTTGTTGCGGAAACGCGGGTCAATTTACCGGATGGAGACTTTCGCACGTATTCTATTATCAATAAGGAAAGAAAACAAGCGATGGATAAGATTACAGTCCACACAATGCTTGACAAGTCCGAAGTTCCGGCACGCGAAGTGATTTCGCTGGAGATGCTCAGAGCGGCAGTGAGGGCGTATTACAGCAATGTACACTATGAGTCTTTTCTGAAACAGATACCGCATATGGATACGACAGAGCAGACAAAAAGGTATATGGGACTGATAAAATGAGAGCGCTTGCGATCCGTATTATGTTTGTGCATGGCCAAAGATAGAAGCCCTCCCAAAGAAGTGGTATGAAATAAAACAGATTACGTTGTAAAGGAACTGTTGGTAGATGATGAGAGAATTGAGGTCAACATATACTGGTTGGAAAAATCACCAAATAAATGATGACGGAATATGGCATTGATCGTACCTGGCTGGCGGTCTGCAGTCGGGTTGCACTGCAAATTCAACCGGCGTGCAGTATATATTGGGATTTCAGTCAGGCAGATTAGGAGAATATAAAGATGTGGAAAGAACGTTTAGAGGAAATCAGACAAGAAGAAAAAAGATATGGCCAGGACATCAATTGCGGCATTTCAGAGGAGGAAGCGGGAACCTTTATAAAAGTCGTAAAGGATGAATTGGGTATCGCCTTGCCGGAGGAATATCTCAAAATTTTGAGAACCATAAATGGCATCGAATATAACGGTTTCATTCTATATGGGGTTGATGAACCGCTGCTGAATGAGGCACCCAATCAGCATATAAACGGACTGATTGACTGCAACAAAGTCTGGTATGAAAATGAATGGCAAAAACAATATCTTTTTTTAGGCGAAGGCAGCATAAGCTGGTATGTTTATGATTTAAAGACAAAGATGTATTATGAGTTGGATAATCCGTCAGGAGAAATCAGTGAAGAATTTCATGATTTTGAGAGGATGCTTGATAAAATGTTGGAAGATGCCCTACAGTAAGGCGCTGTAAGTAATTTGCGGCTTGTCTGCATAAAGGACATTTATAATGAAGATTGTCTGGAATTTATGAACAAGAATTTGTGTTATTAAGCTGCCGGCAGTTATTTCCCGGCAAGTCCTCAATGTATGTTCGGGTCACATAAAAGCAGACGGGGAGATATTTTACTGAGAGGAGCAAAAGATTTGGGACATGATCTGTATATTCAGGCGAGAATCAGGGAAAAGAGAACAATACAGATTCCGATCTGTTTATCCCCATTCCGCCATCAGCGCTGCGTGCCGTTTATGCGCATGTGGTAAATTGCTGCTGTTTTCCGGAGGACAAATCCTTTCGGAATCTGACGCCTGAGACGGGATGGATGCCCCCGCACGATAGAGGATTTGATATGGCAGAATTTCAGGAAGGAACGCTGGATACCCTGATGGAGCGTTTATGCAGCAGTATATCCGGTTTTGACCCGGAATGGGTAACGCGCTGCGTGCCTGCAGCAGAAGAACAGATTCAGCAGTTGCAGGATATTCTGGCGGAATACCACTATACGATACCGGCTGCCTACCTCTATTATTTAAGAAGAATGGGGCAGAATGACGGTGGCTTGCTGGAGAATGAATGGGATGGCTGTGAGGTGGATATTGGTACGGTTTTAGAGTTGCTGCCTGGCAAATGCAAAGATTTAGAAAAAGGTCTTTTTCAGTTTTCTGATCATTGGGCGGATGCCTGCTTTTATATGAAATTATCCAATACAGAGGATAATCCAATGGTCACAGACTGGGGAGGCGTCTATGTTACAGAAAGCTTTGAAAAATATCTGTTCCGAAAGGCATTTCATATGTACCAGAGAGGATTTGCATATACGGATTTTAAAAGTGCGTCTGTCTGTGATCACCATGAGAGAAAAAAGAAAGAAAACTGCAGGACATGTCCGTATTGTGGGGAGACAGTAGAAGAACGTATGGATTTTATCAATCAGATGGCGGAATCATATGGCATAAAAAAAGCATGGTTCAGCGACCAGGCACATTTCATCTGTTATAGTGCAAGCTATGCTTTTGAAATAAGAGTATGTACTGGATATTCTATTGATTTTTGTTGTAATGACGATAAATTGTGGGAACAGGTAAAGTATTCAGATTATATTTGTGTCAATTCCGGCGTCAATGATTATAGCTGGTCAGGACTTTCTGTCTACTAACAGGATATGGCAGAGCAGTGCGGATGGAAATATATAAGGCTTGGCAGGTGGGAAGGCGGAAAGCAAAGGGTAGGTATCAAAGATCCGGACGGGAATATGGGTGGATACACTGTATATGAAGAGGAGCTGCCATGCGTTACATTTACTGAAAAGGATAAGGGAGTGGCCGTAAGCGTGATAAGGGCAATCTTGCTGTGCAGGAATCACCCGGATGGAAAGGCGGTGATGTGTACTGCATCTGTAAAACGAAAAATAAGGAGGACGGGGCAGCTGGATGGACCAGGAGATAAAGTTTACAGAGATATTTCCAATAAGTACTTGCCGGAGATAAGAAGAATTTTAGGAACTGTTAAGAAATAGCAATAAATGGACAGTGTGTTTTGGAGACTGCGGAGACAGAAACGATGGATAACGAACAAAGTAAAATTGTAAAAACAATGAGAAATGCCATTAAAAACGGAAATTTAGATGTGGTGAAAGAGCTGCTCGGGAGTAACGGCGGCTTATTGACAGTAAATACAGTATTTGGTTCATGGCTGCATATTGCTGCCTCATATGGTAGAATCGATATTGCGAGTTACCTTATTGACTGCGGAATAGATGTGAACAGGAACGGAGATATATCCGGCGGCAATCCTATAAGAAGTGCGGCGGAAAACGGCCAGATTGAAATGGTTGAATTTTTATATAATCATGGAACGGAATTTGATGTAAGCGAGGCGGCAAAAAATCCTTTATTTGGAGCAATCTATGGAGGACATTATAATGTCGTTCAATTTCTGGTTGAACATGGAATTGACATTACAAAATCTTATCCGATTGGAGAATTGGATCATGTGGATGGCTGTGTATACGCACAACAACTTGGCAGACACAAGATTGAACAATATTTGCGGAAAAAAATGATTTGAAATGACAACGCGGGATAGATTGAGGTAAACCCCAGTTGGATTGCTTTCGAATATGTTGTCAATAACGGTAT
>CAMWJF010000125.1 GCA_947174505.1 uncultured Lachnospiraceae bacterium
TCTGTTCTTTTTCTTTACTGAACAGTGCCTCATAATGTTCGCTATGCAGATAATATGCGAAACCATTCGCAGCGAAATTAACTGTTGCCATGATCGTTTCCTTTCCGGACTTATCCGTCCTCTTTATTTTCTAACTGTAACCACTATAACACCGTTTTTCTCATTTGTCATTATACTGGTAATATAATCTTACAGATAATATCGGTTCCTTTCTATTCCACCTTTACCTCCAGCCCATCCAGCTTCAGTCCCGGCAGTCCCACCAGATACCATTTCCTGTCATCGCCCATCTCCACACGGGCAGGAATCCAGACATCATTCAGTTTGAACTCAAAGACTTCTCCGCAATGGATGCCGCCGTAATCACGCCTGTTCCCACCCCTATCAGTATAGTGAAAATTGTACCTGCCGCTTTCCCTGTCATAAAATAATGTACCCTGTTTCATAAAACAGTCCTCCTTCAAATTTATTCTCATATAAGAAGGACTACCGTTTCCCCTATTTCCTTGAATCTTTTTTCTCTCTGTCCGCTATGTCAGTACATACATTCTTTAAGGAATTAAAAGTCTCCTGCAGCATATAGGACCAATTTTCCCCCGCCTTACAAAGTACATCCAGTTTCTGAGTCAATATTGGCAGATAATACTCAATGCTCTTATAGTTTTTTTCATCTGCATTCTCCGTCGTAAAGCCAACATTTACCTCGTCGATGCCCGCACCCAGGATCACATCAAGGTTCTCCGCAAGCGTACCTAATATGATCTTTTCAAGCTGTTCCGCCGTCTGGAAGAATACGAAGGTTTCCATCTCTTTCTCCCCGACCAGTACATAAAAGATATTCCTGTCATTGACGCCGAAAGCCACATCCGCGTTCCACTCCCGAAAATAATCCCTGTACTTCTCCACCACCCGCAGTATTTTGTCCTTTTCCCTCAATTTGTCTTCGTTCATGCCATATCCTCCTGTGTATCTCTAAGCTCTGCCTCATATTTTTTAGCCAGCCGGTAAAAACTGTCCTTCTTAAGTCCGGTCAGCGTCATTGCCTCCTTTGCCGAGATCACGCCGCTTTTCCATCTCCCATAACAGTCCTCCCAGTTATCCGGGTACTCCACCCTCGGCCTGCCCAGATGCTTCCCGCCTGCTTTGGCCACCTCTATTCCCTGCCGCTGCAGCTCATGGCGCTCCGTCCAGTCCTCATCCGCCACATAAGCGAACACTGCCAGCACAACGTCCGTAATCAGCTGTCCCACCAGCTCCTTCGACTGCGTGGTATCCAGTATGGGCATGGAAGTCACCCTGATGTCGGCACCAATCTCCTTCGTGATGTGGAACCACTCCTTGTAGATCTCGCCGTAGTTCCTCCCGAAGCGCTTCAGCTCCGTCACCACCAGCAGATCGCCCTGACGCAGGATGTTGTCCACCAGGGAACGGTACACCGGGCGTTCAAACTTCCTCCCGGATTCTTTCTCCACATAGATGTCACGCTCATCGATGCCCTCCTCATCCCGCAGGATATGGATCTGCCTCTCCGGGTTCTGCTCCCGGGTGGATACACGCACATATCCAAATTTCTTTGCCGCCATGACAGCCCTCCTCTCCGTGGAAATCTGTGTCGCAAAAGGTGTATTTCTTCCCTGCGACATCGCAATATCCCAAACAGACCTTTTGCGACAGAAAAACAGGGATAAATACCTGCCTGAACAGATATCTCCAATGGTATACCTTTTGCGACACATCATTTTATACGCAAAGGACTGCCAGATTACAACAAATATACTGCCAGTTCCAACCGGGATTCGCACTATATCCGGAACTTCTGGATACAGTTTAGCAGCGTGGCTGACAGCTCCTGATACAGATCCTCGTCAAACACATTTTTATCCATTGCGTTTTTAATCAACAGGGGACGGTACATCCGAAAGATTTCCTCCCGCGCCTCTTTATCCCCTGTCTTTGCCCTCTCAAGCAGCAATTCAAAATTCATCTTTTCGCACCCCCATTCCTTTGCGCAGCTTGCGGATGATATAGTAATAAGCCATTTCCGCCTGCTTTGGCTCCATGCCAAATTTTTCTCCAAGCTCCGTAAAATCCAGTTCCCCGAATACACGCGCAAACAATATCCCGCGTTCCCGCTCCTTTAAGCAGTTGATACATTTAGCGAGCTGTATGCTGTCTATCTCTGGCATACATTCTAAATTTTCCGCATATACATAATAGTGAAGGAATGACCGTTCCGCCATGTATGTACGATACTGCGCATCAAAATCCACATGGTTCTTTTCCAGCAGGTCCACCTGTATGTATTCTCTCTCCTTATACCGGTTCCTTTGTTCAAAATAGCTGATACGCTTATTCGTCACAGCCGCCATCAGGTATGCCGTAAATCGGTTCTGTACCGAATCTGTTTGTTTTTTCTCCATTCTTTTGTCCTCCAGTTTTTTCATGTCCGATTCGAAACATGAAACCGGAGGTCCCCTGATGTAAGGGATATTTCCCTTAAAAGAAAAAAGATCATTATCCGGTCCAAACGCCAAATAACAATCCCTACACATGCCATTTATCTTTGAAAAGTAGCGTACCACGCTACCATCGTGGGCAAGCCTTGCCTGTATAACAAAATATATTTTTTTAACAAATTCCCCACACCGTTATCCGGCTTAAAGCTATTCCCCAATGACCATGTACCCTTTCTCATGGTCACAAAAAGCACTCAAATAACGTCCAGATGAACCACGTTTTTTTATTCATCAGAACGCTGAGTGCTTTATAGTAGTTTCACAACATATATTTTGAGCATGGTATTGCCATTTTTACATTTGAAAGGTGTGGCAATACACTACTGTTAGGAGGTGATTACGATGTCCCTGTCGATCAAGGATGCCCGGATTTTCAGCAATGCACTGAAAAAAGCCAGAAAGCGGCTGCATCTGACACAGGCAACCTGTGCGGAGCTTTTGGACCACTCGGTATCTTTTCAAAAAGATCTGGAACGCTGCCGCTGTTCCCCAAGCATTGAAAACTTTTACCATATCTGCCGGACGCTCAACATTTCTGCAGACGACTGCATCTTTTCGGAGAATGATTCAAAAACGGATTCTACATACCATGAGTTACTCAGACTGATTTCACAATGTGACGAAAGCAGCATAAAAGTCCTTACTGCCACAGCAGCGGCACTTGTCAACGAAAAACATAATACGTCAACATGAACAAAAAAATAAAATATAACCCAACTAATTTTCTCGGTTGGGTTATATTCTATACCATGAATATCTGTAAGTTATATGTGAAAAATAGATAGATTATCTTTTTCCTCGACAAATTACGACATTGAGCTGTCCTGTTTCAGTCATCCATGCTAAATTTATATCCATATCCATGCAATGTGTGTATATTGGTAATTCCAAGCTTGGTTCTGAGGCGGTAAATAATATCTCTTATAATATAGGAGCCTCCAAAATAGTTATCTTTACTTACCGCTTCGTAAATCTGTTCTCTGGTAAATGCTATATTAGGATTAGAAGCCAGAAAACAGAGTACATCAAATTCCATTTTAGTAAGCACAATTTCTTGTTCATTTACATAAACTGTTCTGCTCACCAAATGGATTCTCAATTTTCCATAAATTAAGCTTTCATCTGTTTCTGACATCATCTGCACCTCCATCCCAATAATCTATAAATATGACATAACTGTAAACACTGTCAGTCAGCCATCGAGGCTGGCTGACTTTCCTTTCTTCGTTTATTACATGCTCTCTTTCAGTATTTTAACAATCTCTTCCTGTGTTAAAATTTTATATCCTCCTTCCATAACAAAAGAGCCCTTTGCAATACCTTCAAGCATATCTTCCGTCACGCCAAGCTCCCTAATACTCATCACCAGACCGATTTCCTTCATATAAGCCTCCATGCGGTCCAGTCCTTCGGCAGCGATCTGCTCATCTGTTTTGTCCTGCGGATCAACATCCCACACATTCACTGCAAAGCGGCGAAACTTAGCAAGCCCATAGGGACAAATATACCGATAATATGCCATAGAGATTGCAGAAAGTGTCATGCCATGTGTCGCATCGGTATATGCGCCTACGGACTGCCCGATCATGTGTACCATCCAATCGGTGGTTTTCCCCTTCGCAACCAGCGTATTAAGCGCCCATGTTGCAATCCACATAATATTGCTGCGTGCCTCATAATCCCTCGGATTTTTCACTGCAATCCGGGAAGAATGGATCAGTGATTTTAAAAGCCCTTCCATCAGATAATCTGAAGTATTGTCATCCTCGCCCGAAAAATACTGCTCCGTAATATGGTTCATGATGTCATAAAAACCTGCAACCATCTGATACTGCGGAAGTGTATAGGTAAATACCGGATTCAGGATGGAAAACTTCGGGAAAACATTATCCCCGAATACATGCCCTATTTTCAGTTTCTGCTCATGATTGGTAATCACTGCGCCACCGTTCATCTCGGAACCGGTTCCCACCATAGTCAGAACACAGCCTACCGGGATGATCTTATTATCCACATCCTCCATCCGCAGATAATATTTATCCCATGGATCTTCCTCACAGTATGCCGATATTGAAACTGCCT
>CAMWJF010000126.1 GCA_947174505.1 uncultured Lachnospiraceae bacterium
ATGCTGGCGGTGTTCATTGCCGGCATGTTTATTAGGCTGTAGTGCTTGCATTTTAGCCCCCCCCGACGAAATCCGCCTCCATGCAGTCATGCGTTAAATCGGATCATACAGATTCAAATAAATATTCAGGGAAATGTGTTATATGTATAGTTACATTCTGTATATCGGCAAAAATATCCGATTACTTTAGCACTTTTTTGTTAAATATCCAGCTGCATCTCCACCTCGGATTCCGCCTGCTGCTTAAACTCTTCCATCTGCACCGCCGAAAGCTCCGGCAGATCTTCGATGGATTTCACCCCGAAGCTCCGTAAGAACTGCTCCGTTGTGCCGAACAGAAGCGGACGCCCCGGCGCATCAAGCCTGCCCACCTCCGCAATCAGGTCAAATTCCAGCAGGCGGTTCACCGCATGGTCGCAGCTTACGCCTCTCACCTTCTCGATCTCCAGTCTGGTGATCGGCTGCTTGTAAGCGATAATGGAGAGCGTCTCCAGCAGTGTGTCCGTAAGCACAAATTTTTTAGGCGTTTTCGCAATCTTAATCAGATATTCGTACAGCTCGCTCTTCGTGCACATCTGCACCGCATTGTCCAAGGTAGTAAGACCGATCCCCCGGTCCTCCTTCTGGTAATCCGCCGCCATCTCTTCCAGAAGCTTTCCGGTCGTTTCTTTATCCTCTTCAATCACCGCCGCCAGTCTGTCGATCTCCACCGAATCCCCCATGGTGAATAAAATTGCCTCCAGAACTGCCTTTGCCCTGTTCTTTTCCATGTCTGTCCCTTCTTAACCTGTAACAGTCCAGCCTTCGGCTTCCCTGTTACAGAATTACCATAAATCCCTGTCAACTGACACTTGTAAGCTGCAGTGGTTCACTGTCCGCATTTTCCCGCACCGTAATAATAATATCAGAAAAGGTATCTTCCTGCTCGATCCCGATCCGCCCCGTCTTAATCATCTCCAGAATCACCAGAAAGGTCACGATGATCTCCATTTTGCCCGACTGCTTCGCCAGCAGTTTTCGGAAGCTGAAAGTCTTATGGCTGCGCACATAGGCCTCCACATAGGCGGTCTTTAAATCCAGGTCAATCTCGTCCTTCTCGATCTTCCCGAAGGTGCTTCTGACAGGGTCGATCTTGTCCTCCTGCCTCTTCATCATCTGCTTGAATATCTCATGGAGCTTATTCAGTGTCATGTCCCCGATCAGCTCCTCATAGTCTACCGGCTGGCGGTACTGCGCCACTTCCTCCGGCAGAGTCGGTTTCTTGTAAAGGTTTCTCTCCGCATCCACCATGCGGTCACGCAGCTCGTAGGACATATACTTACACATCTTGTATGCCAGCAGCTTCTCCACAAGCTCTGCCCGGGGATCTTCCTCCTCCCCTTCCTCGTTCACCTCTTTCGGCAGGAGCATCCGGCACTTAATGTCGATCAGAGTGGCCGCCATAACGAGGAACTCGCTCATAACGTTCATATCCTCTGTCTCCATCTGCTTAATGTAATCCAGATACTGCTCGGTGATTTCCACAATGGGGATGTCATAAATATCTACTTTGTTTTTATCAATCAGGTGCAGAAGCAGATCCAGCGGACCCTCAAACACCTCCAGCTTCACAGGAATTGCCATAGCCTGTCCTCTCCCAATTAATCCAAACTCACTTCTCCGGCAATAGCTCAATCACAATCAGCTCTCCCGGGTTAAAAACTCTGATCGGGATCGTATGGCTGCTCAGCCCCCTGCTCAGAATCATCGTACTCTTATTTTCTTTAAATATGCCGCCGTCATATTTGGGAAACAGGGTCAGCGTCGGTGAAATCACGCCGCCCAGAACCGGCAGCCTCATTATCCCTCCGTGCACATGCCCGGAAACTACCAGATCTGCGCCCCATTCGGCATAAGCGTCAAAATACACCGGATTGTGCGCAATCAGCAGTTGAAACATTTCCCGGTCAGGCGTCCCCAAAAGCTTCGGCAGATAAGACGCCTCCATAGGTTTTCGTCTGAAATGCCTGTAATATACCCTGTCAATCTGTGCCCCGCATACGGCGATATTGCACTCCGGCAGATAAACCGTTTCATTGATTAACGGCTCGATTCCCGCCTTTTTCAGGCCGGACATATATTCCTCATACATACCCGGGTAATCGTCAGGATAAAGCCCCAGACGGTATTCGTGATTCCCCATGCCATAGTAAATCCTGTATCTGGCAGCCAGCTTCCCCATCAGAGAAAGCGCATGTCCGAAATCCGCGCCCCTCTCCGCAGTCAGCATATCCCCTGCCACCAGAATCCCGTCCGGCGCCGTCTGATCAATCGCGGCAAGCAGCCTTCTGTTTTCCTCTCCGAAGGACTTATTGTGTAAATCCGATAACAGCGCCAGCCTGCAGGGCTTTGTAATCTTATCGGAACGAATCTCATAGGTAACCGTCACAAACCGGTTGCTGTCCCAAAACGCCACAGCCAGACATATGCAAATAACCACGGTCACTGCCGCTAAAATACCTTCCGCCATATTCCTCCCTGTCCATTGGGCACGCATAAACAGAGGCCAGTGTGTTTCGCTTATACGCGCAAAATGCAGGTGGCTGTAAAACAGCCACCCATATAGTGTATCATACCCCCTCTTTCACCGCAATCAGCGAACTTTTGTTCTTTTTATCAATTCTACCGCTTCATCAGATACAGTCCCCACACTTTCTTATAATAGTCTTTGTACTGTGCTTTCTCCACTCCTTTTGCCGCCAGAATGGACACACTGCCGATCCGGGTTCCATTCAGCTTATAAACCGCCTCACCGATGGCGTCCCCCTCCGCTATGGGCGCAGTCACACTGCCCGGCAGACTGATCTCTTTCTCGATCTCATTCAGGTTATTCCCTGCCGTGTCCAGATAAGAGAAAGGCGTCTCGTAAACCAGATTCACCAGATCCTCAATACCGCCCTCCACTTTCTGGGCCGGAAGGGGGTCTTTGTTGTCATCCGTATACATCTGGCTCACGCTGTAGCCGTAGCTTAGCAGCGACATGGCGTCCTGGAATCTGGTCTTCGGGTCCGGCGCGGCCATCACCACGGCAATCAGCTCCATGCCGTCCTTGTTCGCCGTGGCGGAAAGACAGTAAAGCGCCTTGGAGGTGGAACCCGTCTTTAAGCCTGTCGTCCACTCGTACTGCTTTAAAAGCTTGTTGGTGCTTGACAGGGTGAAAGTACTCGTTCCCTGCGTCGTCTTATGCTCAATGTCCTCCATCCAGATGGTCGTATAGTCAAAAACCTCCGGATATTTCGTAATCAGCTCTCTTGACATAATCGCTACGTCCTTTGCCGAAGAATAATGCGCGTCGGAATCCGTCAGACCGCAGCAGTCCTCGAAATGTGTGTTCTGCATCCCCAGGCTCTCCGCCTTCTCATTCATCAGCTTGACAAACTCCCCCTCACTCCCCGCTATGTACTCCGCTACCGCCACGCTTGCATCGTTACCGCTGGCCACCGCGATACATTTGATCATGGTCTGAAGCGTCTGTGTCTCTCCCTCCTCCAGAAACACCTGCGATCCGCCCATGGATTTCGCGTAGGCGCTTGTGGTCACCTGATCCTCCAGCCGGATTCTGCCGCTCTTCAAATGCTCAAAGATGATAAGCAGCGTCATGATTTTGGTGATGCTGGCCGGGCTTCGTCTGGTATCCGCATCCTGCTCGCAGATCACCTGCCCCGTGGACGCCTCCATCACGATATAGGACGGCGTACTCACCTCCGGCGCAGCATTGACCAATATGGTCACGTGTGAAAATACGGTCTCCGCCAAAAGTATTCCCACCAAAAGCCATACAACGATTCGCTTTCTTTTTCCCTGCAAACTAAGTCACCCCTACCATTCCTTCTGTACTATACATATTTTGGTGGGACAACGGATATACCGCCGGGATAAGATAATTTTAAGAAACAGATGCTGGTACGCAAAAACAGACCCGGATCTGTTTCCGGGTCTGTTTTACCGTTTAGTTATATTTGCGTTTTCTTGCTGCTTCGGACTTTTTCTTACGTCTTACGCTGGGTTTCTCGTAATGCTCACGCTTACGAATCTCCTGCTGGATACCCGCTTTCGCACAGCTTCTCTTGAAGCGGCGAAGCGCACTGTCCAAAGTCTCGTTCTCTTTTACGATTACGTTTGACATTTCCGCACCTGACCTCCCTTCAGTCCCAGAGTATTTCGACTGATTGGGTTATTTGCGTGTTCTCACACAACACAAATTATACCACATTTTAGTTATGAGTCAACCGAAAAATGTAAATTTATTCTATTTTGTATTACAACATTCGTTTTCTTTTGACTTTTCTAT
>CAMWJF010000127.1 GCA_947174505.1 uncultured Lachnospiraceae bacterium
CTACGGCTTTGCCGGTTCCCCCATCTCAGATGGGGGATTAAAAGACCTTTTCATTCAGAACTAATTTCGAAGCAATACCCGACTTCCCTCACGCACCGGATTGTAAACGGCGCATCTGGCTCCGCCTCATACAGCTTTTCCCGCAGATGGCGTATATGGCATCCGATAGCATTGCTCTCATCCCCATAAGCATCCTCTCCCCAGACCTTCCGGTATATCTGGTCGTATGTAAGCACCTGCCCCCTGTTTGCCGCAAGCAGGCACAAAAGGTCATACTCCTTTGTGGTAAGGTTGATCTCCCTGCGGTCACGGTAAATCTTTCTCCGCCTAGGATAAATCTCCAGTCCCGGAAGTGACAGCATTGGCTCATCCTTTACCCGCAGGCATTCGATGTCAGGGTGGGATTCCACTATCTCCATGATTTTATCGAAGATATCGGAATCGCTATCATGTATTTCAAATACCACTATACGCACAATGCTGCCACCTCCCCTACTTTGGCTTCATAAAATATTTTTGCAGCTTTTGAAAGCTCTCATCACTGATAGCGTGTTCAATCTTACAGGCATCCTCCTCTGCGGTCGTTTCATTGACACCTGCCGCAATAAGCTGCTCCGTAAAAAATTGATGGCGTTCATAGATTTTCTCGGCGATTTCCCGCCCTTCTTCCGTCAAATGCAGGAATCCGTCCTTATCCACTGTAAGGAAACCGCCATCCCGCAATACACCCACCGCATGGCTGATACTTGGCTTACTGAATCCCATGTGCCGGGCAAGGTCAATGGAACGCACCGCACTTTCTCCCTTTTGCTTTTGCAGCATCAAGACAGCCTCCAAATAGTCCTCGCCCGACGCATGAAGTTTCATTATCCGACCTCCCTACCTGTTCTCAGCTTTTAGCTGATCCATTCTCTTAAACTCACTGCACATCATCCAGATAACCACAATCAGCACAACCGCATCCGTAATAAGCGGGGCGCAGAATACACCATGTACACCAAGCCCGGCAACGTGGGGCATGATAAACGCCGCAGGAATATAAATCACAATCTGGCGCAAAAGAACCAGAACACTTGCCTTAGAAGCCCTTCCCAATGACTGCATAAGCGTGAGGATCACAACCCAAAACCCTAATACGATATAGGAGATAAAGAACACCCTGAAATCATTTGCTCCCTGCGCCACAATTTCCGGCTCCGTAATAAACAGCGACAGCATGGCTTTTGGAGCCAGTATGACCGGCAGATAGAAAATCGCTGCCAGTAAAGTTGCCGCAATGGAAAAGATTTTTGTTATGTACTTCACCCGGTCATATTGTTTCGCACCGAAATTTGTTCCTACCGCTGGTTGATAGCCCTGGCTCAATCCCCAAAGAGGAATAAATGCGAAAGACTGTACCCGGAGTGTCGCACCAAGGATTGTCTGCCACTCGCCGCCGCCATTTTGCGCCGCCACATTGTAAAGAACAGTCTGCTGTACTAAAAGCATAACCTGCATCAGCATAGCCGAAAAACCAACGCCAAAGATTTCAGAGAATAATTCCTTTTCTGGCCGGATTGCATGAATCTTTACATTCTGGCTCTTTTTCAGGAAATACCAGAGTGTCAGGACTGCCTGGACAAATTGGGAAAGGATAGTCGCATAAGCGGCTCCCTCCGCGCCTTTCCCGGCAGGGTTCATAATTGTAATCAAAATCGGGTCTAAAATAATATTCAGTACAGCCGCACCGCCGCTGATCAACATGGCCCGTTTCAGCTTGCCCTCACCACGCATAATCATGTTCGCAGATTGCGCAAAGTTTACGAAAGTGCTGCCCACAAAGATAATCCGCAGATAGCGGGTGGCAATATCCAGTATTTCCCCCTCTGCTCCGGAAAGCCTCAAAATCTGTTTTGTAAAGACCATGCCAATTACTGTAATTGCGATGGAAAAAATCAGATTCCATGCAAACAGATTTCCCATAATCTTATCAACAGTGGCCTGATCTTTCTTCCCGATAGCCCTTGACAGGATGGAAGCCGAGCCAGCACCGATCAGGGTAGCAATACCGGTATTCACCAGCGTAAAGGGATAGGAAACGGAAACCGCTGTCATAGCATTACTGCCTACCATCTGCCCTACAAATACAGCATCCATCAGGTTGTAAAGCCCCACGACAACCATTCCGATAATTGCGGGAACACTTAACTTCAACAGCAACTTCCACGGGCTGTCGCTCAAAAGCATTGTACGAGTATCATTTTTGTTTGCCATTTTTGTTCTCCTTTCACTGAATCCGCCAGCCTTCTGCCTGTTCACGGATCTTAATAAACTCCTTATAGGTTCCTTCCTGTTTCAAAAGTTCTTTATGCGTACCTTTTTGTATCACCGTCCCTTCATCAATGACAAGAATCTGATCCGCATTTTCAATCGTTGCCAGTCTGTGAGCTATGGTTATAATTGTTTTGCCATGTGTTAAGACTGAAAGGGCTTCTTGAATCAAATGCTCATTTTCCGGGTCGATACTTGCCGTGGCTTCATCAAGAATAACAATAGGAGCGTCCTTCAGCATCGCCCTGGCAATCGAAATTCTCTGCTTTTCACCACCAGAAAGGGAAGAGCCGCCTTCACCGATCATAGTGTTATATCCATCCGGCAGAGCCATAATAAAATCATGGCAACAAGCCTCTTTTGCCGCAGCAATAATCTGTTCGTCTGTTGCTCCGGGGCTGCCGAATTTGATGTTATTTTTAATCGTGTCCCGGAACAGATACACATTTTGGAACACCATGCTGATATTTTTCAGCAGACTATCGCAAGTAAATTCGCGAATATCGGTTCCTCCCAAAGTAATACTTCCGGTATTGACATCATAAAAGCGGGCAATCAGACTGCACAAAGTAGATTTTCCACTTCCAGAGGGGCCGACAATCGCCGTTGTAGTATTCTGCGGAATCTTAAAACTCACATCATGCAGCACAGTCCTTTTATCATAGCCAAAGGACACATCCCGAAAGGCAATATCATACGAGGCAGGTGTAATATCTTTTCCGTCCTGATCGATATATTCCGCACTCTCCAGAGATTGCAGCTTGTTCATGGCAGAATCAATAAGCCCCAGCATATGAGCCGCATCGTTAATGTTCTCCACACTTCCAAATATCACAAAAGAGAACAGCACGAACATCAGAAAATAAGCAAGGCTCATTTGCCCTTCAAGTGCCTGCCATGCACAGATAAACACAATCCCTATTGATGCCAGTTTCAAGGCGAACAAGTGCAGACAGTTAAATGGTGTATAACCTTTTTCCACTTTGATATGAATGTCTTTCAAGTCCTTGTTTGCGCTTCGGAAACTCTCAATAGAAGCTCCTTCCTGCCCGAAAGATTTGACAATAGACAATCCCCGGATGTATTCAATCGCTGCGCCGGACATATCCTCCATCGCACAGTGCGTTATAATGGCATTTTTTTCACTATGCCTGCTGATTCCGTACAAGGCCAGCGCAGAGAGGATAACACCAACAATAGAAATCACTACCGCTGCCGGGCTAAAGAAAATGAAGCAGAGGACAATAGCGATAAACTTCGCATATCCATTGATGATAATGTCCACCATCTTCATGCCCTGCAATTCAAGCGTAGATAATTCCGTGGTAACACCGGTCAAAATATCCCCTACGCTGTTCTGTGAAAAATAGCCGAGCGGAACCCTTTTTAATACATCGCCCAAGTGGATACGCTGTTGGGAAGCCACTTCGTAACCGATACTTTCCTGTAAAACTGCCCGCAAATAAGAAAGCAGGAAGTTCAGTGCAATCGAGCCAATAATAATCCACAACATCTGCCAGATCAGGGAGGATTCTATCGTACTGCCTGCCCAATATGCTGCTATTGCTTTGTCTAAGGCATAAGCTGCGGCCATTGTGGGGATTGCCGTGGATAAGCTGCTGAAAAAGGAAAAAACAGAACCCAGATAAAGGCGTCCTTTATATTTTCCCGCCCACTGGATAATCCGTTTCATTGACTTAAACATTACCGATCACCTCCCTATTTAGTCAAGTCATTTTTCCTTATTTTTCAAGGATTTTATAGTTACA
>CAMWJF010000128.1 GCA_947174505.1 uncultured Lachnospiraceae bacterium
AGGCCAACAATTTTAACAGCTTTTCCCGTTCCGTCTGATACTCCACCAGTGCATACTGCAAAGGCATATGGTTGATCTTTCCGTTTTCATTTTTCGTTGCATAGGTTGCGAGAAAGGCAAACGGAAATTCCTCCTCACCGCTCTCCACAAGATGGAAGAAAATGCGCTCCGGCACACGCAGCTGCTGGCTCTGTTCCGCCAAATACATTGCCACCGTGCCTGAATATGACGCGATCTCTTTCCGAAAAATATCGTGCAGACCAGCAAACGCAGTCCTTATCCACTTCTCGTCCAGATACTCAGCTCCGATTATGAAAGGCACCGCCGCTTCCAGTTTGGAAACAGTATCCGCATCCAAAAGCACTTCCGTCTTTTCCCTGGAGAGCTCCAGTTCGGGCAATGAAGTCAGACATCGAAAATAGCCTTCTGCGACCCTATAAAGAAAGCGTATGGAAATATCGGCATCCGGCGGACATCCTTTTAAGCCCAGTAAATACCATGCATATTCCTTGTCTTTCTTAAATTCTTCCTGCCACGCCTGCAGTTCTTCTGAAAGCGTGCCTCCTTCTTCCATATAAAAGCTTTTTTCTGTTATGATAAATCTCATCAGTTTCTTTTCCTCATTTGTATTGACCTCCAACAGTATCCTACGATTTCCCCTTTAAGTATCCTATCTTCTTCTATCACAGCCTATCCCGCACCATCATCAAAGCATATCCGAGCAGGTTTTGTCCCTTCCACTTAGTCCGGTCAAATCTGTCCGGGTCGTTCATTGACAATCCAATGCCCCAGATGCGGTCTTTTACAGCACACTCCGCTAACACAGTATTTCCCGTAGCCTTAAGCTGTTCTTGCAATTTATCATTTTGCGAAAACTTTGCCAGTAATCCCTCATAAACAACAAGCTGCCGCACACCATTCCAAAGATTCTCATCATACCCTGATACATGCCGTCCCAAATCCTTAATGCGGACAGCATCACCCGTTTCAAGAATTTGAACCGCTATATTGTTATCGTGAAAGCAAATCGCTTTGCGGTACATCATAAACTGCTCCATAGATGAAAAAACTGTCTCATTCAACTTGAAACAGGAAGGATACCAATTACTCAGATATCCGTTTTCCTCATCCGGGTTATGAAAGCAAATGATAGGTTTCATATGATCCCCACTTTCTTTACAGCAAGCTCCAATTCCAAATCATGCAGCCCAGCATACGCCTTTTCCAAATATGCGAGCGGTACTTTTTCAATAACTTCACAACTCGGAATATTGTACTGCCATTGGTAGTAAGCATAAAATTCGCCAATCCAGTCGGGCATAAACCCGCTCAATGCGCTGCCTTTTTTCAACTCATACCGGTCTGTATACAGAAAATACTTCCACAAAGCCTGTACATCCATCGTGCAGACAAATGCCTGTGCTTCGTCTATATATTTTCTAGTATTGCTTTTCATATAGGAACGAATGAAGTCCTCCGTATCCATATCGGGATAGGTTATCGCCACATAATCAAACAACTTTCCCTGATTTTCAATTATCTCATCCAAATACGCTTTAGAATAGGCTCCCACATTGCTTACCTCTCTTTTCAGACTAATGTGCTGAACACATTGGTTACACGGTTTCGGTCTGAATCAATCAGTTTTCGCATATTCTCACGCGCCAACATGTCCCGCTTGTTATACTTCTTATTAAACTCTGTAAATTCAACAGACTGCAAGGCGCCGGAATGCTCAGACAATTTTTTATACGCCTGCTCCGTTTTGATACAATACTGAATACCTAATCCGCCGAGAGCCAGTAATTCCTCCAAAATGTCTATATCTACTTCATCGCGGACAAAAGACTTGGCAATATAAAAATATGAGGCATTGGCTCTCCAACCCTTGATCACGTCATATTCTTCCGTCGATATTCCAAACCGGTCGATAAATTGCTTTGATAATATACGATAGCGCTTAGAATCTGCAATGTCACGATGTTTCATCAGTTCAGCCAGCCATGTCAAGGCGCTGTGTTCCTGAAAATCCAATATATTCAGTCCATCTGTATCCAATTCAAATTCATGCACCCAGCCATTTAAAGCGTTCGGACGATAGACAGCCCACTCTTTCGCAAGTTCCAAACTCTCCGTAAGATAAAACCCTTTTCCGTAATCATGCTTTTCCTCACCCAATCCAAACTTCGGCATTATCTTTTCATCCGGGCTGCCATGATATAAAATAATCTTTCCCACATTACTCTCCCCTGGTTTTTGCCCACCGCTTTTCTGTATTCATTATACCCTCACCCCTTTCATTTCACAATCAAATATTATAAAAGGACATTCAGAAGTCCTGTCACAGTTCTTCCAAATGTCCTGTCCCTATTTTCACTATTTTACTCGCCACACAAACCGTTCTATTTTGTTACTACCATATGTACCGTACTCTTACTAATCCCAAACTCCTTCGCCGTCTGCCTCACCGTGGCATTCTTTTCAATAATATAATTGGCAATATTCATCGCTCGCTCTTCGATATAGTCTTTCAAAAGGAAACCCCTCAGAATACTTTTTTACATTGTATGAAGTGTTCTGAGGGGTTATGACCTCGAATCTTACATTACCTACATATTATCTTTTCTATCACAAAGAGCTATTTCCGATCTGACAGGGCATCATCTTCATTAAATTGAAAATTTGCATAAAGAATTGAATACGTCCTGCTGTCTGTCTTTTATCAATCATTGGACATTGCATAGTACATCTTCCATTATAATTGATTCAAAACCCAAAGATTTTCAAATAATCTTCCTGCTGGATAATCCTCTCGCTGGGCCGGTCCGCGTTCTCCAGCATTTTCTCCACCCGGTCAGCCAGTGTCACGTCAATCAGCCTCCCCACGTCAAGTCCGCGCAGTTCAAAGAACAGCATCGGATTCTCATCAAACCGTGCGCCGACCCCGTATAAAACTGCCGCCACATGCTTGCACATAAGCGCCCAGTCCGGACAACTGCAGCCAAATCCAATCTCCTTTGGCTCTGGGAAGAGTCCTCCCTGCTGCAGAAAAGCTTCCCTCAGTTCCTCCGGGAAGTTTCCCTCCATCAGCGCCTCCAGATTCTGGATCTTATCCCCGCACAGGGCAATGATATTCTGACAGCGTTCTTCCGAAAGCGGGCTGATTCTGATTTCCACTTTATAAGGTGTCTTCCTACGCCCCTGTACTCTTGCGTTAATCTTTCCCTTCTGTATCTGCAGATCGACCACCGCCCCGGTCCTGACATATCTCTTCCCCCGATCAAGCCTGCTCTCATAATCCGCATAGCGCTCCAAATTCTCACACCATGCTTTCCCCCACCATTCCTTTGCTATGGTTCTTCCAGATATGATAACAGGGGACAGTATCTTTCCCTTTTTCTTCTCTTTTTTCACCGTATCAGCGGCATTTTTCCTGATTTTTTCTTCTGATGGCTGTTCATAGACAGCATCCTCCCAATACCGGCTCATATTGTTTTCTCCTCCCTGCCCTATACCGCTTGCTACATGTCAAGCTTTAATATCGAAAGCAGTTCTTCATTACTCAAATCTGTAATCCAATTTTCTCCACTTCCACCAATTACATTCTCCGCCAATTCTTTTTTGAATTTCAGCATCTGGTCAATCTTTTCCTCAATTGTCTTTTCACATACCAGCTTGTGCACAAAGACATTCTTTTTCTGCCCGATTCGAAATGCGCGGTCCGTCGCCTGATTCTCCACAGCCGGATTCCACCAGCGGTCGAAATGAA
>CAMWJF010000129.1 GCA_947174505.1 uncultured Lachnospiraceae bacterium
CCTGCCGCAGTTCTTTTTTCTTCTGTTCCATCTGCGAAAACTCTGCGCGTAGTTTGTTTATATCAAGAGTACGGTGATCGATCTTTGCCCTGCGCAGCATTTCTTTTGCGCCGTCATACAGGATCAGTTCCGTCTCATGTTTCCGAAAATAATCGTCGGGATTTTTGGCTTTGCGGTAGCGGATCTGATAAGGACGGTTCTCCTGATACTGCTGCGCGTATTTTATGATTTCTGCCATGCTTTTCATCTTACGTTCAAGGATTAGTAAGTTTCTCACGGTTTCTTTTGGCAGAGGAGGAACATTCTGCGATTTTCTCCTCTAGGTCAGCGATAGAGTTTACTTTACTGTATGCGCTGGCGGCTGTTTTGAGGTTTTCGATCTCAGCCCAGCGCTTTAAGCCAGCACTTTCCTGAAACTTTTCCTGTGAAGTGTCGATCAGGCGTTTCCCTGTATAACCGACTGTCAGGGCTTTCCCACGTTTCTGCACCCTTTCAGAAATCCGCTCAGCGATACGCTCCTTTGTGTATTCCGCCCCGAGGGACTTTACGCTGCCGCGCACAAAACGTTCCCTGCCCGGCGGCAGGAAGGAAATGTATTTTGGAGATTTTCCGTCAAGGGTTTCCCCTTTCACAACGTAGCCTTTTGCCCGCAGAAGATGCAGAAACTCATCATAAGTATCGGCGGATTTGATGGTGGCATTGATATCCCTGCGCAGTTCTGATTTGCGGGAATCACCGTGTCTGTCTGCAGACCATTCGTTGTACTTTTTTCCGCGTTGTCCGTCCGGCACGATGACGGATAAATGGTGTTCCCTGCACAGTTCATCGCTTAAGTAACGGATACGGTAATAACTTCTTTTGCAGTCATTGTATTTATGGTGGTCGATGTTGTCGGCGGCGCAGAAGATGATGTGGTTATGAATGTGATCCCTGTCAATATGCGTACTGACTACATACGAATACTTCCCCTCTAAAACTTTATCGGCAAGCTCCATGCCGATCTGGTGCGCCGTATCAAAATCGACCTCGCCGGGGAGGAAGGACTGGATCAGATGATAGGCTTTGTTTTCGTTACTCTGGGAGGTCTTTGACAGCGCAAACTTAAAGTCAAAATGGGCAGTCTCCGGGCTGCACCCATAGGAGGAAATCAGTAGGCTGCCATCGGTTTTATCCGGGCTGCAGATGTAGGCTATTGCCTTATGCACGGTTGCTTTGACAGCATGGATTTTTGTGTATGCCATACCTGTTTCATTATCTCCTTTACCTCTTTTACATCCTCATCGTAAACGTGTCCTGTGGCGTTCATACGTTTGGCGATCTGGTTTAGGCTGTTCCCGATGCGGGACAGATTGACGTTGTAGTCGTGCAGCTCCTTATAGTCCACATCATAGACATATCCGTAAATAATGAGGTGCCGGAGGAAAGCCATGCGGCTGCGCATACCGGACAGTTTATATTTTGTGTCAAGGATATATTTTTCATCATCGTTCAGGTACAGGATGAGGGAATGTTTTCGGGTTCTTTTTGCCATTGCGCTATCCTTTCTTTTGGGTGTAGATATAAGGGTTTCAGAAAACAGCGTCATATCAGAGAACGCTTTTTTTTGTATCAGAAGGGGGACAGGGGGATTTCCCCCTGCAAGCAGATTTTGACAGGTTTCCGCCTGAGGAAATCTGATCAAAATCATGGATTTGCATATGCAAATCCAGTGCTTGCTAAGTAAGCCGTGGAAAGAAAATAAAAAAACTGCTCCAGTCCTGAGCAGGCATGGTTGCCCGCTTGGAACTGACAGCAGTTTCAGTGTCATCTTATGGGTGCATAGATTTATCCATAAACGATTGTAAATCTGAATGGCAGAAAAGTCAACAGTATTTAAAATGGCGTATTTATGGCACATGTAACTTATATTATAGTTTGAATGATACTGCGCCTGGAAGCGGTTTGCTTTATAATAAGAAGGAAGGTGTAACAGGGGAATTGGAGAAGTGAATACCACATCTCGGTGGGGACTCAGGTGATAGGAAACCATTGTCACTCTTTTTATTTCATTTTTCTAAAAATGTCGTTTACTAAAATCCACATTTTAAGTGCCTTCGGTGATTTAGTCATAGTGAAGGGATAAAAACAGGAAACATTTCTGCGGAAAGGACAGGAATGAGAGAAAACAAAATTACATCGGACAATGCGGAGAAGATATCTTCTGAGTTTCATGTGTTCTGCCGGAAAGTGATCAGGCGGAGCGTTCTGAACCAGCTCCGGGGGTATGTCAGGTACTGTAAGAATTATGGAACTGTGCCTTTGGAGGAAACAGAAGAAAGTGCAATGGCAGTTTATGATGATGTTCTGGAGGGAAAAGTAAAAATCCCTGTGTGCGGAACCGTCGTTCTGATCGGGGATGAGAAACTTGCCGCCGCACTTCTGGAAATGCAGGACACAAAAAGAGAGATTGTCTTAAGAAACACCGCATTTGGATATTCCCTGTCAGAGATAGCCGGGCAGCTTGAATTAGAATACGACACAGTGAGGCATTACAAGTCAAACGCAATGAAAGAACTGCGTGGGAAGGTGGGGATAGATGCAGAAAAAGAATAATGGCGGAAAACTTCCGGCGGGGGTTATCGCGCTGGCAGTGATTGGCGACGAAGGAGCAATGCAGGAAGTTTTCGACCAGTACGAAAGACTGATCAACTATATACTCTTCTGTGAGATCAGAAGCTGGCAGTTAAACAGTACGCTGATGCCTATAGAAGATATGGAACAACAAGTCAAAGCTGATCTGGTAAAAGCTATCAGGAAATTTACAATCAGGAATTAACGTAGTGGAGTGCGGAGATGCTCCTGGATTATCTTTTCACTATACTTATCGCTCTGATAAAGTGCACAATAATTACGAAGCGCCGACAGCAGGCGTCAGTGTCTTGTGCGCTTTACGGATTGATAAGCCGGACATAGATTTATCCAAAAAGTAGGGGCATGATCCGGGGACGTACCTTGAAAATTTCATATTAGTATTCTGCAAGACGTGAGAAGCAGTGGAGCTGATCTGCAGGTACGCCATGATTGCCTGTCCTGCTTGGATTGACGGTGAAGAAATGCTTTTGAGGCATTGAAACAAAGGCATGAGCGAACATATCTGTACAGATGCCGGAGGTTGGTTCTTCGGTGCGACGAGACTGCTTTGTAATAATGATACTTCCATGTGGGCTTATAGAAAAGCTGGTGCAACGCCAATGCGAGCCATTATCAAGTGGCTGCTTGCAGGATATCTTTATCTGCTGATCAAAGGGCGTTTTCATAAAATTCCTTTTGATTAGCAGATAAAATCAGGATTATTTTTCCGGCAAAAGGAAATGATACAAATGATAGGAGGGTTGCAATGAAGGTTGAAGTGAATGACCGGTTTCGGTTTGCAAGCGTATGGCTTACGAATGAGGAAAAGGATAATCCACAGGTCAGAGAAAAATTACAGCCGTTGATGGATAAGTATAAAGAAATGAAATATAAATTTGTGATATTTGAATCGGGCAGCAGAGATTTACTGGAACAGACAAAAGGCTTGTTAAGTCATAATAAAAGTTTGGTGGCAAACGAGAGGTGATTTCGCTTGAGGTTAGGAAGGAATCTATTTGCAACACGGGCAAACATGTGATATTATAATCAAAAATGTATTTTTGGTTACTAGTATAATATAAATTAAGTTGTTGATATTTTCAATATCTGGTATAATAGACT
>CAMWJF010000130.1 GCA_947174505.1 uncultured Lachnospiraceae bacterium
TCCTTTCACTGCTTTCCATCCTATATAGTGTGAAGCTGTTTCAGGATATGATCTGAAATGGGGATTCGCAGGCTTACCTGAATCATCTGAAAGAGAAATACCCGGATGTGAACATAACGGTGGCGGATTTCAAGAATGGGAAACAGGAAGATGCCTATATGCTTGGGAGCAGGGGCTATAACAACATAGCGGTTTCTTCCAGCATCGTAGAGAAGATGGCATCAGACCCGGCAGCGACGGCAAAGTATGAGAAAGTCTTTGCAGAAATGTCCGGCAATTCGGAACGCATAGAGAAGTTTGCAAGGGAGAACAACGACGAGATACTCAGCGCAGGTGCCCTTATTGACAAGAATGGGAAAGTATCTTACTGGATGGTCGGCAGGAGCAGGGACACAATGGAGAACCCCGGCACGGTCTATAAGGAAAAGGTACAGAAGCAGATAGCGGAAAAACGTGCGAAGAAGAAAGAGGAGGAAGCCTTAAAGGAGAAGAAGCTGGCAAAGGCGGAATCCGTGGAAAAATTGATGGAACAGGTTAAAAAGGGGTTTTATAAGTATGGTGGAATGTCTGGTGATAATACTGCTGAGACGGATGCATATTATGACAAGATTCATTCCTATGTGAAGTCATTAGATTTAAGTACCCGCCGTGCTGCACCGTGGACGTTGAGCCAACTCCATTTAGAAATTTCTGGAAGGGTAACACAGGCTGTAAAGGAAAAAGACCCAACATGGACAGCCGGAAAGCCGATTTCCCATGAGATACTGGATGAGATTTTTGCAGGTGATACTATCTATCAGGACAGTGTAAATGCCCTGTACTCTAAAGACAGCAAAGGCTTGGATATACAGATATAATCCTTACACCGTATTCCGCAGAGGCGCATAAACCTCTGCCTCTGCGGACTGCGAGGGTGCAGGAGCGGCTCTGAATGGGAGAGACAATTTCAGCGAAGGGAGGTGTTTGTCATGAAATTTGACAGGGGAAGTTAGGATTGAATAAAGCAATAAACAGCTCGGACTTATTATGAGAGAGCAGAGATGGCTCTGAATGACAGATGAGCCGCAATACTAAAAACAATGGAGGATTAAAGGAAATGAATGTTAATGGAATAGGAGCAGCAGGGTATCCGGCATTACAGGGAGCAAGAAAGGCACAGCAGAATGTGGCAGGAAAGAGTTTTGCAGAGTCGGCAAACAATGTGGCAGGAGCAAAACCACATACATCGATTGTTTACATGAAAACGGATGATATGCTGTATTCAGGTTGCAATGGAACGGGATTATCTTTTTATATCAAATATGCAGAAGGTTCAACAGAGGATGATCCTACTGTGATTGCAAAAGGTGTTGATGAGAATGGGGATGAATTTGAGCAGACCATACATATCAATAAGATAAATCCAAAGTGTGCATCCATTGTAGAAATGAGAGCTTTGGAAGCGCATACGGGTGTCAAAAAATTAGGCGGGTTTACATCCCTTCCGCTGGAAACAGGGGCTATGGGATTAAATGACAGAATGGATTTCATGGATATGTTCCAGAAACAGATCAGCGATATGAAGCTGCTGAGCCAGAAAAGGACTGCGGCATATTACCAGTACAGTATGCAGGCATATTGGGATTTCATGAACAAGAAATAAATTCCATCGGCTGCATATCCCCGATAAGCCACAGCCAGACAAAGACAGGGCAGGTACCCCCGGTTTCTGGCAGATTGGGGAATCGGGGAACAGGAGCTTCACAAATTAAACTTTCGGGAGGCATGGTGTGAAAAAGAAACTCATTATTGTTTTTGCAGTGATAGCGGTGGTTCTGCTGCTGATTCCGGTAAAAAAGGTTTATGAGGATGGCGGGACGCAGACCCATACATCCCTGACTTATAAGGTGATTATCTGGAAGCAGATAGATGGGAAAACTGGAACGGAATTTTACATTTTCCCTAACAATTTTCACCGGTTAGATCACTATGAATGATTTTTGAAAGGATGTTTTTGTATGGAGATAACAGGAATTAAGATGGGGCATCTGGCAGGGAGCCAGAAGTCGGGGAAAGCATTATCCAAGAAAGACTGGAAGCTGTCTGATTCTCTCCGGGAGAAGATAACGGAATATGCCAGAGAGGATGCGGCGCAGAACGTCTATATGGGGAATAAGTTCCTTGCCCTGCGGAAAAGCGAGGTCGCCAAAGTCGCGCCGGACAGGTCTGCGCTGATGGGGAAATTCAATCAGGAAATAGCGGACATGAAGGAAATAAGAGAGGCTGACGAGTGGTGGCTGTGTATCCTGTTCGGGGAGCCATATGAAGCCAAGTTCCAGTCCGAGGGGACGGGCTCCGCTGTCCATGTGTATGACGGGAACGGCGATGAGATACTGACCTACACGGCGGGCGTGGGCTGGCATGAGAAGGAGTCGAAAGCGGAGACGCAGGTACACGGGACTTTGAAGGCTGCCTACTATGATGCGTTCCGGGCGGCAAGGCAGGAGATAAATGGGATGGAAGTTCAGGGCGGCTTTGACGCGAGGGCGTGAGAGGCATCCCCGGTGTTCCAGAAGATTGGAGTGCAGTGAGAGGAGGGGGTGCGATGAAGCGTTAGGCGGTATGTTTGAACTGCTTGGACTTATTACGAGAGAGCAGGTGCGGTTCTGAACGACAGAGGAACCGTGATACTAAAATAATGGAGGATATTAAGAAATGAGCATTAGTGGAATAGGAGCAGCAGGATATCCAGCAGCGAGGTATGAAACAAAAAAGACAGAAAGAAATATGGCAGAAGAGTAAAAAGTTCTTAGAGTTTTTGGGGTAGTGATTTGTCCAAGCGTTCCAGTAGATTGGGGAATTGTAATTTAACTTTTTGGAGGTCATGTGTTATGAGAAAACAAGTGCTGGTAATTTTAGTCCTAAGTCTTATATTGACAGTCACCGCTTGCGGAACGTCCAGCGGTGGCGGGGAATCGGAGATTGGCGGAAACGAAAAAGCCACATTCCAAGCGACTATATTAGAGATACATGATGGATATTATCTGGTTGAGCCTGTTGCTGGAAGCACAGAATTGAACAGCGCAGACCAGATGACAGTTCCCATGACAAATATGAATCCTTCGCCGGAGCCGGAAGTCGGAGATGTTCTGGAAATAGAATATGACGGTTCGATTGCAGAATCATATCCTGCACAAATTACTAATGTGTACAGCATTAGTGTTGTCGAATAGCGGAAGATTCCGCTTTGAAGAGTGTAGGGCGGATTTGATGCAAGGGCATAGGAAAATACCAATGAGAAATAGAAGCGGTGCGGCATGAAGGGGAGGCGTTTATTGGGAGATACCAATATGCGCCTCCGCATTTTTAGGAGAGGAGGTGGTCATTTATGCAGCGATATTGGTACACGGACTCTATTCATAGCATCTCTCAAAGATATGGCATAAACGAAAGCAAGGTAAAAACAACCCCTTTTTCGCACAAGAAATGAATTAGAAATCTTTTTAAGAAAGGAGGGTATCACATTATGGACGGTAAAGACTTAATATATGGAATGGGCTTTGTTGATGAAAAGTTTGTGGAAGAAGCGGAATATGCCACACAGATAAGACGAACTTCTTTTTCGTGGAAATATTATTTTGCAGCAGCGTGTTTTGTTTGCGTTATTTCAGTGGCAATGCTGATTCCAAACATATTTGCCCCACCCGATTATGAAATAACTTTACCATATCAAACAGACCCGGCACCATA
>CAMWJF010000131.1 GCA_947174505.1 uncultured Lachnospiraceae bacterium
TTGAGGCATTGGTTAGTGAACAGTATGGTTATATTATGGATTGCTTCTGCAAAGCGCAACAGAAGTTTGCAGATATTCCGCCAGAGGATCAGCCTGATAATCTCAGCGATATTTCTGGTGAATGTATGCACGAAATGCTTTTATATGCTTATGAGCATCTGAATGAATTTAAACTCATTCTCTGTCATTCAGAGGGAACACGTTTTTCAAAACTCATTGATGAGATGGTGGAAATTGAAACCAAAGCAACGCATGACTATCTGGAAGTGCTTGAAAAGCTGGGCAGACCATCACCGCCGATTGATGAACGGCTAGAGCATATACTGATTACGGGAATGTTTAACACTTTTTTCGAGCTGGTCATACATGAAATGCCGCTTGAAGAAGCGGAGCATTATCTAAAAGTAATGAGAGCTTTTTATACTGCCGGCTGGATGAAAATTATGGGGCAATAAAGAATCGGGCAAGCCCGGTTACGGGTAAACTCGTAACGAATTTATTCGTTTGGGCATTATGCCCTATAATTCCTGATAATGGAAAGCGTATGCTTTCCATTATATTTGACCCATGGGTTAGTTTACACTAACTATTAAAAGAAATGACTAACTGAAAAAGGGATATTCGGGGACGGCTTATGCTGCCCTCATTATCATAACCTTATTGAGCAGGCTCAATAAGTTAAAAAATTTTAAAGGAGGTTTTTCAGATGAAAACTTTTTCAGAGAAAAAGAAGTCTAATCTATCAAGATTGATGGGCTATGCCGGAGGGCATAAGGTATTGACCTATCTTTCCTGGGGACTGTCTGTAATGAGTGCGCTGTTAGCCCTTGTGCCCTTTTGGTATATATGGCGTATCATTCATGACATACTGGAGGTTTTCCCGGACTTTTCACGGGCGGGGAATATCACACGCTATGGCTGGTCTGCCGTACTGTTTGCGGTTATATCTATTGTCGTTTATATAGCCGCATTGATGTGTTCACACATAAGCGCATTTCGGGTTGCCGCTAATATTCGGAAAGAGCTGATGAGGCATATTACTTCCCTGCCGCTTGGCGTGACAGAAAAATACGGAAGCGGAAAGCTGCGGAGAATCGTAAATACTTCCAGTACCGCAACGGAAACCTATCTTGCACACAGGCTGCCCGATAAAGCGGGTGCGATTGCAACACCCATAGGATTACTTTTTTTGCTTTTTGCGTTTGACTGGCGGTTAGGATTGTTAAGTCTTGTTCCTGTCGTACTTGGCTTTTTGATTATGATGAAAATGACCGGGAAAGGCATGGAACAGAAAATGAAAGAATATCAGAATGCACTTGCTGATATGTCGAATGAAGCTGTTGAGTATGTGAGGGGCGTACCTGTTGTAAAAACATTCGGGCAGACAATCTTTTCTTTCAAACGCTTCAAAGGTGCGATTGATAATTACGAAAAATGGGTAATTGCATACACAAAAGCGTTACGACTGCCTATGATGTTCTATACGACTGCAATCAATGGCGTGTTTGCGTTCCTGATTGCCGGGGGCAGCATCTTTACAAGGGGCGGTGTGACAAATGAATTACTGTTAAATCTTATCTTTTATATTGTAATTACTCCTGTTATTGGAACAACATTGACGAAGATCATGTTTATGAGTGAGGATTCCATGATTGTGAATGACGCAATCTGCAGGATTGATGAAGTGTTAAATGAAAGTCCGCTTTCGGAAGGCAAAGGCATAAATGCTTTAACAGCAAATGTGCCGACGGATAACTCTATTACATTAGAACACGTCACCTATAGTTATGATGGAAATAAAAACGCACTGAATGATATTTCCATGTCAATTCAATCGGGACAGACCGTTGCATTAGTAGGTGCGTCCGGTGGCGGCAAGACTACGCTTGCCAATATTGTAACACGGTTTTTTGATCCGGGGGAGGGACGTGTGCTGATCGGAAATACCGACATACGGGATATTCCAAAAGAAGAGCTGATGAATAAAGTATCCTTTGTGTTTCAGAACAGCCGCCTGATAAAAACGTCTATACTGGAAAATGTGCGCATGGGAAAACCGACAGCGACACGGGAGGAAGTTGCCGGTGCACTAAAAGCGGCGCAGTGCATGGATATTATCAAAAAGCTGCCAGACGGGGTAGATACGGTTGTCGGTACGAATGGTGTATATTTATCCGGCGGGGAGCAGCAGAGGATAGCCATTGCCCGTGCTATTTTGAAAAATGCGCCTATCCTGATTCTTGATGAATCCACGGCTTTTGCCGATCCCGATAATGAGGTGCGTGTCCAGCAGGCGTTATCTGCCCTGTCAAAAGGCGGATTAAAAGATAATTCACCTGGGAAAACGGTTATTATGATTGCACACAGGCTTTCATCAATTACGGATGCAGACTGCATTTATGTGCTGCAGGACGGTGAGATTGCCGAAAGCGGCACACACAGCAGGCTGATAAAGAAAAATGGAATATTTACAAATATGTGGAAAAATTATTACGAAGCGGCAACATGGCGACTTTCTTCCGAAGTTGCCGGAAAGATTGCAAAGGAGGTAGAGGCATGATTAAGACACTGCAAAGACGTTTTGCATTATCAAGGCAGGGGGCGGTTGATCTGATAAAAGGCTGTCTTGCCTGCGTGGCACAGGATATATCCTTTATGCTTCCTGTCGGGTTATTGTATTATTTTGTTATTGATATGATGAATGGGGGCGTGAACGGAAACCGCATTGCGTTTTATGCGGTGGGCGCGTTGGTATGCTTATGCCTGATATTTCTCGTTACCCGGTTTCAGTATAATGCTACTTATTTAGCAACTTATGTGGAAAGTGGTGTAAGGCGTATTTCCTTAGCCGAGCAGCTCCGTAAAATTCCCTTATCCTTTTTTGGCAAAAAAGACCTTGCTGATTTAACAAATTCCATTATGGGAGATTGTGCAACACTTGAAGCGGCTTTTTCGCATTTTGTGCCCGGTTTGGCAGGTTCTCTTATTTCAACAACCTTGATTGGCATTTGTCTTTTTGCTTACGACTGGCGTATGGCGCTTGCGGCTGTCTGGGTTTTGCCAGTTGCATTTGCAATCACATTCTTTTCAGCCCGCATTCAGGAATATTTTCAAAGCAGGCTGGTAAAAGCAGATGTTGCGCTGGAAGAAGGCGTACAGGAGTGTATCGAAAATCTACAGGACTTAAAGGCGAATAATGCGGAAGAAAGCTATCTGCAAGGACTTGGCGAAAAAATTGATGATGTGGAGAAGCGGCATATCATAGCGGAACTTGGTGTAGCGGTATTTGTTGTTTCATCAACGCTGATATTAAAGTTTGGAATTGCCACGGTTGCGCTTGTAGGTTCTGCGTTGCTGATTCAGGGCGAGATTGATATTCCGCTGTTCTTTATGTTCCTGCTTGTCGCTTCAAGACTGTATGCCCCGCTTGAGGGTGCATTACAAAATCTTGCGGCGGTGATCTCTACCAAAACGAACATAAACCGCATGA
>CAMWJF010000132.1 GCA_947174505.1 uncultured Lachnospiraceae bacterium
GGAGTATTTTCCTCTCTTTTAAGTTCTTCCTCACGTTCACGCAGATATTCTTTTTGCATTCCTTCATACCAGCTTCTTACCCTGTCCTGCCATGCAGTCTGCCCGGGACCATAGCCATATGATGTATCAAGGTCATATAGATAACCGTCCTTATAGCCAATCGTCAGGTTACAATCCGTTGTTCTTTCCCATCCTGCTGTAGCAACTCTCCGATATGCAGCCTCATATCTTGATAGCCCGGAAGCATCTGCATTGCCATCTGCTGCCAATTTGTCATATTTGTCTTTCAACACTTCCCACAAGTCTTCCCCATCGGGAGTATAAAACTTTCCATCCCTGTTTTCCAGTTCCCTTATATCATATCCTGTCAGCCGATTTACAAAGTGATAAACCACCATTTTTTCTTTATCTCCCGATATGTATTGAAGAGGTTCCTCTACACCATAATTTACCGGGTCACAAAAAGAGATATGCTCATACAGGTAATAACCATTTCTCCCTTGATTCAATGCTGCTTCTATCCTTTTTGCCAATTCCTCATCTACCCCACTTGCATGAATAAAGAAATCATATGGATCGACTGTCAGCCTTAAATCAGCATCTTTTGGAATAACAATTCCATTTTCTTTGAATGCCTGATTAATGGCATCGTTCATTTTGTTACGAATTTCCTGATTCCATTCCATATCTTCCATGAAAATGTTGCATCCACCGGGGAAATTTTCACGGATGACCGGATCAGTAGCAGATAATTGAAGCGGCATTCCCTTCAAAGCACGCCATTCCTGATCTGCACAGAATTCACGTTCCGCTTTTGTTAAACCTTTTACATAATAGGGTGAATTTTTATTGAAATACTTGTCACTAATATGCTGTTCAGGATTTGCAAATTTTTTATTTTCCTCGTTTACCTTTGAATAATGTTCGTTTAAGACCTCAAAATACTTTTCTAATTTAGAAAATACATTAAAGGTCGGAAATGTAGTCTGATCTTCCTCAGTATCTTTCGCAAGAGCTTCTTTTGTATAATTTGCATATTCCGGCTCCATCTGCTTAGAGGAGGCAGCACCCTCATTTTTTGTGCCTGCATTGATTGCTTTTTCTGTGCTGTTTACGCTTTTTGTGCTTTTCGCTGTTGCCACATTGTTCTGATAAAATTTAAGTCCTACTCCATTAACACTCATTTTTAAATCTCCTCCATTTTTATCTATTTTTGTCGGCAGCCTTTCTGTCAGTCAGAGCCGCCTATGCCCCCTTATGGTAAGTCCGGGCACATCCTGCTTTATTTCACATTAGTACAGTCATCAGGCATTTCCCAACACACCACTGCTGTATGCACCGACCGCACTTTCATAAGCCATTGCCGCCGCAGACATTTGTGACCGACTGATGAAATGATAGTTTACAGTCGTATCGAGGTCACTTTTTTTCAGAGCATCTTCCATAAGCTGTTTGTGATATTGCAGCTCTGTCTGTTCTCTGCGCTCCTCCGCCGCTTCCTCGGCAAGCTCCTGATATCGCTCCCGTCTTGCCCGTTTTTCCGCCTGTTCTGCTCTCACCTTTGCTTCAATCTTCGCCCGCACTTCCGGTTTCAGATCCCCGGTCACATATACATACCCTACACCTTTTTCATCAATACTCACGGCATAAGAAGACATCTCGAATCCATTCATTGACATTGCTGCCTTACATCTTGGAATATCATCGAGCCCTTTCTGGATTATTTTTTCGTAATAGGCTGCCTTCTCCGGGTCGTTTGCCATTTTCTCTAAAATATTGGGAGCGATTACAATATTATTATACCCCGCTATGCTTGCACCAAAGTTGTCAATACTCCTCTGATCGTTACCGATATTTTTCACCATCACGTTTGCTCCATACCGCTGTTTCAGATACTCCACATACTGCTCCTCCCGCGATGCGGAACTATTTTCTGCGGTCTGCTTTACGGTGTCCGCAAAACTGGTTTTTCCTGTGGCATTATTTTTCTGCGCCTTATTCGCATACTGGTATGCCGCCAACATATCATTTACTCCTAAAATACTCATAATAATTCTTCTCCTTCCTGCTGATTAACTTTTTACCATGACCGACAGCGTGAATCTATTGCCTTTTACAATACAGTCCATATCGCCGCCATATTTTACTGCACATTTCCTGATATTCTTTAACCCTATCCCATGCACCTCCTTATTCTCTTTTGTTGATATGGGAAGGCCGCTGTCCTTATGGAACAGCGCCACACCATCAAAGCTGTTCTCAATCTCTATAAAATACATATTCTTTGCCGTAAAAGACCGGATTATGATATAAGCTTCTGCTTCCGGCTGTTTCTCCCGCATCCGCATACAGGCTTCGATTGCATTGTCCAGCCCGTTGTTCAGGATGATTCCCATATCATAAGCCTTTATCGTAACGGCACCTGAAAGCATGAAACCCCCGGCATCCAGTCGGATCCCTTTCACCTTTTTTGCCGCATAACAGAATTTACTTCCAATCACTGCGTCACTGACTGCATTTCCCGTATGCACCCTGCTGTCAAGCTGCTCCACCGATTGGTACATCCCCTCAAAATACTGCCGGATTTCCTCATCTTCCCCGCTGTACTTTTTCTGTATCAGGTTCTGCAGGACTGCCATGTGGTTCTTCATATCGTGCTTGACCGAGCGTATCCCGTCATACAGATGCTCCATTTCCACCATGGAACCCTGCATCTGCGTGATCTGGTTTTCCAGTATGATCTTCTCCGCCCGTTCTTCCTGTAGAGCCGCCATGTTTTGATAAATGCGGAAACTGAACACGACAGCCCCAAGCAATACAAGTGCTGTCATGGGAATGATGAGGTACAGCGCCGGATGCCTTTCATACAGCAGCACCGGGACGCCATCCGTAACTGCGATCAACAGCAGGCGCACAAGCACCGAAACCAGAACCCCCGCCACGGCTGGAAGCAGATAGAAGACCACTTCCTTATCCATCCTCCCTTTTTCCCTGCAATGATAACTTCCTGCAATCTTTCTTATGGAAGCAAAGAGCAGGATGCCTTCTATGGTTTCTACAAGAGCCACCGACAGACAGGCCAACATTCCTGACGCTGCCGGTAAATATTCCACCAACGCCATACCGTCCTTCGTCCCATGTATCAGAATGTCTATCAGGCTGTTCCCGATATAGTGAAAGCTGTACCCAGTCCAAAATGCCAGTTCACGAAGGGCGGTAAACTGAATGACCAGGAAGATTTTCAGCAGGATATTCCCTTTATACCAGCCCACACAAAAAACAAATAGTACAGCCGTGGTAAAGATCAGTCCCAGAACCAGCGTCACGCTGTCCGTTCCACGGAACAAAGCCCCGCTGGCAATCCTTATCACAACCCATGCAATCCCGGCTGCCCACTGTGCATTCCGCAACCTGTGTAGCCTGCTTTCCGCAAACCTG
>CAMWJF010000133.1 GCA_947174505.1 uncultured Lachnospiraceae bacterium
CAATACTGCGTGACCTGCAGGAATTGGAACGAGCTGGGTTTCCTCTTTACTCCGAAGTTGGGGCGGCGGGCGGGTATCACATTTTAAAAGAACGCATTTTACCGCCTGTTGCTTTTTCAGAAAACGAGGCGAAAGCTGTGTTCTTTGCCTGTCAGGCCCTGCAATATTATCGCGACCTGCCTTTTGAAAAGGAAACCATATCCGTCTTAAAAAAATTCTTAAATTGCCTGCCACTAGATGTACAAAACAGTATCACGCAGATTCAAAGCAAAGTGGTATTTTGGATTCCGGACAGGCATTGTGATTCCCCATTGCTAAAATCAATGTTTCTTGTTGCCGTAAACCGTCATGCCGCAACAATACGGTATTCGTCAACCCATTCTGAAAGCGTGCGTACAATTATACCAATCGGCTTATATGCTATGAACGGACTTTGGTATTGCCCAGCCTATTGTACAACAGCAAACCAGATCAGAGTATTCCGGGTTGACCGTATCAAGGAAATCATAGAGGAAAAGCCCAGTCCAAAAGGAAAATATCCTGTTCCTGCCTCGATTCAGGAATATCTGGAAAAATCTCAGGTTAAAAATGACTATCACATGAAAATCCAACTGACGGATATAGGCGTCAAACGTTGTGAAAGTGAATGTTTACTGGCAAGTGGATTAAAAATATTTTCAACAGGCGGTGGGATGATTGACATGGAAATAAACCATGCTGCTTTAGAGTGGGTTGCCGATTATATCCTGCCATTTGGGAAAAACGCCACTGTATTAGAACCAGCGGAACTAATAGAACTAATACAGCAGAAAATATACGAATTGTATCAGCTTTACTGCAAATCAGAATCATAAAGACAGGATTGTGTCAAAAATGTTTTACCTTTTTGTACACAGTCCTGTTTTCTTTTGCACAACTATATATGCCTTTTAGCTATATAAATGAATAAAATATAAGTATTTGTTATTGAATGAAGCGGTATATATAATGGAAAACAAAAAAGAGCAATTTCTCAAGTAAAAGATAAGGAGCGATGTGTAATGAATAAGAAACTTTTCGTGGCATTAAGTATGATTGCTGCATCGGGAGTGTTGCTGTACGGATGCGGAAATTCCAATGACTTTCCTGAACCGCCGGAAAGTGTGTTGAAAAGCGATAATCTTTCTGCCATACAGACAGAAGATGTTGTGCCGGATGAAGCCGAACCTGACTTACAGCAGGCGGCAGAACTGTTGGTTTGCTTTGGCGATGAAGGGGAGCCTTTTATCATGCACCTTTATGACAATGATACGGCTTATGCCATTGCAGGCCATGTGGGAAACAGTGACTGGCGGCTTCCGATCTACCATTACGATGACTATGATAATTGGGAAGTGATGCAGTATTATGACATTCCGGGCCGCTATGAAATTCCTGCGGCTGCGGAGCAGATTACAGAGGAGAAGGCGGGTACGGTTTATTATTCGGAACCGAACCGGATCATTCTGTTCTATCAGGATGCCGAGGTGAGCGCAGAGTACACGCCGGTGGGATATTTTGATTATACGGATGCGTTCTTACAGGCAGTTCAGGATAATCCGGTGCTGGAAGGCTGGGGAAACAAAATTGTTCTGATCAGTGGTGGTGAGTGAAGATGGATGGTAAAACAAAGAAATCAGAGCGGGTGGAAAACAATATGGGAACGGCGAAGGTATCGGTCCTGGTGTTAAAGACAGGCATTCCTTTGATGATCTCTCTGCTGATCAATTCCCTTTATAATTTTGTAGACAGTGTGTTTGTGTCCAGAATATCAGAGGATGCCTTGACGGCCCTGTCGCTGGCAGCTCCCGTGCAGATACTGATGTCAGCCATGGGGCTTGGGATTGCAGTAGGGCTGAATGCCGTGATTTCCAAAGCATTGGGCGAGCAGGATGGGGAAAAAGTGAAAAGGACGGCATCCGCCGCGCTGGCGCTGGCATTTCTGGCATGGGTGCTGGTCGTTATTCTGGAGATTCTGATTCTGGGCGTCTATTTCAGATCGCAGTCCGGCGGTAATGAAATCATTATGAATTATGGGATTCCTTATCTGCGGATCTGTATGCTTGGTTCTCTGGGTATGATGGGACAATGGGTATTCGACCGGTTTGTAATGGCAAGCGGGAAATCTTCTTTGTTTCTGTATACATTATCAGCCGCATCGGTCACCAATCTGATTTTAGATCCGATTCTTATCTTCGGCTATTTTGGTTTTCCGGCGATGGGAACATCGGGTGCTGCGCTGGCTACGGTCATCGGACAATGGATCGGATGTTTGGCCGGGTACTTTATCAACTGCCGATGGAACCGGGAAATCCCGATTCATTTTACGGTGAAAGCGGACAAAAGCTGTATCGTGGCCATCCTGAAAGTAGGGATACCAAGTACCCTGGTACAGGCGATTTCCTCGGTGCTGGCAATCTATGTAAATTCTGTTCTCATGGTTATTACGCCCACTGCGGTTGCCGTTTATGGGGCATGTGTAAAAATTCAGGGTCTTGTAACCGTGGGGGTAAATGGTATGGGATGCGGCCTGATACCGCTTGTTGCTTATAATTACGGAGCAAAAAAACCAAAAAGGGTCTATCAGAGCTGCCGCTTTGCGATGCTGTATTCTTTTGCTCTTTACAGTATCTTTTTCCTGATCATGGAGATCGTACCTGAGCAGGTGTTGTTCCTGTTCGATGCCTCGGAAGAAATGCTTGCAATCGGCGTCACGGCGCTCAGAATCATGGCGGTAAGTTATCTTTTGTCCAATGTCTGTCTCACTTATTCTGCGGCTTTTCAGGGGCTGGGAATGGGCGTACAGAGTATGCTTCTTACATTGAGCAGGCAGGTGGTTTTGCCCATTGTCTTTATTGCCGTATTATCCGGGTTCGTGAACGTTTCGCTGATATGGATGGCGTTTGTACTGGCGGAAGCAGTTGTGATTCCGTTTGGTATGATTCTATGGAAAAAGGAGTCGGAAAAGGCCTTGTATCGGGAAATCAGGTCATAAAACAGTATATACCTTTTGGTTTAAACTTGTGAACGAAACGAGACTTCTGAAATAAAATGGTCCCTGCTACAATACAATCATCAAAACATAAACCACTAAAAAGTAAACGATGGAGGTAAACATGATGAAAAGAAAAATGATTGTGACACTTGTAGCATGTGGATTATTGACGGCCGGTTTATTGACAGGATGCGGACAGGAAGAAAAGGCTCCCGCTGAACCGCCCAGAGAGGTGATTGAGGGTGAGGACGCTTCGGAAACATCTGTGCAGACAGAGGAAGAAGAGAACACCGATGCGGCAGATACAGAGTCCGCATCTACAGAGTCTGCGGAGAGCGCCGGGAACGGTATGCCGGGCATGACGATGCAGTTTGGGT
>CAMWJF010000134.1 GCA_947174505.1 uncultured Lachnospiraceae bacterium
CAGGGAGAAAAATGCACATCAGCTACAAACCGCTCTGGCACACACTGATAGAGCGAAACATGAGGAAAGAGGATTTAAGGCTTGCCGCTGGACTGACCACAAATATGATAGCCAACATGGGCAAAGAAGGGAAACATATCAGCATGGACACGCTGGCACGAATCTGCGAAACGCTGGATTGTGGCATTATGGATGTGATTGAGCTGGCCAGTGACGAGCCTTCCACCACAGGAGGGAACGACAATGGAAAAACTGAAAGAAAGAATCACAGAGAACGGTATTGACTATATTCTGGTAGGTGATTACTATATTCCGGACTTGAAGCTGCCGGAGGAGAACCGCCCCATCGGACGCTATGGGCGGCTGCACCGGGAATATCTCAAACAGGAACACCCGGCACAGTACAGCTCCCTTATCCTGACCGGGAAATTGTGGACATACCTTGCCGACCTGAACGAGCAGGCGGAGGAACGGCTGGACTTAATCATGGAGCAGATGAAAGCCGCCGAGAGTGTGACCGAGGAACTGAAAGCCAAAAACCAGCTTGAATGGGTAGGCCGGATGAACAATATCCGCAGCCGGGCGGAGGAAATCATAAACAGCGAATTGATTTATATTTGATTGGACATGGAAAGGCCAGCCGACTACCCGGCTGGTCTTTCTAATCTTCCTTGCGCTCCAATACCGCCCGAATCATGGCAGCGGCGATTTCCTGCTGGCTGGGCGATGTGCTTTCCCACAACGCTGCCAGTTCCCGTATTTCACTGACCTCATTATCTTCCAGCGCATCCCGCAGCAGATAATCTGGGGAAATTTTCAGTGCGTTGCAGATATTGATAAATACAGGCAGGCTGGGAATCTTTGCTCCGCCCTCAATCTGCCGGAGATATGTTGCGTTTATATTGCATAATTCTGAAAGCCTGTCAGCCGTGAATCCCCGGTCTTTCCTCACCATGTTGATACGTCTGCCTAATCCTTTTCCTTCCATAATGCCCACCCATTTCATAAGCTATTAGCATTTATTTTGTTCACTTTTAGACTACATCACTCATAGGGATTGCAATAGATTCTAAAAGGCTATATAATATTAGCTAATAGACTATAAAATATGAAAGGGGAACAACAGAATGGAACTGAACTATTTTAGGGACAGGCTTTTTGATTTACTGAACGACAGTGAAGGGATGGGGATTGCCGACCTAAACGCAGACGAGCGGAACAGCCTGCTCACTGTCAGGACAGAGGACGGGGATGTATTTGAAATCGTATGCCGACAGGCAGCGGGGAAGGAGGATGGATGGACGACCGCAAACTGACCGTTTATAACGGGCGTGGGGCTTTCAAGAAATCGCCGCCGCAGATTCTTTTACAAGGGAACTGGCTGGAAAAGGCTGGATTTTCTGCCGGGGATAAAATTACCGTGAAATGCCAGCAGGGACAGCTTATTATCACAAAGGATGGAACAAGAGAGGATTCAGGAGAATAATGCCTGTCATAGCAAAATGAATTTTTTATAAAGTCTATTCCTTCTAGGAAGTGATTGCGGTATAATAGAGTTAATGGCAAAACAGCAGGAGGAAAAATTTATGGGAAGAGGTTCAAGGTTTTTAGAGTCATCCGCAACGGAAGAAGAAGATTCTTATGAATATAGGGTTGAATGGGATGATCGCATTACTGTTGATTATGATTATGGTGAACGAAAAGCAAAAACGGAACATCATGGTTCGGGTTCAAGAGATATATCCGGGTTTGATAATGCATGGGATGTCTTTAATGATTACAGAGATGATTCCGATTTTGTAGGAGTAAGACTAATTAGAATTGATTCAAATGGTTCTGAAAGTATTTACGCATCAAGTTAATGTTTAGCTTTCTGTCTATTTGATAGTTGAACAAAGAAAAACTTAAGATTTTAAGGAGCTAAGCACATGAAGAAAATTGTAGGAATTATATTAGCGATTATGGGAATTGCAATAGCAGCGATAAGTTTGATTTCTAAAGTAAATGGACAAATGTCGGTAGCCAAATCGGTGTCTATCATTGGCGGAGCAGACGGTCCGACTTCAATATTTGTTGCTGGTAAAGTTGGCGGCTTTTCAGTAATTATAGGAATGATTGTAGGCATTGTTTTGCTTATAGCTGGTATTTTTATAACTGCAAGAAAAAAATAAACTCTGGCCTATGTGTTTGAAAACTGAATCAAAATCACAAAATGCCGTTGCATGGAGAAAAAACCAAGCAACGGCATTTCCTTATTTACGTTTCATCCTGCTCAACGGTGAATCCTTATATGCTGGAGTTTTCTTCATAACATTCTTCAAAACCATGCGCTCCTGCTCCGACAGCTTCTCATATCGGATTTGAAGCTGCGTACACATAAGGGCAGTGAACACATCCAGATAGGAACCCGGCACAGCCAATGCCTTCTTTGCGTCCTTGATTAGTTTCATGGCATTGGAGCCGTCCGGCGCACTGTCCGTATCGTCCTTGTGCGCTTCCCTTATGGCATGGAGGATAGTGTCCCAAGTCCGGTGTGTAACCTGACAGAAATAATCTTCTTCCTGTATCTGCATGGCTTCCAACGCCTTTAAAGCAGTATCTTCCTCTACCGGCTGGTATTGGGAAAGGACTTGCCCCCGCAGGACTTCTAGAAGGCTGTTGAAGTTTTGGAAGTGGGAGGTTGCGACACCGTCCACATAAATCTCCGTGTCCGTCATTAGGGTAGCGAAATCCTCATGCGTGGCAATCTCACACAGCAGCCGGTTGTTGATACGCCCGCTTTTTAGCAGCTCCACCATATCGTCACTCAAATGCAGCTCCGTAAGCCCCGTGTCCGGATGGTTCCTGTTCTCTGTCAGGCAGAGAAGGTAATCCGTTGATACTCCGTAAAACTTTGCCAGCTCCACAAGATTTTTGTGGCTGATTTCCTTTAGGTCATCATTCTCATAGCTTCCCAAAGCTGATTTGGAAATCTTTGTAGCCGCCGCCAGTTCCTCTAACTTTAAATGCCGCTCCGTCCTTAAATCCTTTAACCGCTCCTGAATCGTTATCCCCTGCTTCATGGCTTCCTGCTCCTTCCCTGCGGCCAGCCTGCCGCAACAAGACCATTATACCACACCCATTCCGCAATCGTGGAATTTTTTGAATTTCGAGCTTCATTCCTGATTCGTGGACATACGGCACAAGGCTCAAAAATGTTCTATGATACAGGTAGTTCATCGAT
>CAMWJF010000135.1 GCA_947174505.1 uncultured Lachnospiraceae bacterium
AAAAATGATCAGGGCAGAGTGGGCGGAAAATACTATTTTAATAACGCCTCAGGATGATTATTATTTTGAAAGCGTAGACGGAGGAACTTTTGCTTATGCGGAGGATAAGGTGGGAAGGGTTTCGGAAAGCCTCGGAGAGCTTGCAGGGCGTTATGAGGAACGAGGATTTTTCCGATGTTCAAAATCTATGGTGTTGAATATTTACAAGATCAGCCATTTAAAAAGCGAGCCGGGGAACAGGATATGCGCTACGATGGAAAATGACGAGCAGGTTTTTATCTCCAGAAGATATGCAAAAGAGCTGAGACAGATATTGAAGGGAGGAAAAAAGGATGAGGAATAAGCTGATCAGGGGATTTAAAAGATATTTAAGCGATGAAATTGCGATTGAATATAAAGCATGCCTTTACTTTTTTGCGATCTTATTTTTTTACTGTGTATACCTGATTTATAACGGGATTTATTCGGCAAGTATTCTGCATATGTCCGAAATTATATTGACAACCTATATCGTGGGATATCTGCAGGTATACGGGCTTTATAATTTTGATGAAGCGGAAAAACTTTCAGGGAGAGAAGCAGCGGCATTATTTTTGTGTTCGGGACTTTATACGGCAGTATCCTTTTTCTCCGGGTGGTTCGGACAGAGTATGGCAGTGACCGGATTGTTCTTTTTCTATATGCTGTTTATGTATTGGTGTGCATATCTGGTCAATAAAATAAAGAGGACGATTGATACAGAGAACCTGAATAAAATGTTGAAGGAGTTTAAGGAGTCAGACCGGGACGAATGATTAGACAGGGTATAAAACGGGAAAGAATGGAGGCAGGAAATATGCAGGAAAAGTGCGGAAGTAATCAGTATGCTATGGAAATAGAAAGTTTGACAAAAACTTACGGGAAGAAAAGGGGTGTCAGGAATATTTCGTTTGCAGTAGAGGAGGGTGATATTTTCGGCTTCCTTGGACCAAATGGGGCATAGATTTATAGACAACAATGCCTAAAGTTGATACCAACACGCCGCTACTCATTACACGGCGTTGTTGGACTTTATCAGTACAAGGTTATGTTGGTTGTTTTCGATAAACTCAACAATCCGTTTGTGTTGGTCGGCAAAGTTAAATTGAATTGTAATCTCGTTGTTTTCGTGGACGTATATAGTATCAATCAATTCCACCAAAAGCCCACGGTCAAGGCTTTTCACATTCTCATGTTTCAAGAATGTTGTCAGATAAGGGTTGTCGTTTCCTACGCCCTTTTCTGATAGCTGAATTTCTGTTTGCAGGTTGGCGATTATGCCTTTTACCTGCTCTGCCTGCTGTTCAAACTTGGCTTTCATTCTCACATATTCAGCACGGGTTATGTCCCCACATTTCCAGTCCATGTAAAGGTTGTCTGTAACGCAGGTAAGTTTTTCAAGCTCCTTGTTGCGGTCTTTCAAAAGCTGCTGTAACCGCTTTGATTGGGTGCAGACAGTAGAAGTGTTATTGATTTCCTTTACTACCTCTGCCATATCCCCAACAAGGGAGATTTGCGCCTGTACCGCTTTCAATACTGCTTCGTATAAGACTTCTTCCTTTATGACGTGCCGGGTGCATTTGTCCTTTGACTTAAAGACGTATGTGCTGCAAACATAATAAACATAGGTCTTGTTTGGTCTGCGGTTCGTCCGTCTTGACATTGAGCGTTGGCAGTCAGCACATTTTATCAGCCCGGAAAAAAGATAAAGCTGTTTCTTGCCCGGTGCGGTGCGTGTGTCCCGTTCCTGTAACCGCTGCGCCTTGTCGAATGTTTCCCGGTCAATGATTGGTTCGTGGGTGTTCTCCACTACGAACCATTCTTCTTTAGGCGGGGAAACTTTCTCATGCACTTTGTAGCTGATTACCCGCTGTTTGCCCTGTACCATGTTACCTATATACATTTCGTTTTTAAGGATAGTACAGATTGTGGTAATCGCCCACATACCGTCATTCTTGCTTATTCTCGGTGTCTGCAAATTTAAGCCCTTGCTGTGCTTGTATGCGGTTGGTGTGGGTATTCCCATTTCGGTCAGCTTCTTTGTAATGCCTAACTTGCTCATGCCCTCGTCAACGAACCAGTGAAAAATGTTCCTCACTACCTCGGCGGCTTCTTCATCAATCACAAATGCGTTTTTGTCCTCCGGGTCTTTCATGTACCCATAAGGGGCAAATGCACCGATAAATTCGCCTTTCCTGCGCTTGGTGTTGAACGTCCGGCGTATGTCGTTGGAAGTCCTTGCGGCGTAACGGTCATTCATCAGCCCGGTAATGGGTACTTCCATTCCCTGTACTGCGTCCGGGTTCTTGAATGTGTCAAGTGACGGGTCGCCTATGCTGATAAAGCGTACCCCGTATAAGGGGAATACCTTTTCCAGAAAGTAACCTTGATCGGAGTAGTTGCGGAAAGCCCTTGATAATGTCTTGCAGATGATACAGTTGACAGTCCCGGCTTCCACGTCATGTATCAGCCGTTGAAATTCGGGGCGTTCATAGTCCGTCCCGGTCAGCCCGTCATCAGCGTAAACATCAGCAATGATATACTCGCCCTCGAAAAATTCCTCGATATACTCCGTGATGATTTTCCTCTGGTTGGTTACGCTCAAACTCTCGTCGTTCCCGTCGTCTTTGGATAGTCTTATGTAGACAGCAATCCGCCATATGGTACGGCTTGTAGTAGGTTGGTTGTTCTGTGATTTTCTAATGCGTGGCATTATTCCTCCAATCCCCCTACAATCACACGTCTATTATACCATAGAACGGAGATTTTTTCAGCATTTTTCAACATATTTTTCAGCCTTTTTTCAGACTGCCGAAAAAGCTGATTAGGTGCGAATTGAGGTCATTTCCCGCAGGCGCAAAGCAAAGACGCACGACAGTTTCCCCGCAACGGAAACAATACGGGTTCTTTATCTGTTCAAGGTACGCTTTCATGCGTTCCGTGGCAGAAAGCCCCGTATCAATGGAAACATGGTTTATGTCCGTCAGTTGTGCGGGGTCGGTTTCATTCGTCCCCTGCCTGCTCATAAAGTCCAGTTGTTCACTATTTATCATTGGCAGCCCTCCTTTCAGAATATCTTCGGATTGCTGTACTTGATTTATTTAATGGGCGAAACGGACGGCTTGGCAGCTCCACGGGACTTGCACCCCTCTCATTCTTGTG
>CAMWJF010000136.1 GCA_947174505.1 uncultured Lachnospiraceae bacterium
ACAACTGCGACATCAAATTATATCTTGATGTTAAATTTGTAAAATTAAAATTGATATTCATATTCATATCCTTATCCTCCTTGATAAAAATATTTCAACGGCGACCCCTCTGTCATTCGGAGCTGCCCATGCCCCCTTACGGTAAGTCCGGGCATATCCTGCTTTACTTCAAAATGCCCGCCGCTTCATATGCCGCAGCCGAAACCGCCTTGCTCTGGTAAAACCTCCTGCCCACTTCCTGCTCCATCAGCTTGCGTTTCAGGGCGCTTTCCTCCGCCATCCTCTCATATTCTGCGTGTTTTGCCTCCCTTGCTTTGCGGGCTTCGACAAATTCTGATGACGAAACAGTAAATCTTCCTTCACCTACCACACAAGCATGGTTAATTTCCCCATTTTCATCAAACGTCATCAGAAAGCCCTCGTTCAATCCTGGAGTAGAATTAGTTGCCAGGAAATTGTCCACCCGCTCCATTACCTTTTTCGCAAGTTCCGGGGCATTTTTCATTTTTTCTTCCAGTTCCGGAGGTATGACTATGGCTATCTTACCAACCATAGAATTTAACTTAGCATGTACCTCCGGACTCTGCATATCAGGCTCCGCTCCTGACGGTGTCCATCCCAAAACAGACGCATCCGCAGGTTCAGAAAAATATGCATCCCACGGGTAATCGTTCCGTCCCCACAAGCCTCCATCAATTTGGGAAGTGTCCATCACATTGTAATATGCTCCCGGATACTTTGACTTCAACATTTCTTCAAAGCTCACATTTACTCCCTCTGTCTTGTCTGCCGACTTTGCAGCCGCAAGCTCCGCAAAGCTCACGCTCCCGTTCGTTCCTGCCGCTGCATTCTTCCGGTACTGCTCTGCCAGATAGTACCCTCCTAATTTACCTGTCACTCCAAAATCCATCTTCTTCTCTCCTTTCATTTTTCATCATCACGGACAGGATGAACACCCTGCCCTTTACTTTAAAATCCATAGTTCCCTGATACTTTTCAGCCGTACTTTTGATGTTGGCAAGCCCTATCCCGTGGGAGCTTTTGTCCGCCTTATCCGTTATGGGAAATTCCTCCTGCCGCCTCCGCACCAGCCGTCCGTCAAAGCTGTTCTCCACTTTCAGGATTAGCAGGCTACCTTTCTGCAGGGAACTTAAGCGGATAAAGGCACCTGCCTCCGGCTCCTTTGCTTTCAGCTTCCGGCAGGCTTCCATCGCATTATCCACGGCGTTCCCCAGAATAACGCCTATGTCATAGCTGTGTATTTCAAGCCCCTGCGGGAGAATCAGCTTATCTACATCCATTTTTAGGCCGGGTACATCCCTCACCGCCTCGTGGTATTTCATGTTCAGCAGGGTATCCACCACTGTGTTCCCCGTCTTAAAGCGGACTTCCAGATTTTCAAAACTCCTGTTCAGCTCTGACAGGTAAGCCTGCAGCTCCACGTTATCTTCCACACTGTTCCCTGCAGAAAGACGCTGGATGACGGCAAGTGTATTCTTTATGTCATGCTTCATGCCCCTTATGCCGGAGTAGATGCGCTCCATCTCCTCCATGTGTTCCTGCAGGCTGACGATCTGCTTTTTCAGAATAATCCTGCCGCTCTTTTCCCTGTTCCAGCAGACCATATCCTGAAACAGCTTCACTCCGCACAGGATGGAAAGCAATGACAGCAGCAGGATCACAGGAATCACCACGACCAGAATGGGGTATCTGTCATACAGCGTTTTCGGAACGCTGTCCTCCACTGTAAACATGATAATGCGCAGCAGCATACAGATCATCAGACCTACAGCCGCCGGGATAAGGATGAAAAACAGTTCTGTCCTGTTGATGTTGTATTCCTTTTCATGAAAATTCCACACAATCTTTTTCAGCGAAAAGTACAGTAACATAGCAATGGCAAGATACTGGAGGGACAGCACTCCAACAGTACTGACCTTTATTGCCATAACGAAGGCATTTTCTGATGCGAACACTCCTTTCCCCGCACACCAGTCCACGGTATCAAGTATCCCTGCTCCCACTTTATCCAACAGTATGACTGCCGCATAACTACTGATGTCCAAAACTGCCTGGAATGAAATGATAAGGAAAACTGTAACAGGGCGGAATGCTTTATAAAAGCACAAAGCAATGAATGACAGAATGCAGAGCGATACTGCCAGCATCCCGATTGCAGTCTTATAATCTCCATATCCCGGCGGCGAACTCCATTTAAACGCCATTCTCAAAACTATATACAAGACCGCCACACACGGCCTGTTCCACCTGCTTTTCATCCTGCTTTCCAGAAAGCTCCCTAAAAAGTACTGCAGGCAGTAGCCCTGAAAGACCGTCAGCACTGCATATAACACATCCGTCGTTTTATACACTGGACACACCCCCGTTCTGCAAAAACCACATATACGCCTTTACAAATTCGCCGTATTTCTTTTTAGTCAGATATACCTTGTCACCATTCGTAAGGGTTATGCTCTCATTGTCATACTCTGTGATCTGCGCCATGTTCACGATGTATGCCCGGTGGCAGCGGTAGAAATCCTCCCCAAGCTGCCCTTCCATCTCATCCATAGATGCATAAATTTCTATGACCTTATCCTCCCTGGCAGTGTGTATCTCCAGCTTTTTTGCCCTGCTCTCAATATACAAGATGTCAGACTGGTCAAGCGTAAGGTTCCTTGTCTTGATAAAGAGGCATTTCTTTTCCTTCTTTTTCTTTACCTCCCCTGCCGCCCTTTCCAGCACTTCTGCAAATTTCCCCTTATCCACAGGCTTTAACAGATAGTGGAACGCATAAAGGTCAAGGGCATCGAACACATATTCCTTAATGCCCGTGATGAATATGAGTACGGTGTCCTCCGCGCCAAATCTGGCGTTCCGTTCCCGCAGTTTCCTCGCCGCCTCAATGCCGTTCATGCCATCCATCTGTATATCGAGGAAAACAATATCAAACCGCTTCCCTGATGCAAGCAGTTCTTCGCCTGTGGAATAGGCTTCTATTCTGCTTCCCGGTTTCTGTTCTTCAATCAGGGCGCATATATGCTCTCTGATCGCTTTTTCATCATCTACAACTGCTATATCCAAAATCCATCACCTCTAAT
>CAMWJF010000137.1 GCA_947174505.1 uncultured Lachnospiraceae bacterium
GTACCAAATATGTCCGTAAAGTTTCCATAACTTTGGACGGCACTGCCCTAAAAGTCGGTGACGCAGTCACCCTCTGTTCCGCAGAATCAACCTCTGCCCATTATGCCGTAACAATAATGAGAAGTTTATTCTCCAGATATGCTGCCTTAGTACTGGTAAAAAAGCATACTGTATCGTCGGGAGTGACCAGTTACTCCTATTTTACACTTTTTATAGATTCTGCAACTAATAAGTTAGCTGCCAAAAAAACCACCGATACAAGCGGTAATGCCATAAACGTCAGCCTTGGCAGCAATTCCGATTACAATTTTTACGGCGGCAGCGTATTATGGTCTTCCTCCGGTATCACTTTCAGTTCCCTCGCGGCAATATTGCGGATCAAAAAATCAAACAACACCTATAATTTCTACACCTTACAGGGACTTACCAAAGAGCTGGCTAAAAACACAAGCGCATTACCGGCTAACGGATACGCCCTCCTGCCGGATATCCCTTATGATAACGGCTTTTTCTGCGGGAGCACCGTTTTTGACAGTACCGGAAAAATGATCTACGGAAGCAGTGCTTCTTCCGGAAAAGTATACATGATGTACGACCAGATAAATAACTGCTTTTATAATACCGGCTCCGGTTTTAAAACCGCAAAATAAACAGGCAGTCCAAACAACACTAATTTAGAAAAGGAGAACTATTGATATGTATATCATTACAGAAAAAGACTCGAATATTTTAATCGCTGTTTCCGATGAAGTCACCTTAAACGAAGACAGCACTTTTACGGATGTTACAAACAGCGCCGTATATTTCAATGGAGAATATTCCGTTTTCGAACCGAAAGAAGTTCCTCGATACGTAAGTACATATGAATACACCTACACGCCGGAAACCGGCTTCAAAAGATTCCTTACTGCGCAGGAGCTTCTTGAACAGCGCATGGCTCTAAAGCAGGCAGCAACTCTCAGGCTGACTGCTTTGGAAGACTTGGACACCAAGATATCACAATTAAACTCCATCGTTAAAAACGAAGCGGATACAGACTCCATGACACTTGACGAATACAGACAATACAAACAGACCTGCAATAAAAAGATGCTTGCTGATTTTTTAGAATCCCATCCTCTTTTATGGACCGACGGTTTTTACTACGGCGTGACCGAAAAAGACCAAAACGAAATGCTTGCCGATAAGACCGCCTATGATTTTAAACATTCCATCGGGCAGACTGACTGGACATTACAATGGCACAGCGTAAAATCTGCCTGCCGGGATTTCTCAGAGGAAGAATTTGCGGCACTGCTAAATGCGATCGTGGACTATGTATATCCTTACAGACAACTGGAGATGTACTACAAAGAAAAAATCTACTCTGCTACAGTCAGGGAAGCACTGGATGAAATTGCTTTAATTTATTCTGAATCCCAGATTGGCAGAATGGAGGAAACAGATGAATAATAAAGTAAAATACACCATACTTTTTTATGTCGGCTTCACTACTTACATCACAATAGAGACTCTATTCCGGGGCTACAGCTATCTCCTTATGGGCTTGGACGGTGCCATATGCTTTATCCTGTTTGATAAGATTAACGAAGTGCTTTCATGGAACATGGATCTGTTTCTGCAAGGCTGCATCGGAAGTGTTCTGGTCACAATATCAGAACTGCTCATCGGGCTTTCCCTGCAATACCTGCACTTACCGCCTATGTGGGATTATTCAGGTATGTGGCTAAATTTTAAGGGCATAATATGCCTTCCGTTTTCTCTGTTATGGATAGTGTTAGCCTGCATCGGCATCATTCTTGCCGACTGCATTAACTATTATCTGATCTGTAACGGGGACAGACCTGTTTACAGGCTTTTCGGCATGTTCCATATAGACTTTCCGCAAAGGAAATGCTATCACTGAACTTTGAAAAATAAGCTCTGGATTGTAATAGAAATGTCACAAATATGCCCTGATATGGGGTTCATGTTTGTGGCATCAGCCCCTTCAATTCTCTTATACTTTCATATGCTCATATCTCGCCGCACTGTACGCGCGTATCTTCCTGATGTCATCAAAATCAAAACGTTCGCCAATCTCTGGTTATGTTCAACGTGGTAGCTGGATATGGTACGTAACAGTTCAACTGAAAGGCTGAAATACTGTATTTATTGATTTCATACACCACCACACCGAAAATGTATATCATACAGAGTCCCAAACATATTTTCTACAATTCTGCACGGTTCACCCCCCTTTTTTTCTCAAAAAACCCCGTAAAATCAATACTTTCAGCAGTCCCAACAATCGGTGTTACAGGGGAGGACTGCAAAAGTCCATCCCCAAGAAACCAAATACTTTTTTATTCCAAAGGAGGAAACAACTATGATCGATGTAAACAAATTAAGCATCACACAGATCGACCAGATCACATGCTTCAACAACGCCGGAGAGCTGGAATTCATCATGGATGAGATCAAAGAGGGCTCCATCAGCAGCACACAGGAAAAGACGGATATCACCGGAAGGGGCGGCCGCAAGATCGGCTCCTTAAAGAAGAACAAATCCGTTACCGTAAGCGCCACAAACGGGCTTCTCGTCGGCGGCGCCCTTGCCGCACAGACAGGCTCCGAGGTGGAGCAGGGCAACTTTAAGGTCAGAGTCACGGACATCCTGACAGTGGATGCAGATACTGCCATGACCTCCCGCAAAGCAGCCGGCACTCCCGGCGCAGAGATCGGCGTGCTCTACAAAAAGAATGCGAACGGCTCTTTAGGGGAAAGGCTGGTCCAGACTGCCACTGCTCCTGCAAAAGGCGAATTTACTTATGACCCTGACACAAAGAAGCTTACCTTCTCTGCAGGTGACCTTGCTGACGGCACAGAGCTTGCTGCCTTCTACGATATCGAGACAGAAGCCGCAAAAGTATCCAACGACTCCGGGACCTACAGCAAGACCCTGAAAATGTATATCGACGTTACCGCACAGGACAACTGCGACAACCTCTACCACGGACAGTTCATCATCCAGAGGGCAGACTTCAGCGGCGAGTTCGAGCTTGCCATCGGCAGCGAGCCGAC
>CAMWJF010000138.1 GCA_947174505.1 uncultured Lachnospiraceae bacterium
CCGAGGATTTGAAAGCCCGCGATCCCATGCGCTGGGTGGGGCTGATGAATTGCTGCAAGGCTCAGGTGGAGGAAATCATTTTTGCAGAACTGATATTCAGCTAAATGCCCAATTCTTTTATCTTTTGAAAGAAAACGTCTGCACTGTTCTATGCAGTGCAGACGTTTTTAGCTTCGTTGTCAAATGGGAGGAAAAGGAGGGACAAAAAGAAAATTCATTCAGCCTATTGACTCTCCCTATGATGGGATAGTTTATAATACTTCTCCACCAAGGAAACTTTTATGGAATGGGGTGAAGATATGCGCCGCCATATCCTAACCGTAGGGATACGGGATTCTTTTCTAAATGCGCTTGAGAGTACCGTCCAGAAGGACAAAATACAAATCATTTCCTCGCCCAGCCTTGAAATAGCGGGGTGGCTGCTTGCACACCGCAGGTTTGCGGTTATAGTCGCTGATTTGGAAATCTTTTCACAGCTCACTTCAACTTTTCAATATGAGATCAGGCGTCAGTCTCCTTATGTCATTGTGCTGGGTGACGCTGGCACAAAATATAGCTGGCCGGTAGAACATGAGGCAAATTTGTTTCTGTCCTATCAGATTCCACTTTCAAAACTCTGGTCGCACATTATGAAAGCGTTTGCCTTGTACGTTGATGATTGAATATATTCACGGTATCTGTCAGTCAGGGAGAGAACAGCGAAGCTCAAAAGGAGGTGCGGCACAGTCATAATCCCCAAGAGATAATTCAGATTCTACCACAAACTTTTCATAGTCCAGCGCAAATTGTTCCGGGAAAATCGCTGCGGCCTCCTCAATGGCAGGCTGTGCCTGCGAACAGCAGAGGTACTCGCCCGCCGGAAGGTGAAAAACAGCTTCGGGAATCTCCCGCATTCCCTGTGGAATATCAACCCCGATATAAAAAAACAGTTCCTTTTGGTTTCCTTGGCAATGGAGCAGCCGCCCGGCAAAATAGTTGATAGTCAGCCCGCTGTTTTCCACCGTCCGTATCAAGCTGTGGAATTGGGTAAATATGTGAGGCTCCGCAGCATTGGAAGTGCATGGGGTAAGCCAAACATCCATAGCGGGAAATATGCACCGCACCATATCCTCGCTTTGCTGAACCAATTCGCTGTGCTCGATCTCAGCCTGTAATTTTTCCAAATTGGACAGCCGCTCCTGTATGGTCTGAATCTTCTCCTTTGCCAGCGCGGTTCCACGCTCGATTAACCTGGCATAGCGAAGCTGACCGCTGCTCTCACTGTAATACTCCGTGAAATGCTTGAGGGAAATCCCCAGATCAATACAGAGCTGAATGGCCCCTACCACGGGGATTTGCTGCAAATTGTAGTAACGGTAGCCGCTGCTGGGATCAACATAGGCGGGGCGGAGAATACCCAAAGAATCATAATAACGGAGGGATTTAATGTGAACGCCGGTCTGCTTTGACAGAGCGCCGATGGACAACAGATTATCTTTTTTCATGGCGGCAGAAACTCTCCCCAAACAGGATACTCCATTATAATCTCATTCCAGAAAATTGTCAAACAACAAGCACCTGCGAAACTGCGCAGGGAGGAGGTCATCAAAATGGTTCATATGAAAAAAAGAAATGCGCTTTGGTACATGGTTCCCACGATATTGGGATGCGTCTGCTTCTTCCTGTATCGGCGGAAAGCGCGGAATGGAGGTAAGGAACATGTATAACGCAAAGGTTCGGAATGTAATCCGGTACGTTTTTCCCGCAATATTCAGCAATGTCTGCTTCTTTCTGTTCACCATCGTTGACGCTATTTTTGTAGGCAGGGGCGTGGGGACAAACGCGCTGGGGGCAATCAACCTGGTCAGCCCTGTCATTATGGCAGTGGGCGCGGTGAATATGCTCATCAGCATCGGCGGCGTGTCCATTTACGCCGTCCGTGTCGGCCAGGGTGATATAGAGGGCGCAAACCGTGTGTTCCGCCACGGGATGGTATTCCAGCTCTGCGCTTCCTTTGTGTTCACTCTTGCGGGTACGCTTTTTGTGGAGAGAATCTGCGCTCTGCTTGGGGCCAACGAAACCTTTCATCAGTTAGCCGTTGAATACTTGTTCTGGTATTCGCTGTTTATCATCCCGTCGGCTTTGTCAATCGGATTGCAAAATTATTGCCGCAATGACGATGCGCCCGGCTTGGTGAGTATGGTGGTAATCGTAACGACGGTATGCAATATTTTTGGCGACTGGTTCCTGATTTACCCAATGGCGATGGGGACAAAAGGCGCGGCGATTGCCACAGGCATTTCCCAAACCATCGGCCTGCTGATCATCCTGGTACGCTTTGCCCGCAAGCGCGGCAACCTCCGTTTCGGCAAGACGAAGCTGAACGCCGGTCTTTTCCGGGATATTATCGTTCACGGCCTGCCGGAAGGCATCAGCCAGCTGGCAACTCCGGTCATGACCCTCTGTATGAATTTCGTCCTCATTCAAAGAATTGGCGATCTTGGGGTAAATGCGTTTTCGGTAATCTCTTACATAGCTTCTTTTTCTATGGCCGCTTTTTTTGGCGCCAGTGAAGGTTTGCAGCCCTTGTTTGGGCAGAGCTATGGAGCAAAAAATGAAAAGGATCTGAAATTTTACTTTAAGGCCGGTCTGTCCATCAGCGCCGTAGGGAGCGCGGTCATAACCGTCTTGGCGATCCTGCTTGGAAAACAAATCTGCGGGCTGTTCGGCGCTGACGCCACAACAACAGAATATGTCGCAGCCGCTCTCCCGCAGTTTGCCGTTGGATTTATCATAACGGCGGTCAATGTGATGATTTCGGCCTATTTATATTCCACCGAGCGGTCTGCCCTGTCCACCAGCATCAGCATTTTACGAAGCCTCATCATAAATTCAGCGGTGATCTTGATTCTGCCCCATATGTTTGGCAATGGCGCGATTTGGTTCTCGCTGCTTGTCTATGAAGCAATCGTGTTGGTAATTGCGGCCATACTGTTAAGGCGCTCTGAACGTAATGGTATCCAGTTTCA
>CAMWJF010000139.1 GCA_947174505.1 uncultured Lachnospiraceae bacterium
CCGATACATTGGATACATTTCAGAAAAGCATCCCTTATCCAGGTACATGAAATGGGATTTCCGGTCCTAGAAGGAAAAAACCAGTTTTCTTTTTGGGGAATTCCGCTTATGGAATATATCTTTACATTCTCCGTCAGCGTTTTGTGCATAGGAACGATTCTGTCCCGGTTTCCCTTTGCATTCCGTACATGGATAATACCGTGCTCCAGATCAACATCTTTCGTCTTCAGCAGCCTTATTTCGTTTAACCGGAATCCGCAACCGATATACATTCTCAGCATTACGCTGAAACAGGCGGCATTGTGACGGCGTTTTTCAGAAGCAGAAAACACCAGGATGTCTGAGGCCTGTATCAATGTAGCCAGGTCATCTTCATGAAATATATGCGGGAAATAATTCCTGCTGCTGACTGCTTTCTCCGGTATAAAAGCATCGTATCCAAGTGACCGCAGATATTTTGCAAACTGTATATACGTTGAAATATAAATATTCACTGTATTTACACTGAGTTTCTCTGGAAGGGATGCAATCCAGCCATCAATGGCAGATGGCGGCAGGCTCTGGCCGCCAAGGCCGGCTTTCTGTAAATACTGGTCAAGTGAGAGGAAAATATGACGTATTTTTGAAGTTTTATGGCCTTGGCTTTCTCTTAGTTCCATATAAGAATTTAATTTTTCCTTCAGGCAGCATTCAAAGCAGATGGTATTTTTCATATGTCAATTCACCGCCTTCCCCGGAAATAAGTGATCAGCTCATTAGGAAAAACGGGCACTTCCATAGCGCATTCCCTCAGCCGTTCCGCCTCAACACGGATATAGTGCCTGGCGGCATCGGGAGAAGTCTGGCCTAATACCTGCTGGATCTCTGGATAGTTTTTTCCTTCTGCAAGAAGATGTGATGCCAGACTTGATCTCAGGGCATGGGCGCCATGTCTTCTGGAAGACGTATCTATGCCAGCCCGTGCAATAGCTCCGGACACAACGGCATGAATCCCCTGTGTGCTTAAAGCAGAGGAAACTGGCCTGGGCTGTGTCAGGAACACATAGGGAAGGTCAGAATCAGGCCTTGCATTGTCCAGATAGTCCCTCATGGCTGCATATATTTCGTCCAGTATCGGGTATTCAACAGGAACATCCGTCTTTTGCTGCGTTACCCGGATAAGGCCTTCCCCGTGCCGGATGTCTTCAAGCTTTAGCCCAGCTATATCACAGGAGCGAATCCCCAGTCTTGCAGCTATTAGAATAATGCAGTAGTTTCTTTTGCCAAGGCTTGTAGTCCGGTCTATGGAACCCAGTATTTTTTCTACTTCATCTTTCGTATAGACAGAGGGAACCGGCTTATGGCGCGGTACTGACGGAATATAATGGCTGATGTCATTTTCAATCAATCCGTATCTGCAGGCGTACCGGAAAAACATCTTCACTGCCTTGTGGAAACCTGCCTTATCGTTTGCCGCTATAAACCTTTCATGGATATGTTCTGCTTTTATCATAGGGAGACTGGATATCCCTATTGACTCCATATATGCCAGAAATCCGGCAATTAAATGTATATGGCGCCTGGTGTTGGTAATGGTTTTTCCTGTCTGGATAAGATAAGCCTCATATCTGGCAACGGCCGCATCATAGCACGAAGATGCATACGGCTTTAACTTCGACTTCGCAGGCCTCCAATGAAAATCTCCGTCCAGCGCATGGTCTAACCGCTCAACCGAATTTCGGTTCAGGTCTGTCTGCTCCTTTGACTGTTTTTTCCTTTGGATCATCTGTATGAAGGCTTTACCAGCATCAACAGAATACATTCCCTCAAAATGTTCTTCACAATACCCTGCCAGTCTATTATAGATAGGCCTGACATGGTGGTCCACACTTTTGGCGGAATATCCATCCGAGCACATTTCATTGAGTACTTTTTCAGATAACTCGGAGCACGGTTTTGCTTTTTCTTTCAACATAAAAATCCTCCTTAAATGATGTTTTTGATACTATTACATCATAAAGGAGATACTATTATTATGTTATGAGTCTTAAAGAAAAATGGTTCTAATAGGCCATTTCTGTGTATTTAGCCCCTCATCAAAAACTCAGCGCATAACACATGTTATGTGACTACTCACATAATATGTGGGTCTATCGCACCGGACGGATGTATACAGACCGCCAGATTGTCCTGTATGAATACCGGCGGACACGTAACGCCAGCCACCCACGGGAATTCCTGAAGGATTTCAGCGGGATATGTGTCACGGATGGATACCAGGTCTACCACACGATTGAAAATGAAAGGGAAGACCTGCAGGTTGCCGGATGCTGGTCTCATGCGAGGCGGCGTTTTGACGAAGCAGTAAAGGTACTGCCTAAAATAAAACAGAAGGACAGCCGCGCTTACCTCGCGCTGACCATGATACAGGCAATCTACCGGGAGGAAAAACAGTTAAAGGAGCTTTCCTCACAGGAGCGGCAAAACCGCCGCCAGTTAAGCGTCAGGCCTCTGGTGGAGGCTTATTTTACATGGGTACGTGAAAATCTTCCGAAAGTACCGCAGAAAAGCAAGACATGGGAAGGCTTCAATTATTCGCTCAATCAAGAAAGGTACTTGAAAGTATTTCTTAATGACGGTGAAGTCCCGATGGATAATAATGCTGCGGAACAGTCGATCCGGGGATTCTGTATCGGGAAAAAGAACTGGGTCATGATCGATACAGTTGCCGGTGCCAGATCCAGTGCGATCATTTACAGCATTGCGGAAACAGCAAAAGCAAATGGTCTGAAACCGTATGACTACTTTGAATATCTGCTTACCGAGATACCAAAGCATCTGGATGATTCAGATCGTACTTTTCTGGATGACCTGTTCCCCTGGTCCCCGAACCTGCCTGCGAACTGCCGGAAGCCCGGTAAAGATGATGAGAAATAAGACTGGAGCAAATCTGTTTCTATCATACAGGTCTGCTCCGGTTTTGTATAGGTACGCACTATCTACCGTTTAC
>CAMWJF010000140.1 GCA_947174505.1 uncultured Lachnospiraceae bacterium
AGTCCAGCTCCCTTTCCAGCAAGCCGCCGTCATCCTTCCCCATTTTTCTTAAATAATAGAGATAGGCAGCCGGTATCGTATAGTGGTATTCCGCCAGAATATCCTGTAACTGCTGAATCTGTTCTTCTGCTGCAGGCACACAGCGCTTTACCCATTCCGGGTCAAAGCCGGATATACTGTTACATAAACGCTCCATCAAGGTATCGGGCGTTCCTTCCTGAAATTCTGCCATTTCAACTCCTCCTTCCGCATCCATAAAAAATTTTCCTCCGGTTCCTCTTCCAATGAAACACAAATGCCTAAAATGAAAACCGCTCCGGAAGTACCCGGCACTTTATTCTCACCTTTTTCAACATATGGAAAACTCGTCCTGCCTCCTCTTTCGTCAACGCCGTAAGCAGTTTTACCTCCCATTCGCCGGAATGATTTTCCGCGTTCCGGACTGCCTGTTCTGCTGTTTTGGCAGACAGTTCAAACACCTCGGGCAGTACCTTTGTGAGGGCAGGACTATCCTTCTCTTTTATCCATATACGGAACAGGCTTGTAATTTCCGCATACACCAACTGTTCGCTTTCAAACGTGCACCGGAGCTGGAATTCATCCGTCAATAAATCCACCGTTCCGTTCCCGTTTTTATGCACTTTCTCCGGCCAGTAACGGATAAAATCGTCATATGGTCTGTCATAAATGTAAATATTGGGAAGAAACTCTTTTAATTCCAGCCCAAGAATTTTATTTTCCGCGTCAACCCAGCCTGTATGCGCCAGTCCAAGCTTTTCCTTGTTTTCCTCGATTGCCGCAAGAGCTTGGAAGCTTTCCCCGTTGATCACGATGAAATTGCCACAAATATTGAGATATTTTGTCGTTTTCCTGCGCTCCAATTCGTTCAGAAGCTTAGAAAGTCTGCCCTCTCCCTTGATATAGTGTTTGACGGCGGCTTTCACATTTTTATATCCGTTGGACGGGGAATGAATGATTTCTTTCGGATGGTCAGGGCAGCAAAATACCAAGTCAAACTGTATGATTGATAATTGCGGCCCTTTTGCGGGAAAGGCGTTGTCGTACCAGTCCAAACAACGGTTGATGCCATCCTGCCGCACCTTGTACACCTTTTTCCCGCAGATCGGACAGATTCCGAAATCCTCCTTTCTCCGCACATACATGGAATAATACCCGAAATCTTCGTTATCCTTCTTTTCCACCTTGCAGTGGTAAACGTATTCGCCAAGATCCAGAAATTCAGCAAAGCTTTCCAGTGTGACCTCCCTTGGAACAGGTTTGGGCGGATTCTGTTTTTCCTGAAATGCCTTGATGTATTTTGGTGGGAAACGGTAATCCTCCACGCCAAGAAGCCCTGCCGCCTCCTCCAGATACCACGCCCAGAATTTCATTTCTCTGACTGCACATTTCCCGTTATCTCCGTCCGCATAGGCATCGCTCCATGCAGCGCAGGCATTTTTCGCAGCATCCCAGTCGTAGGGATCCATTTCTTCCTCTGTTACCTGACACCACCGCTCCAGATTACTTTCATCCTCCAAGGCCACAATGGCTGCTTTCCACGCAGCGACCGCCGCCTCTGCGGCAATTTCCCCATCATCGACCAGCACCATAAAATCATCAATCGCATCCCCTTTGACTTCGGCAGCCAATTCCTGCGCGGCAATTTCCCCGTCAAGGTAAGCAAAGCTTTTTTTGATGAAATCTTGCGGGCGCTTGTCCTCTGAATCACATTTGCACCATATCGGCATCACCTTTTTGGCGCAGACAAGCGCAAGCCGCGCACGCTTTTTCAAAGGTTCGGTCAGTGTGCGAAGAGTGGACGAGTCCTGCTCACGCACTTCCAAATCCCCCATCGCCTGCCAGAGTTTACGGCGCGCAGTGATATCAAGCCTCCCGCTTTCTGCAAGCATCTCCTGTGCCTGCACCAATGCTTCGTTTCCATTCCCATTCATCGAAAAACTCTCCTTGTTACTTCATAATGACTTCTATTTTTCCTGTAGGTCAACAGGATTTTCCTATTACGTCAAACCAACAAGGTACATGAAACCAATAATTCTTCCATGATATCACTCCATTCTGATTGAAATACCTGAAAATCCCGCATCAGGAAACGAATCATCTGTCGCTCCTAATAGCATATCATCCGCCGCACCAGCCATATCCGATGAACTTCGCCAGCCAATCCCAGTAAGCCGCTCTTTTTCCGCAGTCGGGGCAGACGCACGTTCCATATACAAAAGGCAGAAACCGGATCGCTTCTTCATTTCCCATCCGGTAAAGCAGGCCCTGAAACCACACAGGCTCGTCCTCTATGGACTTGCCGTCCCATGGAGCAATCGAAACCGGTTCCATGCAAAAATAATCCTTGTCTGTGCGAAAAGAGATAACTTCCTCTTTCCAGCCGCACAGGCAGGCGCCGATGCAAGCTTCCCAATCAGTGTCAAGCAAGGGATAACCACATTATTCTATTACGATTTTATATTCCTCGTCCTCATATTCCTCGTCGCCCTCCTGGCAGGGGACAGCATAAAAGCGCTTGCCAATGAGGGTGCGCAGCCTTCGGATATCATCGATCTTGCTGGAGCCAAACTCCTGATAGCAAATCCTTTCGCTGTCCTGGTTCAATGCGTCATAGAAGTCAGTGACATGGACAAAAAAGGTATCCAGAATATCCTCAAATGGAATATGGGTGATATCTTGGGGACAGCCTCCTTCCTCACCGTAGCAGTCCGGCTCCATCTCGAAGGACAGGGAGGTGACATAGCTCTTCTCCCGGCCGTCGATGTCCTTATAAGGGTTGGGAGCCAGGTAAATTCCCGGCTCCACTTCCTGAAAATCCGGGGCGCTGTATTTATCCGGGGTGTAATTCTGAAAATTTTTCATCGCTGATCGCCTCCTTTTCCTTCCATTAAATCACGAAGTATTTCATCCGTATCGCTTCCGGCGGA
>CAMWJF010000141.1 GCA_947174505.1 uncultured Lachnospiraceae bacterium
TCCTGTTTATGACAGCGAGAGATGATATGCCATCTAAAAGCAAGGGGTATCTTGCGGGGATTGATGACTATATGGTGAAACCGATAAACTTTGAGGAACTGCTGCTGCATATCGGCGCACTGCTGCGCCGGAGCGGGATTACAAATAACAGGATTCTGTCTATTGGCAGTTTTGTTATGAACGCGGAACAGATGACAGTCACAATAGACGGCGGGGATGTCCCTGTCACCGTCAGGGAGTTCAACATCTTATTTAAACTGCTGTCTTATCCAAAGAAAGCCTTTTCACGTGCGCAGATCATGGAGGAATTCTGGGATGCGGATTCCGATGCAACGCTGCGTGCCGTGGATATGTACATTGCAAAGCTGAGGGATAAATTTGCGGACCGCCCGGAGTTTAAGATTGTTACTGTGTATGGGATGGGGTATAAGGCGGTGGTCCAATGAATACGAAGAAAAGAGCTCCCGATCCCAGGATCAGACGGCATACTTTTTCATGGAGACGGTTTGTCATCGTATTTGCCGTTTTACTCCTGCTTGCCTTCGGCCAGTCATTCATGCTGGTGAGCCATTTTGATTCCCACATCATCCCTCCGGAGCTTGTTAATCCGCTTATTCTGTATTGGGCCGTTGTTGCGGCATTGTTCAGCTTATTTACAACTGTCAATATCCGCAGAAGATACGAAAAGCCAATGGAGCATATGGGTGAGGTAACGAAGCGTGTGTCGGAGGGGGATTTTACGGCCCGTTTAGAGGTGGCCCATACGGAGGATAAACTTGATTATCTGGATGTGATGTTCCTTGATTTCAATAAAATGGTAGAGGAGCTTGCCAGCATCGAAATATTAAAAAATGATTTTGTTTCCAATGTTTCCCACGAAATCAGGACGCCCCTGGCAGTGATCCAGAATTACATTATGCTTTTACAGGACAGCACACTGACAGATGCGCAGCGCCGGGAATACATGGATGTTATATTTCACGCTTCAGAACAGCTGTCATTGCTTGTAACAAATATTCTGCGTCTGAACAAACTGGAAAACCAGGTGATCCGGCCAGAACCGCAGGCATATGATGTCTGCCGCCAGCTTGGCGACTGCATCATGAATTTTGCCGACAGGATGGAAGCAAAAGGGCTGGAATTTGAGGCGGATATGGAAGATAAGGCTTATGTGTTAGCGGACAAGAGCATGGTGGAGATCATATGGAACAACCTTCTTTCAAATGCGGTTAAGTTCACGGAGCAGGGAGGAAAGATTACCCTGACACAGACCACGGAGGACGGCAGTGTCAGGATATGCATTGCTGATACCGGATGTGGGATGGATGGGCAGACCATGGGCCGCATATTTGATAAATTCTATCAGGGCGACACTTCCCATTCACAGGAGGGATATGGACTCGGGCTGGCTCTTGCTGCCAGGATCATTGATCTGAGCCATGGGGAGATTACCGTTACCAGTTCGCCGGGGAGCGGCTCGGCTTTTACAGTACGTCTGCAGAAGCCCTGATATTATCTAAGAAAGAAACGGAACCAGTCTGGAGATGGTTCCGTTTCTTTTTTTTCAATTTGACAATTCTCAAACATTTCAGCGAAAATTCTCAAACATTGGCACTGTATACTATGTTCCATAATCAAAAAACAGATATTCATCAAAAATAATGGAGGGTTTACTATGGAAGAAGAAAACCGCACCTACACGTACACCTACTCTGCCAGACAGCATGAGGAGGTGGATAACATCCGAAAGAAGTATCTCCCCAAAGAGGAAGATAAAATGGAGCAGCTCCGCAGGCTGGACCAGAAAGCTGCGGAACGTGGCAAAATAGTCGCAATCATTGTGGGTATTGTCAGTTCCCTGGTTTTGGGGATTGGAATGTGCTGCACAATGATCTGGACCGGTTTCTTTGCTGCAGGGATTGTAATCGGCATCATTGGCCTTGCCGGGCTTGCACTGGTCTGCCCGCTTTACATCCATATCACAGCAAAGGACCGGAAAAAGCTGGCTCCGCAGATCATAGCACTCAGCAATGAGCTTATGAAGTAAAATCTAAGGAGGAGCCAGGAATGGAAGCAATTTCAACAACAAATCTTTCTAAATCATTCAAGGGAAGATATGCCGTGCATGGTCTGAATATGCATGTCCCGGAAGGTTCGATTTATGGATTTATCGGTGAAAACGGCGCAGGCAAGTCCACAACGCAGAAAATGATCTGCGGTCTGCTGCTCCCAACTAAAGGGGAAATTACCCTGTTTGGCAGGCCGGCCAATGATGCGGATGTCCGTTCCCGCATGGGGGTGCTGATTGAAAATCCGGGGGTGTATATGGGATGGACGGCAAGGGAAAACCTGCTGATGCAGGCTATGAATATTGGGATTGAGAATCCGCAAAAGACGGTGGATGAGGCGTTGGAGATTGTGGGGCTTGGCAGTACCGGGAAGAAGAAAGTCAGGGAGTTTTCCCTGGGCATGAAACAGCGTCTTGGCATTGCGGCAGCGTTTCTTGGCAATCCCAATCTCCTTGTGCTGGATGAACCCATAAACGGGCTGGACCCGGAGGGTATCCGGGAAATCCGTCAAACACTGCTCCGGTTGAACCAGGAGTATCATTTAACGATTCTGATCAGTTCCCATATTCTGGGGGAGCTTAGTAAAATTGCCACACACTACGGCATTATCAGGAGAGGGAGTATGGCAAAGGAGATTTCCGCAGAGGAACTGTCACGGGAATGCAGGGATTATATGTGCATCAAAGTACCAAACCCGGAAAAAGTGCTGTCCTATCTGAAACAGCATATTCAGATGGACAGCAGTGAGATCAGCAATGGCGAAATCCATTTACTGAATGCAAAGGATGGAGCAGCGGTCAACCAGTGTATGTTCCAGAATGGGGACATTGCCAGTGAGATTTCCTTCCATCAGTTAGATTTGGAAGAATATTTTA
>CAMWJF010000142.1 GCA_947174505.1 uncultured Lachnospiraceae bacterium
GGGATGTTATGTTTCGCACCTACGAGACCAGCGCACTCTGCTGCTTCCTCCAGTCCCATGTTATATACGCCGTCACAGCAGAAAAATGCATAATCAATTTCCATTTCATCCATATGCGCCATCTGCTCTGTTTTGGAAGTATCCCCTGTCACATAAACAGACTTACCGTTGGAAAACGTCAGTACATAACCGACACATCCACTCACGTCATGGAGCGGATTATACCCTGCCTCCACTGCTTCCACCTTAACATAGCCAAGGTCAAAAACCTGGTGTTCCCCATTTTGTAGCGCCTCTCTGTATGTAATAATCTGGCAGTCTTCGTTCCGGTTCTCAACCTTTTCAATCTGGCTGTGGTCAAAATGGGAATGTGTCACCAGTACCAGATCTGCCGAAAGTTCATAGGAGTCTCCTGCATAGGGATCAATATAGATCACTTTCCCCTCGTTTGTAACAATACGGATGCTCGCCTGCCCCTGATAAAGCAGCGCTGCCGGTCCCGGCTCCGATGAAAAGTCTTCGGTTTCCGGAATTTCTACAGGTATGTTTTCCTCCATATCCTCATCTCTTTCCTGCACTGCCAAGTCTGGCTCCTGCGTGGGAGAAATACTGATTTCCTCCTGTGTCATCATTTTTGTATCCGAACAGCCGGTGAGAGAAATCAAAGACAACAGCCCTGCACTTATAAATACCATCCATAATCTTCTCATCCTACAACCTCCTTCCGCCCTCCATACGGAAACTTCATCAAACTCCCACACGACTGCATCATAGCAAGTTCCCGCATCAGCTCTTTTACATCCAGACCATTCGGACAATGTGAGGAACATGCGCCGCATTCAATACAATCCACAGGCTTTCCGGACGACTCCATATTATTTAATTTTTCTAATATCTGCACATCTCCGGCCAAATATTCCCCGTAGATTTTTAATGCCTCTGAAATATTGATATGTGCCGGACAGCTTTTGCTGCACTTTCCACATGCTGCACATGACCTTATCATAACTGCTGCTTCGCCTGCGTTCTTTTCCATTTTACACCCACCATATCTTTCTGTTCTCTATTTTCATGTTTATTTCAGTCTATTACCTGAAACCTGGTCCACTTCCGGCTGCGGTAACGAACCTGAATCAATGCTGCCTTTACCATCCAGTCCCCAACCATTGCCAGACAGATCCCTATCACGCCAAGGTTCATCCACACACCAAACGCGATTGAGAAAATCACCCTGCACACTACGGTGGCAAAAACAGACGCATACATGGTAAACCGTATATCTCCTGCCGCCCGCAGTCCATTGGAAAGTGAAAAAGCCACCGGGCACAAAATTACATTGAACACACTGTGGATCACAACCAGCAGGATAACCAGCTTTTTAGTATCATCCGATAAACTGTAAAGCGTCAGTACAAAAGGCGTTAAAATCATAATCAGCAAATTCCATGCTGCTGAACCAATATAAGTAATGCGCAGCAGTTTTTTATTGTAATAATCGGCCGCCTCGATATCCCCCGCCCCCATACACTGACCGATTACCGTCACAAAAGCATATCCGAAGGCAATACAGAAAAGGGATGCCATAGACCAGAAGCTCTGTGCTACCCCGTTTGCCGCAATCTGTACAGTACCAAACAGGGCGACAATACTGGAGATAGCAACTTTGGATAGCTGAAACAGACCGTTCTCTACCCCGTTTGGTACTGCAATATTCAAAATCCGTTTCAGCATTTTCCCATTCCACGCAAGCACTTTTCCCATCTGCACATACAGCGTATTCTTTTTCTCAAAACACAATATCAGCATGATCACGGCAGCAAAAGTTCTTGAAACCAGAGAAGGCACTGCAACGCCGACAACCCCCGCCTGAAGAACAAATATACCGATGGCATTGCCAATGACATTGATTGCATTCATAACAATGGAAATGTTCATAATCGCTTTTGTCTTTCCCATACTGCGGAACAGTGCCGCCGCACTGTTGTAGACTGCCAGTGCCGGAAACGACAGTGCAGAAATTACCAGATAAGTGAGGGATGCCTCCATCACGTCTGGTTCCACCCGCCCAAATAAAAGAGATAAAATCTGAGAACGGAATAAAATGGAAATACCCATCAGGAATGCCGATATAAGGACTGTAATCATCAATAACTGGCTTGACGCAGCCACACCGTTTTCTCTGTCATTCCTCCCGATATACTGGCTTGCTACCACAGCTCCGCCGGATGCCACCGCACCAAACACAAAAATAAATACATTATTCAACTGGTTCACAAGAGATACTCCTGACACTGCCGCTTCCCCGGCATAGCTGACCATCAGCGTATCTGCAATTCCTACCAGCATAGTAAGGAGCTGTTCCACAAGGATTGGCAGGATCAGGGCAAACAGTTCGCGGTTTCCAAATCTTTGCCGTTCTTTTGGAAGTGTCGGCTTCGGTTCCACCCATTTTAACAGGAAATCCTTACTCATCAAAATCACCTTCCATTTTTTGTTCTGAATATATTGTACTTAGGAAGTACCTTATCTTCCACTCCATCTTGGCAGGCTAAGCGGTTTATGCCACACTCCCCATAAAAATGTGGCGTAACGCAGACAAGGGCGGATACAAGATTTCCGTATCCGCCCCTGCAGCTGTTAATTCTACTCTAAATACAATAGAATCCATTCTCCGCAAGTCTTCTATTGTCATGGATAACTGTTATATCAGGCGGATAAACTTCCGCAAATATTACATCACAAATGCATGCTCTACAAGGAAATTCCACGCTTTTTCCACCTGTTCTGTAATATCCTCTCCATGAAATGTGACCACCTCTTTTGGAAATTCCTGCTTTATATCCGTCACGCCACCCGCAAGCAGCTTATTTGCCAGATAATTCATTTCTC
>CAMWJF010000143.1 GCA_947174505.1 uncultured Lachnospiraceae bacterium
AATGGATTCGCCCCTGCGCAGGACGCGGTGCTTGGAATCACGCCGTGTCTTTGGTTTTCCCGTCATTCAACAGTCCCTCCCTTACTTCCGGATTTTCCTCCAGATATTTTCCAAACTCGCTCTGCAGGATCAGCCTGCGTTTCCCATACAGATAATCCTACTTATCCAGAAAATCCCAGAACTGCTTGTAATCAAGATATCCTTTCAGATTCCCGGCATCATACTGCGTCTGCATGGCATCCTTTAAAACGCTGATCCAGTCCTTCATCCCAAACAGGTCATCATGTGTCCTGTTGTCAGCACCATGCTGATTTGCACCTGTCCTGATAAAAACAGACTGTGCGCCCGGACATTTCCCGCTTGCCGATAAATGGCTGGAATATGCAAACATATCAATATAGTCACTGCCCTCTGTATCAACTTTCGACACATCCACCATGCGTTCTGTAACATTTCCGCTTTTATCCCATACCTTTACTTTATATACCGGGTTCGCGGGGTCAAAGTCTTTCGGCTGATAGACCGTAAGGGAATAATCCGCCCCACACATTGAGCCGATTGCCTTTCCGTCCTTATCATTTGAAATATGTAACTCAAATGTGCCGCCGGATGCCTGTGTTGCCGGAACCATATTACACATCTGGTCAGCGTAATTCCTTCTTGCCCTTCTTGTCTCATACCCTGCTGCTGGGTATCCTGCTGCTCCTATTCCATTAACATTCATTTCTTTCATCCTCCATTATTTTTAATATTGCGGCTCCTCTGTCGGTCAGAGCCGCCCCTGCTCTCTCGTGATAAGTCCGAGCAGTTTATTGCTCCATGCAAAGGTGCTTTATTTATGTTCCCCGGTCAAATTCCATACCGACCTTCACCTCCTTTCCCTGCTCCCCGATTTCCCAATCTGCCGGAACGCCGGGGATGCCCGCCCTACCTTGTCAGGCTGTGGCTTATCGGAGATATGCTACTGTTAGTCTTTTGCATACTGTGTTTTCATTTTCCCAAAAATCGCGCCTATCACTGCTCCGAAAGCACTTCCGATGAAAAGAACAACTAACAAATGCTCAAGAAGTAAAATGCTAAACACTCCTCCAGCAAATGTTCCGTAAGCTATACCCCAGCCAACATAATTTCCTCAATGCTGCCCCTGTTGTTTTGCAGCCAATCGAAAACCGCCTTATAAGTATTTTCCGAAAACAGGACGCTCCAGTTGTTCTTATAATCTGTATTGTCATTATAGGACATCCCGTTAAAGCCCATAGAGACAATGCCGTCCTTCGTATGCTGCGCCAGCCCCTTTATCTCCAGATCGGCCCATATGTATGCGGCGTTCTTATCATGGATCAGGTTGGGATATTTATTGAAGTAGGTCTCCGCAAGGGCCTCATACCTTTCCCTGTCTGTCTCGCTCTGCAAAAGGACTTTTCCCCCACGGCCTTCCTCGCCATCCCGCACCAGATACTGTATGCCCGTGCCGGAATGGGTCTTTAAGGTGAATCCGGACAGTTCCTCCGTTTCCAGCGTTTCCACGCCCATGACATTCTGCAGGGCGTCTTTCAACTCGCCGTCCAATACCATGGCATCATAACTCATAGTTCCGTGTTCTGAAATCAAAAACTGCTTTCCTGTCTGGCTGTCCTGCCTGACCTTGATGTCAGAATAATCAAAAGCGCCTATCCGTTCGCCCTGCTTATTGTAGATGTCAAAACACCCTGCCTCGTTGTCCGGCACAATCCTAAAATTCTCGGATTCGTATGTATCATAGGCAGGCTTTACATTGCGTACCCCGGATGCCGCCGATGCACGGTATGCATCCAGCGCCGAAGTCTGCCCTGCCGTCCTCGCGCCGTTTCTTACGGGAGAACTGTTCCCTGCCGCATCTGCATCCGCCATCCTGCCCGCGAAGCCCGTTCCCGAACCATTCCTCTGTGCCTTTCCCATATCACGCCATGCGGGATAGCCCGCTCCTATTCCATTTACACTCATCTCCAAATGTCCTCCATTTTTTATTATTACGGCCCCTCAGTCGTTCAGAGCCGCGCCCGGTCCCTTGTAATAAGTCCGAGCGGTTCATTGCCTATCCCTGTGCCTTTTATTCCTTTTCCGTTAATCAGAAACCAGCATCATTACTTTTCCTTTTATAACTAAAATTCGCTCCCATCAAAGAAATAAGAATATCGGCCTGCAATCCAATATTGTTTCGTTCACCCAATACCGGAATATCTAACTTCTTTACACCTGAACTGTCAGAGTACAGCACCTTACTTTTCTTTGATTTTGTTTTTTCATCATCATCCCCCCAATCAAACTCCAAATAGTAACCTCCCGTTCCATCTTCATGGATAAATACTCCATTGCCTTTTACCTCGCCTCCCGTCAATTTACTTGTCCACGGTATATCTTCAATTGACTTATACACTTTCTGTCTAAAGGCGCCATCCTTTTTCATCCTTAATAAGGTTTTCTCTGAAATAATCACATTTCTCCCACCATGCATATCATATTCCTCCAACATTGCAGTGTCATACATTTCTGCCTCTGTATCTGTTTTTTCACAACTGTAATCTACAACAACCGTATTTACATTAAACTTTTCGTCCAGAAATTTCTTCATCTCTGCAATATCTGTTTCCTCACTCACCTGCTGTAAAAGTTTTTCAAATTCATCTCCGCATTTGATGCCGTTACTTGATAAATTTACAGCATTATTGATTTGCGGCAAAATTGCTTGAATATCCATATTACCAACCTTTTTACATATGTTATCAATTTTAATCCATTGACCTCTCTGTCATTCAAAGCCGCCCATGCTCCCTTGCGGTAAGTCCGGGCATGATCTTCCTTACTTCAA
>CAMWJF010000144.1 GCA_947174505.1 uncultured Lachnospiraceae bacterium
TTCCGAGCCATTTCCATGAGCATTATGTCATAGGCTTTGTGGAGAAAGGGGAGCGGGTGCTTTCCTGCAGGGACAGGGAATATGCCATAGAGGAAGGAAGCATCGTGCTTTTCAATCCGGGTGACAGCCATGCCTGTGTGCAAAGTGATGAAGGGACGTTTGATTACCGGGGATTCAACATTTCAAAGGAGGTCATGCTCGATCTGGCGGAGGAAGTTACCGGGAAACGGGAGCTTCCGGGATTTTCCAAGAATGTTATCTGTGATGAGGAAATAGCCTGCCACCTGCGCCCGCTACATGAGATGGTTATGAAAGGGACAGGGGAGTTTAAGAAGGAGGAAACCCTGCTGTTCCTACTTTCATACCTCATCCAGAATTATGGGAAGCCCTTTGAAAGCTGCATCCCGGAATGCAGGCAGGAGATTGAAAAAGCCTGTGAATACATGACATCGCATTTTACGGAGCGCATTTATTTAGACCAAATCTGCCGTCACACAGGGCTTAGCAAGTCAACGCTGCTACGGGCCTTTACAAAAGAAAAAGGAGTCACGCCGTACCGATATCTTGAGACAGTCCGTATCAATGAGGCAAAAAAGCTGTTATCGGAAGGTGTGTCTTCCGTGGAAGCAGCAATCAGGACGGGATTTTCAGACCAGAGTCATTTTACAAATTACTTCAACCAGTTCATAGGGCTTGCACCGGGTACTTACCGCGAAATATTTTCGGAAAAAGACAGGGATGGTGGGCAGCATGGGGAATAGGAGATCGGCCGGGCATCTGGCGGCGCTGTTCACCATCATCATATGGGGGACGACATTCATATCCACCAAAGTCCTGCTTACGGATTTCAAGCCCGTGGAAATCCTGTTCTTCCGCTTTGTCATGGGTTTTGTGGCATTGCTTCTGGTCTGCCCACATCGGCTGAAAGTTGTGGGCCGCAGGCAGGAGGCGACATTCGTACTGGCGGGGCTGTGCGGGATATGTTTGTATTACCTGCTGGAGAATATCGCCCTTACATACACGATGGCTTCCAATGTGGGAGTTATCATATCGGTTGCTCCGTTTTTCACAGCGATACTGTCGCGGCTGTTCCTGAAATCGGAAGGGAAGCTGCGGGCAAACTTCTTCATCGGTTTTGTGGTGGCAATGGCAGGTGTTGCGCTGATCAGCTTTAACGGATCTAAACTGGAGCTGAACCCTGTGGGTGACCTGCTGGCAGTTCTGGCGGCTTTTGTATGGGCGTGTTATTCCATACTGACAAGGAAGATCAGCAGCTTTGGGTATCCGGTCATCCTCACCACGCGCAGGACATTTTTTTACGGCATACTTTTCATGGTTCCGGCATTATTCCTTTTTGATTTTAGAATCGGGCTGGAACGGTTTGCTAATTTGACGCATCTGCTCAATATCCTGTATCTGGGATTGGGGGCGTCTGCACTCTGTTTCGTCACATGGAACCTTGCGGTGAAGGCGCTTGGCGCAGTAAAGACAAGCGTTTATATTTACATGGTTCCCGTCATAACAGTGGTGACATCCGTTTTGGTACTAAAAGAGCCAGTGACATGGATTTCTGCTGTGGGGACAGTTATGGCGGTTGCGGGACTTTTCCTTTCTGAATACAGCGAAAAGGAGAGCCGGAAAAATGAATGAGCCTGCCATAAGGATGGAGGAACAGATTATAAGTCTGTTCCAAGATAGGGAAACACAGATATGTCAGGGATGGATACTGAAAAAAATGGGAGACCGTCTTTTGGTCTACCCACTGTATTATAAATATTTGCAGGAGAATATCCCGGATAATATACAGAAATGTGAGGAAATTAGCCGCCGGAGCGGACTGGATTGTGTATTCCGTATTGTGGAGCATACCAATTACCACCTGAGTTCCATACTTATAAACAATGGATATGTGCTAAAAGAATGCGGCGTGGTAGGTGAATGGAATATTACGGAAGATGTCGGAAATTTGTGTGTTGATATGAGATCGCAGGACAGCCTGTTTCTCAAAAGCGGGGAAGGAGAGGAAAATGCAGAGTATGTCATGGCAGATGCGGACACGGTTATTGGCATAAAGCGGCAGGAACTTTTGTTCCTGCCGGACGGGAATCTGCCATGTGATGGCATAGAAAATATCCTGCGGTTTTCAATCGATAATGAAGTTACAAGGATACTGGCAGATATTCCGGGAAAGGAAGAACTGCCGGAACAATACGGGCGGGCAGGCTTTCACAGAGCCTATCTTTACCGCTGCTATCAAAAGGAGGATACAGAAAATGGATTTACAGAATGAGAAGTGTGTCATGGTGATTGACGAGAACCTGCCCCTTGGCATTATTGCAAACACGGCGGCTATCATGGGGATTACGCTTGGAAAGCAGATGCCAGAAGTTGTAGGTGCAGATGTGTATGACAAGACAGGTAACGGGCATTTGGGGATTATTGAATTTCCGGTGCCAATCTTAAAGGGCAATGTGGATGTAATCAAAGCCATCCGTGAAAAGCTGTATGAACCGGAATTTTCAGATTTGACGGTGGTTGATTTCTCTGATCTGGCGCAGGGATGCAAGACCTATGATGAGTTTATAGAAAAGATGAAGGATGTTTCAGAAACGGAACTGAATTATTTTGGGATCGCCATCTGCGGTGCAAAAAAGAAGGTCAACAAATTAACCGGGAGCATGGCATTATTGAGATAGTGTATAAAAAGCAAGGCCGCCGCTATGGCTCACACAGCCATATGCGGCGGTCTGCCGTTTCCGCAGGCAGGCAGGCCGGGCGGCCTGATAAGGGAAATCACTTGGAAAGGGAATATGCGGGT
>CAMWJF010000145.1 GCA_947174505.1 uncultured Lachnospiraceae bacterium
AGGAGAAGAAGTACGCGCAGGCGCTTGTGGCGAAGGGGATTCCGGAGGAACGGATTAGAAAGTATGGGTTTGCGTTTGAGGGCAAGGAAGTACTGATTGGGTAACACGGCGGCGATAAAGCTGTAAATGGTTTACAGGTATTGTTCATACTGTTAATAATGAGAACAATAGGGCAAAGATTGTGCCGGATTTTAGCGGAAAGGGGGAATTTTACATGGCAGAACCATTGCGCAGATCAACGAATGCACTGCTGGAAGCGATTGTGGAGGCTTCGCAGAATGCGGAACCGGCGAAATTCGGACAGACGGCGGCTTCGGTGCTAAGACTGATGGACGGGACTTCCCGGATAGAGGCATTTCGGGGAATTGTCAATGCGGCGGGGGCTGCGGACGAACTGTCTGAAGTGGCTGTTCATGGGCAGAAGGGACTGATCGTCTCCAAGGACGACTTGAAATGTATACTCAAATATGTGGACATGGCGAAGTCGCTGCCGCTCACGAAAGAGATGGCGGAGGCTTATCTGGGGTATAAGAGCGACGACTCGTTTTTTCAGGAGGAAAAGCACAAATTTCTGGTGCCGGAAAAACAGGTAGCGTTTGACAAGCCGATCTATGATCATGCGGTCCAATGGGATCCGCTGGCGGTGGAAATCCAGAATGTCGGAAAAACCTTGACGAATTACGCAGGCCTTTTCACCAACAAGGTGGACAGTGTGATCAAGGTTTTGGGGGACCTGAATCAATATTTAAAAGTGCACGGATTCATTGCTGATGATTCCGGTAAGGAAATTGTGGAGTGCGGTACGGAGATACTCAGGCTCTGGAAGGACGATACCGGACGGTATAAAGATACTGTCCAGAAAACTTACGGGAAACTTGGCGTATTCAGAAACACGATGAATGATAGGATCAGCAAAAGCGTCCGGGATCGTGCTCAGGCGATTGCGGCGCTCGATCTGTGTGCCGATCAGCAGAAATTAAAACAGGAGATTGATGAGCTGAAACAGGAGATCGCATCTTTGGAAAAGGAGTACAACGAGGCTGTTGGACTGGCGTTTACTGGGGCGGCAGTATTGATATTGGGATTTCCGGGGATTATCGCATGGGCGATCACAGGTGGGATTTATGGAGACCGTGCCGAGAAGATCAGGAAAAAGAAGAATGAGAAGAGCGCGGAGCTAAAACCTCTTGAGGAAAAGCTGGATGCATACAGTAAAATTGACGGCAGCATCAAAAAGCTGGAGACTTCCATCACGGATATTTCCCACGCGTTGTTCTCTGCGGATATCGGATTGCAGCATATTATGACGGCGTGGAACAGTTTGGAGCAGGATATTGACAACGCGATGCTGCACCTTAACAGAATGGACGACCCTGCGTATGTGAAATATGTCTTTACACTGACGAGCGAGCTGAATGAAGCCAGAACCTCATGGTCGGACTGCGGGAAAATTGCAGAGGATCTCCTGAAATGCTTTAGAGAAGCCTATACGGAGTACGAGAAAACCAAATAATAAGGAAAAATAAAGGGGAATTCACTATGGATTTTGACCGTGCAAAGATGGAAGATACCTACACGAAAATAAAGAACGTGGATATGGAACATTTTCCGGATACGATGAAGGATCTGTTTTTGACGGCGTCTGACCTGCGTACATACGGGGTACAGATTTATCAGGTGTTTACGCAGAACATGTACAGCGAAATGCCGTCCATGCTCCGGGATGCCTGCGCTTATTCTGAGCCGCAGCAGTTTGCGGAGATAGAGGAGAAGATTCGCGCGGCGAAGACGCCGGAGGAGAAAAAAGGGTACGAAGAAGTTTTGGCGGATATGGAAGAGATTTTTGCGAGAGAGGGGAAGAAATTCTGTGACGGTTTTAGTGCGATAGCTGGGACTGTGTGGGAGGACAGCACCATTATCGAGAAAAACTGCAGGAAAGATCTGACGTCCGGGGCTTTCTTCTACGGCAAGATAGAGGACTCCATGCGGATCAGAGGCAGCCAGATCGCGGATATGGCAGAGGTGATCAAAAATGTATATGTGGAGCCGATGCAGAAGTTGAAGGCGCAGATCAAGTCCCATGATGCGGATATCGATAAATATCTTGATCCGAACAATGCCTTTGAACGATTCATGAAGGCCCTGCCCAGCGCGGAGGAATTTGCAAACCTTACCAAATTTGCCGAGGAAAAGGCGGATGCCAAAGTGCAGGCAATGAAGGCGGCGTACGCGGTGGCGCTAAAAGGAATCGAGTACATAGGCAGTAAGATCGTCAATTTTGAGAAGATGGAGGAGCGCCGCAGACTGCAGGAGGAATTGGATAAGCTGAAGCAGGATTATGAAAAGTATAAGGCGCAGTATAAGGACGTGGTCGGCGAGTATGACAAGGCGCACAGCCTTCTGATATTTATGGAGGACGTCAAATATTTTTCGGATTATGCGAAGGCTTTTAACCAGCGTGCCACAGAATGCATCGGGCAGCTTGAAAAGGCGCTGACGGAAAAAGATGCGGCGGCTTACAATGGATGTGTGAAGGAGATGGGAAAAGATTATAGTGTTTTCTGGAGGTAGGCATGAAAAATCGGCGTTTGGGAGGGTGTTATGGCGAGAACGGTAGGAATCGGGATTCAGGAATTTGGCAAAATTATTGAGAATGACTGCTTTTATGTGGATAAAACCGCCTTCATCAAAGAATGGTGGGAAAACAGGGATGAAGTGACGCTGATCACCAGGCCGC
>CAMWJF010000146.1 GCA_947174505.1 uncultured Lachnospiraceae bacterium
GCTGGGCGGCAGGGGAGAAGTATGGGGAGAAGATTCTTTCCATCCTGAAAGCCGTTATGGACGAGGGGAAAGTGCAGTTCATGGAGAGCATCACCCTTTCCGCGCCCTACATGGTGCGCGTATCTATTCCCGATTTGAATATCCGAAAAGGCCCCGGAACGTCATTCCAAAAGACGGGGAAGTTCACAGGCGTGGGCATTTTTACCGTGGTCGAGGAAAAGGACGGCTGGGGGCTGCTCAAAGCCTATGCGGAAAAGCGGGACGGGTGGATTTCTCTGGCGTACACCACACGGATTTGAGGGAAAATGATAGACAAAAGGCAGGGCATATGTTTGTGCAGTATTTGTGCGGATATTTCTTGATAATCCCGCATTTTGGAGCGAACATGTGTACCAATGGAACGGGAAAGCCCGCCCCGTTTCCCGAATCACAGGGCAGAAAGGATAGAAAATGAAAGCAGAAGAACTGGAAACCATCATGGATGCCGTCCATAATGCACTGGAGGCGGTGAGATGTCTTGATTCGGAGACAAATAAAAACATGGTGCTGATCTCCAAGAAAGAACTGAAAGCCTATCTGGGAGGGAATCTGGAAGGAAAACTTGTGGATGCGTACAGGATACTGGAGGCGGAAATTTCCGGCGAAAAGTAACTGAATACCGCAGAACGGAAAGCAAGCCTCCGGCATCTGGAACGATGCTGCGGGCTTGTTTTTGACTGCCCATGAGGGAAAAAGACAGCCGGATTTTTGCGTGATTTTATGGTGCGGATTCAGAGAATGTAAGGCGGCATCTATATAGGAAGAAAGCGGCCAGAACGCTTGACTTTACGGGCTTTCAGAGTGATTAATAGACTACCAAAAAAGAAAGGAGCGGATGCAGATGCGGATAAGGAAAGTTGCGATATATGCCAGGGTTTCAACAGAGCATGAGGCACAGCTTTCTGCGCTGGAAAACCAGGTGCAGTATTATGATGACCTGATAGACAGGCACCCGGACTGGGTATTGTACCGCCGGTATATCGATGAAGGGATCACAGGCACCTCCATATCCAAGCGTAAAAATTTCGTGCGGATGATGGAGGACGCAAAGGACGGACATTTTGACTTAATCGTCACGAGGGAGGTATCGAGGTTCGCAAGGAACACGGTGGACACCCTCCAGCAGACGAGGCTCTTAAAGCGGATGGGGATTGAGGTGTATTTCACCGAGGACGGCATATGGACCATGAACGATGAGGACGGGGAGCTTAGGCTGACCATCATGGCGACCCTTGCACAGAACGAATCGAAAAAGACATCCATGCGCGTGAAGGCGGGGCAGATGGTGTCCTTCCAGAACGGGGTGATCTACGGCACCGGGAACGTGCTTGGATATGATAAGGTGGGGCCGGAATACGTCATCAACGAGACGCAGGCAAAAACGGTCAGGAAGATATACGATATGTACCTTTCAGGCAATGGCTACCAGAAAATAAAAAGGCAGCTTGAAAAGGACGGCGACCTCACGGCGATGGGTAAAAGCCTGTGGCATTACGCCACCATCGGCCATATCTTAAAGAACCGCCTCTACTGCGGCGAGCTGGAATACCGGAAGGAATACGTGCCGGACTACCTCGAACAGAAACGGGCGAAGAACAACGGGGAGCTTGACCGCGTCATCGTGGAGGGGAAGCACCAGCCCATCGTCACCAAAGAGGAATTCGAGCGGGTGCAGGGCCTGCTTGCGGAGAGGAATGCGGAATCACGGAACTACCGGAAAAACAAGGGCGTCTATTCGGAGGACCTCTGGCGCAGGAAGCTGCGCTGCCAGTGCGGCCATGCCTTTGCGAAGACCAAGTGGCATACCAAGACGGACTTTATCACCTACACCTATAAATGTTATGACCAGACCCGGACGGGGACCATATCAGCAAGGCTGAAAAACGGCCTGAGCATCGAGGGCGTCTGCCGAGTGCCGCTGGTGCAGGACTGGAAGATGTACACGATGGCGCAGAAAGTCCTCCACGCCGTATTCGATGACCCGGAGGAGACAGTCAGGAATGCGGCGGCGGTGCTTGGGTGCGGCATTGCCGGGGTGGAGCAGGCGGAAGTCCTGCGGGATAAATCCATCATAGAGGAACGGCTGAAAAAAGAACAGGGGCGCTACGAGACGCTCCTTGACATGAGGATGAACAACGAGATACCGAAGGAGGTATTCAGCCGCAAGCAGCAGGAGGTTGAAAAAAAGATCGCGGAGCTGGAACAGCAGATGATGCAGTACGGTGATGTGAAGCCTGCCACAGATGCAGATGTCAGCGGCAAGCTGGATGGCCTGCAGAGGCTCATGGAGCAGTTCACCATGCCGGAGGACGGTGAGTTTTCAGAAGAGGAAATGGATAAATATGTGTCTGGGGTGAGGGTTTACGAAGACCGCTTCGAGTGGCTCTTAAACTTAAATCCCGATAACCGCGGGGAACTGGATGATGCCGGTTCCCCCGTTTATTTTACGAAGCTGACGGTCACGCCGGATGACGAGCGGGCATGGTTCAGGATGCACCCGCAGTGGTCAAAGTCCAACAAATATGCGGAGCTGGAGGCATGGATTTATATTTAGACGAAAGAGACAGGGCGGAAGGGCTGTGGCGCAGCCTTTCCGTCCTGTCCGGCACTTTGCGGTCTTACTCTGTAATCATTTCTTTTACTTCTGTTGGCAGGCATTTTCCTAAAAACATGGCCTTGCAGTCGGAAAA
>CAMWJF010000147.1 GCA_947174505.1 uncultured Lachnospiraceae bacterium
TGTGTAATATGTAAAACTTCTGCGGCTTTTGTAATGCTTTCTTCCCTGACTACGGTAAGAAAATAGCGAAGAGCCCTAATTTCCATAGGCAAACTCCTCTCAGCTTTATCCATGCTTTGCAGATAATATTATAATATTTTTATGCCTTTTAAGCAATACAACCATACCTTTTGATTTTGCCTTTGGTGGGTAAAAAACAAACGCCACCCTGAAACTCCGCAGCACGGAAAAAGCAAGCATGATAAGCGGGACACCTATAAGCAGGAATACCAGAAACAGGGCGGCTGTCCCTGTACTGCCAAGCCTGCCTGAAAGAGCCGCTGCAAACTCACGTCCGCCCATCTTCTCCGCCTGTGCGAATACGGCCACATTTATGCTCACAAGAATATGCAACGCAAGCCACCCCACGGAACATATCTCCATGGCATACCCAATGGAACACTTTGTTTTTTCCTCTTTCGCTATATCCGATATATGGGAAAATCCCGGATGCAGGAAACATATCCCCGCCACAGCCAGGGCAAGGGATACCGCCGCTTTCCCCGTATTGTAGCCTGCGCCATGCCCTGTACGGATAAAATAAAAAGCATTTCCTTCAATCGGTGCAGGATCAACATATCCAAGCAGCCAGTCGCCAATACCGAAGCACAGGCAGCCGATAATGCCGAAGATAATGAATTTCTTTTGCAATGCCATGTCTATCTGCCACCCGCTTTCATCTGCATGATCCAGTCCATAAAGGTATCAAAGGTCAGCTTCACATTCCCGCAGTTACAGTGGTTGCAGGCGTCTTCCTTATCCGTGAACAGCCGGAAGGTCAGGGACCGCACATTTTTCAATGCATTGATTTCTTCCCCGATCATTGTATAGGGAATGAAATGATCCCTGTTTGCCCCCGCGATCAGGATATCCTGCGTGATCCTGTCCGCTATGTCCATCATCTGATAACGTTCCATCTTCTTTGCGTAATCAAAGGCGCTGTCTGCTTCATAGGCATACTTCCCATGCTCCAGTCCCCAGCGGATCATTTCGTTCCGCTCTGCCAGCCGGCCAAATACGGCATTGATGATCCCCTTGCAGTTATGGTCGAGCAGCCACTTTGCAAGTTTCATTCTCCCGGCATCTGCCGGACCTGACGCAGAAAGGATAACATCCCGGAAATTCGGGAAAATGCTCCATGCGATCACTCTTTTAATCCGTTCCTCAAAAGCCGCCGCACGGGGAGCGAGCATTCCTCCTAGGGAAGCACCGATAATTGTCACATCATCCAATTGGAAATAATCAAGTACCGCTTTCACGGGACGTTCCCATTCATGGGTAAAATGCTTTCCCTGTACCCTCATAACACCGCCCTGTCCCGGCCCCTCAAACAGATAGGTAGTAAAGCCGTTCTCCGCAAGATATTGCATAGGAAGGAAAAATTCTTCAAAATAACTATCGTTGCCGCCATGTAGAAGGATGATATCCTTCTCCTCCCCCTTTGCTTTGGCAATCATAACTGGCAGCTTTACACCCTCATAAGGCACTTCACTGCGTACCACCTCACCGCTGTCAAATACAGGCTTATAGTAAGCGTAGAACATCTCTGTCGCTCTCACATAATAAGCCTTTTTATCCGGGTCGCCGTCATACATAAAAAACTCGCTCATGCGGTAATAGGCGATGGCACTTTCCGTCCTGCCCTCCGATACTGCCTTGTCCCCCAGGGCGATCAACTCCCTTTTCCAGTCTTCACTTGTCTTAATCTTCGGCCCCACCGCCTTTATTTCTTCCAGGTCGCCGCCATCCCACATGACAACACGGTTTAGCTGAAAATCAAAATTGCTCTGCTTATTGAGCTTATACACGCCTTTTTTGAAATGAAACTCCATAAAAACCTCCCTGCATTCTCATATACCAACAGTACATTTGTCGGGGACATATATCCCATATCCCTATTATGCAGAAAGGTCTTTCTATTCACTTCTAAATATCTGCTATTCTATGCAAACGGTAATCGCCGCTCAGATCGCGGGCGGTAATGCCGAACATCTTCTTATTTACTGTGGCAAAATGTGACGGGGTTGAAAATCCGGCTTCAAGGGAGGCATCTGTAATGGATACCCCTTCTGCTATCTTCATATAGACAAAAAACAACCTCCGAAACACCAGCCAACTTGAAAAGGCAATCCCCGCCTGCTCTCTGAACAGATGGGAGAACCGGCCTTCCGAAAGGAATGCCGCTCCGGCCGTATCCTTCGCTGTTACCGTATCCTGCAGATGGTCTTCCACGAACCTCATTGCAAGGAGAATTCTTTCATCCGTAATCCTGCTGGAGACCTCCTTTATTCCTATCCGCCCCATTGTTTCCCTGAAAAATTTTCCGTAATCCTTTTCCAAGTCTCCGGCGGTATGCATCTGATAGGACATGGCAATGCCCTCTGCTGTCCACTCCTCCAGCACTGTAAAACTCCGCATTTGCTCCGACACCGTGGATGTAATATCAAACAAGAATACCAAAAGCGGTTCACCAAAACTCTCTACTGTATGAACCATTCCTGAAGGCAGGATGGCACCGCGGCACATCACGGTTTCCTTCTCTGTAATGACACGCATATCCCCCTGCAGTCCCACCAGGATATGACAGGCAGAGTGACTGTGCATATCTGGATTTCCATATCCTGTTTTAAGCAGCAGATGGTTCTCTGCCAGATAAATCTCTGTCATTT
>CAMWJF010000148.1 GCA_947174505.1 uncultured Lachnospiraceae bacterium
TACAGATGAAATATTGAGAGAGTTTGGCGATTGGAGAAATATGACTGATGTTATGGCTGCTGAGAAAATTGCAGTAAAGAAGAACGCCAAGTATTTTGATGAGGAAAAGCCCACTTTACAAGGGTAATAGAAGTTGTGGAACGTTGTCGGATGTGCTGGAATTTACATCGAATGCAACAGGTATGCAACAAAGATTATGATACGTATAGGACATTTTCAGAGAAATCTGGGAATGTCCTTTTTTCGCGCCAGCGCGACATGAGCAAAATCACGGAGTGGTTTGCGAATGCCGCAGATGGGATGAGAGCATTCGTGCGTTTGCCGTGATTTCTTCCTGATTTCTTAGCTGCCATTACTTGACAGGTGTTCCTGCCTGTGATATGATGCAAAAAAGATGTAACAAATTTGTAATATATTTGTAACAAATTTCACGTCGAAAGCGGATACATGCAGCCTAATGGATAAAACGCAGGCCTCCGACGCCTTTGATGCAGGTTCGAGTCCTGTCGGGTGCATTTAAAGAAAGGTTGTGGATTATGAACACATCAAACAACACAATACAGAGCTTCCTGAAGGCGGAGTTTGATGCGCTGAGGGACTGGTTCATAAGATATTCTAAGATTGTCCTGTCTGTTATCCTTGTGATCTGTGTGGGTTTTACGATCGTAATTGCGATCAAAGCGAACAAGCGTAAGGTGGAACTAGAGGAAGCGGCAGTTTCGGCGGAGAGTGGGGAAGGAGCGGACGAAGCGCTGGAAGAAATCCCACTGGTGCCTCTTGAAAAAGATGCGGTTCCCGGAATGAACGAGTTTTTTGAGACCTACTATAAGGCTGTGATGGACGGAGATACTGAAACAATGAGTAATTTGCTCTACTATCTGGATGCCACGGAGAAGCTGCGCGCTGCGGAAACCAGTAAATACACGGAATCCGCATCGATTGAAGTCTATACGAAGGCCGGACCCAGCGAAGGTACCTACATCGCTTTGGTTTATACGGAGTTTAAGTTTTATGATTACGATAAGCCCATTCCCGGTATGAGCTCCTACTATGTGTGTACGAAGGAGGACGGTTCGTTTTATATCAATGAAGATTACGAGCCGAGCGAGAGCGAGCGAGCGGCGTTATATGCGGGAAGTGCTGCTTCAGGATGATGTGATCGATTTGAACAATAAGACGGCGGTAGTCTATAACGATATGCTGGCCCAAGACAGTACGCTGGTGGATTTCCTTAGTGATCTTACGAAAGAGATTGAGAAGAACGTGGGCGAGACATTGGCCCGTGCCGAAGGCACAGAACAGACTGACAGCGGAGAAGGCGACGCGGAGGAAGACGCACAGGAGGCAGATACGCCGGATGTTAGCGGCACCCCGGCGTCGGAGACGGTAGTAACCGAGGTGGAAACGACTGATGTGGTCAATATCAGGACATCCGACAGCGAGACCGCGGATAAGCTCGGCAAGGCGGCGGTCGGAGATACGTTCAAGCTTCTGGAAGAGCGGGGTAACGGCTGGAGCAAGGTAGAGTATAACGGTGAGAAGGCTTTTATCAAGAGCGATTATCTGGAGCCTTCTAAGACGGAAGTCAGAGATGCTGCCCAAGCGACGGAGACCGAAGGAGAGACGACGTCCGAAGAGCCGGATGGCAATGAGACCGCCGCGACGTCAGGCATGGTGACAGTGAAAGAAAACGTCAGGATCAGGAGTGGGGCAAGCGAGACTTCGGACAAGCTAGCGACGGCTTATACGGGTGAAAAGCTTGAGGTGATCATGAAACAGGCTGACGGTTGGACGAAGATCAAATATCAGGGAAAGACTGCGTATGTGAAGTCAGATTACGTGGAGTAAGCCCTGATTAAAAAACGCAATGAGGGAAAATCGAGTAGGAGGCGGTGACTAACCGCCGTCCTCTCACAGCAACCGCAGATTTTCCTGCGGGGCGTTTTGTCTTAACTGCTATTTTTGGACAGCTTGTCCCTTTTCATGGTCAGAAACATAGTCAGTAACCCAAAGATGAAAAGTGATAACCCTTTATATAATACCTTCTTTTCCTCCTCCGGGTCGATGATCCGAATCTGATATGCAGAAGACAACATGTCTGCTATCTGTGTCTTGCTGTCTATGCCCATGCATTCCGCTATGGTATCATAATGCAAAACAGAATCAGACTTTTCGAATTTACCGAACATATGGTAGGCGGTATCGCCGTTAATCATATGTTCAAAGTCTTTTTGATACGCCCTTGAAACGATAAGCGGGGCATAGTAATTGGAGTCCTTATTTGTGGCAGCAACATATGTCTGTTTTGAAGATAATACGTCTTCGCTGCAGTACGGACCATATCTAAGGGTTCCGTTTTTTTCGGAATAATATTGGCCGACCAGCTGCTCCCGCGTTAAGTCGCGTACAATATAGCGGCCGGTTTTTATTTCTGACTCCTTGTATGAGTCATTCGCATGTGATAAATGATATCTGATTGCGATTCCCTGTACTGTAAATAAAAGACCGAAGATAAACAGCACAATCCCCAGCAGACTCATTTTTGAAAAGGTATATGTGGTCATTTCCTGCCTGATTTCGATGCCATAAAGAGGTAGCCTGTTAAAAATGATTATATTTATCATTATGTACTCAACTTTCCCAGCACAAATTACCGAACATTGCCTGAATAAATATTGGCTGGG
>CAMWJF010000149.1 GCA_947174505.1 uncultured Lachnospiraceae bacterium
TTTTTAGGTAACTTTCTGGAAAGCAGGCTGAAAAGCAGATGGAACGGGATGTATGTAGCGGTCTTGTATGTGGGGTTGAGGATGGCGGTGATGTGGGTTTCAACGCCAGGATATAAGGATTATAAGGTGGCGGTCGGGACGCTGGCATTGTCACTTTGTATTTTGTCATTCCTTGCATTATGCTTTTATAAGGCGTTCCGCCCTGTTACGGTCTTCCTTGTGGTTTCGTTTCAGGCAGTTTCGGATATTGGCAGCCAAGTATCAGTTTTACTGCTGAATGAAGTGGGAGATGGGGTATATAAACTTATAAACTGGTGTGCAGGAAAAGGCGTGTTTCCGTCAGAAAGTGCCTTTGTCATAGCGGTTAAGGCCGGTATGGCTGGGATATTGTTTCCCCAATATTTTGTTATTGCCCTACTGCTGTACTTCTCGCTGAGAAAGATTGTGCGGGATTTCCGGGAAAAGGATTATGCCGTCAGCAGGATGGAGCTTTTATTTATCCTTACCCCTGCGGCGGTGGGCATGATGATCTGTACGCTCCTGCGTATTATCATGATTACGGTGGAGGACAGTGTTCCGGAAATGCTGTATGACAGGTATCCCATTCTGACAGTGGTGATTCCTGCAATCCTGCTTCTTTCACTGCTTTCCATCCTATATAGTGTGAAGCTGTTTCAGGATATGATCTGCTGGAACAGGGAAAAGAGCGGCAGGATCGTCCTCGAAAAGCAGATAAGCAGCCTGCAGGAGCATATGGAGGAGATGGAGCGCATCTATTCCGGCATAAGGGGCATGAAACATGACATGAAGAACACCCTTTCCGTCATCCAGCGTCTTTCCGCGGGGGAAGGGAACGGCGAGCTGGAGGAGTACCTGTCGGAACTGAACCGTGGACTTGAAAAGCTGGAAGTCCGTTTCAAGACGGGGAACACAGTGGTGGATACCCTGCTGAACATGAAATACCATGAGGCGGTGCGGGATGTGCCTGGCCTAAAAATGGATGCGGATAAGCTGATGCTCCCGCAGGGGCTTGAAATACACAGCTATGACATAGGCGTTATCCTTGGGAATGCCGTTGATAATGCGATGGAAGCCTGCAGGAAGCTGAAAGCAAAGGAGCAGGAGGCGGATGCCTTTATCCGGCTGTGTTCCCTGCAGAAAGGCAATCTGCTGATCCTGAAAGTGGAGAACAGTTTTGATGGGTGGCTGGTGCGGAGGCGGCAGGAGGAATTTCCCATAACGGATAAGGCGGACAAAAGCTCCCACGGGATAGGGCTTGCCAACATCAAAAGTACGGCTGAAAAGTATCAGGGAACTATGGATTTTAAAGTAAAGGGCAGGGTGTTCATCCTGTCCGTGATGATGAAAAATGAAAGGAGAGAAGAAGATGGATTTTGGAGTGACAGGTAAATTAGGAGGGTACTATCTGGCGGAGCAGTACCAGAAGAATGCAACAGGCAAGAGCGATGGCGTGAGCTTTGCGGAACTTGCGGCGGCAAAGGCGGCGGGGCAGTCGGATGTGTCGGGGATGAGTTTTAAGGATATGTGGCAGGCGAGATATCCCGGAGCATACTATCATGTGATGGACGGTTCGGCAATATCGCAGGGAGCATGGGACAGGAACGATTTTCCTCTTGAAAAATTCTTTCGGGATGATACCGATACATCCGTAACAAACTGGAAGCCAACAGGGGCTGAGCCGGAAGCAGCCAGTCCGCAGGTACAGTCACGGTGGAATTCTACATTAGGGCAGAAGTCGATTATTGTACCGCCGGAATTAGAAGAAAAGATGAAGAATGATCCTGAACTGGCTAAGAGGGTAATGGCAAATGTTGAAAATTTTATAACCACATATACAGCAACTTCTGTCAGACCAGGCAGGGTATGTTCATGGCTGATTTCACTTGATGAGAATGGAGAGATTGAAAAATATCGTGTGACAGGCGGTGGTGGCAACATATCCGGGCCGACAGAGGAGGAGCAGCGCCAGTTTGAAGCGGAGCAGGCGGCAAAGAGGAAAAGGCGTGAGGAATATGCACGGCTGAATGAAGAAAGCGCCCTGAAACGCAAGCTGATGGAGCAGGAAGCGGACGAGAGATATTACCAGACCAGCATAACCCAAAAGGCGGTTTCGGTTGCAGCATATGAAGCGGCGGGCATTTTGAAGTAAAGCAGGATATGCCCGGACTTACCGTAAGGGGGCATGGGCGGCTCTGAATGACAGAGGAGCCGCCGTTGAAATATTTTTATCAAGTAGGATGAGAAAATGCCAATGGAGATTACAAACAATTACAGCGATTATGGGAAAGGCTACACAAACACGGCAAAGGAAGGTAATGTGACAACAAGCACGGTGGAGTTAAAGACCTCAAAACCCGGCGTAACCAAAACAGAGCAGATCAAGACGGGTTACAGCAATGTCAATGACTATTCCAAATATCTGCAGGGAAAATACAGCTATATGAATTCGGGTACAACTTCAATGCAGGGAGTTCCGACAACGGTATCAGTATCAAGCGCATTTTTGAAAAAGTGCATGGATGACCCGGAAAAAGCTAAATATCTGGAAGAGAATCTGGCGGCTATTCCTGTAACGCGGCACTTTATAGTAGACAGAAAAAGCATTTTATTTTCGACAGTATAA
>CAMWJF010000150.1 GCA_947174505.1 uncultured Lachnospiraceae bacterium
CTACATGCCACATGGGAAATAAAGATAACATCATCACTAACTTTTTTATTGTGCCACAGACACCGGCGGATAAAGCGTTTCCATGACCGGTCCAGTCTTCCGGCGCCCACCCCCGCTATCTCCAGTTTACTCTGCCTCATTCTCAATACGGGATGAAACTGAAACAACTCACATAGTCTGGCAATGGCTTTACCTGTATAGCCATGCTCATAGAAAATCTTTGCTGACGGCATCATACCACGGAACTCTATCCGTTTTTTGATATACTCGATTTTTTCACAGATTTCACCGGCTGTATATCCCTGAGTAACAAGCAGTCCGGCATATAAAACGATCAGACCCTGTCCACCAGAAATCTGTGTAGATTCGATAACCTGCACATGGTCAAAACTCTGTGCAGCCGTTTTGGCAGCTTCGTAGCTATTGCCTACATACTGTGCCATGGAAATATGGATGACCTGCTCTGCCCGCGTTAACGCATCGGCAAAAAAGTCCTCATACTCCTCCTCGGAAACGCTGTCCGCTATAGCGCTGCTTGTGGTAGCCGTCATATACTGACTAAGGTTATCCGACGAAATTTCCCAGGTATCGGCAAAGCGCCCGCTGTCCGTTTTTATATATAAATACATCAGGCCAATATCATATTTTTCCAGCAGGTTGTCCGGTACTTCACTTACACAGTCCGTAGTGATATACACTTTCTTTCTTCTATGGGAAGAAATTCTTTGAATCTCCCCTCCATTCCCTGCCATATTCTGCTCACGGCGATATTCTATAATATCCTCTGGAAGGAATTTTAAAATTTCTGCCTCCAAAGCCGTTCCCTGAACAGGCTTTTCCAAATACCCGTCAAAATCCTCTTCTGAACAGGCCTTTTTCATCTCCGCCACGGTATTGGCGGACAGAACGACTACGGCACTGTCACGGCACAAACCGTTTTCCTGCCTTCGTAACTGCCGTAATGTTTCGAGACCATTCATCTCCGGCATCATATAATCCAGTAAAATCACATGATAGTACTTTCGCTTAGTCATTTCCAAACATTCAGCACCGCATCTTGCGGTATCTACCTGCACTTTTGTCGCCTCCAGCAGCTTACGCTCCACTAATGAATTGGTAGCATTGTCGTCTACGATCAGAACGCGTGCCTCAGGAGCTTCAAAACTCTGTTGATATTTCTCAACCTGCACCCTGCTCCGCGACAAAAATTTTACATCCCCGATGGGAGTCCTGTCCATGATTTTTTGCGGTAACGTAATCGTAAAGACAGAACCTTTTGTATAAATACTGTCTACCGAAATCCTGCCGTCCATCAGATCTACTAACTGTTTTGTAATAGAAAGCCCAAGTCCGCTTCCCTCTACCCTTAAGTTCGTACGTGCGTCCACTCTCCTAAAGGAATCATACAAATGCTGCAGGTCTTCTTTTCGGATTCCAATGCCGGTATCCCTCACCATAATCTTCAGCCAAACATCCTCTTCATCCATTGATTCCACATGAACGGAAAAAATCACAGAACCTTCCCTCGTATACTTCGCCGCATTGGTAAGAATATTCAGTATCACCTGCTTGACCCTTTTCACATCCCCAAACAAAATGGAAGGAATTGCTTCATCAATGTCTACCTGAAAATCAAGCTTTTTTTCCCTGAGACGCACTTGAATCATATCGATCAGATCACTGAACAGCTCCGCTGATTTGTATTCCAAAGGGACTATCTCCATTTTCTTCATTTCAATTTGGGATAAATCCAAAATGTCATTCACAAGATTCAACAGCATTTTACCGGCATTTTGAATGCTCCCTGCATATTCCCTCGTTCCGCTCTCTTTACTTTCCCTTAAAATCATCTCATTTAACCCAAGGATTGTATTGATCGGCGTGCGGATTTCATGACTCATACTTGCAAAAAAGCTGTTTTTAGACTCACTCATACGTTCCAGTTCTTCCTGCTGTCTTCTTGCCACATCACGCTCAATATTAAACAGTCTCATCTGGAGCTTTAAAATAACCCCTCCTGCAATCCCTACCGCAAACACGGCGAACAGAGAATCCAGATATGCTGCTGCCTGTGAGTCCATTGGCTTAATGGTTTCCGGATGATAATAGCCATAAGCATACGCAAAAACATCTACCACGATTGACAGGCTTAAAAAGAACGCCAGTTTTTTGCCGGAAAACATCAAAAATACATAGAGCAGTCCTATTGCAAACCAAACGGTTGCACCGCCCTCCAATCCTCCGCTTAAGAAAAACATGGTAGGAAACACAATGAGGATAATGAGAAAGGCTACACTAATGGCGGCAATGTCAATTTTACGGTACTTAAAAGTAATCAGAAGCTCCATGCATAACACTGTCAGCAGCACAATAAGAGGAATGATAACAATTTTCACATCCATAAGAATGAAACATTCCAAAATCCCCATAAGCGCCAGACTGCCGCCCACCAGAATCAGCATTCTGAAAATCCGTTCCCGCAGTTCATACTCCCTGCCAAAGATTGTCTCAAGAAATTTCCTGATCATTCCGCCGAATCTCCTTTCTGCTTATTTTTCAATTCTTCCCGGATTTTAGATACTGCATCTACCGCCGACATATAATCGGAC
>CAMWJF010000151.1 GCA_947174505.1 uncultured Lachnospiraceae bacterium
AAAATTATTTTGCCGAATACAGATGAAAATCACACTTTTGCCCGCCAGTTCCCAAAGTCTGAGTTCTTTCAAAGGTTATTCCGTCAAACGTTCCGCCATTTCCTGTGGATGGAGAGATGCCATGCTTCCATGTCCCATATTTTTAAGTTTCACGAACTCTGCATTGGGGAATCTTTCCTTTATGTATTTAATATCCCATGCACGGTCTTTCTCTTCCTTATCCCCATACCAATATTGAAATCTGCCATGATATTCAGGTATGGGGTCCGGCATAGTGTAATTTTCTGATATCGTTCTTTTTCAGCCACGTGATTGCGGTTTCTATTCTCTCAAGCGGATAATTATGATATCCGTAATCTTCTTTACCCGGAGACATTGACATGACGTTTATCCCAAGTTCATGAAGCCACCTGACACCGCTTCTGGCCATATGATCTTCCGGATCATCTCCAAGCATCAGGATCATCGCTGCATCACTTTTGTTTTTGCATTTCCAATAGGCTCCGTAAAAACCATCCGTTTCCGTCTCAAAATGTACATTTTTCATAATTGCATATTCTCCTGCCCTGTCTTAACAACATACAGTACTTTATCATCATGGTACCTTACCCCACACTTTCTCTCTTTGCCTTTTCCGCCAGAGCCTTCAATGCCTCATAGCTTGACTGGCTGACCGCATGTTCCATCTCGCAGGCATCCGCCGCTGCTGTCTTCTCATCCACGCCAAGGCTCATTAAAAGACGTCTGAAGGTATCATGCCGTTCGTAAGTATCCTCAGCGACCTGCCTCCCTTTTGTCTGGAAAGGATATAGATCTCTTTCAGATAATCTTCTACTGTTTTTTTCTGTTTCAAATCTCCACTCCTCTTTGTTTCTTATCCCTTACCTTTGCCTCTGTATATGTCAGCGCCAGCGCACCTCCATAAACCTCCCTGTCTGTTACAGTAAAACCGTTATCCTTTAAAAAATTCAAATATTCCTGTGGTTTCCATTTATGAAATACCTGAAATCCCGAAAACTCCATCATCCGTATCTTCAAACGTCCAAATACGCTTCCTGCCGCCGTAAATGTCGGCGCTATCAAAATTCCATCCGGTTTTAATACCCGCCTGATTTCTGCCAGTGCCTTTTCTGGAAATGGCATAATATGCAGTGCATTTGAAATGATCACTGCGTCAAATGTTTCGGGCGCATAGGGAAGCGCTGTTGCATCCTGCACCGAAAAATGCAGTCTGGCGGAATATGGCCTCCGTTTCGCCTGCTCTATCATCTTTTCTGAAAAATCCGTTGCTTCCAGCATTTTTACCTTCCCCGCAAGCTGTACGGATAAAACTCCTGTGCCGCAGGCAAGCTCCAATACATACATATCCCTGTCCAGTTTCTCTTTCATACGGTGCAGAATCTGTGCATAAGTATTCTTTTCTATTGATATTGTCCTGTCATAGCGTTTTGCCCATCTGTCCCAAAAGCCTTTATTGTCATTCCTGTCCATAATCCCTCCTCAAAGCAATGTACATATCCATGCTGCAAACGGAAATACAATAATCCGCACTGCAGTATTCCAATAATGAGCAACGGAATTCTCAGGAGTGTCATCCTGCTGATGATGCATGGTATGCCATTGTATACAGCGAAAACCCAGCCTTATGTTTCTTTTCGCCAGCCAGTTCCATACCGCAGCGGATGTATTTCTTTACCTTAAGCGGCGTATCCGTATCCAGTACGCAGGGAATATTTTTCTCCTCCGCCTCTGCAAACGGCTGTTCCAGAACCCTGCGCATAAATCCCTTTCCCTGAAACTCCCGCAATACCACTACCATGGATACGGCGATGTAATTCTGTTCTTTCTTAAAAATCTTCGCATACTGTTCACCGCCGCTTTGCATGACAGCCAGACCCGCCTTTAGCGGCAGTTCCCATAAAAACCGCTTTATCATATGCAGGGCAGGGCCAATTGCAGGCTTTGTTTTTTTCTCCCAATAGGCAAGATAACCCTCACCTGTTTCAGACGTGGAATACAGCACCCCCGCCCGGTAAAAATATTCGGTCATTATTTCAAAGGCTTTAACTGTCTGTTCCTCTGTCAGCAAGGTTACAATCCCTGCTTTTTCAGCGGTAAACGCTTCTCCGATTTTTCTGCCGATCTCTGCAATTTCCTCTTTGGATTTATTTTCAACCTTGTGCATCTGCTTTTCCCTTCCTGCACCGGAAAGCCGCCATGCCCTCCACGGTCTTCACCTGCACTTTCCGGTACGCGGACTTCAGCCTCATTTCCAGACTGCCTACCGTCTCATAGGGTGGCGTAAAGTACCCCTTTGGCGTATATATTTTATCAACAAGCCAATCCGTGCGCTTATTTTCACCTTTTACATAAAAGCAGCCGCAGAATATCCCTCCCGGCTTCAGGACACGGAAAACCTCATGGTAAGCCGCCTCTTTATCCGGGAAGGCATGGAAACCGTTCAGCGACAGCACAAGGTCAAAACTGCCGTCAGGGAAGGGCAGTTTCCCCACATCTCCCTGCCTGAAACAGACATTCTTAAGCCCCCTCTTTTCTGCCTGACGTTCTGCCCTCTCCATCATATCCAGCGAGTAATCCAGGCAGGT